>JBDRUT010000001.1:0-152625 GCA_039801465.1 Caldifarciminota bacterium
AGCGATTGCTTTAGTCTTAAGTGGATTTGCGACTTTAACACTTTCTATTTGGGGAATGGTTTCTAATAAATCATACATTACATTCCAGTTTCGTCCGGTTTCTAAGACCGCACAGAAGGTATGTTTTTTACCGAAGGAGTTTAGGAATTTAGATACTGCTTCATAAGTATTAGATACATGATGAGCGAATTTAAAGATTCGTCCGTCTTGATGTAAAGCGGCAAAGGTTGAATAGTTTTTATGAATATCAACGCCTAAATAAACATCAGCCATATTAACTCCTTTCCTAGATACATCATAAACATCATAATATTACCAAAGTTATTCTTATTTTCTATTTTCATTTTATCCTTGACAGATTTATAAAAATTTTGTATGATACTAATATAAATGTAACTAAGTACGGTCTATGATATAATCAAAATTTCGTTTCGGAAGGGAAACGCGATGAAGTCTTGGATCTTTAATTTAAGAGTAATGGAATTCGGATTATCAGTTGCTGTAACATATTTTCGAGCGATGTCTGAAACCGATAATAAATATTATAATAATTTTAATAATATAAATATCTGCCATACTGGGCAGGAGGAGGCAACTGTAAAATAAACTAATAAACAAACCTGTCCTGGCGACAGGTCAGATAATGATAAATTAACAGGAGGACGCAATGAACAAAAAAGTATTAATCCTTATAATGATGTTAGGGTTGGCAATATCAATCAATGCTGCAACTCCGACATCAAAAGTTGATGCACTTGGAATTGAGCCTAAAGTGACCAAGCAAATTATAATTAGAGAACCGATTATTTTCCCCAATCTGAATAATACCAAGACTACGCTATTCTCTGAAAGTTTTACCAGCACAACATTTCCGCCAACTGGTTGGACCAGAATTCAAAACAACACAGGAACGCAAGGTGGAAATCCTTGTTATTGGGACAGATTCACTACTTCACCCTATTATCATACTGCACCTGCTGGCGCTGGTCTTTGGTGGTCTTACAATTACCAAGATGAATGGTTGATAACACCTCCAATTACTCTTACTGGTTCGCCTGGTGGAGTTTATAATTTAACCTGGTGGACATACGGTTATGCTGGTTCAACTTATGGTGACCATTATTATACCAAGGTTATTGTCGGTAATGATACCTCGGTGATTTATGATTTGTCAACACAAACCGGCGGTTGGAATTACTATACAACACCAATTACAGTAAGTTTAAATGCTTATGCTGGTCAGACAATAAAGATCGCATTCCATGCTGACGACCCACTACCACCAACTGGTCCTGGACTCTACTATGCCTGGTTAGTTGATGATATTGAAATCTGGTATCCAGCAGCCAATGATGTCGGTATTGATCAGATTGTTAGCCCTGGTAGTATGCATCAACCCAATACTCCAATGACACCAAAGGCTAAAGTAAAAAATTATGGCAGTGCTAATCAAACTAATTTCCCGGTTGTCTGCTCAATTATCAATCCAACTGGTACTGTTCGATTCACTGATTCAAGAACAATCTCATTAGCCGCAGGTCGCGATACGATAATAAGTTTTAACACCTGGACACCGACGATACAAGAGATGTTAACAGTCATTATGAGAACAAATTTGGTAGGTGATGAGAATCCAGCCAATGACCGAAAAACTTCAACCTGCAACATTTCCACTTCTACTCAAATCATCATTGGAACTGCAACGACTTATCAAAGAACCGAACCATTAGACCGTTATTATAACTATAATACTCATGAAGTGATCTACCTTCAATCAGAAATTGGAACTGCTGGAAACATTACCCATATTGCTTATGAGCGAGAATTAGGGAATAACACTGACCCAATAACACCTGTTGATATCTATATGTGTCATACAACAGATGCTTCGCTTGCATCCGGGTCAGTAACCTTACCACCACCACCACCATGGGAATTAGTATATTCGGGTTCATTTCCTAATGATGCTGGCACTGGTTGGCGTGAAGTTCAACTAACAACTCCATTTTACTATAACAACTCCGAAAATCTTCGTATCTTAATTGTAAAGGGGTTTCAACAATATATTTCATCAACTGATTGTCCACAATGGCGATATACAACAACATCGCCAACATATCTAACCAGAGGTGCAAGAAGTGATGGTAGTCAGCCGACCAGTCTAACTCAAACCTATAACCGACCAAATATTAGATTGACAATGACAACTCAACCACCACCAGCCAATGATGTTGGTGTGCTAAGAATTATTGCACCTCTTGGTGCTCATCAAGCGAATACACCAATGACACCCAAAGCCGTTGTGAAGAATTATGGGACTGCAACTCAGACTAATTTCCCAGTTGCATGCTCAATTGTCGGTCCGTATAAAGTTCTTCGCTATCATGATACTAAAACTGTTACCTCCTTAGCCGCAGGCGAAACAACTGTTGTCACCTTTGCTACTTGGACGCCAACAATTACGGAGTATGAATCGATCTATGTGAGAACCTTACTTGCGGGCGATGAACGACCTGAGAATAATCGAAAGAGCCGAGGATTTTTAGTTCATGCTTTTATCCTAATGGAAGGATTTAATGATGTCACATTCCCGCCACCAGGTTGGGATACGATTCGTGTTACAGGAACAAGTACTTATAATTACTGGTCCCGCGAAGTAGCCGGCACTAATCCTACTTGCACTCCAATTGAAGGGACTGCCATGGCAAGATATTATTCATACCTTGCGTCAGCTGGCAATTCGGCACGGTTACGCTCGCCAGCAATTGATCTGGGCACAACTCCTCAACCGTGTACTTTGAAATTCTATATGACTCGTGACCCAGGATATTCGAGTGCCAATGACCGGATTACAGTGCAGACTTCAACTGATGGTATAAATTGGACTGATATTGTTACAATTCCTCGTTATGCAACAGCATTTGCCTGGGAGGAACAATCGGTTTTTCTGGGTAATTTAAGCGGTGTCTTCTATTTCGGATTTTTAGGAATTTCCGAATACGGTAATAATATGTTTATTGATGATGTCCGATTAAAGGGTCGGCCGCTTGGTGTTGAAGAAAATCGACCTGACTTAACATCAGTTACTGCACTTAGTGGCGCAAGACCGAATCCAACGACCAACGGCTTAGCCAAGATTTCCTTTACCTTAGCTGAACCCGGAAATGTTAATCTGACAATTTATGATGCCTCAGGTAGACTAGTAAAGACTTTAGTTAACACTCATCTCTCAAAAGGTATTTATAATTTCACTTGGGATGGCACAGATGATACTGGCAGAAAAGTTGCTGAAGGAATCTATTTCTACACGCTCAAAACTGCAGATAAGAAATATACCAAGAAACTGGTGTTTACACGGTAATTAATATAAAAACTCTTAACCGAGGCTGGGTGAAAAGACCCAGCCTCTTTATTTTTCTGACAATTATTATTGTCGGTCTGCTAATCTCGGAAATTAGAGCCATTTTTTAAGAACTTTTTATAGTTGTTATCGACTTATAGAATTTGAGAACTCTTTATATTTTTATTGACTTACAGAAAGTTTAATCATATTATCTTTTATGCCTTTTCGCCAGATTTCTCTGACACATACACAGATAAATGATTTTATAAAATATTTAATTCAAGAGAAGAATTTTTCCCAATATACTGCAAGAGCATATCAGATTGATTTAAGTCAGTTTCTTGAATTTCTTTATGACCGAAGACAGATCTCAGACATTACTCAAGTAAAACGCGAAGACATTAGAGACTTTATCGGTTATCTCTTAAAATACGGCTATGAGCGTAGCTCGGTCGCAAGAAAACTTTCGTCGCTAAAGTCTTTATATCGTTATCTGATGCGCAAAAAATTAATACAAAATAATCCGGCACGAGTAGTAAAAACTCCCAAAATCACAAAAAAACTTCCGGGTTTTTTAACTCAATACCAGATAGAAAAATTACTTAATATACAGAGTAATGACGAAAAGTCTTTTCGGAATCGAGCAATTATGGAAGTACTGTATGGTGCTGGTCTCAGAGCACAAGAATTAGTAAATCTAAATATTAGCGATATTGATTTTTATAACGAGGTCATTTTAATTAAAGGTAAAGGCAGTAAAGAACGAATTGTCCCTTTAGGTAGTTATGCCCAAAAGGCATTGAAAGAATATCTGGCTATGCGCAAAGATAAAGATAATCCGGCAGTATTTCTGAATTTAAGAGGCAAACGATTGACCACACGCTCAATTCAGAAGATTGTGCAATCGCAAATTACTCGGGTGGCGGATGCGATTCATATTACTCCCCATACTTTAAGACATACTTTTGCAACCCATCTTTTAGAACGAGGCGCGGATTTGAAAGCAGTGCAAGAACTCTTAGGTCACAGTTCTTTAGCAACAACCCAAATCTATACCCATCTGTCTGTAGAGCGGTTAAAAAAAATCTACGATAAAGCCCATCCCCGTTCAGGCAAAGAAAACTGAATTTTTGTCAAATTAGATGTTAATCATATTCTATCTCTGGGCAATTTTTGAATATCAGGAGATTGGTGGAAGCAGTTCAGCATTACAGATATCTTCGACCATCAAATCAACCTATAATGCTACGGCAATTAATCCGGCATTACTATCAAATCTTAATAAAAATGGTATTGGTTTAGTCTATTGTCGACCTTTTGAAATCAGCGATTTACAATATTCTCGTTTGAGTATAAATTATAAGAATTTCGGTGTCGGGTTTTCCCGATTAGGGTTTATCAACTATCAGGAATTCAATTTATCTTTAAGTGCCGGATTTAATCTATTGCCGAATCTCGCTTACGGTTTAATTATAAAAGGATTATATATTGACCTTAATACTTATGGTCAAAGTCTAATGCCGGCATTAAATTTGGGCACATCCTATGTGATGATAGACAAAATCATAATTTCTGCTGTTATGGACAATCTTAATATGCCCCAAAATCCTAATGGTGAACAAATACCTTGGCAACTAACTGGTGGAGTTTTATTCCAGCCGGTACCGGATTTTTGTCTTGGCTGTGATTTAACTAAGTCTCAAGACAATCAAAATATTAAATTAGGAACTGAATTTAAGGTAATACCTGAACTCGCATTTCGTTTGGGAATGAAGACAAATCCTTTGATTATCAGTGGAGGTCTAGGAATTACTTTCCGTAATATTTATTTCGATTATTCACTCCAATTTTATACACAACTTAAACAAACTTCTATTTTTAGTCTGGGTTATTTTTGGTGATTACCCACCTTAGAATAGATTAATTTTCTGGTAGTATGGCGATTATTTTAAGATATATAATTAAATTATGTGGAAATATGCTATTTTATGTATACGATCAAGAGATATAATCAAATTTTGCGGAAAATCGAAAAGTACTATTTTATGCGTATAATAAAAAAGCCGACACCACTAAAAAATATATTGTTTTAAGTGATATGGACGAGATTATCGATTATCCGATAGACGAGCCTCCCGGCAAGCCAGGGGGCAAGCCGAGGGGCATACCGGTCGGCAACCCGCCGGCTTACCTACTCGACCAACAAATCGACAGTCTTTTAGGTTACCCGCCAGACTGCTGATTGATTTAACCAATGTACTATCAACAAGATAGCAGAGCGGATTGTCTAATCGATTATCCATCAGGTCAAACAGACCGGTTGTTAAAGAGATCTTTAATTTATTTTACTTTAAGAATTATTTATGGTGGGTAGGGCTGATTGATTCATCCTAAATTGGTTATCGCGATTATGTATAACCCCCAAAAATCAGTATAGAATATTAAAAATGGAAGAAAAAGAATATGTCTATCTTTAAGTTAACAAAATTCTCACAAACATTGAAAGTACCCCTTATTTTTATATGCCTGATTTTTATCCTAGATGTAGTAAAAGCAGATATTGAATTATCTAAAGAGACAGCCGAAGAGATTCTATTTGAAGAAGATATTGAATTACCAAAAGAAACTATAACTCAAGAAATCTTAGATGAGTTAAAAACCGACCCACTTGATATTAATACTGCTGGTTATGATGAATTAATCAAAATTCCGTATTTAACTCCAATTAATGTGAACCAAATTTTACATGTGCGCAAAAAGAAAGGTAAGTTTCAGTCAATATCTGAGTTATTAGAAATTTCTGGTTTTGACTCAGAACTTCTAAATAATATTAAGCCGTTTATCAAAATCCAGACTTCCTTGCCTGCTAAAATTAAGAGTAAGGTTCAAACGAAAATAAGTCTAGATAGTCTAAAAGACATCTCCCAGACTAAAGAATGGGAAATTACAACACGCTCAAAATTGCTCTTAAAACATTTAGGCACAGACATTAATATCTATTATCTTACGGACAAAGATGCGAAAGAAAAGAGTCTTACGGATTTCTTATCAAGTTCAATTTCTATCACAACCCAAAAGAATCGCATTTTATTAGGAAATTATACGATGAACTTTGGTTCACAACTGCTCTTTGCTGGTCCATATTCCTATCTTAATCCGAGTAAAAACTTCTCGTTAGAACCAACTCAGGCGCTAAATGAAGTTAAAAGTGTTTATAATTATCCCTCATTATTTGGTATTGCATATTTTAATCAATTATCTGATTTCGGTGTCTATACATATCTATCTTCAACATATCTTTCAGCCGATATAAAAGATAACTGTGTCAATAGAATCTATTATTATACTAAATTTATCGATTCGACAACAATTACCCGTCGCAATCAGTTACGTTCTGACCTATTAGGGTTAAGAGTGACTTATTCCCAACCATCATTTTTAGTTGGTCTAACTACATATCATAATAGCTATGATAAGAAATTTGCGCCGAAAGACTCAATGAATTCTTTTTATGGTTCAACTTTAGGTCTTTTGGGTATTGATACCAAGATGCATTTGGGCAATTATTTTTTAAGAACTGAATTTGGCTATAGTTTAAATTTTGGCTTTGGCGCAAGCGGACAGATTATCGGTGACTGGCGATTCTTAAAAGTAAATTTTGATATCTATGCCCAACAAAAAAATTTCTTCTCACCATATAGCCGATGGAAATCCCTTAGCAGTCGTAAAGACCAAGCTTATGCTAAATTTAATATCTACTATAATCTTTTAGGTTTTAAGATGTATCTTTACGCAAGCACTAAACAAGACTTTGTCTTAGATTCATTACCAGCAAGAGTTCAATTTCGACTCAATCGTAAGCAGGGACCTTTTCAAATCGGCTTGGTGCTTAAAAGTAATTACCAAGAAGCAGTTTTAACAACTTATGGAACCAGATTTGATTTTAACTATCAAATATTAAAAAATCTCAATCTCTTAATGAGCATTGAAGACCGGTATGCTAAAAACTCACCTAAAACCGGCAAATTATTATTGGGGGGAGCAAAATTAAATGTGCATTATTTCAAATTGGAATCACGAATATATTACTTTTATATAAATTCTTCGGACTGTAAAATCTATGTTTATGAAACTGGAGCTCAAGGTTTAAGTCGAAACTTTGCTTTTAATAAAAAAGGAATAAGAATCTTTAGTTCTTTTGAAAGCAATCTTTTTAGATATATTAATATTGCGGGCCGAGTTGGATTTACAAAAATTCAAACTGAACCCAATCCGTCATTCGTCACGCCCTGTCAGAATTTTGATTCAGCAATACAATTAGTAATTAAACTATAGGATGCTTTATAATAGAGAAGAATATTTATTATTATCCTTATCTCAGTAAGGTATGTCTTTGATAAAATATTTTTGACCGTTAAATCGTTTGAATATTATTTCTGATTTTTTAATATTTACTATTAAGGCGCCATCGCTTCTGATGTTAAACGGTTTTATCTTATATTGGCCAATCAACTCAGTTAAATCAGAGTCTACCTTCTTTTTTCCCATAATAATAATATATTCGGGTTTGACCACCTCAAAAAGTAGGGGACTATTTGCTTTTTTACTGCCATGATGTGGTGATTTTAAAATTTTAGACTGGACTGGCAATCCAGCAATAAATTCTGCATCATCTAAATCACCAGGGAAAAGCAACGATGTATTATTATACTCAAGTCTCAGAACAACTGATATATCATTAATATTTAAAGCATTAAGATTATAAATCCGTTTAATTTCTGCATTTGGTGAAAAGATTTCTGCTTTAAGTCCTAATCCGTTTATTAATTGTCCACGTTCAGCATATAGAATATTTGTGCCTTTTTGCTTAAGATTCTCAATAAGATTAATATATAACGTATCTTTAGATACATCAGTCGAGATAATTACATTTAATATCTTGATATCTTCAAGCAAATTTCTAAATCCTCCATAATGGTCGAGATGCGGATGAGTGATTACTGCTAAATCAATACTTCTGATTCCTTTACTATTCAAAAACTGCAAGACAACGTCATTTTCTTCACCGGCATCAATGAGCATCTTTCTTTTATTGGGCAACTCAAGGAATACAGCATCACCCTGTTTAATATCAAGAAATGTAATTGAAAGATGTTTGGGTTGGAAAACATACTGCCAAATACTAAAATTTATTCCAATTAATATCAAAGCCAATGATATTTTCCGGAAACGCTTATTTTGCCAGAAAAGGATAAGTGATACTATAAGATAAAAGATAATTATTGATAAGATTGAAGGACGACCTAATCTAATCATCTGCCAAGATAGCCGAGCAAAATGCTCGCTGATGAGAATAATCAGTTTTAATAATAACCAGAGGGTATTAGCATAAATTCCTGCCAAAGGTTTGAAGAAAAGATTAAAGAAAGTAACTATAAATCCCAAAGGAATTGCCAATCCAACTAATGGCACGATTAATAAATTAGCAAAAACGACTAAAGCCGGGTATCTAAAGAAATAATACAAAATAATTGGTGCGGTTCCGATGCTTGCCGAAAAAGAAACTATTGATGGCAAAATAATATATCTTTTAATGAAATCGTTCATCTTGGTTTCTTTAAATAATTTATAGATTTTATCCGTAATTAGGATTATTGCAGTAACAGCCAAGAATGAAAGCTGAAAACTGATTTCGGTTAATGCTTGCGGAGAGATTAAAAGAATAATGATCGCCGAAACAAAAACTCCGTTTATTGGAAAATATCTGCGCTCAATAAACCAACCTAAACTGGCAAATAAAGCCATTAATCCCGCACGAAATGCTGAAGCCTTAAAGCCAACGATGCTTAAATATAAAATTATGACAATAATAATTATGATTAATTGCCAAACTCCTCTGATTCTTATGATTGGCAATAATAAGAGCATCACTCCAATAAGAATAGCAACATGTAATCCGGACACGGCTAAAATATGAGCAACCCCAGCATCAGCAAAAGTTTCTTTCATACTTTTTGACATTCCTCGCTTTTCACCCAGCAACAGACCTAACAACAAATCTTTCTCATTGCCATCAAAAAAATTATCAATCGTTTTGAAGAAATAGTGTCGCAAAGGAATTATCAGATACTGCATAAACCGATTACCTTGTTTAGTTTTTAGAATTTTTAATTCAGATTGGGTAACGAAAACATTGCCGAGATAGCCTTGCTTATGATAATATTGATTATAATCAACTAGATTTGGATTTCTAGTAAAATCAAATGGAACAATTGGAGATGTACACTCAATAATATCGCCATAAGATAACACTTTGTTATCTGCGTGCTTAATAAAAAGAAAAACTTTTCCTGAGAATGATGAATTGTTAATGGTTAAAATCTTAGCAGAATAACGATTATTAGATTCAATCGGCTCTTCAATAATTTGAAGTTTGATTTTAATTGGTGTATTAAAGAGCGAAAACCTTTCTATAGTTGAATGAAGTATTTTTTGTTGATTAAAGTTAATTGCTGAACTTAAAGTCAGAGCAAAATACAATGAATAGCCTTTAGTAAAAAATCCTAAGACCAAAGCGATTGTAATTAGTCCGAGTAAATATAAATTAGAGATTTTTATGTGTTGGATAAGAACTATTCCTGATACAATGGCGATTAGCGCTTTAAGTGCCAAATAACGCATTGTAAAGATATTAATTAAAAGTCTTAAAGAGTAAAGAAGAAGGTAAAAAAAGGTGTGGCAGTACCGGAACCACTTCCATCCCATTTACTCCGTCGCTCATTAGATCAAATCCAATGTCATTTCTTGTGTCTATATTCTCATTTATTATATTACTTATGTCTTTTTCAATGTTTCTGCGTTGCACTTAGCCATTTTATGTATCTTATATCTTAGCATCTGCCTTATCTTGCATCTCACCACTAACCAAATCACGGAATATACCATTCGCATTACCTGTCACGATGCGGGATACCGCATTTAAAGATTAACACAAGTGTTATCATTAACTTATTTTCACTGTCATTCTGAAAGTTGCAAAGCGATTGAAGAATACCATCGGCTAAGAAATATTAGAGATTCTGATTCTTCGCATATGTTCAGAATGAATAGAAGACTGGGTAAATAAATTAATTTTATGCCATAATATACCCTTTACATAAATTGTGCTGTTAAAAAATTTAATTATCTAAATATGAGAAAGTTTTTATAATGGTTATGATTGAAGAGATGCAAGATAATTTTCGTATTCGCGACTGACAGTTCTCATCGTTTCGTTTAATGTCGTATATTCAATCCATTTTATAACCTTGACTTTCTTAAACCAGGTTATCTGTCTTTTAGCATATTGGCGAGAGCGAGTCTTGGCGATACTGATGGCTTCAGTTAAAGAAATCTCGCCATCTAAAAATCTGATTATCTCTTGATAACCAATTCCATTAAGCGCATTATTTTCTTTAGTATAACCCATCCGCAATAGATTTTTCACCTCATCAACCAATCCCTGTTTAATCATATCGTCAAATCGCTGATTTATCTTTTCATAGAGCAATCTGCGTGGCATTATAATACCAACATAATAAGGCGTAAATTTAGCCTTTGGTGTATTTGTCTTCATCTGAATTGACAAAGGTATGCGGGTTTGCTCATAAATCTCCAATGCCCGAATAATTCGTTGCCGGTCTTGACAATGGATGCGTCGAGCCGATTCTGGGTCAACCATTTTTAATCGTTCGTATAATTCATCCAATGGTTCGTTGGCTAATACTCTTCTTAATTTTAGGTCTCTTGCCGGTGCGGAAAAGAACGGTTCAAACAGTGCTTTTAAGTATAAGCCTGAGCCACCAACTAAAATGAACCGTTTATTTTCGGCAATTAATTCTTCAATAACTTTAGTTGCATCTCGGGCAAAATCTGCAGCCGAATACAAAACATCCGGAGTGACAATATCTATCATATGAAATTTTATTGATTTATCATCAGATATTAGCCATTTACCTTTTATCAATTTTGGTTTTGCCGTGCCGATATCCATATACTTATAAATTTGTCGAGAGTCGCAAGAAACAATTTCAAGATTATATCTCTTAGCCAACTCAATTGCAATTTCAGTTTTACCAACACTAGTGGGACCGACTAATGTAAATATCCTCATCTAATATTTGGGATTGGGAACTTTGAATTTGAAATTTCCATCAATCATCGTCCAAATTTCTTGTCCAACTCTTCCCGAGAAATCTTAATAATCGTCGGCCTGCCATGCGGACAAAAATACGGGTCTTTACAAGCAAAAAGTTTATTTATCAACGCCTCCATTTCTGGTTGAGATAGCCGCTGATTTGCTTTAATTGCACCTTTACAAGCAATAAGTTTTGCAATCTCTTCTTTGAACGAAAGTTGTTTTTTATCAATCCTGGTTAATTCTAAAAAAAATTCCTGAATATCATTTTTAGTTAAATTAGCACTGCTCGGCAATGCTTCAACTACAACACTTCTGCCACTAAAAATCTTGGTTTCAACACCTAATGCCGCTAAAGTCTCTTTAATCTCATCGTAAATAATAAACTCTTCTGGTGTCAGTTCAACAATTATCGGAAAAAGCAGTCCTTGGACATCAGGCTTTTCCGTCTGTCTTAAAATATCTTCAAAAATTATCCGCTCTGCGGCCGCGTGTTGGTCAACAATACAATAGCCGGTTTGAACTTGAGCAAAAATATAAGCGTTATGTAGTTGCCAAAATCCTTGAGGTGCTGTGTCTGTTTCAAAAAATCGACTCTGAAACAAACTCGTTTCTTCGGCTAATTCTTCTCGGCGTTTTAGTCCCAAGGTTTTTCTTATTGCTTCACTAATAAAATCATACAAAAATCGTTCATCTGCAAACCGGACTTCTTGTTTTGTTGGATGAATATTGACATCCAGATTTTCCGGGCTGGTTTCTAAAAATACAAGAAAATTAGGATTATTGCCCCGCAAAGACCCTGCATAGCCTTCATAAATCGCTTTAAGCACAGTTCGATTCTTAACTGGTCGTTGATTAAACACCACTTGTTGAATCTCGTAGAAAGTCTTAGCGGTTTCTGGTGCGGAAATAAAACCCCAAAACGAAATAATTGGATTATCAAACCTAAATTCAAAAAGACTGGAAAATACCGACTTTTCTAAAAAGAGTTTCAATCTTTCTTTGATCGAGGAGACTTTCGGTAAAATCAAGATTTCTTTTCCATCATTATATAAAGAAAAAGTAATTTCCGGATAAATCAAAGCATAAGCCCGTAAAGTCTCAATTATGAGTTTTAATTCATAACTATCAGATTTAAGGAATCCCCGACGCACAGGTAAATTATAGAACAAAGTTTGAACCGTGATCGTCGTTCCCTTTGCCCGCGCAATCTCTTTTATTTCGGTAATATTACCGGCTTCGGCGAACAAAAAAGTACCGGTTGATTTCTCATCAGTATTAGTTTCAATTTTAAGTCGGGAAACTGCGGCAATACTGGCTAATGCTTCGCCCCGAAAACCATAAGTCTTCAAACTCTTTAAGTCATCAATTGTCGCGAGCTTACTGGTTGCATGACGCTGAATGGCTAATCGGACATCATCGCGTGACATACCAACACCATCATCAATAACTTTGATAACATTCTTTCCCCCTTCCTTTAATTCGATAGTAATTTTTTGACTTTGGGCATCAATTGAATTTTCAATTAATTCTTTGACCACTGAGGCAGGCCGATTGATAACTTCACCGGCTGCGATCTTGCGAACAGTTTCTTCAGGTAAAATTTTAACTTTGCTCATTTGTTTTAAGTGTACAAAATTGATAAAAATTTGAGATTACAGAACAGAAACTTCAGAAAGTTCATATTTCATACCATCATTGGCAGCAATAACTTTTATACCAGTTTGTTGGGTCAACTCGTCAGCAAGTTTCCAAGGTTTGGCTTTAAGCATCGTCATTCCAAAATGAGTAAGAATTGCGGTCTTGGGTTTTGCTTTCTGAATAATTGTTTTAACATCATCTAAGGACAGATGTTCAATTTCACTCGGTTGTAGACGAATCACATTAAATATCATTATTTCCGCTCGATAGATATCGGCGAGTTCTGGAAAATATTTAGTATCGACAACATATGAAATCTTTATTTTTCCCG
This sequence comes from Caldifarciminota bacterium, assembly GCA_039801465.1. Taxonomy (GTDB): domain Bacteria; phylum Hydrothermota; class Tepidihabitantia; order Tepidihabitantales; family CAIPLT01; genus JAOABV01. Next base: position 13,492 of record JBDRUT010000001.1, read on the forward strand.
TGTCAAAAATCAATCCGTAAACATCTCCAGGATGGTGTTGTTGTTTCGGTGTTGTAAAGTTAATACCATTAATTTTATATTTGCCGTGTTCGCGTAATATTGTAATCTCGTCTAAGAAATCACGCAAGTAATTCAATATGATCTTATCATCGCCTTCTAAGGCATCCTTAGGACAAAAGAGTTTTCCGCGTTTAACCGTTCCACCAGTAGTCATCGCCTCAATCATAATATTGACATCATTAGAATGGTCGATGTGTTTATGGGAAAGAATAATTGCATCCAATTTAGTCGGGTCAAGATGATGTTTTGAAGAAGTAACCTTTACTAATGAACCTGGTCCAGGGTCAACAATGAAATTCGTATGGTTTAAGGAAAACCACATACCACCTGTTGCCCGTAATTGTTTTGCAACAACAATCCGTGCACCACCAGTACCTAAAAAGACAATAAAGTTAGTTTCCGGCGTTTCCGATTTAGCAGTCTTCACTCAATAAAGATATTGAAAATTAAACCAATGTCAACCTGCTACTGAACAATCTCTATTTAGTGATTTATTTGCTAATTAAACTTTTTAAAATTTTTCTTGTCTAATAATATGTATGAAAATAATAAAGTCAACAGCAAACAGAAAGTGGAGGATACAATGAATAAGATAAAAAGAAAATTTCTATCAACAATTATCATAATATTAAGTCTATTTGTCTTTGTGCCGGCTCTTTTTGCCGATAATCCTAATGCAAAACCCCAAGCTAGAAGAATTACAAGACATCGGATTCAGGTTCAAAGAGCAGAATTCGAGCGGAAAGCAATTTTTAGAAGATTAAAGATTGGTAAATTATGCAGACATCGAAGAAATCGGTTCCTGCGGCGATATGCTTATCTTGAAACACAACGGGAACGATATTTAAGAAGAAATCATTGTCAATATCAAAGACCAATTACTCCTTAAAAAGTCAATATCGTAGATTTCACATATGAAATTCAATTACTTTTGACAAATAGACCTCAACAGTATTTTAGCAGGAGTTTTTTTGATAACAAATCATATTATTTATTGACACAGGTCATATCAGTGTTAAAATAGATAAAAGTCTAATGAATTTTATATCTTTCTTGATAATTGGGATAATAACATTTTCTCTGTCCGCCCAACCGTTGACCGAAACGGTCTTCAATTTATCAAACAATAATCCGTATCGGATGACTTTAGACGATTGTATTCTGATTGCTAAACAAAATAATCTTTCTCTAAAACAATCTCTAATTGATATAGAAGCAGTACGTACCAATCTGACTGAAGCAAATTCGGCTTATTTCCCAAGCATTGGTCTTTCAAGTAATTATCGGAAAAGTGGAAATGCAAGAGAAGATGCATCAGGAAATTTTTCTAATAATATAAACGCTCAATATACAATTTATAAAGGTGGCTCAATCCGAGCCGGCTCAAAAATTGCACAAGAGAAAATCAAAATTGCTGAAGCGAATTATCGTCAAAAGGAATGTGAAGTTGTCCTTGCAGTCAAACAAGCATTCTTTAAAATTTTACAAACTCAAGAACAGGTTGCACTTATTAATACAATCTTAAAACGCCGAAGAGAAAATCTTCTTTTGATTAAACTTAATTACAATGTGGGCAGAGAAAATCAAGCCAATGTTGCTCAGGCTGAAGCAAATTTAGAACAGACTGAATATGAATTGTTCAGCGCTCAACAGAATCTGGTTTTAGCCAAAATTGCTCTTAATAAATTAATTAATCTTAATGGTGAAGATATTGAAATTTTTTATGAAGATAAACCGATTGATTTCCCTGAATTGGACAGTTTAATTAATGAAGCCAAAAACTCGCGGTCCGAAATTATCAGCCAAAAGATAAATCAAAAGATTGTACACATGCAAAAAAATCAAGCATTCAGCAATTATTTGCCCACAATTTCTTTGTCATCATCGTATGGTTTATCCGGTGAGAACTTTTTGAAACAAAACGAAAACTGGTCCGCAGGTGTTGGACTGTCTCTGTCAATATTCAATGGCTTTGCAACTCAAAGTAAAGTAAAACAAGCCGAGATTGCAATCAAACAAAATGCTTTAAGATTACAAGAACTCTCTAATAATATTGAATCTGAAGTCAGAAGAGCATATGCGGACTGGGTTTTAGCCAAGAAAAATTTCGAAGTCAGTCAAAAGGCTCTGACTGCAATTCAAGGCCAGTATCAACTAACAAAACTCCAATATGAGCAAGGCAGAACCTCGTACTTTTTCTTACAGCAAAAAGAGAACGAATTGGCTCAAGCAGAAAATAATCTGCTCAATGCGTTATATAATTTACGCAATGCAAGTGCAAAATTATCGTACACTATAGGAAGGAGTAATTGATGAAAAGAATTTTAATCAGTAGTATTATTATCGTAATTGTCCTTGTTAGTGGTGTTTTTTTTATTTTTCGTAAAAGACAGATTAAAAGAATGCAATCACCGAAATTTACAACCGTAGAAGTTTCTAAAGGCAATATTGAGGTAAAAGTTATTGCGACTGGCACAATTAGACCATTTACTCGGGTTGAAGTCAAATCACCAGTTAGTGGCAGAATTGAAGAGATTTTAGTTGATGAGGGTGAAAAGGTAAAACCTGGTGATATTCTGGCTTGGATTTCCAGCGAAGATAGAATTGCACTTTTAGACGCAGCACGCGCAGTTTTAGAATCTGCCCAGAAGAGCAGAGATTCAACACAAATCCAATCTGCCCAAGAATCTTACGAAATTGCGGAAAAGGCATATAAACCAGTTCCCCTAACCAACTCAATTACCGGTGAAGTTATCTCACGAACTTGCGAACCAGGACAAAACGTTAATACTCAGACAACTCTGTTTGTAATTTCCGACCGATTAGTTGCAAGTGTTACGGTGGATGAAGCGGATATTGGTAAAATTGAACTGAGACAAAAAGCTCAAATTACACTTGATGCCTTTCCAAATGAACCGGTGTCGGCTAAAGTTACTAAAATTGCTCGAGAAGGCACGGTCGTTTCCGATGTTGTGGTTTATAATGTCATGGTTGAACCGGATAAAGTACCGGCAAAATGGGCTTCAGGTATGACGGCGAATGTTGAATTTTTCGTGGTAAAAAAAGACAATATCTTACTTGTTCCCAAAAGTGCAATTAAAGAACGCGATGGAAACCAATTTGTTCAAGTTTTGACCAGTAATAAACCCGAGCCGAGAAAAATTAAAACCGGTGTAACTGATGGTAAAATGGTCGAGATTATTGAAGGCTTGAATGAAGGGGATAAGATTTTAATAAGTAGCGGTCTACAAAGTTTCAGTGGCCCTAGTGAGTCTGAACGCAGAATGCGTCAGATGTTAAGACAGATGCCCGGTGGATTTAGATGATAAATGAAAATATCCACGTCAACAAAATTAAGAGCAATTGAGAAGGTTTAAATGATAGAATTAAAAAACATCTGCAAGATTTACCGAATGGGGAAAATCGAACTCTGGGCACTAAAGAATATTTCGTTTCAAGTCCAAGATGGCGAGTTCATTGCCATTATGGGACCATCCGGTTCCGGTAAATCAACCTTACTCAATATCTTAGGCTGTTTAGATGTTCCGACTAAAGGTAAATACCTGCTTGACGGGATTGATGTGAGCGAATTCTCTGATGCCCAGTTAGCCCAAATCCGTAACGAGAAAATCGGGTTTGTTTTCCAAAATTATAACTTATTACCACGACTAACTGCTCTGGCAAATGTTGAATTACCGCTTATCTATTCCGGTAATAATACTAAAAGAAAAGAGATTGCTTATAATGCTTTAAGACAGGTAAACCTTTCAGAGCGTGCCCATCATCGTCCCTTAGAACTTTCTGGTGGTGAGCAACAAAGAGTAGCAATTGCTCGTGCCTTAGCCAATCAACCTTCAGTAATTCTGGCTGACGAACCAACTGGTAATTTGGATTCCAAAGCCGGTAAAGAGATAATGTCAATTTTAAGTGAGCTTAATAAAAAAGGAATTACCATTGTAATGGTGACTCATGACGATTCAGTTGCTGCCTATGCTCGAAGAATTATTCGACTTAAAGACGGCGAGATTGTTCAAGACCAATATATTGCGGATAAGACAAAACCAATCACAGCCGCCATTGAAACCAAAAAACAAGCGATATCATCCGCGGACTCTGTAATCAAAAAAAAGCGTAAGTTTACAATTGCCGAAATAAAAGAAAGCATCTCGATGGCAACCACATCAATCTTTGCTAATAAACTGCGTAGTTTTCTCACTATGCTCGGTATTATTGTTGGTGTGTCCGCAGTAATTACAATGATTGCAATTGGTCAGGGCGCAAGCACTCAGGTTACTCAACGCATCAAACAAATGGGCGCAAATTTGGTAATGGTAAACCAATTTCGGCGGATGGTTGGTAGCGGCAGTTTTACCCCGTTATCATATGCCGATGCTAAAGCAATTGCTGAACAATGTCCATCAGTTGCCCGTGTTGATGCTTCTTTCCGACGCAATGTGCAAGTCGTTTATGGCAACCAAAATATTAATACCGAAATCAATGGCACAACGCCTAATTTCCCGATAATCAGAAATTTTCCGGTTGAGCGAGGCGTATATTTTACTGAAGAAGATAATAAACTGATGCGTCGAGTTGCGGTTTTAGGTAAAACCGTAGTTGAGAAACTATTCGGCGACACTGACCCGATTGGCCAATATATAAAAATTAGACGCAATATCTTCCAAGTAATCGGTGTAATGAGTAAAAAGGGTAGTAGTGGCTGGCGTGATGAAGACAATGTTATCTTTGTGCCATTACGCACTGCCCAAAAAAGACTATTCGGTTTAGACCGTGATCAGGTATCAGAAATTAATGTTGAAGCCAAAAGTGAAAAACTTGTTGAGAAAGCATCTGAAGAAATTACCAATCTACTTCGCGAGCGACATCGCATTCGACCCGGACAGGAAGATGATTTCAATGTGAGGTCTCAAGCGGAGATTCTTTCTACCGCCAAAGAGACCAGCAGAACTTTTACTTTGCTTTTAGCCGGTATTGCAGTTGTTAGTCTAATTGTTGGCGGTATCGGTATTATGAATATTATGTTTGTATCGGTTACTGAGCGGACCAAAGAAATCGGTATTCGCAAGGCAATTGGTGCGCAAAGACTTGATATTCTTGGTCAATTTTTAATTGAAGCCGTGATTGTTTCTCTCTGCGGCGGCGTCATCGGTATCATTTTAGGCATTGGTGCCAGTAAAATAACTAGTCAATTAGCCGGTTGGCCAACAGTCATAACACCAACTTCAATATTATTATCATTCTTATTTGCCTTTGCGGTTGGTTTCTTCTTTGGAGTATACCCTGCCCGTAAAGCATCTATGCTTAATCCTATTGACGCTTTAAGATACGAATAAAATTAAATATAAAAATATAATCCGATATCATGTTTGTTCCTAACAATATGTTGCAAGTAATAATAAGATACTCGTCAAATATTGTTTGACTTTGCCCTCAAAATATGTATTATATTTAATGTATTAAGAAAGCATATAGAAATCTAAAAGGATTATGCCGAAGCGGTCTGTTCATAATATCAAAAAATCAATACCCTTAAAAATTACAATTCAAATTTTGGCCCCCATAAAGTTAATTAACATTATTTTAGGCACCGATTTTTTTAAAGATTAAAATATGTCGACAACACATAAACTTATAATCGGGAATTGTATGAGTATGGAAGAGATACCTGATTTGAGTGTTCATCTGATGGTAACTTCTCCACCATATTTTAATTCTCCATTTGATTACAAGGGACTATTTAAGAATTACGAGCAGTATCTCGGAGTATTACGTAGGTTTGCTAAAGAAACATTTAGAGTGTTGCAAGAAGGAAGAATTGCTGTATTAAATATTGATGATATGTTAATTAACGGCGAAAAATTTCCCATCGTTGCGGATGCAACAAAAATTTTTCAAGAAGTCGGATTTAGATATCGAGATAGAATTATTTGGAAAAAGCCTGACGGATATTTAAGAATTAGTAGAAGGAGCGGAGTTATTCTTCAAAATCCTTATCCGATGTATTTCTATCCTGACAATTTACTGGAAAGCATTATCATCTTTCAAAAGGGTAAATTCAATTATCGTTCAATACCCAAAGAAATTCGCGAGGCGTCAAAAATTGATACCAAAGAATTTTCCAATAAGAAATGGTATATGACTCTTTGGGAGATGAACAATGTTTTACCAGGTTCGCTTTTAGAAAAAGATATTGCGGCTTTCCCTTATGAATTGCCCTATCGCATCATTAAATTATTTTCTTACAAGGGGGAAACTGTATTGGACCCATTTGCTGGTAGCGGAACAACAATGAAGGCAGCAAGAGATTTAGGAAGGAATAGTATCGGTATCGAAATAAAAAAATCGTTAGTACCAATTATAAAAGAAAAATTAGGATTTGATAGCAAACAAAGAGATTTACTTGCCGACCAAGACGACAAATTAGAAATTATTTATCGTAAACCTGGCAAATATGGACCTGTCGGCTAAAATAAAAGGAATAAAATACCAACCGCTTCTTGGTCGACACCTAGAAATTTTTGATTTTAATGAGTTAGAGAATGCATTAAATTCTCACTCTGCTTTTATTCTGAATATTAATAAAGAAAACAAATTAGCCGTAAGTTGGTGGGTTTCGGCTAAACGTACACGTTCCTATCCTTATGCAAGGGTTTACGACACGCTCAGTTTTTCCGGAAAGAAAATAACAATAATTCCATTTGTCAAAGATGAAGGCAAGGATGGCGATAGAGATTTTTTACAATGGGACACAATATCTCTAATGAGTTTGCTTGGTATCTATGTTATTATCGCTTATTATTGCGACGCAAAAAGAAGCACAAAATATAGACATAAAATTACTGACCAACGCTTTGATATTAACTACGTCCAAGAACAAATTAAAAAAATCTTAACCTATCAATCAGATGCTCTACATTGGAATCTTGAACATATTGATAAAGTCGGGGAAATTGGACAAAAAGCGATAGAAGCTTATGAAAGAATTTCTAAAAAGTTAGAAGTTGAAATGCATTCTCTACAAAGTGCGGAAAAAAGAATTGCCGAAATATTAAAAGGAAAAGAAAATTTTATAATTCTTTCGCGAACATTAGCAGAAAAAGCACAAAGACGCGAAAAGTTAACAATTCAGCCCAAAGAAAAAATATCGGGGACAAAAGCAATAATTACAATACAAAATTATTTAGGCGGGTATTACTATTTTACTTCCGATGAAGTTGAGATTAAAGGAGAAAACGTTTTCCTTATTGAAGGAAAATATAGCAAAACCAATGCCATACCGTCCTTGGAAGATATAAAAGATGGTTTATTGAAAATGATTTTATTTACCAATCTTGAAGATGTAACGATTGATAACAAAAAATATAATCCAATAGCAGTATTAAAATTAACGAGCAAAAATTATTTTGATGAAAACCGCCTTGCTGCTAATCAAAAGAATATGTTAAAACTTTTGCGAGAAGAGGCAAGAATCAATAATTTTCAAGTTATCCTATCATAAGCTATCACAATTCTTCTTCCTACTAGTTAAGAAAGTGCTTTGCCTAATGGCAACTTTTTATTTCTTGAACAAAAACATATTATCTTTTTCAAATAGTTTGCTCTCAGAAATAATAAAATATTAGACAAAAAAACACTTCAATTGCCAAAGAAATATAGCGGTATTGACAATAGCGGGGGAAAATTTGTTAAATTAAAGTTGAGCACATTCCTTATATCCCAATTTTTAATGTACCTTCCAGTTGTTTTTGCCGATACACAATCGGGGATACTAATTCAGCATGAATCAATCAGCCCTACGCTCCATTAATAATTCTTAAAGTAAAATAAATTAGTGATATCTTTAACAACCGGCCTGTTTGACCTGATGGATAATCGATTAGACAACATACTCTGCTATCCTGTTGGTAGTACATTGGTTAGATTAATCGGTAGTCAGGCGGGTAATCTAAAAGACTGTCGATTTGTTGGTCGGGTAGGTAAGCCGGCGGGTTGCCGACCGGTATGCCCCTCGGCTTGCCCCCTGGCTTGCCGATGGGCTCGCCTATCGGATAACCGATAGTGTCAACCATATCGCTTAAAACAAAGTATTTTTAATTGCACTGGTTTTTTTATTATATACATAAAATAGTGTATTTTAAATTTTTCGCAAAATTTAGTTATATCACTTGATTGTACAAATCAAATAGCATATTTTTAATTTTCAACAAAATTTAATTATATCTCCAAAATAGAAGTATGTCTAAGCAATTTTATAAAAATCTCAAAACCCGTTTTTTAAGAAACCGTTAACCCATTTTAGTTGATTCATTACTCGGTGTGTGGGGGGCACAAATTCATCTCAACAGGTTTTTAATATATCAATTTAAAAATCAGAAAGATAAAGTAAAAATTAGCATAAAATTTTGTTAAAATATATGTATAACTTTAAATCTGTCTATCGGGTTGGTGTTTTGAGAAGTTGTCTGTTAGTCTAAACTTCCTTTGGAACTAAAAATCAAAGTTCAGTTGATATCCTTAAATAATAGAGTTTCTGATTTTATCAGATAAATATTGCTAATATTTATTGCTTTTTGCGAAATACTTTTGATATTTTTAGACTTCTGAAATATTGACTTTGACTTTTATATTAATCTAATTATAATTAGTCTGTATGGCGCGATTGATTGCAGTGGTTGATGACGAAGAGGATATTGTTGACTTAATCACACACCATTTGGAAAAAGAGAAATTTAAGGTCGAACCATTCTATGATGGCGAAAGTATTTTGGAATATGTCAAAAAGACCAAACCCGATTTAATTATTTTAGATTTAATGTTACCTGGAATTGATGGCTTGGAAGTTTGTAAAATCCTAAAGAAAGATGAGCATACCAGTTCGATTCCAATCATTATGCTTACTGCTAAGAGTTCAGAAGCCGATAAAGTGCTCGGTTTGGAATTAGGTGCAGATGATTATATTACTAAACCATTTAGCCCCAGAGAACTAATCGCAAGAGTTAAATCTGTTCTGCGTCGATTTGAATCTAAACAACAGCAAGCCAAAGTTATTGAAATTGATGGATTAAGGATTGACTTATCAAGGTATCTTGTGACAATCAATCAGAAAAAGATTGATTTAACAACTACAGAATTTAAATTATTGTCTGTTTTAATTTCTCGACCGGGTTGGGTATTTAGTCGTCAGCAATTATTAGACGAGATTTGGGAATACGACCGTGTTGTGCTTGACCGCACAATAGATGTTCATATTCGTAATCTTCGTAAAAAACTTGGTAAGTATAACAACTACATTAAATCAATGCGTGGGGTTGGATATAAATTTGATAAGGATTAATTAAGATGCGGATTAATCTGTTTCTTCGCCATTTTCTTCTGTATGCGTTAATTATTGTTTTAACAACTTTAATTATCACTTTAATCACATCTTATGAATATCGGAAGTATTATCTAAAAACTTTAGAAAATAATTTACAAAAACAAGCAGAAATTATTAGCGCCGAAATTAAAGATGATTTAATTAATAATCGATACAAGCAAATTAATACATTTATTAAGACTATTGCTTCTCAAATTAACACCCGAATTACGATTATTCGAAACGACGGATTAGTCATTGCCGAATCTGATTATCAAGCTGATAAGATGGAAGACCATTCAACGCGTACTGAGTTTATTCAAGCGATTCAAAAAGGACTCGGTAAAAAAATTCGCTTTAGCAAAACCACTCAACAGAATATGCTATATGTTGCAATTCCAGTTATCGTAAATAATAAAGCAATTGCCGTGGTTAGAACAAGCGCCTATCTTAGGCAAATTGAAAAAGATTTATCTGCAGTTAATACAAAGATAATCTTTTTAGCAGCGATTCTCACAATTTTAGCATTAGTTTTAGCATTTATAACATCAAAAAATTTAACCGAACCAATTCGACTGATAACAAAAGCTGCTGAGCGCATTAAAAATGGTGAATTTCAAACGCATATTATCAGTAGTCGTAAAGACGAAATTGGTAAATTAACCGATACAATCAATAAAATGGCAGAATCGCTTAGAAATCTATTTGAAGACTTACATTCAGAACGGGAAGAGATTAAATCAATTTTGAGTGCAATGACTGAAGGGTTAGTAGTAATAAATGACCGAGACCAAATCATAATGACTAATGACAGTTTCAAAACTATTGCAGGGATAAAAAATAATATCATCGGACAATATTATTGGCAGGTAATTAAAAGTAGACAATTTAGTGATATAGTAAAAGCGCTTAAAGATAAGAAAATATGTCGTAATCAAGTAATTGAAATTAACCATAACATCTATTCAGTAAGTGGGAAATTAGTGACCAACCAGCTCGGTCATAATAAGGCAATTATTATCTTACACGACATTACCGAAGCAAAAAAACTGGAACAAGTTAAAGCCGATTTTATTGCTAATGTTTCCCATGAATTAAAAACACCGCTTACCAGTATTAAAGGTTTTGCAGATACACTTACAGATGAATTGGACAAGAAATATCTGAAGTTTGTTAAAGCAATTAGCCGCAATGCGGACCGTTTGATTAACATCGTTCAAGACTTGCTAATAATTTCCGATTTAGAAAACCGAGAACAAAAATTACATACGGAAAAGATTAATTTTAGCGAAATGCTTAATAATATTAAAAAGATGTTTAGCGAAAGCCTGAAGAGTAAAAAATTAAAGTTTAAGATTAGTATTGACGATAATGCTCAAAATTATCAAGGAGATTATTTTTTGATTGAACAGATGTTGACAAATCTTATTGATAATGCGATTAAATATAATGTGGAAAAGGGGAAGATAGAGATTCGGATAAATAAAATTAATAATAATATAAAAATTACAGTTGAAGATACCGGTATCGGTATTAGCCAAGAGCATTTGGATAGAATTTTTGAGCGGTTCTATGTCGTTGATAAATCCCGTTCGCGCAAACTCGGCGGAACTGGATTAGGTTTATCCATTGTCAAACATATTGTTTTAAGTCATAATGGTGAGATAAAAGTGGAAAGTGAAGTGGGTAAGGGAACGAGATTTATTATTACATTACCACAGTTTGATTATAAAAAATATACCCCATAGCGGTGACATAAAAGTTGAAAGCGAAATTGGAAAAGGCACAAGATTTATTATTACACTACCGCAATATAGAAGCGAGTAAAGAGTAGCGAGAATATAGGGTGAACAAGAAGAAAGTTTTATTTATCTGTACCCATAATTCAGCCCGTTCGCAGATGGCTAATTTTTTGGTTTCTAAAACCTTGACTTTTTTTAAAAAATCTGTTATTTTGAAATTGTCAGGGCTGGTCCTTAATGGGCCAAATTCAAATCCTGACCATCAGCTAAAATGGCTGATGAATGGAGGAAAAAATGAAAAGGATTTTAATAATGATTTTTTCTGTTTTTGTTCTTTCGGCTTCCGCTCAAACCTGGTGGACGTATCCGGAGCTCGGCAATGCTGCGCCTTGCGCGATTATTGAAACCGAAGAGGCTTACATTCATACCGGTGGTTCTTTCCTATATGCGGGTGGTGCCTGTTATTTGGCCAGTATCAATAAAAACAGTGGTATGACAAATTGGGTTCGATTTTTTCCAGATCGCCGCACCTGGGGAAATGCAGTGGTAAAAACACCAGAAGGTGGTTTAGCTGTTCTATCAACTAACGCCAGATTTCATGGAGCAGCTAATACGTTCTGGCTAATTAAGACCAATGCTTTAGGGGAAAGCCTTTGGACAAAAGGTTTTCTTCCTCAAGGACAACCGGTCGCACAACCCTATTTCCTCGCTCTTTTTCCACCTGATTCCGGATTTATTATGGGAGGTAGAAATTATGCAGGTGGAAACATTATTCTGGCACGGACTAATCAAAGCGGCGAGACAATCTGGACGCGCTACGGCGTGGCCAGGGAAAGTATCTATCGTGACATGGAAATATGCGGCCTAACAACGAGAACAGATAAAATCTATCTTCTCGGTTCAGCAAGTGTTGATTTACCGACCGGACCATCGATTTGGCGAACCTTTTTAGCCGAAATCAATGCTGCTGGACAGGTCATCAATAAAACCGAGTATGTTGATGATTGGCTAAGGGGGGGTGCATCTATACGCGACTACCTTTGCTCTTGAAAATTCTTGTTTTTTAATTACAGGTTTGAGGGATGTTACTAGTCCGGATTCAGTTTTTATTTTTCTTTTGAAAACTGATTCTCTGAAAAATGAAATTTGGCGAAAGATATTACCGACCTTTGGGTTCTATCGAGGCATACCTGTGGGTATTTGGCAAAATGATAATACTATTTCAATGGCAGTTTGCTTCTTTGATTCTCATTATTTTCCCACGGCCGGACTGATTCAAACTGATCTTCAGGGAAATCTTATTAATTTCACTACTTATCCCCACCAGACTTATAATTACGTCTCTTTAAGAGCTGCCACGTCTACCAGCGATGGTCAAATGCTTTTAGCTGGAAGAATCGTAGAGCCGCCGTACGTGGGAGTATTAAAAACTCCTTTAACTGGAATTGAAGAAAGAGATATTCCCTTTTCCCTATCGACTTTGAAGGTTTTTCCGAATCCCAGTCGTGGCCTGGTCAATTTTCAATATCCAGCCGGAGAAAAAACAAAACTGAAAATTTATGATGCTTCTGGCCGATTGATTTTGGAGCAAACAATCCAAAACCAACTTAAAATCAAACTTCCCACTGGTATTTACTTCTACCAGATGAAAAACCAAACCGGCAAAATCATTATTCTGGAATAATAGAATTATTACTTTTAAATGAAGCAAAAGGCCTTATTTATCTGTACCCATAATTCAGCACGGTCCCAGATGGCGGAAGGATTGCTTAACCATTTATATGGTGACAAATACGAAGCATATAGTGCTGGTACTCAACCAACACAAGTTAATCCTTATGCAATAAAAGTAATGCAAGAGATTGGTATTGATATTTCTCAGCATCGGTCAAAAAGCGTGCAGGAATTCTTAAATCAAGAATTTGATTATGTGATAACTGTCTGTGACAGTGCCAATGAACCCTGCCCATTCTTTCCAGGCGGTAAAATCCGTGTGCACCAAAGTTTTCCAGACCCAACAAGTTTTATTGGTAGTGAAGAAGAGATCTTAAATGTCTTTCGGCAAGTAAGAGATAAGATAAAGCAGTGGATTCAAGAGACATTTAGATAAATTTATTGCTAGCCGTTTTGTCTTGCCCACGAATCAATTTTTAGGACATAAATAATAAATCCCATCTGATATTTTATAATATAAGTAGACAGTAATTAATAATAGCCGCATTGTCTTAACTAAATCTTAACAATTTGTTCATATTATTTTAACTGAGGGGTGTTATACTCAAAGCGAATGAATATATTATTAAAAAGAAAGGAGCAGATATGCTCAAAAAAAATATATTAAAAGTAACCCTACTACTTTTATTCTGGGCAGTAGCATTAAAAGCCGGTGAGACGAAAGTCGCAGGTGAAATCTGGAATAGGTATATGATGCAACGAAAGGATAACAAAACAACCTTAAACCAATTCTCCTTCGACCGCGGATATTTGACTTTAGAACCAAAACTAAGTGATAAAATCAAAGGACGATTTACGCTCGATTTTTTCTCCAGCGATAAATATAATGACGGTGCAGGTATTAAAGTGAAATACGGGTTTTTACAATTTGCCGAACCTTTACCAATTAAAGAGAGTAATCTTGAAATTGGATTGATTAAAAACTACTTCGGTTTGGTCTATGACTGGACATATCCAGTTATTGAGAAATCATTTGAAGATAAAGAAAAAGTCGCAGCACCCGTTGATTATGGAATAGCATTTACTGGTTATTTGCCACAAGGTTTTGGAGAATACGCCGTAGGCTTATATAATGGTGAAGGATATACAAAAACTCAAAGTAAAGTTAATACTCAATTCGCACCATTATTCAATTTAAGATTTACACCAATTGCTGGTATTACTTTAGGTGGTTCAGTTATTTTAGATAAGCCAGGTGTCACCGGCTTGGTGAGACCCACAACAACTCCAAGTCGGGCGGAATCATTATTCAAAAATGTTTATGATAAGCGTCGGGCGGTTGCTGGGATTACCAAGCTCGCATTTGGACCAGCAGAAATCTGGGGTGAATATTTAACGAATTATTATGATTCTACTATAACTATAAAGATTTCCCGACCGAACATTCCGGATACAATAACTACTACAACCTATGTTTACAAAAGTAAAGGATTTTCCGTAACCCCGGTCTTCTATTTAAGTCAATTGATTCCGATTGATTTAGACTTAGTTTTGCGTTATGATTTCTGGGATAGTAATACCGATATTAAAGATTACAAGAGCGCATTCTCGACAATGGTTATTGGTGGTAATTATAATATTTTGCGTGGTGCAAGTGCTGACCCAGTCTTAACCCTTCAATTAAACTGGCAACGCAAAACCTATAAAAAAGAAGATGCGACAATTACGGAAGTAAAAAAACCTGAAGACCAGATTGGTGTTCAGTTAAAGTGGAAATTCAGTTCCACAATATTAAATTAGAAAGGAGAATAAAATGAAATATTTATTTAGATTATTGGTTGTTGGCTTAATAATCTTTACTACATCCGATCTATTTGCTGCCAAGAAAAATATTACCTTGGCTGGTTCAACAACCGTCTTGCCAATTGCGCAAAAGTGCGCTGAGGCATTTATGGATATTAATCCAAAAGTAAATATTTCTGTACGTGGCGGTGGTTCTGGTGTTGGTATTGCTTCGCTTACAGCAAAATCGATTGATATTGGAATGTCTTCTCGTCCGATTAAAGATAAAGAACTGGCAACAGCAAAACAGAAGGGGGTTAATCCGGTTGGCAATATAATTGCTTTAGATGGCTTGGCAGTGATTGTCCATTCGCAAAATCCGATTAATGAGATTTCAATAAAAACTCTAAAAGATATTTATACCGGGAAAATTACAAATTGGAAAGTTATCGGCGGTCCAGATAAAGAAATCGTGGTCGTCTCTCGAGATGTTGCTTCAGGAACTTTTGAAGTATTCAAAGAAAAAGTTTTAGGTGGCGAAAAGACCAAAGATGATGCGCTAATGCTTGCTTCCAACAAAGCAGTTGCGACTACGGTTCAAGAAACCCCAGGCGCGATTGGTTATATTGGACTGGGTTATCTCTCTGAAGGAGTTAAAGCACTTAAGGTTGAAGGTGTTTTGCCGAGCAACAAAACAGTTCAGGATGGAACATATAAATTAGCCCGACCGTTATATATGTATACTAATGGAACACCCAAAGGTATAGTTAAAGAATTTATCGACTTTATATTATCACCAAGTGGTCAGAAATTAGTAAGTGAAACCGGATATGTACCTCTAAAATAAATAATGCATCTAACACAAGCGGGGAGAGATTATTCTCTCCCCGTCTTAATTCTTGATAAATGAAATTCAAAGAATCCTTGTTCAAATTCATTGCACTTTTTGCCGCATTATGTTCAGTAATTTTTCTCTTTGGTATTATTTTAAGTATTTTTAAGGAAGGTTATCCGATCTTTAAGATTTATGGCGTTATAAAATTTTTGTTTACGACAAGTTGGCATCCCACACATGAAGAGCCCACTTTCGGTATTTTAGCATTAATTGTTGGGTCATTAGTTGTTACAATTGGTTCTCTGATTATTGGAATTCCATTAGGTGTTGGTTCTGCTATATATTTATCTGAAATTGCTGGTTTTAAGACTCGCGAAATCTTAAAACCTTTTGTGGAACTTTTGGCGGGAATCCCATCTGTTATTTATGGATTATTTGGAATGGCGTTTTTAGCACCTTTTGTGATGCGATTGTTTAATCTTTCCACTGGTCTTAACGCATTTACTACATCAATTATTCTTGGGATTATGGTTGTGCCAATTATTGCCAGTATTTCCGAAGATGCCATCTCATCAGTTCCTAATGAACTGCGAGAAGCATCTTATGCCTTAGGTGCTAATAAATGGGAAACAATTTATAAAGTTATTTTGCCCGCAGCTAAATCCGGTATCTATGCGAGTATCATTCTTGGTTTTGGTCGAGCAATCGGTGAGACAATGCTTGTGTTAATGGTTGCTGGGGGTTCGGCAATAATACCAAAATCAATCTTTTCGCCAGTAAGACCAATGACTGCAACCATTGCCGCAGAAATGGGCGAGACGGTTGTCGGTAGTGACCACTATCATGCACTATTCGGCATCGCAATTGTGTTATTTATAATTACTTTTGTCTCCAATCTGATTACTGAGACAATAAAACGAAAAGTAATGAGGTCACAAAATTTATGAGGATGAAACGCAGACTAAATCAAACAACTTGGCTGATATTAGTGCGTATCGCCCTTTTAATCAGTATTTTATTCCTGCTCATATTTTTAGTGATGATATTTGCTAAAGGAAGTAAGGTTCTATCACTCTCGTTTTTGACCCAAGCACCAAAAGAAGGTATGACCGCCGGAGGTATATTCCCAGCAATTTTAGGAACTTTTTATTTAGTAATATTAACAATTATTGTTGCATTACCTTTAGGCGTCTTTGCCGCAATCTATTTGTCCGAATATGCCAAACCGGGGTATTTGGTCAATACTATTCGCACCGCAATTAATACTTTGGCTGGCGTGCCATCAATTGTTTTCGGCCTTTTCGGATTAGCCATATTTGTGAATCTGTTCGGCTTTGGCGTATCAATCTTATCCGGTTCTTTAACTTTAGCGATTTTAATTTTACCTATTATTATCAATGCCAGTGAAGAAGCAATCAAGACCGTGCCGGATAGTTTTCGTCAAGCAGCATATGCATTGGGTGCAACTAAAAGACAGACCATTACCAAAGTAGTTTTGCCAACCGCATTACCAAATATCCTTACCGGCGCAATTATTAGTGTTGGTCGGGCCGCAGGTGAAACCGCACCGATTCTTTTTACCGCAGCAACATTTTATACCCGGAAACTACCAACTTCAATTCTTGACGAAGTAATGGCTTTACCATACCATATTTATGCTTTAATGACAGAAGGCACCGCACCAAGAGAACAAGTGCCAATTGCCTATGGCACTGCGGTTGTTTTACTATTATTAGTATTAAGTGTTAATTTAGTAGCAATAATTATTAGATACCGAATCAGAAAGAGAAAAAAATGGTAGCAGACAGAACTCAACAATGTGTTGACATATGCGATTTATTGTGTGTTAAAGACCTTAATTTATGGTTTAGCGAGAAACATGTCTTAAAAAACATCAATATGTCAACACCGTGTAAAAAGCTAACTGCAATTATTGGTCCTTCGGGTTGTGGAAAATCAACTTTAATTCGTTGTTTTAATCGGATGAATGATTTAATTCCTGAAGCGAAAATAAAAGGCAGTATTTTAATTGATGGCGTTGATATTTATTCAGACAAGATTGATGTTTATGAATTGCGAATGAAAGTCGGTATGGTCTTTCAGAAACCAAATCCATTTCCGAAATCAATCTTAGAAAATGTCCTGTTCGGATTAAAGATTCAAGGCAAATTATCAAAAAGTCAGATGATGGAAAAGGTAGAAAAGAGTCTACGCGATGCTTGGTTATGGGATGAAGTTAAAGACCGATTACATGACAATGCCTTCAGTCTTTCGGGTGGTCAACAACAACGATTATGCATTGCCCGGGCTTTAGCCACTGACCCAGAAATTATTCTTTTAGACGAGCCGACTTCCGCCTTAGACCCACAATCAACCGCAAAGATTGAAGATTTGCTCGTAGAATTAAAAAACAATGTGACCATTATTCAAGTTACCCATAATATTGCTCAAGCAGCCCGCATTGCTGATTACATTGCTTTTATCTATTTAGGCGAATTGATTGAATTTGACTTGACCGAAAAGATTATGACCAGACCGAAAGATAAGAGAACTGAAGCTTATCTTACTGGTAAGTTTGGATAAGGAGATAATATGCTATTATTAGATATGAAGATGTTAAGTCTAAAGAAAGCCTTAATTGACTATGCTACATTTATTGAAAGTATGATTGATAAATGTATGAAAGGACTCCTGACAAAAGAAAAAACTCTATTGCGAGAAATAATTGAACAAGATGAACCGAAAACTAACCAATTGGAATTGGACATTGAAGAACTTGGCACTAATCTCATTGCCCAATATGAACCGAAAGCAAAAGATTTAAGAATTGTTTTGATGGTTCTAAAAATTAATAATGATTTAGAGCGTATCGGTGACCATCTGGTCAATATTGCAGAAAGTGCCTTATATCTCATTGAACGACCACCAGTTAAACCACTGATTGACATTCCCAAGATGGCAGATACGGTGATTAAGATGGTTAAAGAAAGTGTTAATGCCTTTATTAATGAAGATGCCCAATTAGCCCAAAAGGTCTGTCAACAAGATTCGATTGTGGATAATTTATTAGAACAAGTTATCAGAGAATTGATAACATATATGACTTCTGATTCTAAAACAATTGAACGGTCATTGCATTTAATTCGAATAGGACATAACTTAGAAAGAATTGCGGACCTCTCAACTAATATTAGTGAAGATGTAATATTTATTGTTGAAGGTAGAGTAATTAAACACGGTAAAGGATAAGAGTTTAGTCTTCCCTGCAAAAAGCAATGTCAACTTGATAAAGAAAAAATAGTATTATGGTAAAACGTAATTATATTATTAGTGGAGGCTTTGAAAGGATATTGACAAAATTATTTCTGTGTTGCAAACTGACAATCTGAGTATCAAAAATATTAAAATAAACGTCCTTCGCAATTAGATTCTTCAAACTGCGTAATATATAATATTTTTTGTAAATTAAGAATTGAAAGGTATATCCTTCGATGGTATTTAATCTAAACAATAGGAATAAGAAAGAAAAAACACAAAAAAGACTTGACAAGTTTATGATTTTTTATTAATATTTTTATATAAGAGGGATTTATGAAGCCGACTGTAGTTTATCTTTCATTATACGATACTGAAACGAAAATAGTCCTTCGTCGAGTTCTCTCAAATAGAAACTTAACATCTTTAATTAAGATTTTTATATAAGGAGATTTAATGAAGTCAACAGTAATTTGTCTTATATTATGCGTGACTATAATCAATGCCAACCCAATCATCATAACTTTTATTAATGAAATCCAAACCGCACCCGACAACCAAGAAGCAATTGAACTCCATATAACTCCATATGGCAATTCCTATCCCATAGATATTAGTGGATGGAGAATTCAAAGCAATGCGGGATTTGCGATAATTAATCAAGGAGTTACAATTCCGCCAGATGGATTTGTTGTAATCGATGCGACCAACACTACCGGCATATTTAATTTAAACGATACTGCTGATGTGGTAAGTCTTTATAATAACCAAGGATTTCTAATGGACCGAGTTGTTTATCCCAGCTTCCCAGCAAGTTGGCAAGGCGGACCAGCACCACCGGTAGGTAGCAGTATTTCGCTTTACCGAAGTCCTGTCTGGAGTTCAATATATTGGGATAGAGTTAACTGGTATGTTGATTTATCGCCAAGCCTGGGATTACCCAATGATAATTGGAGTTCAATTTCCGGCACAATCTTCAATTCCCAAGGTCAACCAATGAGTAATCGTATCGTTATTGCTAATGGTCCAACTGGTGGAATGAATTGTTTAACTGATGCCAATGGAAATTATACTATTGCCGGATTAGGCGAAGGAAAATATTGGATAACAATCTGGAATACTTATAATCAACAAGCCGGCAATTATTACGATTCAGTCTATGTTGGATATAATCAAAATGTTACAGGGGTAAATATAATAATACCTATGACTAATATTGAACAAGAGAATATCCATCTGATTCAAGAAAATTTACTTTCTATGCCTAATCCGATAAAAAACAATACCGCAATTTCGCTTTCTTTAGAAAAAAACACTGTTTTAAAAATTTATGACGCAAGTGGAAAGTTGGTTAAGGCTGTACACAATAATCAAGGTCCAATCAAATTGAGTTTTAATTCCGGAATCTATTTTCTCAAAATCAATCTTGGTAATGAAACTTTAACGCGTAAAATCATCTCGGTAAAATAGAAATTCCCAACTTATCAATAATCCGATTTATTTTAATTGGTAGTCTTTGTCTTTTTACCTGTCAACCAAGACCAATTAATCCGATAAGATTCCTAAAAGAGAATATTATAATATCGGTTGATACTGACAGAGTTACTATTTATGGTGATTATTACTTCAAAAACAACTCAAAACAGATGCTGAAAGCAAAAATATTTTATCCTTTTCCAGTTGACGAGTTCCATAATTATCCGGATTCAATCTCAATTGAAAAGTTTAATTATATTCAGACGGATTCAGGCGTCTACTTTACAATGCGGTTTCGACCGCAGGCAATAGAAACATTGAGAGTCTTTTATCGGCAATCGCTAAAAAGAAATCAATGCCGATATATTCTTACAACGACTAAATACTGGCGCAATGTCTTAGAACAAGCAGATTTTATTATTGATGTTGCAGTAAATTTAGAAGATGTACAATTATCTTATCGTGCGGATAGTGTTATTTTCCGAGATAATCGGAGATACTATTATCTGTCAAAGAAGAAGTTTATGCCCGAAAAAGATTTGATTGTAAAATGGCAAACTTACCAAAAATGACCAAGTTAACCCCACAATGATTTTAATTTGAGGTTGGTTTTAGATTGACATTGATATTTTCATAATTTATAATTTTAGTATGAAAAATCTAATTGTTGGAGACTTATATGAAATATAAACTATATTTAATTGGCCTGTTAATAATCTTTCTTAGCATTTCAATAGCAAATGCTAAGACAATGGTTATCCGCGTGTATGCGAAGAATTACGAAGAACTGGCAAGACATATTGACTTTAAGTATACTAATATTGAAATTGCTGGTGCTAAACCCCAAGAATGGTATGAATTGCTCGTTGAATCTGAAGATTATCCTGTAGTCTTGGCATCAGGATTGAAAAGTCAAATTATTATTGAAGATTTAGAAGTTCAAAAAGCCGAAATTCTTTCCCGTGCTCAATATCATAGTCTTGATTCGGTAAATCTATTGTTAAGAAGTTATACTAATACCGCACCGCAGATATGTGCTTTAGAAAGTCTTGGGCTATCATACGAAAATCGTCAAATCTATGGTGTAAAAATTTCTGATAATGTTAATATTTCTGAGCCACAAGAACCGGGTGTCTTCTTTTGTGGTCTGCATCATGCGCGAGAATGGGCAACAGTTGAGATGTGCCTGTTCATTATTGATTCCATTATTCGGGCTTATCGCACTGTGCCCGAAATCCAGAATTTAGTTAATAATCATGAAATCTGGGTCTTTCCGGTTATTAATCCTGATGGTTATTATTATGATTATCCTTTAAGACGCTCTTGGCGTAAGAACCGCCAGCCGTTTGGTGGTTCAATTGGAACGGATTTGAATCGTAATTATATTGGAGCGTGTAATGGCGACCGATTTGGTTTATGGGGGGCTTTGACTTCTGGTGCTCAGAGTTCACATTCGCCATCCAGTGAGACATTTATGGGTCAATACGGTGCTTCAAGCCCGGAAATATCCGCTGTCGTCAACTTCTTTAGGACTCATAATATTAATGCTTCATTATCGTTCCATTCTTATTCGGAACTGGTGCTTTGGCCCTGGGGTTATCAAAATATTCCTACTCCAGATAATGCTTTATATCAACGCGTCGGCACAACAATGGCGAATATGATTCAAAAGTTATCTGGTGGCACTTATACACCGCAACAGAGTCCTTTGCTCTATCCGGTTTCCAGTGGTTGCGATGATTGGATATATGGTTGGAATAAATATCTCAATGGTGTTCCTTGTCTTGCTTTTACTAATGAAATTGGTACAGCATTTTATCAGTCACTTACTGATGTTGACCAGATTGTCCGCCAGAATTTCAAAGCCGTGGTTTTCTTAACAAATTTCTCAGATAGTGTTAGAATTCTAATGAAAGGATTTGTTCCACCACCGGAAATTTCAGTGCCTGATACCACAACCAGCAGTAGTTTTGTCGTCTCGTGGAAACCAAAGAATCCCCAGTTTAATAATCCGGAATACTGGGAATTACAGGAACTCACAAACTACAATGTTAGCCAAGACCAATTTGATACGCTCTTACCCTGTTGGCAAGTTCAAGGATTTGTATTGAGTTCCCGCAGAGCTTACTCAGGCTCAAAAAGTATGTGGTCAGATTCGGCAAATAACATTTCAAATTACATTCGCACAACTTATCCCTATCTTGTTAATTCCGGAGATTCGTTGACTTTCTGGTGCTGGTATAATTTAGAAAAGAATTATGATGTTGCAGTGGCTGAAGTATCATTTAACACCAAAGAATGGTTTCAATTAGGCACGAGAATGACAGATACTTCTGGCGGTTGGAAAAGATTTGCTTATTCTTTAGAACCTTACGTAGGAAAATCAATTTATATCCAGTTCCGCGTTATGACTGATGGCAGTGTCTTAAAAAACGGATTCTATCTTGACGATGTTTATCCTGTGCCAATGTTTCACAATACAAGAATCGTCGCGTCTAATATCCCGGACACTTTTTATTTAGTTTGGGTTTCACAACCCGGACATTATTGGTATCGCGTGCGCGGTTATAATACGACTAACAATTGGGGCGAATATAGTATGTTGGGTGGTGTCGAGGTGTTGTCCGCTGATATTACAGAAACCCAAAACAAAGGTTATATCACATTCAACATAATCCCTAATCTTTTCTCTATCAAAACCATGATTCAGTATAGTGTTCCTTATGAAACTAAAGTTGTGCTGAACTTATACGACATTACCGGCAGAGAACTGACTAAATTAGTCAATAGCGACCATAAACCCGGTGTTTATCAGATAAATTGGCAGGCAATTGATAACCATAAAAAGAGATTGGCATCAGGTGTTTATTTTGTAAAGCTTAACATTGGCGAAAAAAGCCTCACCAAAAGAATAATAATCCTTTAATCTTTTCAGGCGAGAGCCAGAGCATACTCTATTGTCCTGTAGGTAAACCCCTCGGCATGCCAGGGGGCAAGCCGACGGGCAAGCCGGTGGGCAACCCACCGGCTTATCTATCCGACAACAGAATCCACAGTCATTTAGTTTGACCTCTCCACTACTCAGTGATTTAACCAAAAGATTATCAATAAGATAGCAGAACGAGTTGCCTAATCTTCTACCTGCGGGGTCAAGCAGACCGGCTTGATTTTGTTAGTTGTGGTTATCTTGGACTTATTACACTAAGCTTCGGTCAAAATTCCTATATTGGATTGCTTCGGAGATATGGGCAGGTTTGATATTAATGCTTGCTTCTAAGTCAGCAATTGTTCGGGCAACTTTTAAGATTCTGTCATAAGCACGCGCAGACATACCCAAGCGGTCAATCGCATTTTTTAATAGACCTTCGCTGGTTGTATCAATCTCACAGAACTTGCGGATTTCTTTTGTTTCCATTTGGCTATTACAATAGATTGGCTTTTTCTTCTTTATATCCTTAAATCGTTCAAGTTGAATCTCTCGGGCTTTATTAACCCGTTCGCGAATCTTTTCCGATGATTCTGTAGGTTCCTTTTTTGCCAGTGACTCATATTTAATTGAAGGCACATCAATATGGACATCAATTCTATCTAAAAGCGGACCGGAAATCTTTGCTCGGTATTTTTTTATCATATGAATTGTGCAAGTGCATTCTTTATACGGGTCAGAAAAAAATCCACACGGACACGGATTCATTGACGCGATTAACATAAATCGTGATGGATATGTGATTGTTGATTTTGCCCTGCCAATCGTGACAAACCCATCTTCTAATGGTTGACGCAATGATTCCAAAACATCCCGATGAAATTCAGGCAATTCATCTAAAAACAGAACACCGTTATTGGCTAAAGATACTTCACCTGGTTTCGGATAAGCACCACCACCAATCAAGCCGGCTTCAGAAATTGAATGGTGAGGCGAACGAAATGGTCGAGTGGCAACAATTGGCTGATTAGTTGCTAATATTCCTGCAATGCTATGAATTTTAGTAGTTTCTAATGACTCTTCTAACTCCATCTTGGGTAAGATTGTTGGCAATCTGCGCGCCAACATTGTCTTCCCGGTTCCAGGTGGACCTAACATTAAGATATTATGTCCACCGGCAGCTGCAACTTCTAATGCCCTTTTAGCATGCTCTTGTCCTTTCACTTCCGAAAAATCGACACTATATTCTGATGCAGACTGAAAGACATTCTCAAAATCGGATTTTAGCGGTTCAATCGTTTTTGTGCCAGATAAGAACTGGATGACTTCAACTAAATTTTCCATTGGATAGACATTTGCACCTTTAACCAAAGCGGCTTCTGGTCCATTTTCTTTTGGTAGAATGATGCCAGAAAAGTTCATATCTCTTGCTGCCATTGCCATTGAAATTGCTCCTCTAATTGGTCTAAGAGTTCCATCCAGCGAAAGTTCACCCAGAATTAAAAATTTTGATAGAAGATTAGAGCGGAAAACTCCTAATGCTGATAACATTCCAATAGCAATAGGCAAATCAAAGATTGCTCCTTCTTTTTTAATATCAGCCGGTGCTAAATTCACAGTGATTCTTCGAACTGGAAGTTTGAAACCGGAATTCTTGACTGCTGCGGTTACGCGATGTTGTGACTCTTTCACAGCATTGTCTGGCAGACCAACAATCACAAAAGAATGTAATCCGTAGCCCATATCAACTTCAACATCAACAATGTAGGCGTCAATACCATAAGTGCTGGCTGAATATACTTTCGCAAGCATAGAAACAGAATACGAATAATTCTCAATTAGTCAATACCATTGGTCTGGTGAGTAATGCTGAAGGGAAAAAGCGACTGACTACACCTGCCTCAGGAAATGGGCAAAAGAATTCCAAAGCCTTACGATTGGTCGACTCGCACGATATAGCCGAGATCAGAATGTAAGTAATTTTGTAATCCATTAGAATGCGTCTCTTATATGTTCAATCTTTTGTTTACTACTGATAATGCTTAGGACATCAAATCTTATTTCATAGTCTTCATAACCTTTTTGTGCTAAATAATATTCAGCCAAATCTCTTAATTTCATCTGTTTCTTTCTTCCAATGCTTTCAAAAGGTTCAGCAAGAAAATCCGAACGTCGGGTCTTTACTTCAACAAAGACAATTGTATTTTTATCTTGAGCGATTATATCAATCTCGCCTAAAGGACAACGATAGTTTTTGTCTAAAATCTTAAAGCCCAGATTTCTTAAATACTTTTCGGCTAATAATTCGCCTTGTTTACCGAGTTTAAGCATCTCAGAATCTATTTAATGCTAAACGCACCGGGGCAAAACTTTTCCGATGAACTGCCGAAGGTCCAATTTGCATCAAAACTTTTCGATGAAACTTTGTCGGATAACCTTTGTTTTCAATAAAGTTGTATGCCGGATATTTTTTATGGAGTTTTGCCATATATCGGTCGCGACTCACTTTGGCAATAATTGAAGCACAAGCAATAGAAAGACTCTTCTCATCACCATCAATAATTCCCTGATTAGGCACATCAAGATTGGGAATCTCAAATCCGTCAACCAGCGCTAAATCAAATCTATGATTTAAATTCTCAATTGCTCGGCGCATTGCTAAAAATGAGGCATTACGGATATTATATTTATCAATTTCTGTAACGCTTGCTCTACCAATTCCGTATGCGATTGCTCTTTTAATTATCATTGAATAAAAAGTTTCTCTTGCTTTGGCAGTTAACTGTTTAGAATCTTTAATTTCTGGGAAAAAAGCAAATGGTGGCAGAATAACTGCTCCGGCAAAGACCGGTCCGGCTAAAGCACCTCGGCCAACTTCATCAACCCCACAAAGAATAATCCCTTGCTTCCAAAGTTTCCAATCAGGAATATCTTTCAAATTCAAAATTAATCGGTATAAAAAGTATAGTTGAGTATATTACAATCGAATCGAGATTAAATAATTCTCTCGGTCTATCCTTCTTTTAATTTGGCTTCTTGTCCTTTTTTCTCTCGCAGGTAATAGAGTTTTGCTCTTCGGACTTTGGTCTGTTTCTTCACTTCAATCTTTGTTATGATCGGCGAATTTATTGGAAAGATGCGTTCAACGCCAATTCCGCGACTAATTTTACGAACCGTGATTGTTTTGCTTTCGCCAACTCCACGCATCTTTATTACTGTGCCTTGAAAAGTAACCAGTCGTTCTTTATCACCTTCAACAATTTTGTGAGTAATTTTTACAATTGAGCCTGGTCTGATATCAGGTGCGATTACTCTTTCTTGTGTTTCTTTTACTTTCTTTTCTTTAACTTTTTTTTCTTTAGCCATTATTGTCTCCTTAATTAAAAGATTATCAGATTAACAAGTATTATCGACAAAATTACACATCTTTAAGAGTCTTGATTTGATTTTTGATTTTTTACATTTAATAAATCCGGTCGTTTTTCTTTAGTTAATTTTAATGCTTGCTGCAAACGCCATTCTTTAATCTTTTTATGGTCACCAGAGACCAAAACCTCCGGCACTTTATAACCCCGAAAATCTTGTGGTCTCGTATAATATGGTGCATCTAATAGTCCTGAACTGAAAGAATCTGAATCGACTGAATCATAGTCACCGACAACACCAGGAAGCAATCTTATGGTTGCTTCTAAGATAACTAATGCTGCGGCTTCTCCACCAGATAAGACATAGTCACCAATTGAAATCTCATCATTAACCAGATATTGACTGACCCGATAGTCAACTCCTTTATACCGGCCGCAGATTAAAATCAGGTGTTCTTTTTGAGCAAATTCTTGAGCAATTTTCTGGTTAAACTGCCGGCCCTGGGGAGAAAGCAGAATCACATAGGAATTATCTTTTTTTACACTCTCTACCGCCTTAAAAATTGGTTCTGGTTTAAGAATCATTCCTGGTCCACCACCAAAAGGATAATCGTCAACTGTGCGATAATTGTCTGTAGCAAAATCTCGCAGATTGATAAGATGAATTTGGGCAATATTCTTCTCTTGAGCAATTCTTAAAACTCCACAAGAAATTGGATTGGAGAAATATTCAGGGAATATTGTAATAATATGAATGAGCATTGGACAAACTAATTACAATAATTAAATTTAGTCAGATACACATTTTAAGTTTTTTTACGAGGTAAATAATAGATACCTCGAGTGTCGGCAAATATATTGAGTGAAAGGATACTTTTTATTCTAAGATTTCGAGTTGAGCGCGTTTACCTTGTTTCATTGCAGCGGCAGTGATAATTGCTCTCATCGCCTTTGCAGTGCGCCCTTCTTTTCCGATGATTTTACCGAGGTCGCCTTCGCCAACCCTTAATTCATAAATTAAAGTTTTTTCCCCGGCGATTTCCTTAATGGAAACCTTTTCTGGATGGTCGACAAGGGCTTTTGCCATATATTCAATCAGTTCTTTCATAGTGTCCTCCTCCTACGACTAAATGCGGGCTTGGGAGTCCGATTCAACTCCACCCGCATCGAGCGTTTGAGTTTGCTTTATGTATCGTGTATAGAGTCGTTTGGCGGTGTCTGTAGCTTGTGCGCCTTTTGACAACCAGTATTCGACTCGTTCTTTGTTTAGCGTTAGATGTTTAGTTTTCGGATTATAGTATCCAACGGACTCAATATATTTGCCGTCCCTCGAGCGTCGTGAATCTGCTACTACTATCCGATAAAACGGACGATTACGCTGTCCGATTCGTTTCAGTCTTATCTTTACCAATTTGCACCTCGTCGTTTAATATCATATATAATAATTAAAAAATCCTCTTCTGTCAACTGTTAATTTTCTTTTCACAACTATTCCTTATCTCTTATCCTGTTCAGGTTAGTTTCTTCATATTTTCTTCAGGTTTTGTTGATTCCAAACTTGATAGTTTGTCATCAAACTTAATAAGTCTCTTTTCGCAAGACTCATACCTTACTTGGGCATTTTTCAGATGTGTTCCCAATGTTTCAAAATCTTCACGAAAGCTATTGAAATCGTTGGTCAATTTCTGTAATGCCATTAAAATTTGCTCAGCACTCTGCTCAATTTTGAGTCCACGCAAGCCAAGAGCGATTGCTTGAAGATAAGCATAAAGACTATTAGGAGAAACCGGTATTACTTTTCGCTCTAAAGCATATCGGGCAACATTCTTCTCATCTGGATTTTCTTTGATAATCACTTCGTAATAAACATTTTCTGCTGGAATATACATCATCGCAAAATCATAGGTCCCTTCATTTGGTAAAATATATTTATCCGCAATATCGTCGATATGTTTTCTGACATCTTTTAAGAACTCCTTACGGAATCGCTGTCGTTCTTCTTCTGTAGAACTTTCTAGTATCCGGGTAAAATTTTCTAAGGGAAATTTGGCGTCAATGGGCACTAATTTCGGCCCGAGTTTTACTACCGCATCAACCTTACCTGACTTAAATCCATATTGCAATTCATAATATTCTTGGGGGAGAATCTGACTTAATAAATCTCCTAAAATGAACTCACCTAAAAGACCACGAGTTTTTGGTGCTTTGAGAATTTCCGACAATTTGGCAATATCTTTGCCAACATCAAATATCTGTTTTGATGCTTGAGACAACCCGCCAATCTCTTTTTTCACATCAGAGATAACTGATGCTGCTCGATCCAAGCGTTCGCCAATATGACCTGTGGTCGTAGAAAGTTGCTGCACAACGGCTTGCAGTTGTTGATTAATTTGTGCTGTAATCTGAGCCAATTGCAGATTTATTAACTTTTGTTGTTCGGTCAAAGCATTACTCGTCTGATTACGCAAACTTTCAATCTGATTCTGTAACATTGTAAAACTCATATCCGATTGTGGTTTTTGTAGTCTTAATAATAAATAAACTGTTAAGCCAAGGATAACAATTAATAAAATTATAATAACAACAGCCATACGAAAAAATACCTCTGATTTTTCCAAATGTCAAGCATCAAGAAATATTGCCTCTATGGAGAAAAAGAGTTGACACAAAATTATTGTGCTACCTTTAATTCTTCCGATATTGACAGATGAGATATTATATTATTAAATATATCAAACCATGCAAAGGATGATATTTTGAGAGTTTCATTTATTTATACTTCGCCTATTTCTGACCGCTGGGAAGCCTTAGATGTTTTACGGGGTATAGCAATCTTCTTTATGGTAATGGCAAATTTTCTTGCTTATTACAATATATTACCATCTTGGTTTTGGCATGCGTCTTGGAATGGTATTACAATTGCTGATTTAGGAATTCCAATTTTTCTCTTTGCTATGGGTATTGGCTATCAACTCTCTTTTGAGCGACGATTTGAACGGTCTGGTAAACTTTCTACTATTCTCCATTTCTTAAAACGATACCTTACTCTTTTTATCTTCGGTTTTTTCGGCTATTTTTTGGCAATGGGAAAAATCCAATGGGAAGTATTACAGACAATCAGCACAGTTGGTATTTTCAGCCTCGGATTTATGTTTATCCGACCATTAATGCGCATAATCGTTGCTTTGGTATTAACTGTTATTTATCAAATCACAATTCTTACTTATGCTCAAAATTGGGTACTGAGTTTTGCTGAAACCGGTTTAGGTGGTCCATATGCAGTTCTCTCTTGGAATTTTATCCTCATCACGGGTTCAGTTCTTGCTTATTGGCTCAAATCCGACCAAGAAAAAAATATAATCGGTGTTTTAGCAATCTGGGCACTAATCAATCTCTTTATTGGTATTCTTATTTCTTTGGTCATTCCTTTTAATAAACATCTGGTCTCAATCTCTTATATTATATTTTCAACTGGCGTTGCGATTGTTGGCATATTACTTTTTCACATTATCACTGAAATTGGACATAAACGAATTTTGGTCTTTGATTCGTTAGGAAGAAATGCGTTGGTGTGTTATATTACCAGCCAACTCTTAGGTTTACTTATGTTCAAGTTTTTGCCAAATCCGCAAAATAATTTATTACTAACTTTAATTTCTATAATTCTTTTACTTATTTGTATTGGATTAGCACAGTTTCTTGATACCAAAAAGGTCTATATTCGGCTTTAATCAATTATAACAATTTAATCTAAGATAATTATATTTTGATTATTGAAACTCTTTTCTACCTTCAAATGCTTCTGAGATAGTTGTCTCGTCTGCTAAGTCTAAATCACTACCGATTGGCAGTCCTCGGGCAATCCGGGTTATTTTTATCCCCAATGGTTTTATCAATTTAAGTAAATAATGGGCAGTGGCTTCACCTTCACGGGTCGGATTAGTTGCAATTATAATTTCTGAGAATTTCTCTTTATTTAATCTTTGCAAAAGTTCTTTTATTTTTAATTCCTCTGGTCCGATATCATCAATGGGTGAAAGGGCTCCACCTAAAACATGATACAGACCATTATATTTATGACTGCGCTCAATTGAAAGAATATCTGCTGGGTCTTCAACTACACATATCGTTGTTCGGTCGCGGTCAGTCGCATGACAAATCTCGCAGATTTCGTTTTCGGTTAGATTGAAACATATTGAACAGAAATGGAGTTTCTTTTTGGCTTCAATTATCGCTTGGGCTAATTTCTCAACTTCTTCAGTTTTGGTTTTTAAGAGATAGAAACTTATTCTCTGGGCAGTTTTACGACCAATACTCGGCAATTTCATTAATTGTTCAATAAGATTATTAAGAACTTTTGTCATTATCTAATTATCAAAAACGCCTGAAAATGATGAAAACTTGCGGAAGTTCAGTGATTTTATTAGCGAAAATTGATCTTCGTAGATTTCTTGTATCAAACTGATTAATTCGACAACAGGTCTTTAATTTCATTAATTGCTCAATAAGATTATTGAGGACTTTTGTCATTATCTAATTATCAGAATGTTCTGAAAAGTTCCACACAACAGGAAAAAATTTAGATATTTCTGTAGTTGAGATAGGCTTTCGTTGAACACTCATATTATATCTATCTATTAAAATCGACAACAGGTATCTATCATCGGTCAAATTTGTTTAGATTATAATTGTGGAAATGGTGGTAGAGGAAATCCAATAACCTTTTCAATCTCTTTTTGGACCTCTTGTTTTGCCTTATTTTTTGCTTCATTAACCGCAGCGACAATTAAATCTTGTAGCATTTCAATGTCTAAATCTTTTAACAGTTCGGGTTCAATTTTGATTGAGACGATATTGCCATAACCATCAGCAACTGCTTTTACCATATCGCCACCAGCAGATGCTTCGGCTTTGACATTTGCCATTGCTTGATTAATCGCTTCTTGAATTTTCGCGAGTTTCTTCAAGTCAAAGTTCATCATACTTTATTGTAATATTTATTTAATTCTTCTTCCATCAGGAAAGATGGATTTAAAAATTGCTTCTGGGTCAATATGATTTGTATCGCCGGTTTGTGGGTTTGATTGTTCGGTCTCTAAATCCGTGGTTGGTTTTGAAGTTCGATTTTCAGTTGAAATAGTATCTTGAACACAGACCTGAGAAATTTGTAAGGTAATTCGTATCGGTTTTTTTAGTATCTCGGTTAATTTTTGCTCAATCACCAATTTCTCTTGCTCAATAAAATCCTTGTGGGCAGAAGCGGTTTTCTTGTCCATAGTAAGTATCGCGGTATTATTCACAATTTTATCAATTAATACATTTTCCAGACAATTTGCTAAATATGGCCTTTGATTTTTCAACTCCGTAATTACACATTGCCATAAGATTGATAAATCCGACGAGTCAAAATCAGTATCAAGTTGCTCAGAAGCCTTGTCTCTATTAGACCTGCTTGTATCAGATGAGGATGGGAGTGAATTTGTATCAATTGGTTTTGAAGTTGATTCTGAGTTTTTCTTATTTATCTTAGCGGTTTGGGGAATTTCTTTGGTAAAGTTAAAATTTGTCCCTGATTCAGAAATTCTGGATAAATTCATCAGACGCAAAGAGAGAATTTCAAAAAGAATCTTGGGTTCAGCACTTCTTTTTACATCGTTCTCGCTATCAGCAATCAATTTCATAATTGCTAACAACTTTTCCTGATTAATCTTTTTACTCTGTTCTACTAATTTCGGATAATCACCGGGAAGTATTGCCAGCATATGTTTTTTGACACCTAATTTTACCATCAATAACAGCCGAAAGTGCTCTAATAATCCCGAGAAAAACTCCATAAAATCGTAGCCGGTCGAAAAGATTTTATCGATGAATTCTAATATCTTTCGTTCCGCAGTGCTATCATTGGTCAAAATAAGGTCTGTATATTCAAAGAAAACTGATGAAGAGATAATGCCTAAGAGGTCTTCGACATCTTTTAGTTCAATGCCTTCAGGTTTATAGGCTCGTAATTGGTCAAGAATGCTTTCTGCATCGCGGATTGAACCATCTGCCCGTTTACCAATTGCATATAACGATTCTTCGCTGATTTTAATTTTTTCTTTTTCGGCAATCCATTGTAAGCGCTTGACAATATCTTCAACTGTTGCGCGGTGAAAATCAAATCTTTGACAACGGGAAAGAATTGTGCTTGGCACTTTGTGGGGTGCAGTGGTTGCAAAGATAAATTTGACATGTTTGGGCGGCTCCTCTAAGGTTTTAAGTAAGGCATTAAATGCTTGTTCAGTTAACATATGTACTTCATCAATAATATAAATTTTATAAGGACAGGAGGTTGGTAGATATTTTATGTTTTCCCGTAATTCCCGAATCTGGTCAATA
This sequence comes from Caldifarciminota bacterium, assembly GCA_039801465.1. Classification (GTDB taxonomy): domain Bacteria; phylum Hydrothermota; class Tepidihabitantia; order Tepidihabitantales; family CAIPLT01; genus JAOABV01. Next base: position 46,358 of record JBDRUT010000001.1, read on the forward strand.
CCGCGATTCGAGGCACCGTCAATCTCAATGACATCTAAACTTTGAGAATTGGTAATTTCTTGACAGACTGAGCATTTTTGACAGGGTGTTAAAGTCGGTCCATTAACACAATTTAAACTTTTGGCCAAGATGCGAGCAGTGGTTGTCTTGCCGACACCACGTGGACCAGCAAAAAGATAAGCATGAGCAACTCGGTTATCTTTTATTGCTTTTTTTAATGTAGTCTTAATGTGTTCTTGAATCCATAATTCATCCAGCGTTTGTGGACGATACTTTAACGGTAAAACCTGATAATCCATTTGATAATTAACTAATTAACAATGACTATACTAATAACATAAACGGTTGTGCAGCAAATTCGCATTCGCAAAATATACCAATAACATAAACGGTCGTGCAGCAAATTCGCATTCGCAAAAGAGGACTTTATCTGGTTTTGGCTCCAACCAGGCTACCCGACAACTAATTTTAACACTACTTACCGTTGCTACCTTCCGGTCCTGGCGGGGTTTGTAGGCAAAATTATTGTCGGACCCGGTCTTCATCGCCAAAATCCAAATAAAGTTAACTCTCTTTTGGGAATACTCTATTTGCCTTATCAATCCCGCATAAGCCGGGTTTCGGGTTACAGAGGACCGGCAGCCCTCCATCTAGCACGACCGGAAAGTTGCTCTTCATTTCTTATTGTTTGAACTGTGCGGGTTCCGGAAAGTTGTTCTTCTTCATCTTTTATCTTATTGTTTGAACTGTGCAGGTTCTGGAAATAACAATTGAATATCAAAGGCATTACTTAATACACCGGCTTCTACCATCTTGCTCATCAAAGTAATCACTGTGCCTTTATTGATCTCAACTAATTTCTGAAATTGTGGCAAGTAGATGTTCTGATAGATGTCCGGGTCTAAATTATAGAATTTCAAAAACATTTTACGCGACTCTTCAACATTGGCGTCAGCAAAAGCAACTGTGCCGTCAAGCAGAGTTTTTAATTTTGTTGCAATCCTTCTCTGTTTTTTTATTAAATCATTAGTTATTGTGTATGCTGAACCGGGAAATGGCGCAACAATGTTTTTCGGTAGAATTGCGTCAGCTAATATCGTCATTCCTTGATTTAAAGCCGAAGTGCGTTCTGGTTCTAAAACCAAGATTGCATCAAGTTGATTTTGACTTAATGCGGACACTAATGCGGAATTAGACATTTCCACTAATTTAATTTCGGTCTCTTTTATTCCTAATTGCTTTAACAACACCGGTATCAGTTCTGCCAATTGTGGTGGATAACCCAATCTTTTATTCTTTAGGTCTTTGAGGTCTTTAATCTTAGTCTTGTTCGCAGGGTTAATAAAGATTGCATCAATTGGAATTGAAACACGGAATTCAACTGAGGTTAATACTTTGAAAGAGTCTGATGACATTGTAACTTGTTTAAGTAAAGTAGCGAAAGGCGTAATCGCACATTGAATTTTTCCTGAAGACAGGTCGGCTAACATTGTTTTTGGGTTAGGATAATAGACAAATTCCGGAATAATCCGTTCGTTTTGAAAAAAATTCTTTTCTTGAGTTACAACAAAGACAGTTGAACTGACCGTGCTATCACAACCGATTTTGACCGTAATCGGACGACTTTCTTGCCATTGCGGATAGACAACAATAAATACTAAGACTAATGCTAAAATTACGATAATGACATTAAGTAATTTTGTCATAATTCACCTCACAGACACTGGCATATTGCCCGTAGCATTTAGCCAATAGCCATATGTCATTAACAGTTTCCTATGGTTGCTTTTTAATTTTCTCTGCTTCTTGTAAGAGAGAAACGCGGTTGTTAGAGTTAATTCCCTTAAGAGCAGCACTGCATAGACAAGTTCTAAATATGCGCCTAATTCTCTTTTGTGTAATATCTCATAGGCTTTTTTCTGGTCACCTTTTTTCCGATAAAAGAAGTGCGTTTTTTGCATCTTAAATTTTCCCTATGGTTGTTTTTTTATGCGCTCTGCTTCTTGTAATATCTCATAGGCTTTTTTCTGGTCGCCTTTTTCCCGATAACAAACCGCTAAGTTTCTGTAAGCTGATTGATTCTTCGGATTTAAGGCTAAAACCGTATTAAACGAGACAATCGCATCATCATATTTCTTAAGATTAGTTTGAACCGCACCATAAAACAACATTAACTCTTCAACCGCAACTGGGTCTAAAGCGCTGATAAAAATCTTATTTAGATTAGATGCCAATTCAGTTGGTGTCTGGTTTTTAAGTGTTGGAAAATACAGATACCAATAACCCGTCTTAAATGTCTTCTTGTCCACAAATTCTTGTTCAACATCTTTAATCATTTCTGCGGAAAGCTCCCAATAACCTTTTTTCATATCATCAACTTTAGCAATCAGGTCTTTGGCTAAATTTTCTTTTAATTGGGCTAAGGGCAATAATGCCAATTGTGATATTGTGCCAAAAGTCTTTTCTGCCTCAGCATCTGCGCCTGAACGATATTGGGTAAATCCTAAATTAAATAACGCATCATAGTCTAAGGGATTATATCGGAGTACTTCGTTGAAATAATTTTGCGCTCTCGTAAGATATGGCTTCTGCAAGGCTTCTGAAGTAAATGTATTGGCTTTTTGCAAGGCAGAAGAGCCCGCATAAAAATAGCTATTACTGAGTAAATTCATTATCAGATAAACTTCATTACTCATTCCTGCCAGTTTAGTCATTTTAGACTTTGCTTTTAAGGTATCCGCAATATAAGTCTCGAGTTGTTTTGTGCCCCGAAGTTCTGACAATCTAAATAAGACCGATTCGGCTTTAGGAGTATCAATTTTCAATTCCATACCTAACAGGTCTTTTGCTTTTTGTAGACTGTTGGTAAACTGATCGACCGATTTTTCATAATAGAATAGAGAAGAATCCCAATTTTGTTTTTTGAAGAAATACTTACCCAAGATGACATTAATTTGGGGATTTAACGAATCTAAACTAAAGAGTTTATCCGCAATCTCTTTAATTTTAGTAATGCTGTCGACTGTTCCATAAACTTGGGCTAATTGTAAATAACCTTGAATATTTTTCGGATCAGACTCAGTTGCTCGGGTAAAATATTTAATTGCTCGGTTATAATCACCATTTTGATTCATAATATTGCCGGCACGAGTAAAGGCATTAAATACCGAATACTGAATATTATCATCTTTAAGCATCTTCTCAACATATTCTGGAGCATCGGTAAAACAAGTATCAAAATTTTCTGCGGCATCAATCGGTTTTGCCATTTTTTCTAAACTTAGGGCTAACCAGAATCGGGCTTCAGGATTATTTGGATAATTTTTCAATGCTTCTTGGAACTGTTGCAATGCCCGTTCATATCTACCACTTTGAAAATGAATTCTGCCACCGCGTAAAAGTGCATCTAAAGGCGTTGCGCAATATGCCCAACTAAAAAATGCAATAAATAAAAGACCAAAAAGCCCTTGTATAGATTTCATTAACGCCTCCATCAAATAGACATTAACTTTTTGCACCATTTAATCATATGTCTTCTAATAAACAAAATAAAATCGTAAATATCATTTATTTAATGATGCTTTATAAATTTACAGATACCAAATTAACATTATTATAATTAATTTATAATCTATGTCAACCATATCGTCTGAGACCGATTGTCCCAATATGGCAAACCAAATATGGAAAAAGCCATCAGCCAGTAGCAAATAGCCATCAAGACTCACTAATATTCACTATTGTTTTGCTGAACTATTATAGTTGTTGAAATTAAATCTTTTGTAGAAACCTCAGAAAAAAATCTTTTTGATTGATTACAATGTTGGAATATCAATGGGTTTATCGATGGTATGGCTAAAGAAATTGCAGAATCAAAATTTTGTTAAAAATCTCGTTTATATTTGTAATTGCTTTAGCCGCTGAATACGTTTTTCTAAAGGTGGATGGGTGGCAAAAAGATTAGAAATAGACACCCGGTCAGCACCAAAAGGATTAGCAATGAAAAGATGCGCAGTAGCATCTGAAGCAGTTCTTAATTTACCATGATAGTTTCCAATTTTGGCTAAAGCAGAAGCCAATCCATCTGGATAACGAAGCAAATAAGCACCAGATGCATCAGCAAGATATTCTCGCTCCCGAGATATTGCTGCGCGAATTAATAGCACTAATATTGGGGCAACAATTGCTAAAGCAATGCCTAATATAATTAAGAGTCCACCAACACCACCGCGTCGCTCCCGGTCTCGGCTTCGAGGCATAAAGAACATTGAGCGTAAAAAGATGTCGCGAAATAAAATAATCAAACCGCCGATAATTGCGGCAATCGTCATAATCAAAATATCATAATTTCGGATATGAGAAATCTCATGCGCAATAACACCTTGGAGTTCTTCGCGATTCATCATAGATAAAAGACCAGTAGTTACTGCAACCGAAGCATTTTGCGGATTACGACCTGTGGCAAAAGCATTAGGCATTGGGTCATTAATAATATACACCTTAGGTTTTGGAATACCGGCAGCAATTGAGCATTCTTCAACCACATTGTGTAATTGATAATATTCATCCAAGGAAGCCGGTTGTGCACCAGAAAATGCCAAAGCAATTTTATCAGAATTGTAGTATAAGAGCAAATTGTAAAAGACGATAAACAAACCAAAAAAGACATAACCCGCAGTTCCCCAATGGAAGACCTGAACCAAGATATAGCCGACTAAACCTAAAATTAAACTAAAAAGGGCAATAAAAAGACCAGTCTTAATCTTATTCTTATGAATTAAATCGTATAAGGTCTGCTTCATATAGCTTTAGTCCTAAATCATTAGTTAATATTAAATTTGCTTTCTCCTAATCTTATTCTTATGAATTAAATCATATAAGGTCTGCTTCATATAGCTTTGGTCCTAAATCATTAATTAATACAAATTTTCTTTCTCATGTGGTCCATTGTCAAGTACTGGTTTATAGCACTATAGCACAATATATTCTACCTTTGAACTTTTGTTTCTTTCTTTGCCTTCAGTGTTTCCTTGGACACTTTTTTAGAGACTTTGTGTCTTATTTAGTAAAAGATACTTTTACTGGTTCTTTTTCTGCTTCAGGAATCGTATAGAACTCTTCGGGCTTAAAACGGAAAATTGCGGCAACAATATTTGAAGGAAACCGCTCAATTGTGATTTTGTATGCCATTGCCTCGTCATTATAAAACTGACGGGCAAAAGCAATCTTATTTTCGGTTGCAGAAAGTTCTTCTTGCAGTCTCAAGAAATTTTCATTGGCTTTAAGATTAGGATAGTTTTCTGCAACAGCAAAAAGCGATTTTAAGGTTTCCGAAAGCATATTGTTGGCTTTAGCCGTCTCACCAACAGTTTTAGCAGAGAGCGCTTGTGCACGCGCTTGGGTAACTTTTTCAAATAATTCTCGTTCGTGTTGAGCATAACCTTTAACCGTTTCCACCAAATTAGGAATTAAATCATAACGACGCTTTAACTGAACATCAATTTGCGCCCAGGCATTCTTTACTCGATTCTTTCGACTAACTAAGATATTATAGTTACTAACTAACCAAATAACAATAATCGCAACAACTATCAGAACAATAATCATAATTCACTCCTTATGCCGATATTACGGCTTTGAAAGATTATCTAAGATTATTAATAATACTTCTTATTATGGAACTTGTCAACATTTGACAACCGAGACGATTTTTGATAATGTCTTGATTTCACAGATGTTTTAGCAATACTTGCGATTTCTCAATCGTTGTAATCATTCTTTTAATCACTGCAATCAATGAAAGCGATCTTCCCGATTTACCAAAAGTCAGACTTGACAAATTCTTAATTTTTCATATAATATATGTGTATATATACATATGATGTTTCAAATGTTGTTGGTTCTTTAGTAGTTGTGTGACCGCGAATTGGCTTAAGCGGGTTAATTTTGGCTTATCTAATGCATGTTGTATTAATTGTTTGGGATGAAACTAATGAAGTTAGTTTTGGCGGTGATGACTGAGTATGAAGCGGATAAAAAGCGTCTGGTTGCTGTGGGGGTGCAGTGTTGGTACAGATTTGGCATCATTCCCTACTCAGTCTATTAAGTCAAAAATTAAGTTTCTTATTGAGGCTAATTTTTTATAAAAGACGGCGTTTATATTTTTGCAACCATTCCATCCCCTGATTTTTTCAACCAGTTCATCTATTTTCGAATAATTCAACCCGCCTCTGTTCACATCCCTGCCAACATCGCTGACTTTGCTTCTCATTTTGCCAATCACTTTGCCTATTTCTGTAACTTAAAATATAATTTTGCTCTTAACCAGGTCTGTCTGATTATCGTCGGTTTGCTCTTTGACAATTTGACAATCATAATCCGAAGGATACCATTGGGGGTAAATTGGATGTTGTTTTGGATGTCTTCTGTGGCAGAATAGACCTGAAATAAGTTGATATCGTTTTGCTCTATTCTATCTATGCTTAGCGGTTCAGGGTGTCATTTGACTTACGATTATTTATCCATGAAAGCTCGAAAAAATCGTTTTCATTGATTGTGCCGATTAAGAGAATAATTACAACGATGGAAAATCAATGGTGTTATTGCTGATGTCGCTTAAGTATCTGCGCAATCGAGACTTTGTCGGAAATCTCGCCATTATCCCTTGACTTTCAAAATATTTGGTGTAATATTTATACACACAAGTATTGATTTTACATTGTGTTAATGTTGATTGATCAACTCGTCAGATAATTAGTAATATAAGATTATGGCTGTAGAATTCTATTTAATTAATGTAAATGTGTTATAAAGACACATATTTGAATTATAGTAAGCGTTAATTCTATGAAAATGTAAATGTGTTATAAAGACACATGTTTGAATTATAGTAAGTGTTAAATCTATGAAAATGTAAATGTGTTATAAAGACACATATTTGAATTATAGTAAGCGTTAATTCTATGAAAATGTAAATGTGTTATAAAGACACATATTTGAATTAATAGTAAGCGTTAATTCTATGAAAATGTAAATGTGTTATAAAGACACATATTTGAATTAATAGTAAGCGTTAATTCTATGAAAATGTAAATGTGTTATAAAGACACATGTTTGAATTATAGTAAGCGTTAAATCTATGAAAATGTAAATGTGTTATAAAGACACATGTTTGAATTATAGTAAGCATTAACTCTATGCATAAGTTATCTACACTGACAGTCAATCTATATAAATCTCGGGTCTTTCAAGTAAAACAATATCTTTCTCGTATTAATCTTGATGCTTTTTTAGTTACTGATTTGGCTAATATACTTTATCTCGTGGGCTATACTGGTTCTAATGGTATCTTGCTAATCAAAAAAAATAACGCCCGACCTATATTCTATACCGATTTTCGTTATAAAGAACAGGCGTATAATGAAGTCTATAATTGTAATATTAAGATTACCAATCGGATGCTATTTAGCAATTTTCCTGTGGAAGATTTAACTAATGTCAAAACCTGTGGTTTTGATGGCAATCATCTATCGTATGCTAATTATCAAAGACTAAAACAGCAGTTTAAGGGTAAAGTCAAGTTAATTCCTATTGAAGATGCCTTTATTGAAGGACTTCGGTCAATTAAAAGTAAATTTGAATTAGAAAAAATTAAAAAAGCAGTGGCAACAACTGATAAAGTCTATGCGCATATTATAAATATGATTCGACCCAATATTACGGAAAAAGACCTGGCTAATGAGATTGACTATCAGATAAAAAAACAAGCAGATCTATCATTTCCTACCATTGTTGCCTTTGCTGACCGAAGTGCTTTACCCCATGCTCAGCCAACTAACCGGAAATTAAAAAAGGGCGATGTTGTGCTTTTTGACTTTGGTGCGCGTTTTGATTATTATTGTGCGGATATGACCCGCACAGTTGTTTTTGGAAAAGCAACTTCGGAGATAAAGAAAATATATGAAATCGTTTTAACCGCCCAAAAACGGGCTGAAGAAAATATTAAAGCAAATCAATATTGTGCTGACATTGATAAATCGGCTCGTGACCTGATACGAGAAAAAGGTTATGGAGACTATTTCGGTCATGGCTTAGGACATGGAGTTGGAATTTTGGTTCACGAAAAACCGGTGTTATCAGAAAAAAGCACCGAGCAATTAAAAGTTGGTCAGACGGTCACAGTTGAACCGGGCATCTATCTGCCGAATAAATTTGGTATTCGGATAGAAGATTTAGTCTTAGTTAAATCGGATTATGGTGAGATTTTAACCCATAGTCCGAAAGAATTAATTGAATTATGATTATGGCTGAACCACAAGCCAAGCTTTATCAAAGGAAAGTAATATTATGATTACACCTAATGATTTTCGAACCGGACTTTTAGTCCGTTATCGTGATGATATTTGGGAAATTGTCGAATATCAACGGGTAAAAATTGCCCAACGCCGAGCATTTGTTCGAACTAAATTTCGCCATCTATTAACTGGTCGGGTTATTGAAGAGAATCTGTCTTCGGAAGAAAAACTGGAAGAACTTGAAGTGGAACGGAGAAAATGCCAGTATCTTTATAATGACGGCGAACATTATCATTTTATGGAATTAGAACACTTTGACCAATTTGCGCTATCTAAAGAGATTCTGGGTGATAAGACGCTATATCTGACAGAAAATCTTGTCGTTGATGTTCTTTATATTGATGGCAAACCATTAACAATGGAAGTTCCCAATTTTGTTGAAATGACCGTAGTTGAAACTGAACCGGATTATAAAGGCGATACTGCAACCGGTAGTGGCAAACCAGCAAAATTAGAAACCGGTTTAATGCTCTCTGTTCCTTTCTTTATTAAAGTGGGCGATAAGATTCGGATTGATACTCGAACTAATACTTATGTAGAACGCGTATAAAAATTGCCAACTGCAAAACTCTGAATGAAAGAGGTCTGAAAAAGTGGCATTAAAAACACTGAAGACACAGAAAAACAAGTGAAAAATCAGTGATTAGTTAGTGAAAAATAACTTTCGCAGATTATGTTTAACAAGATTTTAATTGCTAATCGCGGTGAAATTGCTCTCCGAATCATCCGCACCTGTAAAGAACTGGGTATAAAAACAGTTCTGGTTTATTCTGAAGCCGATAAAGACTCTCTACCGGTTCAAATGAGTGATGAAACAATCTGTATTGGACCACCATCTGCGGAAAATAGTTATCTCAACATTCCCCGGATTCTTTCGGCTGCGGAAATTACTGGTTGCGATGCAATTCACCCTGGTTATGGTTTCTTAGCCGAAAATCCTGATTTTGCTGAACAATGCGAAGCTTGTAATCTTCGTTTTATTGGTCCGAAATCTTCAACGATTCGGTTGATGGCAGATAAGATGCTTGCCCGAAAGAAAATGCAATCTGCCGGATTAAAAATTGTTCCCGGCTCGCAAGATGCAATTGAGTCTGTTAAACAAGCCCGACAAGTTGCTCATGACATTGGCTATCCGATTATCCTTAAAGCCTGTGCTGGTGGTGGTGGCAAGGGTATGCGGATTGTCCGACAAGAACGCGACTTAGAAACTAATGTCCGATTAGCCCAGGCTGAAGCCAAAGCCAGTTTTAATGATGAAAGAATCTATATTGAAAAATTCTTTGATAATGCCCGACATATTGAAGTGCAGGTTTTGGCTGATGCTTATGGAAATGTCATCCATCTTTTTGAACGCGAATGCTCAATCCAAAGACGACATCAAAAACTTATTGAAGAAACACCTTCTCCTTTATTAGATGAAACTTCTCGTTTACAAATCTGCGAAGATGCGGTAAAAGGCGCATCCGCAATCAATTACGAAAATGCCGGGACGATGGAATTTCTTGTTGTTCCCAACTCAACTGATAGTCCAAATAATTTTGATTATTATTTTATGGAAATGAACACCCGAATTCAAGTTGAGCATCCGATAACCGAAATCTTAACCGGGGTTGACATTGTCAAACAACAGATTCTTATTGCGGACAAAGAAAAGTTAGATTGCTCGCTCGTTTCTTTAAGAAATCCGAATATCTATTGTCTTGAGTGTCGAATTAATGCCGAAGATGTGTCAAAAGATTTCCAACCCGTGCCCGGTAAAATTACCCAATTACAATTACCTGCAGGATTAGGTGTCAGAGTTGATTCTCATATTTATCTCGGATATACTGTTTCGCCCTATTACGATTCACTTCTATGTAAAATCATCGCTTGGGATATTTCCCGACTTGGTGCAATCAATCGAATGGAACGAGCATTAAAAGAAACAGTTATTGCCGGCATAAAGACAACAATACCATTTCATCTGAAAATCTTAAATCATCCTGAATTTCGTAAGGGAAATTTATCAACCGCTTTAGCCGAAAAACTAATGATAAATGAATAAGGTTTAAAATGAAGAAACTAACCTGAACAGGAAAGCAAATAAGGAATAGTTGTGAAAAGAAAATTAACCGTTGAGAGAAGAGGATTTTTCAATTATTATAAATGACCTTACCAATTAATTCTCAAAAAGTTTCGGCATCGAAAATTCTTGCTGAAACTTCAATTGAACCGCAACTGAAAAACGCTATTTTTCAAACTGACAAGGAGCTCTTAGATTACGCACACCGTATTACAACCAGTCGTATTTCTCCATACGAGAAATCGTCATCCGACATATATCCTTTATCTTTATTTACATCGCGATTGTGGCAATTTCCTCTTTATTTTGCTGATGATGTTCTGCTTCGTTATACAGAATTCGAATTTAAATCGCTGTCCCCTTTACAAAAACATTTGGAAATCATTCGCGCCCAAGCCGAAGCATTATTAATTCATCATAAATTAAATTTTTGTGTGCTCTCTGATTTAGAATACAATCAAAATATCAGCAGAGCAATAGGAATTTTGCCTATGCATATTGAAGACCAATTAGATGAACTATTAACCTGTCCGGGTTTTCTAACTCCAGATGAACGACAAATTGATTATAATAATATCGACGCGCTAATAAATAATCTTGATATGCTCAAAAAAGAATTAGGCACATCTTTAGAACTTATCTATGCAATGCTGCTCTTAAGCGGAATTAAATCTAACGACGAGTTTCTCTCTTATGGTCAAAAGACAGATATAATTTTGTCTCGGATAACGAATCTTCCATTAGTCTCCGCACAATTAAAACACGCTCAAAGCACCAATGCCCTTGAGTCTCAATTAAACTTTCTTACGGTCTTACGGGAGCAAATCGCAGAATTGTTGCCAATGCGCCAACTGGACGAAACTAACTTTTTATTTATCAACTTATTAGACCAATTTGTCTGGGACAAAAATTGGGAACGAACCAAGCCGATACGCGCAACAAAAGATGTCTTTGCCGTCTTTGATGCTATTCTCCTTACTCATTATGGATTTACGGTCTATTTAGTCATCTCGGAAAAAAATGAATATTATTTAGAGATTGTCTTTCCTTCTTTAAGTGTCTGGTGGCATATTCCGAATTATCGAGGAAAATCGACATCCGAGATTTCTCCAATTTCGTTTGTTTCACCAACAGTAAAATATCATTATGACTACCGCTTTTTGATTGCCAAAATTATGGCTAATATTGCAGATGTATATACTCAGATTGGTCGAGAACTTGACATACCGCTAAGAATGTATCGCAGTGTAGTAAAACTATATCCGGATTATCCTGATTTTCTTCACAAATTAGTTCAACTCTATATTAGAACCGGGCAGGTTCATTTAGCAGTACCTCAGATTAAAACCTTGGTTGAACTCTATTCTAATTCTGCTGATATAAACCATTTATTAGGTATTACTTATTGCTTACTTAAAGATTATGATAATGCAATATTCTTCTTGGAAAAAGCAGTGTCATTAAGACCTGACCTGATTGATGCTTACAACAATCTGGCAAATTGTTATTATCAAAACGGAAACTTAAATCAAGCTCAAAAAATCTATACTCGGCTTTTAACCCTACAACCTGATTATTTTGAAGGTGTTTTCGGATTAGGCAATGTCTATTTTCAATTAAAGCAGTATGCACAAGCCCTACGCTACTTTGAAAAATGCTTAAGAATTATAATGCAACATAAAGAAGAATCCCAAGAGAAACAATCACAAATGCTTCGAACTTTATATAATCTTGCTCAAACTTATTATGAATTAGGTAAAATCGAAAATAGTATTAAAACTTATAAAGAACTATTAAAATTAAATCCAGACCATGCATCGGCTTGGTATAATTTAGGTATCATTTACCGCAATCAAGGCGATACCAAACAAGCCATCAAATGCATTACCCAAGCAATTCAATTAAATCCGAATCTAATGAGATAAGGTCTTTTATGCGATAATGCCTAATCACTAAAATATCTGTTAATATGTCATTACGCGATTTTTTCAAGAAAACTTTACTGTCTTCTAAGACACAAAAATCAACCGCGTCGAGCCCAAAGGCGTTTCATCATCACTTTGCACCAGATTATAAAATCCATTATCGCGCTTATGACACATCTTCACCCAACCGGTTATCAGTTGAGATTCTGAGTGGTCCTTTACAAAATACAAGATTTGAATTAGAACAAGAAATAACCGACTGCAAAATGTCACTCTTTTTGAAAACTCAAGAAGAACCAGTTGCCCGTTCGATAATTGACCGGAACCCTCGAAATGGTGAGATAATTTATTGGGATGTAATGGTAGCCCCCAAATATCGGATGAAAGGTTTAGCATCTTTCATGGCAAAATATATGCTTCGGGAGCTGCTACTTCTTCAGAAAAAGATTAAGTTTATGATTAGAATGATAAGAATCTTTCAACCAACGGATACGACGATAAAACTGCAGAATTTAGGAATATGTGTAATTGCCCATCGTTTAGGTCTTACCTGTGAATTCGATTTACCGAAATTGCTCAACCCACTAAATATTGTCAAAGTTGAAGTTATCCCTCCGGAAACTGATGCTTCACAACCTGAAGTTGTACTTCCACCGTGTTATAAAATCGACTTACGGTCATATCCCTATGTTCTCATCGGATTTATTATCGACCCTGAGACTAAAAAACCAATTACAAATTATGCCTCTTATCTCCAAATCAAACACAAGCCTGAAGTTCTTGAAGAATGGATTAGAACTAAAGCAATCGTAATTGGAAATGGTAACTATTTATTAAAAAAAGACGGTTTCAATGATTTTGTGAAATGTCTTGCCCAAGACGACTATGAAGCAGAAATTTTCCGTAAAAAACTCCAAAGTTACTAATTAGCAAATTGCTAAACTATGCTAACCGGATTACGTATTGAAAAAAACTGGTATCTTGTCATTGACCAGGATATTCTAAATCCCCGGATTGGCTGTGGCTTGATTCTAACAAAAATACCTCGATATCATAATATCAGCGAAATGTTTCGAAAAGCACTTAATGTATATGGAATAAAAACACTTTATGCTGACAAGACTTGCCAATTACTCTTAGAAAAAGACACGACAATCAAAGAATTCTGCCACAACGCATTATCTGGTGTTCCCTTGCATAATAATTTACAAAAAGTGTTTAGCCCTAAACAGATATTTCTTCTTATTGACCAAACTAAAGAAACTGGTTGGTTTTTAGCCGAAGCCGAAAATCGCTTGCCCTTTTTAAATTACTACAAAGATGTTGTTCCGGTCTTAATGAAAAAATTCGGAATTCTGCTTAGCGGTTCAATTCAAAGACTGCTTCCTTTAGGTTGGCAAAATCTTTATGATGTCTTTGATGAAGATTTTATTAAAAATCACCCAGAAATTAAAAGTATTGAAGTCTTATCGGTTTTGACTGATACCCGTTTTCGCTATCCGGTTTTAAGCATCGGAATAAACTTATTAAATATAAAACCCGCTGATACCGTTAGAGAAAAAGTGCTTGAAGTATTAAAACCGCCATACCAGTTCAAGTAAAGATGCTTTCATGGACAAAATCGCTCAACAAGGTTGATTATGAATAAAAAGACCATCGATTTACTATCAGATACATCAGAAAAGTCTTTGTTAGAACCGGTAGTCACTAATCGTCAGATACAATGTCTTGACACAGCAATTAATTCTCTATTTACCATGCCACTAATTTTACTAATGGAAAATGCCGGGCGGGTGGTCGCAGAGAATGTCGTTGAGCATCTCCAAAGAAAAAAAGTTATTACTCCAAAAATTTTAATCTTTGCTGGTCCAGGTAATAATGGCGGCGATGCTATTGTTTGTGCACGTTATCTACTTAATCAACTCATCAAAGCGCATATTGTCCTTCTAATTTTACCCAAAGCAGATTACCAGGGTGATGCCTCAATAAATTATGAAATCCTCAAGAAAATTGTTAGTACCAACTCTACAATTGAAATTATTGAAGTAACGCATAAGAGAAAACTCAACCGAATAAAAAATTTTCAGCCGGATGTTATCATCGACGGCATTTTTGGTACTGGCTTTAGAGGGTCGCCTGAAGGCATTTTTCAAGATGCCATTGAATTAATTAATCACTACAATGCATATAAAATTGCTATTGATATTCCATCTGGAGTAAACGGTGATACCGGATGGGTTCAAGAATTAGCTGTCAAAGCCCAACAAACAATCTCAATGGGTTTATATAAAAGGGGTCATTGGCTTTATCCAGGCAGAACGCATTGTGGTCTAATCAAAATCGCTCATCTCGGCATTGATTACAAAAAGCTCTTTTGGGCGATAACAAATTCTTCTTTGGCTTCAAAGAAGACAAAATTAGATTCACTAAATAATATCTCAAGTCTTAAAAAACTTTTTGCATCTGAGACCTATTTATTAACCTTACCGTTTATTAAACAAATTTTTCCTCAGCGAAGACCTGATGGCCATAAAGGAACATTTGGTTCAGTAGTTGTTGTTGCTGGCGGCAAAGGTTATTCCGGAGCAGCTTGTCTTACTGCTCTTAGTGCATTAAGAACAGGCGCCGGGCTTGTTAGGTTGTGTTTTCCATTAAGCATAAATTCTGCAGTAGAAAAAAAGTTGACCGAAGTTATTAAAGTTCCTATACCCACAACATCCGAAGGCACTTTTGCCCTCTCAGGTTATAACCAAATTAAAGATGTTATTAACCAATCTGATGTTTTAGCCATTGGACCTGGAGTTACGACCCATCCTGAAACCAAAGAATTAATTCGAAAAATTATTCTGACAACAAAGATACCAATGGTTCTGGATGCAGACGCAATAAACAATATTACAGTATCAACTCTGCTCAAAATTCCCAAAAATCAAAGAGCCAATATGGTTCTTACACCTCATCCTGGTGAACTAAGTCGACTAATAGAAATAACCCCGGAAACGATTAATCGCGAAAGAATTGATTTATGTGAGCAGTGGGCAAAAAGACTCGGCGTCATTCTTGTTCTGAAAGGTGCACCAACTGTTATTGGCACACCTGAAGGCATTGTTTTTATTAATCCAACAGGAAATTCTGGATTAGCTAAAGGCGGTAGTGGAGATGTGCTTACTGGACTTATTGCTGGTTTTGTTGCACAAGGTGTTACACCGGCTTATGCAGCTTGTGTTGGAGTCTATCTCCACGGACTTTGTGCTGACTTAAAAGTAAAATCGACCACAGAATACTGTTTAACTGCTTCAGATTTAATTAACCAATTGCCAAAAGCAATTAACCAATTGTTACAATAAAGTCTCCTAAGATTTTCCAAAATCAAAAGCACTTCGATAGATAAAAATTTTTATGTGTCTTAGTGGGTTAAATTATTTACCCAATGATAAACGATAGGCAAGTACTGGCGGTAAACCAGACTTTAGTATCTTTTCTTGTGCCAATTTGATATTATAGTCGATTCTCTCATATTTAATACAATTAGTTTCATTGTCAAAGATTACGACACATGCTCTGGGATCTCCATCGCGTGGTTGACCAACACTCCCAACATTGATAAGATAACGACAATCTGGGTTAATGATTTGGGAATTTGATTGCGAAATTATTCGGATATGGTTTCGTTCTAAGTTTTGCTCAATAATAAAAGGCGAGTGAGAATGACCAATCAGACCAATTGGTTTTTTAAAATATTGAAATTGGGCAGAGGCTTGATTTAACCGATATATATAGTGCCAGGCAGAAGGTTCTTGCGGTGAGGCGTGAACTAATAAGAATTTTTCCCATTCGAGTTGAAGTGGAAGTTTTAATAGGTATTCTATACTATCTTTATTCAGTTCGTTTTTTGTCCATAGCACTGCAATCTGCGCCGGCTCGTTAAAGTTATTAATATCGGTTTTATCTAAAACACACCAATCATGATTACCCGCAACACAAAGACAATTAAGGCTTTTAATTAATTCCACACACTCATTCGGATTTGCTCCATAACCAACAATGTCTCCCAAGCAGAGATATTGGTCAATCTTTTCTTGACTCAAAAAATCGACCACGGCTTGTAGTGCTTCCAAGTTAGAATGGATGTCGGAAAAAATCCCTATACGCATCTAAATAGTATAATAAGTATTATAAAAATGGGTAGTGTGTTTAACTTTTAGAATTTTCCCAACAAATAAAGCAGTATTGCGCGTTGGATATGAAGACGATTTTCCGCCTGGTCTAAAACAATTGAATGTGGTCCATCAATCACGTCATCAGTTATTTCCTCACCCCGGTGTGCTGGCAAGCAATGCATCACCCAATAACCTCTTGGTGCATGAGATAAAAGTTGGGCGTTAACTTGAAATTTCTTAAAGATTATTCTTCGTTTTTCTGCTTCCGACTCTTGTCCCATAGAAATCCAAGTATCCGTATAAATAAATTCGCTTTCTGAAACTGCTGACTCTGGTTCATTAACCAATTCAATCTTACCGCCACTGGCTTTAGCCAGTTCTAATGTTCTTGTTAAAATCTCAGGTCTTGGACCGTATTCTTTTGGCGTAGCAATTTTGAGATGCGCGCCTAATAAGGCAGAAGCAATCATTAAAGAATGGCACACATTATTTCCATCACCAACCCAGGCGATTTTTACATTATTTAATCTACCAACTTTATCATAAATGGTTAAAAAATCAGCCAAAACTTGACAAGGATGTTCTAAATCTGAAAGCGCGTTAATTACCGGAACAGTACTGAATTTGGCTAATTCTATTACTGTGTTATGACTAAAAGTTCGCGCACTAATGACATTTACCCAACGACTGAGATTTTTTGCTACATCCGCCACTGACTCGCGTTTTCCTAATCCGATATCAGTTGGTCCTAAATAAATTGCTGAACCGCCTAATTGTCGAATCGCGACTTCAAATGTAACCCGAGTTCGCAATGATGGTTTTTCAAAAACTAAGGCTAAAATTTTTCCTTCCAGATATGGTAAGACTGGTTCAAATTTCAATTCGTCTCTTAAATCAATCGCCTTAAATATTAGTTTTTGAATTATTTCTTTTGATAAATCGAAAAGACTTACTAAATCTTTTTTCATTTAACCTTCTTTCATTTCTATTTCAAATAAATTAAATCTAAAACGGCTATCTTGATTATGGTTTGTGATTTGAGAATTGCTTACAGAATATATCGTGTTAAATCCTTGTTTTCAATAATATCTTTCAATCGATGCTCAACATAATCTCGGGTTATTCTAATCTTTTGAACATCCGGAGCTGGAAGTTTGAACAGGATGTCTTCTAATAATGCATTCATTATCGTATGTAATCTGCGCGCACCGATATTTTCCATCTGTTCATTTACCTGTGCAGCAATTTCGGCAATCGTGGAAATTGCATCGTCATCGAATTCTAATTGGACACCTTCAGTTGCGAGTAATGCGGTATATTGTTTGATTAGTGCGTTCTCAGGTTCAACCAGAATTCTCTTAAAATCATCTTTATTAAGCGAATCTAATTCGACGCGTATAGGAAATCTTCCTTGTAATTCCGGGATTAAATCCGATGGTTTTGCATTATGAAAAGCCCCTGCGGCAATAAATAAGATGTGGTCAGTTTTAACCATTCCGTATTTAGTAAATACATTAGAGCCTTCAACAATAGGAAGCAAATCTCTTTGGACCCCTTCCCGAGAGACATCCGGACCGTATGCTTTGCCCGCGCCAACAATTTTATCAATTTCGTCTAAAAAGACGATACCGGAATTTTCTACTCGGGTTTTGGCTTCAGCCACAATCTCATCCATATCTAATAATTTTTGTGCTTCTTCATTAGCAAGAATACTCTTGGCTTCTTTGACAGTTAATTTCCGTTTTTTCGTAGTCTTCGGTATCGCATCAGAAAAAACCTCTTGAATTCGCATTGAAATCTCTTCGGCTCCGGCTTGGGAGAAGACTTCAATAAACGGCAAGACCGGTTTTACGGTTTCAATTTTAATTATTCGGTTATCCAATTTACCGTTGCGTAACATTTTACGGAGTTTCTCTTTAGTTTCTGCCATTGAATAATTCTCGGTCCGTTTTGAGTTAGATTTTGTTTCCGCAGATGTTCTTTTTCTCTCTTCGGTTTGAGGCAACAGCAGGTCTAAAATCCTTTCTTCCGCAAGCATTTCTGCTTTCGGTGCCAGCATTTGTAACTTTTCCGATTTTACCATATTAACGCCAATTTCCATCAAGTCCCGAATCATGCTGTCGACATCTCGACCGACATAACCAATTTCCGTGAATTTAGATGCTTCAACTTTAACAAACGGCGCTCGTACCAATTTGGCTAATCTTCGCGCGATTTCCGTCTTACCAACCCCAGTCGGTCCAATAAGAATAATATTATTGGGATAGATCTCTTCTTTTAATTTCCCGCTTACCTGTTGACGACGCCAGCGATTGCGTAAAGCAATTGCCACTGCCATCTTGGCTTTTTTCTGTCCGATAATATAGCGGTCAAGATATTCAACAATCTCGGAAGGAGTCCAGAAATTGTTATCTAATTTTGTAGCATTATCATCAGATACAATTGGTTCTGTCGTGCTTATTGTTTTCAGAAGATTGTCTGCGGGCATATTTAATTTTACATTCTGATTAACTAAAAGTCAAGCACTTTACCAATTTATCAACATTTCAACTGCAATATCAGAAAATTTAGACTTCAATTATTTATGCTGATTATTTTTTAAGGAAAGACGCCGAGCCTTCTCAATTCCTGTTCGGCTTTCTCTTTAAGTTTTCGGTTCTGGGTTGTTTGATAAATTGTCTGCCAGATTTCAATTGCCATCTCTTTAGCACCACCGCGGTCAAAAGCAAACGCTGCCCAGCGCTCAGTAACTGCCCAAGTCTCAGGTAATTTTGATGCAATCTCAAAATAATAACCTGCTGAGACATAATCTTTAGTTATCATATAATGAATAAAACCAGCATCAAATACCACCTGCCAATTTAATGGATTATTTGCCATTCCCTGATGAAGTAATTTTATTGCTTCGGTTACTTGCCGAGCATCCCAGGCAATGACAATCGCACCAAAATGATACGCGCCAATAAATCTTGGGTCTAAGGTCGTTAAAATATCAAATATATGGTCTAACCAGATAAATTTCCGGTCCGTGATTAAATGCTGTCCGTAGTATTGGACTGCGCGCAACCAGATTAAATCTGCCAGCGCAGTTTCGTATTCAATTGCCAATGGCTTTAAGAACTTTCCTGAAGGAAAATACATTAATTCTTCAACAATACGAACTTGAAGGGATTTGTGTCGAGAAGCATCTATGCTACTTTGTATCTGCCAAATAAGAATAAATCCAATCGCAATAATCGGAATTACAATGACTCGCCTAATAATCTCATTGGGCATTTTAACAAATCTCTGCGGTTGTCAAATATAATCAAAATCCCGTTTCGGATCTGAGAAATTCAGCCGATAAATCATAATCTTATTTAATTTCACTCTTATCTAAACAAATTTTAGAAGTCTTTGCGGGCTAATATCTGACTGGCAATGAAAAGCATTAATGCAGAATAAAAGATTGCATAGAGTATAGTTAAGAGCATAGCATTGGTTTCAATTATCAAATTATGCACAACAGCAGATTTTATGTTGAAATTAGAGAAATTAGGTAATACATAATAGATTATATTAGCAAATAGTTCATTAATTGGTGACTTGCTCAATTTGGCAAAAACCTTTAAATCACGAGTTAGATGTCCCATCACATATATTGCAAAAGTAAAGATGGAACTAGTAATTGGAGTAGAAAAAGTTGAGAAGAGAATCGCGATTGCAGTAAGAATCCACAATTGGCAAAAGGTCATTAAGATTGCCCAGAGTAAATAAACATTACTGGGAATGTTTAACAAGAACATTATGATATAAAAAGCACCGGTCATAATCAGAAGGCTTTCAAAAAGCACTAATAATAGTCCTAAATATTTTCCTAAAACGAATTGCCAACGCGGAATTGGCCGGGAGAGAATTAGATAAATAGTCCGTTTTTCAATTTCTTTATATACTAATCTACCGCCAACCAGGATTGCAATCAATACCGAAAAGAAGGTAATTGCATTCAAGCCAATATCTTTGACGACTTTGGCTTCTTCACCTAAAGCCAGAGGTTTAATTACTCTGCCACTGCCGATTACCAAAATAGCAAAGACAATTATTGTGATAAAGACTTTATCTCGAACTGATTCGCGAAATGTATTTAGAATTATCCCGGTGATCTTCATAGTATTCGGCCTAATTAGTTTTATGAATCCATTTTAGATCTCTTTTAATCTCTCTTTTTGAATCTGACTGATAAAATGGTCTTCTAAAGTTTTGCGTCGTGGTTGAAGCGAAACTAATTTTGCTCGGACTTCACGAATAATTGTTAAAATTCGTTCCGCGGTTTCTTCGTTCGCAACTGTAATTAATGCTCTATTGTCTGTTGTAATTACTTTCGTTGCAATCTTTTCAATTGCCCGAATCGTCTTATGGTCCAATCCTTCAGCAACAATATCAATCGTTTCTAATTTTTCCGCAAGAATTTTATCTAGTTGGCCAGTGCTCACAAGTTTACCGTTAAGAATAATACCAACCCGGTCACAAATCATCTCAACATCAGTTAGGATATGAGTAGAAAAAAACACGGTTTTGCCTTGTTCTTTTAAGGAAATGATAATATCCCGAAACTCGCGACGGCCAATTGGGTCAAGTCCACCCATTGGTTCGTCAAGAATCACCAATTCAGGGTCAGTAACCATAACTTGTGCAATACCTAATCTTTGTAACATGCCGCGAGAATAATTTCTAACTGGCAATTTAGCAAATGGTGCCAAACGAACCAATTCGAGCAAGCGATTAATCCGTTGCCGAACATTATCTTTAATACCAGAAACTTGACAGCAAAACTCTAAATATTCTTTAGCATTAAGATATTCATAAAAATAAGGGGATTCGGGTAAGAAACCAATTCTTCTTTTAGTGTCAATATGATTAGGAGGTTTCCCAAATAAAAAAGCGCGACCTGTTGTGGGATGGGCTAAACCAACTAAGATTTTAATAGTTGTGGTTTTTCCTGCACCGTTTGGTCCTAAAAATCCAAAAATCTCATGACTGAAAACCTCTAAATTAAGATTCTCAATTGCCCGAACCTTCTGCAACCGAAAACCGATTCGGTATTCCTTAGTAAGATTTTCTGTCAAAATTACGCGGTTCATCTTATCTTATTCCAAACATACATATTACAGTCTCAATATAGTTTTATGCATTATCTATGCTTTTGAAATATAATAACTGCTTATTATAACTAACAGAAAATTATCTGTCAACTTAATTGAATAGAGAATTGATGTTTAATGTGGTGCGAAAAATCCGATTTAAGATATATTAAACAAAAAGATGTTTCTTTCAATAACGACCGCTCTTTATATAAAAGAAAAATGATAAAATATTTATAAAAATAATATTGCCTGCGCATAAGACAAAAGAGCAAGATATTTTCTCTTGATTTATAAGCGTCGCCTAAAACTAGCTAACTTTGATTTTAAGTCCCAATTGTGTGGTTTTATAATTAGTTCGCTAAACGATAATAAGTCCAACTAAAGAGATGATTCTGTAATCGGCTGCTTCATTCCTATAAACATAGATTTCAATTTCGGTGATTCGATTAGAGTAAAAAATAACAAAATATCCAATGTCTAAATTTGCCAAATTGCCAGCGAATTATTAAATAAAAAACATGACATCAAATTCCATTAAAGACAAAACTTCTTAATCGGCGTAGGGTACTATACCCCTTTTAAAGAGTTTTCGCATCAAAGTCTCTGAAAATCAAGCGAATACATTAAAAATCAATGTCTTTTGACTTTATATTGCCAATATAAGTTTGCTTGGCCAGGGAAACTTTTAAGTATCCATTTTAAGGCGGTTTTTCGTGAGCGGATATATGCCCAATGTAAGATTGGTTGCTGCATGCACTTTAAGAATATGAATGGTTCAAAAAAGATGGTCTTATATTATTGAGTTTCTTTCCGGTTTTGTAGATGTTAGAAAAACAATTAATGTCTTATTATAAGGTCGTATTTGAGAAAGAGTCTGTAAAAATTATTATGCCAAGGATTTAATAGTATTGTCTTAACCGTGATTTCTGTTATTTGTTCTCTTATTTAAACCGTTCCATCAATGCAGAATGGATTTTCACAGCCTTGCCGGCAATTTCTAATTATTGTGTCTTTTTTGCCCTGATATAATTCTGTAGAAAAATATCTTTCCGAACGGTCAGGAAGGACTGTGACAACTGTTTTGTCTTTTCCAATTTTCTCTAAAACCCTGATTGCTCCTAAAACATTTGCTCCGGATGAAACTCCAACCATCATTCCATACTTCTGACAAATTTTTCTTGCCATCTGCACCGCATCATTGCTTTTTATTGGCTCGCACCAATCTATTTGATTAACATTAACCAACGCAGGAATAAAACCAGTACCAATACCAAAGATTTGGTGTTGCCCGGGCTTTTTGCAGCCAGTCAAAACCGCTGACTCTTCAGGTTCAACTGCAATAAGTTTACAATTAGGATTAATTTCTCTTAGTTTCTTTCCAACACCGGTTAAAGTACTTCCTGTTCCAACTCCAGCAACAAAAGCGTCAATTCTTTTGCCGTGCATTTGTTTTCTTATTTCTTCTGCAGTTGTTTCATAATGACAATCAATGTCTTCTGGGTTTTCAAACTGTTTTGGCAAGAATACCGCAGGATTATTCTGTGCAATTTTACGAGTTCTTTGTACTGCTCCTTGATAGAACTCATCCTGCGGTGTAAGACAAATCTCTGCTCCTAACATCATTAAAATCTTCTGTCGTTCAATACTAACATTTTCTGGCATCACAATAAGACACTTATAACCTTTTACTGCACAAACCATGGCAAAACTAATTCCGGTATTACCACTAGTGGCTTCAACAATGATTGAATTTTGGTTTAACTCTTTTCGTTTCTCTGCTTGTTCAATAACATATTTTGCAATCCGGTCTTTAATACTTCCTGTTGGATTTAAGAATTCCAGTTTTGCAAATATTTTCCAATTTTCCGTATTATGTTCAAGATTCAATTCTACAATAGGAGTATTACCGATAGTATCTAAAATAGAAGTAACCGGTTTATCAGTCATTTTATGAATTATATCTAAAAAAAATACATCGTCAAGGCTATTCTAAAATTTAAGAAAAATATTCAAAATATAAGAAAAGTAGTTATTATAAAAAATAATACATTATTATATTATATTATTATTTGTGTGAATAATTGGGAAAAGCGTAAAATAGATAATCAAAACAGATATTTTTAATCCACATTCAAATTTTGTGTTTTTATATTTGTAGAAAAAGAGAATAAACAGATAAATTTACTTTCTTAATAGTGGATAATTGCCACAATTTCAACAAGTTTTCCACAAGTTATCCACCGTTTATCAACATCAAAATCTTTTGAATTTTTTGAGAAATTTCCGGGTCAGATTTTTTAAGTTCGGTAATTTTTTCTATAGAATGAATAACAGTAGAATGGTCCTTGCCACCAAAAACAGAACCGATTTCTTTAAGCGACATTGCCAATAGAGTTCTTAAAAGATACATTGCGATTTGACGCGCTAATGCTAAATTCGCAGTGCGCTCCTTAGATTGTAATTGTTCAACAGTAACTCCAAACTGTTTTGCAACTATTTCAATGATTTTCAAAGGCTTAGGCTTTTCATATGTTATATTTAAGTCGGATAAGACCTGTTTGCAAACTTCTAATGTTAAAGGCGTATTTGTTAAAGATGCATAACCGGCTAATCTTATTAAACAACCTTCCAATTCGCGAATGTTGGTTTTGATGTTTTCTGCGATAAAATAGATAATATCCGGGTCAATATCTATTGATTCGTTTTTGGCTTTATTATTTAGAATCGCAATCCTTGTTTCTAAGTCCGGAGGTTTTAAATCGCAAACTAACCCGGATAATAACCGTGAAACCAAACGCTCTTCTAAAGTCGGAATTTCTCGTGGAGGTCGGTCCGAAGTAAATACAATCTGTTTACCCATTCCTTGTAAATAATTAAAGAGATGAAAAACCTCTTCTTGTAACCGTTCTTTACCTTTAAGATAATGAATATCATCAATTAATAACAAATCTAAGCTACGATATTTATTATTAAAGGCAAACTGATTTCGTTCTTGGATAGATTGTATAAGGTCAAGAAAAAATAGTTCTGCAGGTGTGTAGCAAATTTTTGCTTGCGGGTTGTTATTTTTTACATAGTTTCCAATAGCGTGTAAAAGATGGGTTTTGCCTAAGCCGACACCGCCATAAATAAATAATGGATTATAAGTCTTTGCTGGTGCAGTAGCAACTGCTTTACAAGCAGCATAAGCAAATCGATTTGATTCACCAATAATGAAATTCTCAAAAGTATATCTTTCAATGAGATGGGAAGTATTTTTGAGTTGATGTATAACTTGTTTTGTGTTAGAGAAATTTTTTGTTTGTTCTATAGCGGAATTATTTTTTTCTGTGACTGAAGGTTCTGAAACAGTTTCTTCCGGAAGCACAGAGAAGTTTATTTTTAATTCTAATTTGGAAAGGATTTGAGATAAAGCATTGGTGTAATATTCAGAAATCCATTCGATAAAAAATTGATTTGGCGCGCCAACTTCTAAAGTCCCGTTATTTAACCGAAGCGGCTTTAATGGTCTAAACCAAGCAGTAATTGCATCTTGACTAATCAGCTCACTCAATGCAGAAATAATTTTTGACCAAACCTGCTCTATCAATTTACTCACCTGAAATCTTTCCACACACTAAAAAGTTATCCACAAAGTTTTCCACAAGACAGAAATCTGTAAATCTTTGAAAAATAAAAACTTACAAATAACAATAAACTTTTCCACAAATACTATTTTTATAAAAGTTTTAATCTATTACAGAAAACATTGCTAACAATTTTCTGTTTATCGCAAATGCTCAAGAGTATTTTAATTGGGTTTGCGATTAAGTCAAGATATTTTTTTTATTTTCGCGTAAAATTTTTGTTAGGAAAAATTTTTGTCATTTTGTCAAAAGGAAAATTTTTTGCGAGTAGAAAAATTTATAATAGAACTGCGAGATAATAAAATTAAGATATAATTTTGATATAGATGATATAGATAATATAGATAATATAGATTATAATATCACACAGAGATAATAAAATCAAGATATTTTATTACTATTCTAATTACGATTACGGAAAGAGACATTGTCCGGTGATCTCAAAATTAATTATTTCTTTCCTGCGATTATTGCTTGACCTAAGGCGATACCTCCGTCATTTATTGGAACTGCCCGATTAAAGTAAACCTTAAATCCGGATTTTTCAAGATTCTCAACAATTCCTTTAAGAATAATTTTATTTTGGAAAACACCACCAGCAAGACATACTTGGGAAATTTTAGTTTGTGCGGAAATTCTTTTGGTAACAGCAACTGATGTTTCAACTACCCATTGATGAAATAACCACGACAGCCTACTAATATCTTTATCAGACTTCTGCTCTTTTAAGATATATTCTAAAATTGGCTTCGGATCAATTGTATACTTTTTAAGTAAATGCTTAGCTATATTCGTGTCTGGTAATGGATTAAAATTATCAGTTGCTACAATTATTGAATCTTCAATTAATTTTTTATTTAATCTTATCTTGGCAAACGGTTCAAATTTTAATGCTTCTGCTTCTAAACCTATAGGCGCTTCGCCTTCATAGGTCTGCAGCGAGCAAACACCTAACAAATGAGCAATCGCATCGAATAGTCTACCCATACTGGATGTGTTTATTTGGTTAAGACCAAAAGAAAGAGACCTTTTAGGAGATATGCCTAATTCTCTTAGATATGCATCGCCAATCTTTTTCGGATTTGTAATTGCACTATCACCGCCGATTAATGGCAAATATCTTAAATGACCTAAGCGATGATAGGTTATAAAGTCAAGTATGAGAAATTCGCTTCCCCAAATATTACTATCATCTCCGTATCCGGTTCCATCAAAACTTAACCCGATAACAGGTGGCTTCAGATTATATTCAGCAATAACCGAAACAAGATGTGCAAAATGATGTTGAATTTTAATTATAGGGAGTTTGTGCGACTTAGCATACTCTTCTGCCATTCTATGAGAAATATAGTCTGGATGTAAGTCACAAGCGACAAATTCTGGCTTAATACCAAACCATCTTTGATATTTTTCCAGCATTTCCCAAAAGAAAGCGATAGTCTCATTTGAACCCAAATCACCAACATAGGGACTTAAATAGATTTTATTGCCATTGCCTAAGGCAAAATAGTTCTTTAAGTCAGACCCAAACGATAGAACTGGCTTTACTTTAATGTCTTGCAAAATAATCGGTGAAGGCACATAACCCCTTGAGCGTCTTACTAATATTTGTCCTTTGTAATTAAAAACAATTGAATCGTCACAACGGGATTCAATCTTTCGATTATGGTCAAGAATATAATCGACACAATTAGATAATCTTGCCTCTATATTCTTGGCATCAGTGATAATTGGAGAATCCTTTGGATTTGCACTTGTCATTACTAATACTTTCAATGGCTGACAGACCGTTCTTTTTACTGATTGAGCACAAGATTTTGATGTTTCATGTGAAACATATTTGGTCTCAAATAGCAATCTGTGAAGCGGTGTATATGGCAACATTATGCCCAAATATCCATTGTTAGGAGCAACTAATTCAGATATTTTGATTTTTGGGTTGGGTCTTTTTTTCAATAGGACAATTGGAGCAATATTAGAGCTCAATAATTTTTCTTCTTCCTTATTAACAAAGCACAACTGTTTAATAGTCTTAATGTCTTTACACATAACGGCAAATGGTTTTTTCGGTCGGTTCTTTCTTATTCTTAGGAACTGAACTGCCTTATCATTTTGGGCGTCAACTGCTAAAAGAAAACCGCCAATAGATTTAATTGCTAATATTTTGCCTTGTTTTAAGAGAGCTACCGCATTTTCAATTATCTTTTTTGAAAGGTCGTTTTTAAATGTGGTTTTTCTATTGGTTCGGTTTAGCGTGATTTGTGGGCCACAGGTGTGGCAAGCATTTGGTTGTGCATGGAATCGCCGGTCTTCTGGATTTTTATACTCTTTTTCACAATCAGTGCACATTTTGAAGACCCGCATTGTTGTTCTGGATCTATCATAAGGTGTGTCGATTATTATAGAATATCTTGGACCGCATTGGGTGCAGTTGGTAAATGGATAAAAGAATCTACGGTTATTTGGATTTAAAATATCAGAGATGCAATCATCACAAATTGCCAAATCCGGCATTATTAACACAGAATCTGAATGTGTGTTAAGGTTTTGCTCACTCTTTTCAATAACAAAATCTTTATACTGTTTAAGATTTATGCACTTTGCGATAACATTATCAATTTTTGCAAGCCTTGGTGGTGAAGAGTTAAGGAGATCTAAGAATTTCTTACTATTTTTCCCTTGAACTAGTATTAGGACGCCGGATTTTGTGTTTTTTACCATTCCTTTTAAGTGTAGTTTTTTTGCAAGGTTGTATATAAATGGCCTAAAGCCAATGCCTTGTACTTGGCCTTTAACTAATATAGAGAGCGTTCTCATGTTGGTACAATGTGTTTTCTAAGAAGTAGAAGCAAGAACTTTGCAAAAGTCGATTTTGTTATTGGAAACATAATATTTTCCTTTGTGTTCTGTGTATTCAGTTTTTTCGGTGACATTTTTCAGAAATTTCTTTTCCAATAAGTAGACAGGCAAACAATAATTACTAATATACTTTTATGAGAGTGTCTTTTTGCCGATTATTATGTTTTGAGTGGTTTCTTTTGTGCTGCTGGAAATAAGACATTATTTAAAATCAACCTATATCCTGGAGAATTTTTATGGAGTTCAAGATTTGTTGGCGGGTCGCCGATCCGATGGGCAAAATCTTCAGGGTCATGTCCACCTAAAAAAGTAAATGTTCCTTTACCAAACTTACCGTGAATATATTTAACTTCTTCAGTATTAGCAACTTCGCCTAATATCAAGACGCTCTTTTTTATCTTATCTCTTCTGAATCCGCAGTTTTGTCCGAGGAATTCTTTTACAAGCGAAACATGGTTTTGAACAAGCATTGTTGGAACTGGGTCGTATTTAGCAGAAAAGTCGAATAAAGAAAAGTAGATATTGGGCCCACGAGCAGTTGATTCAATATATGTATCAATGTCTGAATGCTCGTAAACATATGGGTCAATTACCGGAGCGAAGTTTTCAAATGCTAAGCAATTTTCATAATTTAGTTTTGTCATAAAATTGGGGTCAACCGGGTCGCCATCAAACTCCTTTGGCACAATATCTGTGTTCTCTGCGGCTAAAGCAATATCCGGGGTATCAGTCGATGAACACATTGCAAAAACCATCCCGCCATTTTCAATATACTTTTTAATCTCTTTAACCACTGCCAGTTTTAACTTTGATACTTTTTTGAATCCCAAAGACTTAGCCATAGCATTATTTAAAACGACATCTGCTTGATACCAGTCAGTATGTCCATGTCCTGCAAGGAATTTGCCGTATTGGCCTGTGAAATCTTCGTGGTGAAGGTGGAGCCAGTCATATTCTTTTAATTTTCCTTCAAGGACTTCTTTATCCCAGATTCGGTCATAAGGAATTTTAGCGTATTCTAATGCTAATCTTACTGCATCATCCCAAGGCTCTTGGTTTGGTGGCACATAGACTGCGATTTTTGGTGCTTTTTCTAAGAGCATAGCATCCATATTCTCTTTTTCAATTGTCTGCCTTATATTAACTTCTTGAGTTGGCGAGACTAGTTCATAACGAACACCTCGAATATTACACATTTTTCTAATTGCAGGATTGTCAGGCATTAAAAATGAGCCGCCCCGGTAATTTAATAACCATTCAATATTTTCTCCTGCCAGAAGAGTATTGTAAGCAATACCGTATGCCATTAAATGGTCTGTCTGAGTTAAGTCCATGGGTATCAAAATCTTAGCATAGATAATTGAAAGTGATGTTAGGATAAATAGAGCAATAAATTTTTGAATTCTATTCATGAACAATTTTAGTTCCTATATCTTTAGAAATTAATGCGTTGGCAATTTGAGTTGGGCTGGTTATTATTCCGAACCTGTTGTGGTCTTTTTCTATAAATTTGATTAGGGCTTGGATTTTGGGTTTCATACTGCCTTCAGCGAAATGCCCTTGGCTCATATACTCATTTGCTTGTTTTAAGTTTATGATATTTAATGGAGTTTGATTATTGGTATTATAATTGAGATAGACTTTATCAATGCTTGTAGAGATAATAAGACAGTCAGCGTTAATTTGGTCAGCCAAAAGCGATGAAGTTAAATCTTTATCAATAACTGCAGGGATTGGTTTAAGATGGTTATTTGCCTGAATGACCGGAATGCCGCCACCACCAGCAGCGATGACGATATGGTTGGTTTCGATTAACGATTTGATTAGGTCGATTTCAACGATTGATATTGGTTTTGGAGAGGCGACCATTCTACGAAAACCCCGGCCAGCATCTTCTTTCATTATCCAATTACGCTCTGCCTGTAGGTTAAAAGCTTCTTTTTGGGAATAGAATGGACCAACTGGTTTTGTAAAATTAGTGAAAGCCGGGTCATTTTTATCCACTAAAACTTGGGTAATGACTGTAGCAACATCAACCCGGCAGTTGCGTTTTGATAATTCATTTTTAAGGCTGAGTTGAATCATATAACCAATCTCGGCTTGAGTTAAAGCAGTAGCAATCTCTAAGGGAATTTCCGGTAGATGGTTGCGGGTTAAATAAGAACGGATTAGAGCAGTTCCAACTTGTGGCCCATTTCCATGGGTTATAACTACTTGGTGACCGCAACAGATAATTTCTGCGATATTAGCACAAGTTTCTTGGACAGTTTCAAATTGTTCTTGGAACGACGCTGATTTATTTCCATTGCGTATTAACGAATTACCGCCAATGGCAATAACGATACGCATCGGTAATCGGTTTTTCTTAGTTAAATTTTCGTCTGAACTGCGCAAGCAATTTTTTTCTAACATAGAAAATTTTATACAATATATAAATTGATGTCAAGGATAGAATGGATTGATATAGGCAATAACAAAATAAAAATTGATATCAAGCCAACAATTCATTGAATAGGAAAAAGGTTGATAATTACAAACTGATGTCAAGTGGAGAATGTAATAAATAGTAATAGTAAGGGTTAACAATTCAAAATGTCAAGCTGAAAATTTATGGTTCATTATTTTGAAGGTTGACAAATGGCTGCGGGGGGGGTATAATGAGGTAGTTATGAAAATAAATCATAACATACCAATAAATAATCACATTCATCATTCGAGACAGACAGACAGACAGACAGAGTCTTAAGTCTTCCAACTACAAAAAATTTTATAATAATATTTTTAACCTATTTGCTAAATGTCACGCGTTCGACATTTAGCATCATTCCTAAGGAGGATCCCTCAAATAAGATAATATCAAAATATAAAAAATTTTTAGGAGGAAAAATGAAAATTTTAGTAAAATTTTTAGTTTTTTGTATGCTTACGCTTATCATGTTTACAACTGCGAATGCTTACGAAATCATAAAAAGTTATTCTTTTGATACTTCTGACAAATTAGATGCATGGAATACAAATTATAATGCAAGATGGGAATTCGGAACAAGAGATAAAAAGGGAAGTGTCAGCTGGTCATCTGAATATGGAGGTACTGCTAAACTCACAGTATCAGGAGCTCCGTGTGCTATTCATTTTTGGCGAACTCTTCCTATAGACTTAACTTTTGGGGACCAGGTTATAATAAAGTTTTATACACCATCTGCATTATATCCAATTGGTGGTTTTGATATTATTTTAGGCCCGGCTGAACCACATGGTCACAAACAAAGTGTTAGTGTATCTACTGAGTCGGAAGGTTATTATACTGTCAATATGCCCATATGGACTCCTGGAGTTTTTAAAAGTGGTACTCCATTTGGCGTTTGTGTTTCAGTGTGGCCTGGTTCGTTAACAATTTATATAAAAAAGATTCTTCTTGTTCGAGAAAGTGAAGAAGACTAATATTATTAGAATTGCAATTGGAAATAATACATAGACACAATACACAATTGATAAAGCTATCACTATCATCTTGAAGTTGAAGAACATGCCGCGATGAAGAAGATGGTGACACCAAGATAGCAAACAGTAGATAGAATACAGAACACAGGAATAGGCGGGGAGAAATCCCCGCCTATTATTCTGTAGCCGCGGATGAACACGGATAAACATAGAATTAAATATATTTTTTCGAGTGGATTAGTTAATGCCTTAGTTAATAGCGTGGTGGATGGCAAGTTGAATGTAGTAACAAACGGTCTGAGATATGCATTCTTATTATTCGTGATATGATTTATATTATACTGTTTATTATCTGAATGTCGATGCGGTTTGAGAAATTGTAATTTTGCGTCTTACAGATATGTTTAAATAAATGTTCTTGTAAAAGACATATTATATGTAGAATTAACAGTTATTTTTCACTTGTAGCGATACATCACCCTATATACAGGGAGCAATACCGGTTTGTTAGCGGAATTCTAGTGTTAGATTTTGACTATTAATGGCTTAGACAAAATTTTTGCTTAATTTTTAGTATCTATACAGTTCACATTTTTGGTGTATAATAAACTTATGATTGATTTAACGATATTGAACAGAACAGTAGGTAGTATGTTGAGAAAAGTCAGAAAATCAAGTAGATTAACGCAAGATGCGGTTGCTAAAAGTATTGGGATAAGTCGGTGTTATGTTATTAAAATTGAAAAGGGACAGGCAGAGCATGTTTCGCTTAATATAATCCTTAATTATCTTAATGCCTGTAATGTTAAATGGACTGATTTCTTTGTGGAACTTAAACGGACATTAGATAAGATAAATTATGGAAAAATCATAAGTGAAATAGGATTGAATAAGGCAACTGGTCTTACTGAAAAGCAAAAAAAGAAAATTGACCGTGATATTTCATATTATCTGATGAGAATTAGCGGTCAAAAAGGAAAAGCAAAACCTTATTCGGAACAAGAAAAATATAAGGCAGTAGTTGAATTTGGCAAATATCGGATAAAAATTGAGCCGATTGAAGACGAAATTCAGAAAAAACTGGGTGAACTAAATGTGCCGATTGCTCATAATCTAGCATATAAAGATTTTGGTCTGGAATGTTATAAGGCATTAAAAAAGAATTGAGAGTAAAAGAATTTTTTAATAATGCCGATTTAACAAAAACTGCAATATTTGATAAAATTATCGAACATTGGACAAGACAAGGACTAAAAAAAGAGATAATGGAAACAATCAAAGATATTGTAGTCTCAAAACTACTACTTAATACCGGCTTATTGCCTCATTAAATTTATATACGAAATTATTCTTAAATTCAAGCCTTTTCTTTCCATATATCTTCTGGTTCTGATTCCATAGCCGACGTTTTACCTCTTCAATGTCTCGCTTAAGTGCCACAGGATTTAATTGAGCATATTCGTCACGAAGTCGTTGTTTATTTGCCTCTGACAACCCAACCGCTTCAATCAACCTCTGATATGGTGTTTTTGGTCTATCATAACGCCTTAATACTCTGCTCCCAATCCGCCGTTTTTCAATAAGTTTCATCACCGGCTGAAAATAATTTGTGTATAGCCTTAGGCTACGATATAACTCATTACGTAATTTTAATTCTCGCTCGGTCTAATAACGATGATAACCTACCGCCCGCCTGACTATTGAGTAATTCTTTTGCTCAACAAAACAACTGTCATTCTTCCGATAAGGCCGACTGCGGGTAAAGCTTATCTTCTCTTCTTGACAATATCTCAATAACTGGTCATTAATAAATTCGCTGCCATTATCCGAATCAATACCTAATAACTCAAACGGCAGACGTTTTCGGACATCGGTTAATGCTTCAAACACCCATACCTGAGCTTTGTTCTTAACTGCCTGCGTCTCGGTCCAACTGCTATATACATCAGTCATATCCAGCGTTTGTATATACTCACCGCGTCCATTACCGCCGTCGTGTCCAACCAAATCTATCTCCATAAAACCCGGTCTTTTACTGTTCCAATCAGCAAAAGTACGAATCGGTATTTGGTTTAGTAATAGCGTGCCTGGTTTGGTACGAGGTTTTCCTTTTAACCGATAACGGGCTTTGTCTTTTTTGAGTAAGCGGTCAATTGTTGCGGCACTAATTCTTAACAGTTTCTGTTTTGTGATTGGATCGATGATTAATTCTTTATGTTGAATAAGAATCGGCACGATTTCTGCTAGATAAGGGGCTAAGCGTTTACCACAGATACAATCACAGATTAACCAGATTTGTTTGAGGGCAGCCGCTACTTTATCGTCATAAATGCGGGGTTTATTTCTTTTTTGTTTATGTTGTTTAGATTGTGTCAGAATAACTGCTTTACCGTCATTTTGGTATACAATTAGTTTTCGATTCCAGTTTCGTAATACTAGTGAGGCATAACATCGATTATAACCGGTTAAGGCGACCAGTTCATCTAGAATTTTACCTTTTTGCTTTTTCTTTACCCTGTTATATCGTTTTGCTATTTCTTTAGTTATTATTTTCTTTTCATGCATAGTTAAAGCCATATGACTGCCTCCAATTTAAAAGAGCAGTCATATTATAACCTCATTTCGAATAGATTTTTTATGTGAGGCAATGATACCATTTCGAATAGATTTTTGATGAGGCAATGCGGAAGGTTGACATTATGGTGCTTGGCATATTATAATTTAATGAAATCCTAAGGAGGCGGATGGGTGCTGGTGTACCTGCTGGACTTCAAATCCAGGTGTTCTTCGAAAGAAGAACGGTAGGTTCGATTCCTACACGCCTCCGCCATAATTAAAATTAAAAAAATTTAATACTAAAAATAGAGATTATTTTCCAAAACTCTTCGCGGTTACATTAAATATTTAATTTTGCGTCTTATGGAAATTCGCTAATGGTAAATTAGAGTTGTTAAACATTCAAATCTCTTTGTCTCTCACATTTAGTCTTTGATTTTACTTGATAATACTCGAATCTCGTCGCGTCTTACAGTAATGCCTTTATTGTCAAAATAGATCAGTAGTGGTAAGACCGCCCGACGACTGGCATTGAGTAAATCTCTAAATTGCGATACGCGAATTGTTCCGTTTTTCTTCAAAAAATCAATTAATAAATTCTGGGCTTCATTGACATATTTTTGATGTAAGACCAATCCTGCGCCAATATTAATTAAAATTTTATGGTCAAGAAGATATTGATAGGCTTGTTTAATTTCTATTTGCTTACCGACATCCGATACGGATTTTTTATTATAAAATTGCAGACCGCTTTGGTCAATTTTATTTTTTATTTCATTAAAATTGAGTGGTTGAAAGCCTTGAGATAAGAGTAATTTTTCAATTTTTTCAACATACTCCGCAATATTTTTTTCTAATGCAATCTTAAATTCAGTAAGTCGGATTTTCTGGTCTGAAGAAACTTGCACAGTGCCAAGTTGTTGTAATTTTTCAATCGTCCAATCAAAAAGCACTTTATCTAAACCAACACTTACTTTTTTTAACAAGTCTAATGCGCTGATACCAATACTGGTTGGATTGTTTTTATGATAATCTTTTAATTGTTCAATAATTCTTTGCTGTAATTTTTCTGTATTCTGCGTATGATAATATATCTCTCTTTTTTCATCTAAACATAAGACTTTTTTCTGCTCGGCTAATTGGTTCAATAGTTGTTTGACTAAATCTACTGGTAGATTGATATCTTTGCTGATTTCCATTGGTTTTTTGGGTAATTCAAAATTACTTAACAAGTCTTCTTCGACTAAGACAATCGGTTCGGCAATTTCGGTTCGGGCCAAATGCGCCAACAATTCTTCGTCATAACCTTTAATTTTAGTTGCCTTGGGTTCTAAGATGATACCGCCACCAATAGTTGTTTGCGGTGAATAAGTTCGAATCACAAATCGGTCATTAATGCTGCAGACGATCGGTTCTTCTAATCGAAATTGCACCATTGCTTTTTCGCCGGCAGATAATGTTTTTTTGTTGAGAATAACAACACGACCTAACACTTCTTTTGTTCCAGTATGAAGTCTTATGCGGTCAAAATTGTTTAATGGTCTTGCTGTGCGACTTGCTGTGCTTTGTAAAAGATAGAGCGATGCGTTGATAAAAAGCGATGGTTCAAAAAATCCGATTTGGGCTAAAACATCGCCTCGTTCAATTTCATCCTTTTCAATTCCGACTAAATTAATTGCCGCGCGAAACCCGGTACCAACTGTTAGGACTTGTTGGTTGTGGACTTCAATTCTTCTAATTTTGACTTTTTTCTTTTGTGGTAAAACTTCTACTTCATCACCGACTTTGATTTTTCCTGACAGAACAGTGCCAGCAACAACAGTGCCAAATCCTTTTATTGTAAAACAACGGTCAATCGGCATCCGAAAGATACCTGAATCAATTTTGGCTTCAGTCTCAGCAATCAATTTATCCAGTAATTGCTTTAATTCATTAATACCATCAAAAGTAGTGTTAGAAACGGCAACCATCGGCGCATTTTCTAAAAATGACCCACAGATTAAATTTCTGACATCATCACACACAATCTGTAATCGTTCAGATGTAACCAAATCTTTTTTCGTGATTACGACAATCCCCTTCTTAATACCTAAAAGTTTTAAGATTTCAAAATGCTCAAATGTCTGGGGCATAATTCCGTCATCCGCAGCAACAACAAATAACACAAGGTCAATGGTTGAAGCACCTGCTACCATATGGCGGACAAATTTTTCATGTCCCGGAACATCAATGATCGTAGCATTCTCGCCATAAAAAACAAATCCTAAATCTGTGGTCATACCCCGTTCTTTTTCTTCCTTTAATCGGTCAGGGTCAACACCAGTTAATGCTTTGACCAGAGCACTTTTGCCATGGTCAATATGGCCCGCAGTGCCGATGACGATATGTCGCTTTTCAATATTAGACATTATTCCTTGGTCATTAGTCATAATTTACTTAAGAATATCTCTAAATGCCTGGAGAATTATTTTCTCTTCACCTTTTAATATCGTTCTAAAATCTAATATCAGAGAATCAGCCTGGACCCGACCAAATATGGGCGGTCGGTACTGTCTTAATCTTTTTGCCAAATCTTGGGCAGAAAGATTTTTTGATTTAATTGCAAGAACAAATGTAGGTAATTGTTCAGTGCTTAAAGAACCACCACCAATTTCACTATATGAAGGCTTGACCTCAATCGTTAATTGCAAACCGTACTCCTTTTTTAATTTTCGGGCTAATCTACTCGCTTGGGCTTTGATCTCTTTTAATGGTTTTAACATCAGTGATATCACAGAATGTTCTTTAATTAAATCTTCTTCAGGCAGTAAAAATTTCTGTAAAGTTGCTTCTAAGACTGCATTAGTTAATTTATCACATCGGAGTGCTCGGGTTAAAGGATGCTTCTTAATTCTTTCAATATATGCTTTTTTACCAATAATGACACCACATTGAGGACCACCAATCAATTTATCTCCACTAAAACAGACGATATCCGCGCCAGTTGCAATGCTTTCTTGAGCCATTGGTTCTTTAGGCAATCCGTATTTGGAAAAGTCAATTAAAGCACCGCTACCTAAATCATCAATTACCGGGATATGATACTTTTTCCCTAATGCCACAAGTTCTTCTAAGGGTACATCTTTAGTAAAACCGAGAATGCGGTAATTGGATTGATGGACTCTTAAGATTGCACCGGTCTTCTCATTAATGGCTTGTTCGTAATCTTTAAGGTGTGTGCGGTTGGTTGTGCCGACTTCTCGCATAATACAACCAGATTGTGCCATAATTTCCGGGATGCGAAACGAACCACCAATTTCAATCAATTGTCCACGCGAGACAATGACTTCTCTATCTTTGGCAATTGTGGACAAGACCAAGAGTGTTGCGCCCGCATTATTATTTACGATAATTCCGGCTTCACAACCAGTTAGAACCTGCAATAATCTACTAATCTTTTTATAGCGGTCATCGCGTTTGCCTTCGTCGTCAATCTGTAAACGGGAATAGGCACGACCAACATCTTGAAGAATCATATCAATTCCTTGAGCAAAAGGTGCCCGACCAAGACCGGTATGAAGGATAATACCTAAAGCATTAATCGCATAAGCAAAAT
Source organism: Caldifarciminota bacterium (assembly GCA_039801465.1). Lineage (GTDB taxonomy): Bacteria > Hydrothermota > Tepidihabitantia > Tepidihabitantales > CAIPLT01 > JAOABV01. The sequence goes on from JBDRUT010000001.1 coordinate 84,059, forward strand.
ATCGCTCTGTAATAAAATTCAATTCCGCAACTATCATCTGTTTTAAATTATCAATATTAAGTGCTTCACCTTCAAGCAGCTTTTGTCTAAACTCATCAGTTTTATAACGAATGATTTCAGTTAAATAGGAACTTCTAACTCGCTTTTCAAACGCTTTAACTTCCTGCCAGTTTAAGATCTTGTCAACCGAAGGAATACTCTTTAAGATTTCTTTATTGTTAGTTTGTGACATAAAATCATTATAGATTGAAGAGATAAATTGTCAATTAAATTATACTGAGATTTCTGACAAAGTTTTGATTACGCAGATATTCCTGACCTGGTCGTAACGACCCTGTCGGCAGGACAGGTTTAGTGATGCCTGCGATAAAGGTAATGTGTCAAGACATCTCATAATTCGTGGTTCGGGATGCGTGTTTCGTGTTCTGTTCTGCAACGGTTCACTGTATAGTATCTCTTGGATACATTGGACGATTATATTAACTGACGCTATGCGTCAGTAGCCTGATGACCCGCAACCCGATACGGGTATCGGGTGGAAATAAGATTCTAACTCCGTCTTTAAACCCTTTTTACCATCTGCCGTCATCAGCCAGAGGGCTGAAAAGATTTTGCTTGACAGAATTTTATTTTTATGTTAAATTTTGTTAGAGGTGAAAGAAATGAAGTTTAAGGTAATTAAGAAAGAAGTGAAAGGGAATATTTGTTAATTTTTGATGATGCTCTTTTTGTGGATTACAAGGCTTAATGATTGTGTTGTTTGTTCGTCAGAAATACTTTAGAGGTGATTTTATGAAAAAATTTATTATTATGTTTTTACACAATACCTACTTAATAATAATTATAATAATAATCATGCTAAAGTGTAATAACCCTTCAACCCCTCCACCCCCAAATCCACCGCCTGAGCAACATAATAGAATGTTAGTAGATGAAGCATTAAGATATATGAATTTTACTGATGAGTGGTGGGGTAGGAAAACTAAATATCCGGGATATAGAAGCGGGCAATGCTCTGGTAATTGTTTGTGTTACCAATTTAAGAAGGATTCCCCCAATGATGAATATTACGGAGTTGCATATAGCTTTGGTAACAAAGATACACCTGAAGATTTTTTTAATAAAATTAGCAGTGCATTAAATCCTCAAAATAATGTTGATTGTAAATGGGGGAAATATAAGGCCTATAAACCTGGACTTCATAGTGATGAGTATTGGTATTATAGGAACAATATTACTTCATGGGTTGATTCGCTTAAAAAATGGGCAGGAATAGATTGTAGCGGACTAGTTCAGCGATGTGCATATGCAGCAAAACCTGGTTCTGCAATAGATATTCCATACATAGGAGGATTTAATGAATTTGGAGGAGAATTGAGCATTAGTCAATTGAAAAATCGCACAACTGTAATAAACCATAATAATTGGAATGAGATATGGAATGGTGATATTGTTTTTTACCCAAGCCATGTTGTAATTATATCTGATAAAGGTACATCGCAAGATGATGCGTATGTTATTCATTCTTGCGGTGCATTTGGTTTTCGTGAGAGAAGTGTGAGGTGTGACCGATTCCTTAGATTAGTAAATACACTAGGTAATAATTTTGAAATAAGACGTTTTAATTGGTAAATATTTATGTGGAGGAAAAAATGAGATATAAAATTATTTTTATATTTATGTTGTTATTTGCATTAAATGTATCATCTGCGGAATACGAGAAGCGTATTTTAGTCCAAGGCAGATGGGGTGATAAACCTGGAGAATTCGGTTTTAATACAGACCCTCCTGGGTCGGGCCCGCTCGAATTCAGTATTGACCCTATTACAAAAGATATTTATATAATAGATTTACACAATAATAGAATTCAGGTTTTTGATAGCACTGGACGATTTCTAAAGATAATAGCAAGAGATGATATCAAGCAAATCAGGTTTGATGATAAAGGGTATATATATACTTCGGAATACGGCGGTTCAGTAACTGTAGATAAAAAGATATATGATGGAATAAAATATATTGAGGTTGGGAAAATCTGTAAGTATGACAGAAATTGGAACCTGATTGAAAAATGGAGCGGTAAAGACAAAGAAAGTCCATTATATCCTAAGATTTATACTACGGAAAAAATAGTTGAATCTTACGGTGGCACAAGAGATGTTCTTTTTTACCCGTGGATTATTAGTGATTTTAAGATTGGAAAAAGTGGTAATATCTATATAGATGCTGGAGGAAGGATAAAATTAGTTTTAGATGAAAATGGTAAACTTCTTTATTGGTCTAAAGGTGCAGAAGATATCATTGAGGACCCATTTGGCAATATTTATAAATGGGAGAGTATTTCCCAAGAGAGAGAACATCGTTTTGCCTATTTAGGGAAAGCAGAAAAAGGTAAATTTCCTAAATCAACAAAATGGGATACAATTATTCAATTCAGTAAGAATAGAATAGATGAATATGGTCGCTGGTATTATGCATTTGACCCTTTGAAAAAAATAGACAGAGAAGGAAATATCTATATATATGATGGTGATAAAAAAATTATAAAACACGACAATAAATGGAATATCGTATCTGAAATAATGGTAATTCCAAACTCATTGGGCTGCACTCCGATAGTAGATGATGAAGGGAATATTTATCAGATGTTTTGTCGAAATAAGGACTTAGAAAAGGAAGAAAGAAAAATTATTGAGGAATGGCGTAGGCAAGACCCAGAGAATCCCAATTATATATCTATTATAGAAAATGAAAAATATCTGACACAAGAAGAGAAACAGTTTGATGGTTTTAGAATCTATAAATGGGTGAAAAAATGAAAACCTCAAGAATAATCCTTCTTATTTTGATTTCATTATATTCAATGTTTGGGAATACTATTGGGAATACTATGATTAGACGATATAAAATTACAAAAGATACTTGTTTAAATAGATTCCAGCAAAGTCTTCTTCAGTATCCATACTCATCACAGGCGATTGTCAGAAAAGATATAAATAAATCATTGATGGTTGTTTCAGATAATAGTGTTTGGAAAAGGATATTGTATAGCATTGGACCAGCAAACATTGACAATACGCAGGCAATAAAATCATATGGTGATAATCCTGGTGATGTCACTTTTGACCGACCAGCAGGTGTGGCTGTAGATGTATATGGTAATATTTTTGTTGCTGATGATGATAATGATAGAATTGTAATGCTCCGTTATAATTGGAATAATGGACCGTTGACTTTTGTTCGAACAATTCAATCAAATTTTAATAATCCGGTTGATGTAGAGGTAACAGTTAACATGCCTGGTCCTTGGCCTGGATATATTTGGGTTGTTGACAAATTGAATCATCGAATTGTGAAACTTGACTATTATGGTAATTACATATCGTCTTATGGCACAGAAGGAAACGGTGTCGGCCAATTTTGTTATCCGACTAAAATTGCACGGGGAAAAGCAGTGGGCCCTGTTGGCAATGAACAAGGTTATTATCTATATGTACTTGATGCGGCAAACAACCGCGTAGTACTCCTAAAACATAACCACTCAACAAATACAACTGAATGGATTACAAGTCGACCAATATCGACAACAGTTTCAGATATTACTTTTGATGGCGAATTACTTTGGGTGGTAGAATCACCTTTTACTGACCGATTAGTAAGGTATAAGGCAGATTTGCAAGGCGACCCTATTGTTACTTTTGGTTCTAAAGGCACAGGTGACAATCAATTTCTTGAGCCCCGAAGTATGTGTATTGCTTTTGGAAAAAAGGGAAATGGTGATTTGGCAGTTTTTGACAGGGCATTTGTAACTGAACTTTGGGGTCCGCGGTCAGGTGGTCAGATGTATCAATTAGGTGTTGACATTCTCAATCTAAGCGCACCATACGGTCAAACATCAGACCAAGTGATAATACAGTTTGATTTAACCGATTATTGTTATTTGACAGTAAAAGTTAAGAAAAACGGTAGCGTTGTCGCTACCTATGAAGATAATAATTATGTTTCCTGTGGTTGTAAGTCTTATACTTTTACAGGAGGTACAGGCAATTATGTAGCAGAAATAGTAGCGAAATCCAGATACGAACCGATAGTTAATAATGCACCAATAGAGGTTATACGGACTTGTAATTTTACGCTACAAAGTGGCGGCGGAGGAGGTGGCGGAAGCGGAGGTGTCGGAGACCCACCGCCTGGATGTCCGTTTTTATTACCTTTTACTGCTATTGGATACGAAGCGGATAATAATTTAATACCTAATTCGGCTTTCCTTCCACAAGAAAGAGATACTATAGATTATTATAAATTACAAACAGAGATACAACCGCAAGGTGATTTTTATTATTTAATGTTAGCAGAAGATTATCAAGATATTTCAGAAATTGACCAGGTGCAACTTATAACAGTTGACTATCCTCATGAATTAAATATTGCGGTAACCCCGGTTGGTGAAATTATACACTATAAAAATCAATCTGCACCTATTCAATGTGAAACAAAGAGCAAACGAAATTGTTTAGAAGAGATTCTTAACAAAGGTGATGGACAATATTTCTCGAGTCAAAATGGTGATACTATTATCTGCACATTTTACAACCAAAACCCAAATATTAAGGGTGGAGTTGGAATTGTCGCACGCTGTAAGCAATCATTGCGGTGGATGAATATTCTACCAAAGTCAAGTTCTGAATCTAATGTTTGGTCGAGAATAAATTGGTCAGAAATATTTTGTAAAATTGAAACAATACCAGCGGGTGCGTTCTTGTTTGAAATATCGTGGTCGGACTCAATAATGATAGACCAAATATTTTTTGTAAATGATGAGATGTCAGCATTAGAAATAGATACATTAAATCCAATCTATGCTTTCCATTCAAAATATGACGATGTATTAAGCTTTATTGTCGCTGAAGATATGAGCACAGTGAATTTAAGAAAAGGCGAACGTATTATTCTTGCGTTTCAAAATAAACCAACAGAAAATAAGCGGTCGTTTATACTGCGAATAAAAGGAAAGTATACAAGACTACCAATATTTTCATACATAAATTCTCCCTTTTCCACTGCCTTTACTCAAGGTCGTCATTTGGCAAGAATACCTAATAGTAAAGAAATTTATATGACATTTGAATCAGAAGGTAAAATCTACCTGTCATTAACTGGTAATGAAGGCAATAATTGGGAAACTGAAAAGGTTGATGAAGGAGTTTATCCTTGTGTTGGTATTAATTGTAAAGGACTTCCTTGGATTGCATATGTTAAAGATGGTGATTTAATCTGTAAGATGAAAAGAACAGATGGCTCTTGGAAAGAAATACTCATTTTTGATGGTCAGGGAAATCTATTTGCCGGACCACCTTCTATGCAACTTGCAACAATGCCAATTAAAGAAGATGTGATTGATTATGCTTATGTTACTTATCCGGTCTATGAAGGCACAATGCCTGATAGTCCTTCAGAGCAACCGCCGGAAAATATTTCTGCATCTTATATCTATATTACTCTTTTTGATACCTTAGAAGCAAGAACTCATCTTTTAGATATTAAAACTGACCCAAATATTCCGCTAAGTCATCCTTGTGTTGCAGTAACGCCTGCCGATTTAATCCATATTGTCTGGCAACAGAAAGATGAAATCTGGTATATTACAAATACTAATAAAGTCACACCCGAGAACTGGAAAGAGGTGCAATGGACGCCGGCTTATAATCTGTCTAATACCGCTGATATTTCAGAACATCCATTTGTTGAGAGTTATGGTGATATTGTCTCAGTAGTCTGGAAAGAAGGTAATCCTGGTGAAATTATAAGAAAGCAAAGATATGCTTGGGAACCGTCAGAATATGAGAAATGGTCAGTGCCAGAGAATTTGAGTAATAGCCCAGATGCCAATTCTGATTATCCGCAGATGTCAGCAGGTGATGTTACTTTATGGCAAGAACAAGGCGCTGAAGATAAATATAAAGTCTTTGCTAATATCCAAGGAAAAATCCTGTGTCTGACACCAGATGCGAATAATGTTAGTTATGTTCACGCTAATGCACTGGTCTTAGACCCAAAAGCACCGCAGATTATGGTCTATTATTGCTATACTGATGAGATTACTGAGAATGAACTGTACGAAGTGAAGTTTGATAAGTATCTATTTCCAGATGGTGTTTCAGGTGATATTAAAGAAGTAAAGTATTATGATGGTAAAACCGGCAATGAAACTGCTTCGCCATACCTTGTCTTAAGAACTGGTTATATTGATTATGGTGATTGGACAATTGATTATGGCAATAGACTTGAGTATCTATTAAAGTATTTAGACCCTTGCAAACATTATCAATTCCAAGCCATCTTTTATCAGGATACAACGGGCACAATTCGGCAGAAATTAGAAGTAGAGGACACGCTTGAAGCAACAATCCGAATCTATCGAGCAGAACCAGAAACAATCAATATTTTCATTTCGCCAGATAGTTATCAAGAGGACTTGGAATCAGCATTAGAAATCATTAAGACTCGTGGTCCGTTTGCAATGATTGCTGAATTTAAGGTCTACGAGTATGAAGTTATCTCTGACAGTGGTGACAGTGGTTCTGGAGCTCAAAGCGCAGGATTAGAGCGATTGGACATTCCAACAATGTTATATGCACCAAAACCGAACCCATTTACTAATCAGACACAAATAAGATTTCAGATTCCAGTTAAGACTAAAGTTAATTTGAAAGTTTATAATTCAGCAGGAAGATTAGTAAACACTTTGGTCTCAGATAAGATGAGACCTGGATATTACACAATGAGTTGGAATGGCAAAGATGACCAAGACCGAAGTGTCGGTAATGGGATTTACTTTGTGCGACTAATAACCGATGATTACAATGAAACCAAGAAGATAGTAATGATGAAATAATTAGAAATATTATTAGAAGATTTTAGATATTCGAGAACTACTTGTTGGGCGGTTTTGGGTTAATTTTTCTTAATAATTGATAAGGGTTGTATTTTGCATAGCGTCTTTTATCCTTAAACAAATGTTGGAAATTAACCTTTGCTAATTTAAGAGCACATAACCATTATAATTAAATCTCATAAATTGTATAGTATCTCTTGGACACATTACACACCACCTCCGCCCAGAGTATTGACAGATATACTTAAATTTTTATATAATTACTATGGAAGGATAGGTCGGGCGGTCGCTCTAATTCTTACAAAAAGTAAGAATTAGGGAGGAAAGTCCGAACTCATCCAGACAGAGTGCTTGCTAACAGCAAGACATGGTTTTCTTAAGAAAACCATGATGGAAAGTGTCACAGAAACTATACCGCCCAATTGGGTAAGGGTGAAAAAGTGCGGTAAGAGCGCACTGTTCTGGCTGGTGACAGCCAGAACGGACAAACCCCACTCTGAGCAAGACCAAGCAGGAGTTATGAGATGTCTGGCTCGAAAACTCCAGGTAGGTCGCTATGAGTCTTTTAGCAATAAAAGACCGAGATGAATGACCGCTAAAACAGAATTCGGCTTACGAACCTATCCTTCCATTACTTTTATTCTCTTTCCTAACAATAATTGATAGATAAGCGAACAAGTTATAAAAATTATTTTTTCTTATGAATACTAAGAGTTGACTGTTTTCAGATTTTAAATTAAACTTAAACGATGATTATTTATCTCAAAGTTTGAGTTGTGAGTAAGTTAATTATAGAGTGGTCTTATAATAAATGAGTATTAATAATAATTATTCAGAAATCAAAGGAGTCGTCTTAGCCGGCGGTTTAGGGACTCGGTTGCAACCCCTAACTCGGGTAACGAATAAACATCTTCTGCCGGTTTATGACCAACCAATGATTTTTTTCCCAATACAGAAACTGGTTCAAGCCGGGATTAAAGACATTCTCGTTGTGACCGGAGGCAATAGCGCGGGTGATTTTCTGAAGTTGCTCGGAAATGGAAAGGACTTTGGTTTGAAACGACTCCATTATACTTATCAAGAAGGAGAAGGTGGTATTGCCGAAGCCTTAGGTTTAGCCGAAGAATTTGCTGAAGGAAAACGCGTAGTTGTAATTTTAGGTGATAACATCTTTGAAGATGACTTGACGCCTTACATTCAATCCTATCTACAACAAGAAAGCGGTGCTAAGATTTTACTCAAGGAAGTTCCTTATCCTGAACGATTTGGTGTCGCCGAGATTCAGAATAATCGTATTGTCCGAATTATTGAAAAACCGAAAAATCCACCGTCAAATTTTGCGGTTACTGGTATTTATATGTATGACCAAGAAGTTTTCTCAGTGATTAAAACCTTAAAACCATCAGAACGCGGAGAACTGGAGATTACAGATGTCAACAATTATTATCTTCAACAGCATAAATTGACTTATGATATTTTGCCGGGTTGGTGGGCAGATGCAGGTACTTCATTTTCGGCTTATTATCGGGCGATTAGTTTGGTGCGCGAATTGCGTATGAAACAAAATGCTCAATAGTTTTGTGTGCCCGGTAAACCTAAAACCCAAAATCAATACCATAACAATTCTGCGCCTAAATTATAAGCGAAGAACCCTGGTCGTTCTGTTTTACCGATGAAGGACTTTTTATCTATATCTGTGTCTAAAAAGACAAAAGATAAATCGGTTATCTTAATTGATGGACATTCGTTAGTCTATCGCTCATATTACGCTTTTATCCGCAACCCCTTACGCAATTCTAAGGGTCTCAACACTTCAGCAATTTTTGGATTCGTTAACTCGCTAAAAAAAATATTAAACAATTTCTCGGCTCAATATTTGGCAGTTGCGTTCGATTCCGGCAAAGAGACTTTTCGGCATCATCTCTACGAAGAATATAAGAGTGAACGACCAGAAACACCTAATGACCTTGTTTCTCAATTGCCGATAATTAAAGAAATTATTTCCGCCTATGGTGTGAAAATACTACAAAAGGAAGGTTATGAGGCTGACGATATCTTAGCCACGATTGCTAAAAGATTTGCCCAAAAAGGGGTTAAGGTTTATATCGTAACTTCGGATAAAGACTTATATCAACTCGTAAATGATAATATCTTTATTTATGATGTGTATAAAGATATTGTTTACGACCGCAACAAAACTCAAGAGAAATTTGGCATTAAAGACCCTTCACAAATTAGAGATGTTTTAGCCTTAGCCGGTGATACGATTGATAATATTCCTGGTGTGCCTAATATTGGAATCAAACGAGCAGTTGATATTATTCATAAGTATAATTCATTAGACGAAGCATTGGAAAAAGATGAACGACTCAAGCAATATAAAGAGATTGTCCAGTTGTCAAAAACCTTAGCAACAGTAAAGACTGATGTTAAAATTAAAGCCAATCTCAATCAATTAAAGATAAAAAGACCGAACATACCAAAATTAATTCAACTCTTTAAAGAACTGGAGTTTAGTTCTTTTTTAAGAGAATTGGCACAAGATATTCCTTTGTCAATGCAAACTCGACTTTTTCCAGATAAAGACCGGTCGCATCGACCTGAATCAGTAAAAACTAAAAATAAGATGCTTGATTCAAGTTCTTCGGCATTTTGGGCGTTTTGTTACACTCAAGAAGGACTTTTTATCTATAATGGTAAAGAGACAATTAAGATTACTGATGCTTCTGAAATTAGTCAGTTGATTAACTCAGCAGGTCTGAAGATTGGTTATGATATAAAATCCCAAATACATAAATTCAAAGAGAACAAACTTAAACTGGCTGAACCATATTTTGATGTTAAGATTGCTTCTTATCTTTTAGATTCTAACCGGAAACGATACGAACTAACGGATTTAGTCTTATTGCATTTACAACAGATTCCGAGTTCAATACCTGATTCAGAACAGCCGTATTTTGCCTATTTGTTGTATCAAAAATTAGCACCGGAAATCTTTGCTCAAGGTTTAAGCACGGTTTTTGAGGAGATTGAAATTCCTCTAATTAAAGTGTTGGCAGATATGGAATATCGCGGAGTCAAGATTGATACGAAACTATTTCAGAAAATATCAGCCGAGATTGAAAATGAACGGGAGTTATTAAAGCAAGAGATTTTTCGTAAAGCCGGAGTTGAATTTAATATCAATTCACCGCAACAATTATCAAAAGTTTTATTTGAAAAACTGGCTTTACCTAAGACCAAACGGACCAAAACAGGTTTTTCTACAGATTCGTCGGTGTTATTAGAATTAGCACCCCGAGTTCCGATTGTGCAAGACATCCTGCGCTACCGCGAAATTACGAAATTACAAACGACTTATTTAGAACCAATGCAAAAATTGATTAAAACTGAAACAGGTAGAATCCATTGCCAATTTAATCAGACCGGGACAGCAACTGGTCGGTTATCATCTTCAAATCCGAATTTGCAGAATATTCCGATTCGAAGCGATTTGGGTAAAAAAATCCGACAAGGTTTTATTGCTGAACCCAATTGTCTATTAATTTCTGCAGACTATTCTCAAATTGAATTGAGAATCTTAGCCGAACTTTCTGGTGACGAGAAGTTAAAAGAAGCATTTTTATTTAACGAAGACATTCACACCAGAACTGCATCTGAGATCTTTAATAAACCTAAAAGTTCAATTTCGGAAAATGAGCGTCGAGTTGCTAAAATGGTTAATTATGGATTGATTTACGGAATTTCCGATTTTGGCTTATCTGTTGGATTAGGCATCAGTCAAGATGAAGCGCAAAGAATCATTGATGATTTTTTAGCCATCCACTATAAAGTTGCAGAATGGCAAGAGAAAACTATTGCGGAAACTAAAGAGACTGGTTATGCCAAGACTATTTTTGGTCGGATTCGACCAATACCCGGCATCTTTGCTCAAAATCGGATAATCTATGAAGCATCCCTACGCGCAGCAATTAATCATCCGATTCAAGGTTCAGCCGCAGACATTATTAAAAAAGCGATGATTGAAATTTACGAGCAATTGAAGAAAGAAAACTTCTCCGGTGGTATTATTCTTCAAGTGCATGATGAACTGCTCTTAGAAATAGAAGAGAATCGTATGAAAGAAGCCCAAATGTTAGTAAAAGAAGTAATGCAAAAAAAATATCTGTCCGAAGTTCCTTTAGTTGTAAACATTGGAATTGGTAAGAACTGGGCATTTGCTCATGATACGGCAAAATGAAGATACTCTTTGCATTTGGCACCAGACCAGAAGCAATAAAATTAGCACCAGTAATTAAAGAACTTGAAAAACATAAGCAGGATTTTCAAGTAGAAATCTGTCTCACAGCGCAACATCGGCATATGCTTGATCAGGTGCTAAAGACTTTTCAGATTAAATCTGATTATGACCTAAACATTATGCAACAGGGCCAAACTCTATTTGATATTAATGTCCGCATTTTGAGAGGTCTGGAAAGATTATTACAAGAGCGTAAGCCTGACTTGATTTTAGTGCAAGGCGACACAACGACTGCATTCGTTTCAGCCTTGGCAGGTTTCTATTGCAAAATTAGAATTGGTCATGTTGAAGCCGGATTGCGAACTCAAGATAAATTCGCACCATTTCCGGAAGAGATGAACCGAAGACTGATTTCTCATTTGGCAGATTACCATTTCTGCCCAACACAACCGAGTAAATTGAATTTATTAAAAGAAGGAATAAATAGCCGAAATATTGTTGTCACCGGTAATACAGTAATTGATGCACTATATCTGGCGTTGTCAATGAATCCTAATGTTAATGTGCCGGTGTTAAAAAAAATTAAACCAGAACATAAAATAATTTTAGTAACTGCACATCGTCGGGAAAGTTTTGGCGCACCGTTTATTCGGATTTGTCAAGCACTTAAAACAATTGCTCAAAGAAATCCTGATGTTGAGATTGTCTATCCAGTTCACCCTAATCCTAATATAAAGGATAATGCCCATAAAATCTTAGGAGACCAAGCGCGTATCCATTTGATTGCACCTTTAGATTATTTGCCTTTTTGCCATTTAATGGAGAAATCATATTTAATTCTAACTGATTCTGGTGGGATTCAAGAAGAAGCACCGGCTTTAGGTAAACCGGTTTTGGTTCTACGAGATAAGACCGAAAGACCTGAAGCAATCAAAGCCGGAACCGCAAAACTGGTCGGAACGGATAAAGAGAAGATTGTCGATGAAACCGAAAGATTATTATATTCAGAAGAAGCATATAATAAGATGGCAAAAGTTAAAAATCCATTTGGCGATGGCAAAGCCAGTCAAAGAATCAGCGCATTCTTAAAAAGAGAAACCTGAAAAAGCATCGTAGAAAATTGTGAATTTAGAAAAACAGAAAAATTAAGTGATCGCCAAATTGATTGGCTAATTGATGAGACCGATGACTTAAGGAATCGTTTGGTAAACGAACAGTTAAATCACAAGATAAAAGATTTTAAGCATAACAGCAAAATTAACAGCGAAAGATCCAAGAAAATAGATGAGTTTATCCGCACAATTATTCGCAGTTTAAGAGACTAAAAAATTGGCACAAAATTCCACAAAGAACAAGAATCCAAAGGCAGGGGAGGGGACTATACCCCTGTGTTAGCAATTTTCGCATTTAATTCTTTGAAAATCAATCTGATACATTAAAAATTAATGAGTTTTCAACTTATATTGCCAATATAAATTTATTTGAGCAGGGAAACTTTTGAGTATATATTGGGGAAGATGTTGATTTTACCAATTTCAGCCAAAATCACAGATATTTTGCGAAATTATGATGACCGATTAGACAATTAAACTCGGCAATATGTTTTACCGGATAATTCCTATATTTTCCTATTCTACTCCATCCACTCAATTTCAGGAATTTGCAAAGCATCTTTGGAAACATTCGTAACAATCACCAACAAGTAATTATTGGGATATAGATATTTCTTTGCCAAATCGTTAATATCGTTGAGGGTAATCTTTTGAATATAACTATTAAATTTATCCGGATAATCCAGCCCTCTTTTGTATAACTCAAGATTCATTAGCAGGTCTATTTTTTCACTGGTTGCGTCATAATTAAAGGGAAAATTTCCAATATAGAAGGTTTTGGCATCATTCAGTTCTTTCTGGTTTGCTCCTTTATCATACATCTTCTTAAATTCACGAAGAATAATATTAATTGCTTTATTGGGGTCAGAAGTTTGGGTAGTGATTGCAAATAGTCCGCCATAAAGTCTGCGGTCAAAAAATGAGCGGATATCATATGCTAAACCTTCTTCTTCTCTGATTGCCCGACCTAACCGAGAAGTCAAAGGTGAACCGCCTAAGATAAAATTCATTACTCTTATTCGTAATGAGAGAGGTGAATAATCGTCATCACTTGCAGTTTCGCTAATACCAGGGAAACCTAAAAAGATATAAGATTGATTTAGCTCAGGTTGATGTATCATATACCCTTTTGGTCGTTCGCGATATGGACCTGATAAAAACTCCGGAATCCGGATATCCGGTTTACCTTTTCGCATATTAGTAAACTTGTCTTCAATTTTTTGTAGAAGTTCGTTCTTGTCAAAATCACCTGCGACTACTAAGAATCCGTTATCTATCGTATAGAATTGATTGTAAAAATCGACAATATCTCTAATTGTCAATTTTGCGACACTCTGAGTATCACCGGACACAGGATGGGTATAAGGATGATTTTGAAATAACAATTCCGAAAATTTTTTCCAGCCCTGATTATAGGGATAATCATTACTCTGTTTAATATCACCAATAATCTGCTGTTTAACCCGCTCAAGTTCTTTAACGGAAAACTCCGGGTTAGTCAAAATATCCGTAAGAACATCTAACACCAAATCAAAATCTTTTTTCAGACATCGGAGATGAAGGCAACTATAATCATAAGATGTCCAATCGGATAATACTGCACCAACAAATTCCAGTTCTGCACTCAATTTTAATGCTGAGCGCTTTTTGGTTCCGCGGGTAAGCATCTTATTAGTTAAGTTTGCTAATCCTTCTTTGCCAACCGGGTCATAAGCACTACCAGATTTATTTACCCAGCGCATCTCAATCATGGGCAATCGACTGGTAGGATAAGTTAAAACAACTAATCCACAATTAAGGCTATCCCGTGAAATTGGTAAAGCATCTATTTCACAAGTCAAAAAACAGATTGCAATAAAAAGATATGGAATTATTAGTTTTAGTCTTTTCATTTTTATTTCTCCTCAGGAAGCAATGTGACTACAGTTCGATTTTTGGGTATAAAATATTTTTCAATTACTTGGCGAATATCTGCTTTGGTTACCGCTTCAATTCGTTTGGGATATTCTATCATATCAGCTAAATTGCCTGTGGTTATTGCTTGTCGACCAATACGCATGCCCATTCCTCGACTTCGGTCTTGGGCATAAACTTCACTGGCAATCACATTATTTTTTACTCGCGCCATTTCTTCGTCTGTAATTGAGTCTTTGTCCGTTGATTTTAATTTCATTAATTCTTCATAGATTATTTTTTCAACGGAATCGACTAAAGAAACATTTGTCGGCATTGCATAGAAATTAAAAGTGCCGGCATCGCGTTCTAAGTCATTCCAAGCAAATACTCTTAAAGCGTATTGCTTCTCATAGACAAGTCTTCTATATAAACGCGAATTTTTACCACTGGATAATAGTCCTTCTAATACTTCTAATGCGTAATAATCGGGTGAAGAGACATCGCAGGTATGATAACCGATTAGGATTGCGGGAATCGAAATTTTTCGATAGATAACCTTTCGTTTTTCTCCGAGTTGTTCAGGTTCATAAAATACCGGATGTTGAACTGGTTTAGATTTAATTCTGCCAAAATATTTTTCAACCCTTTTTAGTGCCTCATTCGGTTCAACTGCACCGGCTAAAACACAGACCGCATTAGATGGTTGATAATAAGTCTGATAGTGGTTAATCAAATCTTTTAGTTCAATCCTTTTAATATCTTCCATCCAGCCGATAACCGGATTTCGGTAGGGGTGGAGTTTATAGATAAGCGCATCAAATTCTTCCCAGAGCAAATCATACGGTTCATTTTCACCTAATCGTCGTTCTTCCATTACTACGGCTTTTTCTGATTGGAATTTACTTTCTGAGATAGCCAGATTTGTCATCCGTTCCGCACCGAATTTAAGAGCAGTATCATAATAATCTTTTGCCAAATCAACCCAATAACAGACATAGAGATTGGAAGTAAACGCATTATCTTCGCCACCTAAAGCATCAATAATTGCTGATATTTCTCGCGGTTTATAATTTTTCGTTCCGTCCATATGCTCTAAAAGATGCGAGACCCCTGATTTATATGGCGGGTCATAAATTGCTCCGACATTAAACCACAATTGGGTAGATACGGTTGGCGTTGAACTATCAACATAAATAATCACCCGCAGTCCGTTTTTAAGGTATGTCTCATAAATCGGATATTCGGGAAATGGTTGATTAAGTTTTGGTAATGCGTAAAGCGGAACCAATAACAATAAACTTATAATCGTTATATTAATTATCTTCATAATGCCTTCTTTCTAAAGAAAAATTTTACTATGAAAAGCAAAACAGGTCAATGGCTACTTGTTAATATCTAAAAAGTTGTCTTCATTGATTACAACGATTAACATAACGATTACATCGATTGAGAAATCGATGGTATTATCACAGGTATCGCTAAAATGTCTGTCTAATCATTTTTCCTTGACGAACCAATATCATCATTTATAATTTAACTTAGTGTTTATTAAATTTTTTGGAAGTTATTATATATAAAAATGAAAATAGTTGCCACTAATCGAAAGGCGTTTCATAATTATACGATTTTTGAGAAGTATGAAGCCGGAATTCAACTTTATGGCACTGAAGTAAAATCTGCGCGGACTGGCGGTGTTTCTCTTGATGGTGGATATGCTGCAATTGAAAATGGTGAAGTATATCTTTACGATATAAACATTGCGCCGTATAAACAAGGCAATGTTTTCAACCGTGACCCAAAACGCAAACGAAAACTACTCTTACATAAAGACGAGATAAAAAGATTATATGGTAAAGTTGCCGAACGCGGTTTTACTCTCATTCCTTTAAAATTCTACTTTAATGACCGCGGACTTGCTAAAATTGAGTTGGCTTTATGTAAAGGTAAAAAGATGCATGACATTAGAGAAAAATTAAAAGAACGGGCAATAGAGAGAGCAGAACGTATTGAACAAAAAGCCCGCAGAAGATAGAAGAGAATATGTCTATAAAAACACGATTTATTCTTGGATTATTATTTTTAATCTGTTCTGTGACTTTTGCTGAATATTGTATCGAATCTATTAGCATTTCCCAGATAAAAGATACGATTTTAATGGCTTTAGAAGTTGACTCATCAGTAAATTGTTCTTGGCAATGTATCTCAAAAACAAGTTTAAGATTAACTGTTAATGCTCAAACTAAGACTAAGACGATTTCTCCGCGTGGTTTTATTAAACAGATAAAGATTACACCAAAGACAAACATTGCAGAATTCGAATTTACATTTGATAAACCCTATGATTATAAAAAAATTTCGTCATTTGCTGGCATCTCTATTAAGTTTTTCCCTAAAACTATCCCCACAATTAAAACAATTATCTTAGACCCAGGCCATGGCGGAATCGACCCGGGTGCAATTGGCAGAAAGGGCTTACAAGAAAAGAATGTTAATTTGAGTATCGCTAAATTATTAAAAAAGAAATTAGAAAATTATGGGCTGAAAGTCTTGATGACTCGGTCTGATGACCGGTTTGTTGCTCTTTCAGAGCGTACCCGATTTGCAAATGAAAAGAAAGGCGACTTATTTATCTCAATTCATTGCAACGCATCAGTCCGAAATCGTCAAGCATGTGGTTTTGAGACTTATTTTCTATCCGAAGCCAAAACTGATTGGGAACGGGCTGTAGCAGCAAAAGAGAATCAAGCACTAAAATTTGAAATGTCTGATGCTGACCCACTACTTGCTGATGACATTGGCGCCATCCTCTCAGATTTGGCTCAAAATGAGTATCTCAAAGAATCCTATCAACTGGCACTGGAAATTCAAACAGCAGCAGTCTCAATATTAAAAAATGTTGACCGTGGTGTAAAACAAGCCGGATTCTATGTTTTACGTGGATGTTTTATGCCCGCAGTCTTAGTTGAGTGTGGTTTTTTATCTAATAGAGTCGAAGAAAAAAAACTACAATCCGAAAAATATCGGGAGACGATTGCTCAAACTATTTTGGTTGGCATCAAAAACTTTATCAAGAACTATGAAGAACAAAATGCATTACGCTAATCACCTTGATATTAGTTTTCTTATGTACAAGTGCTAAAAGATATGACAGTAAAATCTGCTCATAGACCAATTGGTGTTTTTGATTCAGGCATTGGTGGTTTGACAGTTGTCAAAGCCCTCAGAAAAATTCTACCTTATGAAGAGATTGTCTATTTTGGTGATACGGCACGGGTTCCTTATGGTTCAAAATCACCTGAAACTATTACTCAGTTTGCTTTACAAGACGCTAAATTCTTACTTAACCGCAATGTCAAAATGGTTATTGTTGCTTGTCATTCAGCGTCATCGGTTGCATTAGATGAATTGAAAAGACATTTTAATCTTCCAATTATTGGTGTGATTGAACCGGGTGCTAAAGCCGCGGTCAAAGCAACCCGGAATAAACGAATTGGTGTCATTGGCACTCAAGCTACAATCCTTTCTGGTGCTTATGAGCGGGCAATTAGGAGATTGTGTCAAGATGTCGAAGTCATTGCTAAACCGACACCTCTATTCGTCGCTTTAGTTGAGGAAGGATGGTATGATAATAAAATTGCGCTTGAAGTGGCAAAACTTTATCTGTCTCCTTTAATCAAAGAGCAGATTGATACTTTATTACTTGGATGTACACATTATCCTTTATTAAAAAGAGCAATTCAAAAAGTATTTCCGAATAAAATAAGAATAGTTGATGCTGGCTTAGAAACTGCCTACGAAGCCAAAGAACAATTAGAAAATCTTGGATTAAAAAACCGTCACCGCAAGAGGCCTGCAATCAGATTTTATCTCTCTGATTTAACACCAAATTTTTCTGAAATTGGACGAAGATTTCTTGGCACAAGTTTAGAAGATGTGATGCGGGCTTCTTTACCCGAATAATTTAATGTAAACAATGGAGAGAAAAGTCTTAAGAACCGACGGCAGAAAATGGAACCAGTCGCGTAAAATTGATTTAGTTATCGGTTATCTCAAATATGCTGAAGGTTCTTGTTTAGCCACTGCGGGAAACACTAAAATCTTAGTTTCCGCAACTTATGAACAACGCGTTCCGCCATTTCTTTTGGGAACCGGTAAAGGTTGGATTACTGCGGAATATAGTTTACTTCCTCGGAGTACTGTGCAAAGAACAATGCGCGAATCGGTTATGGGCCGACTTCAAGGTCGAACTCAAGAAATCAGTCGATTTATTGGTCGTTCTTTACGCTCAATCTTTGACCTTACTCTTTTAGGTGAAGCCCAAATTATTATTGACTGTGATGTAATTCAGGCTGATGGCGGTACCAGAACTTTAGCAGTAAACGGTGGCTTTTGTGCTTTAGCCCAATGCGTTAATTATTTATTAGATAAAAAAATTATCAAGAAAAACCCAATTTTAGAAAATGTCTCAGCAATTAGTGTCGGAATTGTCAACGGTAAAATTTTGCTTGATTTAAACTATCAAGAAGATAGTTCCGCTGATGCGGATATGAACTTAGTGATGACAGAAACCGGCCGCATTGTTGAAATTCAAAGCACCGCAGAAAAAAGATCTTTCAGCCATCAAGAATTCCAAAAGATGTTTACCGTTGCCGAAAAAGAGATTAAAAAGATTATAAAATTACAAAAAGAATGTCTGCGCAAGGCTATTAAATAGAAGATGCAGCAAATTTTACTTATCGCGCGTAAATTATCTGTAATTAGTTAAGAGTTAAATCTTCTAAATAAAAAATATTTGGGTGCTTAAGATACATCTTAAATTATGAAAAGAGAATTTTACCGGATTGTGTCGGAAAAGATGTGGGGAAAGCGACTTGACCACTATCTGTTATTATCTGGTATTGGTGTTTCGCGCAATCGGGCTTGTAAATTAATTGAAGCCGGCGCAGTATTAGTTAACGGAAAAATTACCAAACCCAGTTATCGCGTAAAACCCGGTGATGAAATTAGCGCCCACTTTGAAATTGAAGAGGAATTAAAAATCACTCCTGAACCAATGCCATTAGATATTGTTTATGAAGACAATGACATTATTGTTGTTAACAAACCTGCCGGTATTATAGTTCATCCGGCTCGTGGTCATAACCAAGGAACCTTAGTTCAAGGACTTTTATACCATTGTCGTCATTTACCACAACATCCGGATTCAAAGATTCGACCTGGTGTGATTCATCGTTTAGATAAAGACACAACTGGACTATTAGTATTTGCCAAAACCGATTTTGCTTTATCTTATCTTGGTCAAGCAATCGAAGCCCGAAAAATTACTCGGGAATATTTAGCAATTGCTTGGGGTGATTTTCCTCAAACTCAGGGAACAATATCAGCACCGATTGGCCGACATAGTCTTGATAGAAAAAAGATGGCAGTAACACCATTTTCAGCAAAAAATGCTGTAACTCAATTTGAAGTGATTGAGCGTTTTAGAATTGCTACTTATCTTCGGTTGAAACTTTTAACCGGTCGCACCCATCAAATTCGAGTCCATCTTTATCACTACGGACATCCGGTTGTCGGCGATTCAGATTATGGAGGTCGAAGCCCAAGTCTTATCCGTTCGCAATCCGAAGCGCCATTGTTTAAGAAAATACTTTCGATTATTCATCGTCAAGCATTACATGCGACAAAATTAGGGTTTGTTCATCCGCGAACTAACAAGTATCTTGAGTTTACTGCACCGCTTCCGCAAGATATGTCAAATCTATTAAATTTTCTCAGAGCAAATTTTTAACCCAACACAATCTCATAAATTATCAAATCTAAAATAAAAAGGGGGCATTTCTGCCCCCTTATAAATATTTGAGATATTAGTTGTGAAGAATATAGAAAACCATCACGTCTGGGTCAGCCGGATCTAAGTCAAACATTGCATAATGCTCATCGGCAGAATAGACTCTACCCCAACCAGCAATTCCGTATTCTTTTACACCGGTATCAGAATCGGCTTCAGGCCATGTACCAACTACAATTGTTCCTTGAGTATTTTCGCCATCGCCAGGAAGAACCCACTCTTCATATGGACAACCGTCTGGGTCATCAGTTCTAACTCGGGCGTTTTGACCTGATTCCTCGAAGATTGCATCACCCCAATCCGGTGGGTTGGTATTAGAATAGAATAAGTCTTCGTCAATGGTATAAATTGTAGTTGCATATGGATTAATTGGCATACGACCGGCAGTTGGGTCAGGTTGTGCTAATGCATCACCACCAGGGAAATAGCAGATAAGACCTCTGTCTGCTGGGTCATCAGATGCAAACAGGTCGCCGTTAGGGAAGATGCCCATATGGTCAGTAGCAAATGCTTCCATTGCTAATTGGAAGACATGCATATTATTCTTCACACTTGCTCTTCGTGCTCTTTCTTGCATTAAGACAAAGTTCGGTAACATCAATGCGAGTAGGATACCGATGATGAGAATCACAACTAATAATTCAATTAAGGTGAATCCTTTTTCGTTACGCATGGTTATTCACCTCCTCTCTTGTTAGAATAAAAACATTTTTTTTCATTTCTCCTGACACGAATGTTGGTATTTGCTCTACCAATCATTTGATTTATTTTAACAGAAAAATCAATGTTTGTCAAGTAAATTTTTTTCTTTTTAGTTTTTGAATATAAAATCTTGGTAAAAAATCTGTATAACCCGGTGACGACCTACTCTCCCGTGTCGTTACCAACACAGTACCATTGGCCCTGGAGGGCTTAACGACTCTGTTCGGAATGGGAAGAGGTGTTTCCCCTCCGGTATTGCCACCGGGAACTTTTAGACTCTTGACTCTAGACACTAGGCTTTAGACTTTTGTTTCTAATGCTTTTATCAAACCTTGTAGCATTTTTGCTACTTGATTTTCTAAATTACTCAACTCTTCATATTCATTTTTTGATATGTAATCTAAATCCTTAGACAAAAAAAAGATAGTATTCAAGCTCACTTGCTGAACCAAGTGCATTAAATAAAAATTGGATATATTCTCTTTTACTTCTGCGTGCTGAACCTTCAGCAATACTAGCAGGAATCGAAACACATGCTCTGCGCATCTGTGATATCATTCCAAATAATTCATCTTTAGGAAATTTCTTTGTTGCCACATATATCTTTTTTGTAAGAGTGTGAGATATATCAAAAACTTTTAACTTGTGGTAATTTCTACTCATAATGAGTTGTCTCCGTTACTAATCTCTAGAGCCAAGAGCCTGGTGACTATTAAAAATGGCAGGAATCACAAGCCGCACGGCTGATTAGTATCACTCGGCTAAACACATTACTGTGCTTACACCTGTGACCTATCAACATCGTAGTCTACGATGAGCCTTCAGGGTATACTTCCTTTCGGAAGTATACTCGGGAGACCTAATCTTGGGATGGGCTTCCCGCTTAGATGCTTTCAGCGGTTATCCCTTCCATACTTGACTACCGAGCGGTGCTCTTGGCAGAACAGCTCGTACATCAGAGGTATGTTCATCTTGGTCCTCTCGTACTGAAGACAACTTCCCTCAAGTCTCCTACGCCCACGATGGATAGAGTCCGAACTGTCTCACGACGTTCTGAACCCAGCTCACGTACCGCTTTAATGGGCGAACAGACCAACCCTTGGGACCGTATTCAGCCCCAGGATGCGATGAGCCGACATCGAGGTGCCAAACCGGGCCGTCGATGTGAACTCTTGGGCCCGATCAGCCTGTTATCCCCGGAGTACCTTTTATCCGTTGAGCGATGACCCTTCCACACGGAATCACCGGATCACTAGACCCGACTTTCGTCTCTGCTCGAGTTGTGACTCTCACAGTCAGGCCGGCTTATGCTCTTGCACTCCACACACGGTTACCGTCCGTGTTGAGCCGACCTTTGGACGCCTCCGTTACCTTTTAGGAGGCGACCGCCCCAGTCAAACTGCCCACCTGCCACTGTCCCCAAACCGGATTCACGTTTTGGGTTAGAATTTCAACAAAACAAGGGTGGTATTTCACTGGCGACTCTGCTTTGCCTAGCGGCAAAGCTTCACAGTCTCCCACCTATGCTACACATGCTTTGCCAAAATCCAATGACAAGTTGCAGTAAAGGTTCACGGGGTCTTTTTGTCCGATCGCGGGCAGGCGGCATCTTCACCGCCACTACAATTTCGCCGGGCTCCTCGTCAAGACAGCGCTCTACTCGTTACACCATTCGTGCAGGTCGGAACTTACCCGACAAGGAATTTCGCTACCTTAGGACCGTTAGAGTTACGGCCGCCGTTTACTGGGGCTTCGGTCGAATGCTTCCCCGTCCGAAGACGGATGACATTCTTCCTTAACCTTCCAGCACCGGGCAGGTGTCAGTCCCTATACATCGACTTACGTCTTAGCAGAGACCTGTGTTTTTGTTAAACAGTCGGTAGAGCCACTTCACTGCGGCCTGCTTACGCAGGCACCCCTTCTCCCGAAGTTACGGGGCTAGATTGCCGAGTTCCTTAACGAGGGCTCACCCGAGCGCCTTTGGATATTCTCCTCACCCACCTGTGTCGGTTTCCGGTACGGTCTGCCTAATTTCTCACATAGAGGTTTTTCTCGGCAGTAAGTTTAGTCGAGTTCTCCTGATTGCTCAGGATCCCATTCCCAGCCAGGAATTACGAGTGCGGATTTGCCTACACTCCATCCCAACTGGTTAGACCCGGACATCCATCACCGGGCTCAACTATTCTTACTGCGTCACCCCATAGTTGGTAACGAAATTAGACAGGTAGCCGAATGTTGACGGCTTTCCCATCGCCTACGCTTCTCAGCCTCAGCTTAGGCACCGACTAATCCTGGGCGGATTAACCTTCCCCAGGAACCCTTGGGTTTTCGGCGTGCTGGTTTTTCACCAGCATTATCGCTACTCATTCTGACATAATCACTTCTGCCTCGTCGAGTGTATCTCGCGATACACCTTCAACCTACTACAGAACGCTCCCCTACCCAATGAATCTTACGATTCATTGCCATAGCTTCGGTGTTCGGTTTAAGCCCCGATACATTTTCGGCGCAAGATCACTCGACTGGTGAGCTGTTACGCACTCTTTAAATGATTGCTGCTTCTAAGCCAACATCCCAGCTGTCTGAGCAATCTCACATCCTTTCCCACTTAACCGAAACTTAGGGACCTTAGCTGATGGTCTGGGTTATTCCCCTCTCGGCAACGAAGCTTATCCCTCGCTGCCTCTTTCCCGGACTTAGGGTAACGGCATTCGGAGTTTAATTAGGTTCTTCCCTGCTTAGCAGGGAATCGCCCATTTAGTGCTCTACCTCCGTTACCGAACATCCGAGACTGTTCCTAAAAACATTTCGGGGAGAACCAGCTATCACCCGGCTTGGTTAGCCTTTCACTCCTATCCACAGTTCATCCGAGGGTATTGCAAGACCCACCGGTTCGGACCTCCCTCCGATGTTACTCGGAGTTCATCCTGACCATGGATAGCTCGCACGGGCTTCGGGTCTATTACTGCGAACTTAACGCCCTATTCGGACTCGCTTTCGCTACGGCTCCTTCCCGTTTCGGGAATTAACCTTGCTCGCAATAATAACTCGTCAGATCATTATGCAAAAGGCACGCAGTCACTGTATTAAACGAACCTTGCGGAAAGTTTAACACAGCTCCTGCTGATTGTAAGCATATGGTTTCAGGTTCTATTTCACTCCCCGCCAGGGGTTCTTTTCACCTTTCCCTCACGGTACTTGTGCACTATCGGTCAACCGCGAGTATTTAGCCTTATCACGTGGTCGTGATAGATTCCCACAGGATTTCTCGTGTCCCGTGGTACTTGGGATTTAATCGAAGGAGAACTTTCTAATTTCGCCTACTGGACTTTCACCATCTATGGTGTGGCGTTCCAGCCACTTCGGCTATCAGAAAGTTTTTTTAACTCCTCCAACTCTGTGCAGTTGTTGCGATTAAATCCCGCAACCCCGCTTGAGCAACGCCTGCACGCTTTAACGCTCAAGTCGGTTTAGGCTCTTTCCGTTTCGCTCGCCACTACTCCGGAAATCAAAGTTTTTTTCTTTTCCTCCGCTTACTGAGATGTTTCACTTCAGCGGGTTAGCCTTCTTGGACCGAAATCCAAGAATGTACTGATATGAATCAGTACGGGTTGCCCCATTCGGGAATCGCCGGGTCAAAGGTTGTGTGCACCTCACCGACGCTTATCGCAGCTTACCACGCCCTTCATCGCCTGCGGTTGCCAAGGCATCCACCATATGCTCTTAGTAGCTTGTGAATTGCCTGCCATTTCAATTTTCCCAGTTGTCAAAGAACAATTACGGTGTGTAAAACACACCTTTTATATTATCTGATAAAAATCTTTTATTTCAGTGTTTAAATTATTATATATCTTTTTGCAATGTTTGTCAAGTAAAATTTTAATTTTAATTTAAAACTAAATTCTCACAGAATATATTTACGACTAATCGCCCGAAATTTTTTTTGAATGCGCTTTGTATTTTTACTCCTTCCAAACCTATTTTTGAATTTTATTTAGGTGCTCATCTATGTTTTTCTTAGTTCCCAGCAGTTGTTAGAAACTTTCTCGTTTCACAACTGGCATTAAGGGATTATCAAAGAACTAATTTATTGTATAATATTATATTCATAATTTAATTTCTGTCAACAAAAATTTTCAATATTCTGTTTTCTTTTCCTGCAGTTTCTCAGTCGAATTTTTCTGAACGCTAATTAAATAGACCATATCAAAGCAATCTGTTTAATTATATATTAAATTATTGTTTTTTCTAAAAGTTTTGTTGGTCGCTTTTTGAGTCTTGTTTGCCTTAAAGTTTTTTAGGTCAACAAATAATTTTGGCGCTTTATGTTATCGTTTTTTTACAGCACTAATAGAGTATTAATTTTATTTCACCTTGTTCTTGTGTTTCCAGATTATATCTTACGAAATAAACACCTTTTGTTAAATTGTTCGCATCAAGTCTTAGAGTATAAGTTCCTGCGGGATGATAACCGTCAACGAGATTTTTCACTAGTTGTCCCATGCTGTTATAAACTTTAATTGAAACCTTTCCTGAAATCGCTAAGGTGTATTTAATACAAGTCTGTTTTGTGAACAGATTCGGAACAACAGAAAATTTGTTAGTTGTGCCTTTAGTATTTTCTGATAGAATTGAAACATTTGTCGAGGTTGTTATATAAGGTAAGATTATTGTTTCCGCATTTGGAGTATAACACCAAAATTCTTGAGTATTTCCACCTTTCAGAGCATAAATTTTACCTGCATAAGCAACTAAAGCACCACCGGCTTTTACTTTTTTCGCACCAACTATTGGTTCTAATGAATACCAAGTATCTCTAATACCTGTAGTTCCGTAATAACCAAAGATTTTTGTATTACCACCTTTGAATGCATAAATTCTGCCATCTAATTCAGCAAGTGCTGCGCCATCCTTTATCTTTTTCTTTTTTGGGCGATAAGGGTCATCAAATGATGGCTCAGGTCTACTTATCCAGACATCGTCACCAGTCAGATAAGCGTAAAAGTGATTGGTGTTTCCGCCGACAAATGCATAGACTGTGCATCCGCGAGCAACTAATGCACTACCACCTTTAATTGCCTTGCGGTCACTGGTTAAGAGTGAACAGCGAGGAATCCAGGTATCAGAATATGGAATATACATCCAGAATTCTCGGGTATTGCCACCCTTAAATGCATATATCACAGTATCATGCGTTACCAGCCTTCCGCCACTCTTTACGCCGGTTGGTTTTGTTGAATTAAAATAAAATTTCGGAATTTGTGCTTTTTGTATCCAAGTATCTTGACCAGGAATATAACACCAGAATTCTCGAGTATTACCTCCTTTGAATGCATAAATCTTATCAGCGTATGCAGTAAGTGAGCCTCCTCCTTTAACATTCTTTTTTCTCGGAGTTACACCATCTGGTTTCATTTCCCAAGGAATCGGTTTTCTTGGAAACCAGTTATCAGTAGTTGGGTCATACGCATAAAATTCTTGAGAGTTTCCACCACGGAAAGCATAAATTGTGTCAGCATAGACCACTAATGAACCGCCATCTTTGACACCTTTACCTGATACTTGTGTCAGTATATCTTGCTTTCGCACCCAGCCGGTAACGCGCAATCTTCTAGTCAGAACATCATTCAATGGATATCCATCATCAGGATGTGCGGTCCAAACTGTTACAGTGTATGTGTCTTGTTCTGTAAGATACTTCTCAAATGTAATCTCTACGGTATCATTGGCATTAAGCGGATTGGTAATAGCAAAAGAGTCTTTGGTGTTTCGAATTTGTAGATAGACAAACCAATTTGGTGACAAAGTGGAAATACCGGAGTTTATCACTTTAACCGTAATATCAAAAGTGTCGCCAAGTAAAATTGTATCCGGTGCATTAATTGCGATTGGCATCGCATCAAATGTCGGTGTATACATTACATTAAAATCATCCACCAGCCATCGGGTTGCAAACTCGGCAAAATAACGGAACGCAATTTTCACATTCGGTTGTCCGGCAACTAATGGAGTGATATTATGAGTCTTATAGCCATAACTTATAGTTTGACTCACACCACCAGCATACTTGGTAATTTCAGTCCAGGTGTTTCCGCCATCAGTGCTTAAAAGAACATAACCGGTATCTGGATTAGCACCGCGATACCCATCATACTGATGCCAATAACTTAAAGTGTATTGAGTATCAACTGAACAATCAATTCTTGGTGAAATCAACCACTCGTCTTGAAGTTCTCTTGGTGAATATCGCACACCAGCACAACTTCTTGAAGGATAAGCAAGATAAACATGGAACCAGTCATTGCGATTCCATCTCTTTGGATTCTCATTGCCGTTATCAATAATCTGCCAACCACAAAACGGTGGATTATTACCAAATGGTCCCCAGTCTTCGTTAAAATCTTTATAATAAGGAGCAGTGTGATATTCTGGGCATACTGTTATCTGTCTCGTCAAAGTGTCGTTTGCTGGATTTTCGTCTGTACTCAGTTGGGTGAAAAACTTAAGCGTCACTTCACCAGAACTTGTTGGCATCCAGCATAATATTGTATCAAGACAACTCATTGCTGGTACTGAAACCAAAACTGAATCTACTGGTATTCCATCTGCAGTCATCATAACTTGAACATTGGCTTGAGCATTAGTGCCTGAATTTCTCACTCTAATCTTAAATGTATCCAGGTCATTAACGACAACCGGTATAGTTTGGATTTCAAGAAGATTAGTCACTGCCATATCATTAGCATAGGGATAGCCGATTTCAATATCATCAATAAACCAACAATAAGTCATACCATTGCCTGCTGGTGGGTCGTCAGCATGCCAAGCAATTAAGATTGTTGAGTCCGCATACGCACTTAAATCAATTTCTACAGGTTCGTCATAACGATTCCAGCCACCGGTTTGTTCAGAAAGGTCATAGAGCACAGTCCAAGAATTTCCACCATCAGTAGAAATCTTCGTGTAATAATGGTCACTATCTGGTGAACCGCAAAAACCATAAAACCACCATCGCAAATAATAATTATTGGTCGGAGAACCGGTTAGGGTAATTTCTGGTGTTATCAACCATTCGTCTTGATGACCATATGACCACCAGATACCAGCAGATGCTGGTTCAGTTCGAACATATTGCGCAACTTCAGTTCGATGCCAATACCCTGGATAACCATTAATGCCATTATTAGTTTGAATCGTATCCCAGTCTGTTGGTGGAAAAGTTGTGCTGGAAAAATCTTCAAAGAAAAGAACAGTTCTTGTAAAAGGTTTTGCAGAAAGCGGTTTTCTCGGAATTAGAACTTCAGAGATTTGATTATCACCGGCTCGTAAATTTTCTGGCTTTGATTCCGACAAATTCAGATATACCGGATAAGCATAAAGATTAACCAATACAAACAACCCAATTAATACGATTATTACTTTTTGCATAGATGCTCCTTTATCAAGAGATACAGATTGCTTATCTGCATCATATTATTAAAAATAGAAAGTATATTTTATTTTAATAAATTACTAAATCCATTTAAAGACTTTAATTCAATAAACCACACGATAAGTCCTCTTTGTGTTATATAATTATACAAAAAGATATTTTATGTGTCAACAGTACGCATCGCTTAAAATACCCAGTATTGACAATTTCTATTATTCGTTTATGCTATTATTATAATTGTTTATTATTTTATTATCCGGGCCCGTAGTGTAGCCTGGTTTAACACGTCGCCCTGTCACGGCGAAGATCGCCAGTTCAAATCTGGTCGGGCCCGCTAAATAAAATAGTCGGAGGAGAATAAAATTCTCATGCGAGAGAAGTTCTTTAATACAAGACGAAGCGTCTTATTAATAATCTTAGCAATCCTAATAATAGTGTACATTGGCACAAAAATAACCGCACATCGCATTGTCCAAACCAAAAAAGCAAATGCACAAGACGAATATTTATTATTGAAAGAAGTCCGGAAGTTGATAAAAGGACTTAAGGAAAATAATGATTCTTTAGTTTATTCGCTCTTTAATCTAACATTTACTAAAGAAAACAGATACGATTCTTTTGCTTCAATCTTAAGCCAGTGGCGAAACGGCAGAAAGATAAAAAGGATTAAAATTCAAAAACTTTCAATTTTAGGTCGGGGTGGCAATATCACAAGCTGGGTGACTTTTGATAATCGCGAACAGAAATTTTTATTCCAATCCTGGATTAAGACTAAAACCGGCTGGAAGATTTTGTGGCTATCAAAACTTTTGCCTCAAACTTTTGCTTATGGCCAAAATAATAGTGATGAAATTAAACAGATAAAGTCGTTAACCTTAAAACAATTAATTACTCAACAAGATATAAAAAGAATCATTAAGGAAAATCCCATACCAGAAACAATCATCATCGCCTCACCAAAAGGTGCTCCGAAATTATATTTTCGTCTACCTAATTATGTCGTGCGAGAATGGACTGCGGATGAAATTAAAAAATCTTATTTTAAGACCGGCGCACTCTTTTTTCTGGAATTCGCTACGATTCGGATTTTGGGTGATATTGCAACTTGTTACATTGACATTAAACCACTGTATCGCCAAATACCACACCTGACCAGAACTCGAGGATTACAATTATATTTTGTTAAAGAAAACAATCAGTGGGTATTTGATTCCTACGGTAGCAAATGGTAATCGTTTAAGATAACTGAAGAAACATTGCCCCTTAGTGCACGAATGGAAGCAGCAAAGCCATCTTGAAGTTCCGAGAATTGAGACCGGCATATCTTTACAGTATATGATTCCTGGCCGCATCAGTTTAAAAAGCGGTGAGCCGACAAAAAAGTTTCCTCTTTACTATTGAATATAAGAACTCCGCACTAATGGACCTGACATCACTTCATTAAACCCCATTTTTAATGCATATTCTTTATATTCTAAAAATTTCTCCGGCTTAAGATATGCTTTAACCGGTAGACATCTTTTGTCCGGTTGCAGATATTGTCCGATGGTCAGAATATTAACTTCGGCTCGAAATAAGTCATCAATTGTTGCTTTGATTTCTTGGTCCGTCTCTCCTAATCCGAGCATCAAGCCACTTTTTGTAATTAATGAAGGTTTAATTTTCCGAGCAGTTTTCAGAACTTGTAATGAGCGACAATAACTGGCTTTGGGGTCACGCACTAAAGGCGTTAGTCGAGCAACAGTTTCTAAATTGTGCGCAAAGACATCACAATCCGCTTCAATAACTTTTTCAATTGCCGATGTATCTCCAGAAAAATCCGGAACCAAAACTTCAACTTTTACTTTTTTATTTTTGCTTTTAATTGTCTGAACAGTTTCAGCAAACACTTGAGCTCCGCCGTCTGCCAAATCATCACGCGTAACTGAAGTAATGACAACATAAGTAAGATTTAACGACTCAACCACTTTTGCAATTCTTTGGGGTTCAGAATCATCAATTTTGCCTTGTGGGTCGCCTGTGGATACTGCACAAAACCGACAATTTCTTGTGCAGATATTACCCAGAATCATAAATGTCATATGTCTGTTTTCCCAACAATGAATCCGATTAGGACAGAGACCAGAAATACAAATCGTATGTAATCTTTCAGCATTCAGCCTTTTTTTTACCAATTCATAATTGGCATTTAGGGGTAGTTTAATTTTTAGCCAAGGCGGTTTCATATTTTAACTTATATATTTTTGCGGAAATACCTTATTGGCAATTATCTGACAAACTCTTCTCAAGCCAAGCAAGATACTTTTGGTATCCTTGAGAAATATCGATTGCAATAATCTCCGGTATCTTGTAAGGATGAATCTGCCGAATTGCCGATTCTACTTTACGATATTTGTTTTTTGTTGTTTTGATTAAACACAGATATTCTTTAGTATTTTCCAATTTATTTTCCCAGACATAATAACTTTTTATTGGTCCTAAGATTTGACAACAAGCAGATAAATTATTTTTAACCAATGTCTGACAAATCTTTTCCGCATCAGTTCTTTGACTAGTTGTTGTGATAATTAAGATATATTGAGCCATAATCATTAACTCTTAAGATGTTACAATCTATCTTTATTTTTTATAAAAGCAAGTATGCCTTATCAGAATACCTTAAATTCACCATCTTTAACATAGCCCCAGGACATTGATTTCGTAGTATAACCATAGCCAACACGCTCTTTTTGGTCTAAAGCAATCACGCCACATAAAACTCCTTGCTTATTTGCCAATTTGATCGCAATATCTACTGCCTGGGGAGCAGAATATTTTTTCATTAGATCTACGACCACTTTAGATAAGAACAATCGCATAATACCTTCACCATGACCGGTTGCTGCTGCTCCGCCAATTTTGGTAGCATAGAGTCCAGCACCAATAATTGGTGAATCACCAATGCGACCAGAAAGTTTACCTAAGATACCACCAGTAGATGTCGCAACCGCAATCTCTTTCTTATTATCAATTGCAATTGCCCCAACTGTTCCCAGTTTGAGATACTGTTGAATCTTACGAAAATACAATGACTTACCTTTGGATTTAAGGTCTTGAAGTCTTTTACGCTGGAGCGGAGTAATTTTTTGATAATCCTTGAAACCATAAAAACGGGCAAATTTTCTAGCACCGTTGCCCACTAATAACAAATGGTCAGTCTCTTCCATTACCTTGCGAGCAACTAAGATAGGATTTTTAACCCTACTAATTGCACCAACTGCGCCAAAATCACCTTTATCTGTCATAATTCCTGCATCCATTTCTATTTTCCCATCAATAGTTAAACTTGACCCAGTACCACAATTAAAAGTCGGATTGTCTTCCATTAGTTGAATTACTGCGGTAACAACATCTAAGGCACTTTTATTTTTAGTTAAATATTGCCAACCTTTTTGTAATACAATAGAAATTCCTTGACGATGGGCTTGAGTATCAAGTTTCATTCCGGCACCGCCATGGACAATAAGCACCGGCATAATAGATAAATTTACCAAATTTTATGATTATAGTCAATAGAGATTGAACCCTATTTTTTCAATTTGGAAATAATTTATATTTTTTATTGCCGCTTAAATTTATAGGATATTTATGAAATCCTAACCCAATAGACTCTACGCATATTTTTACCAAGCAACACATTTTAAGCACTCTCTAATTTACACAAATTATATATATAAATAAAATATAATTTAGGGGTAAATTTTATCTAAGTCCATAATATCCAAAAAGTAACATCTAACATCCATTTTTAGGGGGTATAGTGGGGTGGGCGGAATCTCAAACTTAGAACCTAAAAGAAAAGCACTTTAAGTTTCACGCCCAATTAGTTGCTTAAAACCGCAGATAGAATTTTGCCCAAAAGAGCACATAAATAAGCACTTAAAAGCCAATTTAATAATGCATTTAATATATCTTTTTTTAGGGCTTATAATAGGACATAGTTTAGACCGTAAAATGCCATGTTTATTAGGATACAAGGAACTGCATAAATCATTCTACTCAGAGTTAAAGGGAAAATAGATTAAGAGGTTACCTGTAAACTTCTTGTCTTATTTTGTTATCTGGTGTTTGATTTTTAATATTACTTTGTTATGACTAACTTCACCTTTACAATCCCATCATTCACTTTCACAAAATACACCTATCTTAATGCCATCAAGCGAAATCTTCGCAATCTACTCTTTTCTTATTTATCTGGTTGGCATTTGGGACAAAATCGAGTTCTCCGATTACCAATCTTGACAAATTCAATTTTAGTTTTACAAATGCGACACGGTTCTCCTTCGCGGTCAAAAACAAAAGAACGAAACTGATACCTTCCTTCTTTGCCATTGGGTCTTAAATAGTCTGAAACCGTAGTTCCCTTAGATTTTATGCCGATCTGAATAACATCTCTTAACGAGTTAGTTAACTTCTCTATTTCTGAGTCCGTTAAAGTATTGGCTCGGCGTAAAGGATGGATTCCAGCAAGAAATAATGCTTCATCAGAATAAATATTACCAACGCCAGCAGTAATTGACTGATTTAATAATAGACTTTTTATTGTTGCTTTTCGATTTTTTAATTTGGAAGATAGATAGTTATAATTAAATTTCCTATCAATTGGTTCTAAGCCTAATTCTTTTAACCCATTCAAAACATCAGGGTAATTATCTTTAGGCACTAAATATACTCTGCCTAACATTCTTGGTTCAACAAAACTTAAAATTGTTTTACCAGAAAGATAGAATCTTATCCGTTCGTGTTTCGGCGCATTTGTGGTGTTTTGCCAAACTAATAATTTACCTGATAGCCGTAAGTGGACGATTATTTGATGATTATTGTCTAAATCAAAGATTAAATATTTTGCCTTGCGAGTGAGATTAGTAATTCTTTTGCCAATAACACCTTTCTTAAAAGCACGAACTGATGGATAACCAATAATATCGGAGCGGACAATCTTGATCTCGGTTATTCTCTTATTAACAATAACTGGTTTTAGTTCCCGTTTAATTGTTTCAACTTCAGGTAATTCCGGCATAATAAAGAGATTAATTATATGAGATTAAGTAAAAGTGTCAATGTAACCTTACAATCTGTCCCAAAGCACTGGTTCTATTGCAATCAATCTTTCGTAAGATTTCGTATTAGTTCTTTTTAAAAGTAGACCATTCTTATATAGAAGTATTTCTCAATGTTGACATTACAATTGATTTTATATAGACTTACTATAATTATGGAAAAATTTATAAAATATCTTAGGGTTATAGTAAAATATCGGAAATTAATTGTCTATAATGTACTAATTGTTACAGTTGCAGCGGCAATTATCAGTTTAATTTTACCGAAAAAGTATAAAGCAGTTGCTCAGATATTACCGCCATCAGAAGA
The DNA here is from genome assembly GCA_039801465.1 of Caldifarciminota bacterium. Taxonomy (GTDB): domain Bacteria; phylum Hydrothermota; class Tepidihabitantia; order Tepidihabitantales; family CAIPLT01; genus JAOABV01. The sequence continues at coordinate 117,593 of JBDRUT010000001.1, forward strand.
AACTGATGTCTTTGGAGCAATATCATCATCAGGTTTATCCATACCGCGCTTAAGTCGTTTAGCCCGTGCTGGAAGTTTTTTTAGAAGTTCAACTCCATCAGATTTAATTGGTGCAATTTTACAAAGTCGAACAATTTTAGAGCGGATTGTTGATAGATATGATTTGAGGAAAGTCTATAAAGTAAAAAAAGGAGTTGAGCCAGCAATTAAAATGCTTGCCAAATCCACAGAAATTATCGTTTCCGAAGAAGGCGTGGTTAAAATTATTGTCCAAGCACCTAAGGCCCAATTAGCCGCAGATATTGCAAATGCTTATATTGAAGAGGTTGACCGATTCTTAAAAGAGTCTAATATGAGTCGGGGTAAAAGTATGAGAATGTTCATTGAAAAAAGATTAACTACTGCTGATGAAGAACTGAAACAGACCGCAGAATCATTAAAAGTTTTTCAGGAACGACATAAGATTGTTTCTGTAGATGAAGAAGTTAAAGCGATAATTGAGACCTATGCAAAATTAAAGGCAGAATTACTAAAACGAGAAATTGAATTAGGTGTCACTGAAGAAATTTCAACCCCAGATAACCCGTATGTGGTATCAATAAAGCGTGAAATTGACGAATTCCAAAATCTCTTAAAAGACATTGAAGTTGGCAAGGGTGGCAAAGGATTTGGTGTTGGGTTTGCTGTGCCATTTCAAAAATTACCTGCAATCTCAGCAGAATATGCTCGACGATTAAGAGATTACCGGGTCCAGTCAGAAATTTATACTTTACTTGTGCAACAATATGAACAGGCAAAAATCTTAGAAGCCCGCGATACTCCCAATATAACTATTCTTGATTATGCCCGAGTTCCAGAAAAGAGAAGTTTTCCCAAAAGAAAAGTTATTGTCTTTTTTGCTCTAATCATAAGTTTTACTGCCAGTGTCTTATTATCATTTGGTTTAGAATACTTAGAGCAGATAAAACAGAAGAGTTCTCTTTACCAAGAATTAAAATCCTATGGACAAATAATCAAGGATAGTTTCTGGATTAGAAAAAGAAAACCCAAGAGTTAAAATTATCTAACCAAAACAATCTTAATGTCTAACGAAACACTGTTAAATCAAACCTTGCCAGTCAAGCAGTTGCCTTTCATTATATTTTTGATATTCCAGATAGTCCTTATAGTTGTTTCCATTTTATCGCCGGCAAAAATATCCCTGGCAGTATTTGCTAGTTTAATATCGCTCGTCTTTATTCTTATCTATCCTGATTTACAAGTATCAATAATAATTCTTTCGATTTTTGTTGCGATTGTTCTACCCCGGCCTACTGGCAGGGGTTTAATCTTTAAGGTGGAAGAACTATTTCCCATGGTCGCATTATTGTTGTTCGTCATCGCAACATTTCAAGGCGAAACATCAAATCGTTCAATTGGTAAAATCGGATATTGGTTAATCGCATTTTTAATCGTCGTTATTATATCCGGAATAATTGGCATCGTTAAAGAACGCGAGAAGATTTTAGTCTTTGACGAAGCAATGATGTTTTGGGCTTGGGGCATTTATTTTATCATAATAAAAAGCAAAATATCGCAAACAGGAATAAAACATATTTTCTGGGCAATCATTATCGGAGCATTAATTGTAAGCCTGTATTATATTTATGAATTCAAAACCGGTGGAGGCAAACTGCGCTTTCGCACTGACCAACAACATATCTTTAATTTTACGATTCCGTTACTCTTTGCTTTTATATTATATTATCCGAAGAAAATTATCCGAACAATTGCAATTTTATTAATTGTTCCAATGATAATTGCAGTATATATAACATTGACTCGGGCTTTGTGGATATTAATTCCTTTGGCAATCTTTATACAGTATATTTATTTTATGAAGGATGCCTTAAGGAAGGCTCATCTATTAAATTATCTTTTACCAATCTTAATAATTGGTATGATTGGAATATTAGGCATAATGTTGCTTCAGGGTTTATTTGGGGTTTCTGGTTTATTAAGCGAAAGATTTGCAACTTTTAAAATATTAGAATATGATATCTCCCTGCTGGCACGCGCTGAATTATCGCGCTATGTGTTAGAAAGAGTACATAATTCTCCTATTTTTGGTGTTGGCTTGGCTGATTTTTTGCGCTATCAATATTTCCCAACCCTGGGTCGATTTAATGTTTACTGGTTAGATAATACTTATATGCAGTTATTTTGGAAAACCGGGATAGTCGGAACCCTGCTATTTTTTATTGTTTTATATTATTTTTTAAGACGCGCATGGTTCATTTTAATAAATGCCAACTCAACTTTTGATAAAATTATTAGTTCTTCAGTATTTAGTTCTTTTGTTGCCTTAGCAATTAGTGGACTCCAATGCGGTATTTTAGTAGGCTATCGGTTTAATTTTGTTTGGGCTGCACTCATGGGAATCGTCGAAATCCGAGCACAGGAAATTAAAAAAAGTCTCGATGAGGAAAAAATCCACAATGTCGGATAATTCCCAACAAGCACCTGGAAAAGCACTAATTGTTGGCAGCGGTTATTCATATTTGTCTTTATTGGTAAATAAATTTATTGGTGTTTTCACTTCTATTTTTCTTGCCCGTTCCCTTGGTCCATCCAATCTCGGAATGATTTCAATCATAAATTACTTGTTATTACTAATGCTCTTTTTTACTGGTTTCGGCATTCCCACTGCAATCGTCAAACTAATTCCTGAGATCGAACTAAAGAATGGAAGCCACGAAACCAATAAATTTGTTTTTTCCGGATTTGCAATTAATTTTATAATAATGGTTGTATTGTCAGTAATCTATCTTGCTATATCTGTTCCGGTCGCAATCTCTATTTATCACGAACCCAAATTGATTTCGCTGATACAACTCAGTGTTATTGCATTACTCTTCTTTTCATTTAATCAGTATGGTAATGCGATTATTCAGGGATTTGCCGAATTTAGAAAATTATCACTACTTTCAATGTTTACTTCAGTGTTTGGTTTTGCGGTCTTAATTCCCAGCACAAAACTTTGGGGCATCAAAGGACCAGTAATCGCACAAGCGGTAAATAGCATTGTTACATTCTTACTGTTGGTTCTAATACTTAAAAAGACACGAAAAGATTTGAATTTGTTCTCCTTATCACAATTATTGAAGCCAAAGAGTTTCCTTAAAGATATTAGAATGAATTTTCATTTACGAAGACTGCTTCCAACCGCATTCCCAATATTCTTATCCGGACTGGTGATGACTCCGGTTTTAACCATACTGACAGCAATCTTAAGCCGATTGCAAGGATTTAGTGATGTTGGATTTTTTAATATTGCTTATTCTTTAACTCAATTTATTCTATTTGTACCTACGGCAGTTGGAACTGCTTTTATCCCCTTAGCATCAAAATTGGCAGTGGAAAATCAAGTTAAATTGAATAATTTCTTAATCAAAACTATTTTTGGTGTCGACTTAATTGTGATTACCATTGCTTTTTTTATCAGTTTTTTTTCTAAAGAAATCATCTATCTCTTTTACGGAAAATCATTTTCTCCAGTACAATCGATTCTGATATTACTATCCATCGCCTCATTTTTATCAAGCTTCGGATATATCTTTGGTTATTATTTAATATCAACGAACCGATTATGGTTTGCCACGATATTAAATTTAATCTGGTTTATCGCAATAACTGGTCCTGCCTCCAGCCTGATAAAACACTTTCAATTAAATGGTTTGGGTTTAAGTTATATAATTGCATATATTGTCTTAGGCATTGTGAGTATTATCTTTATCGGGCAGAAGATTAGAATTAAGCAAAATTATCTGCTGCTACATTTAATCTTCGGCTTTATTCTTTTATGCGGACTGTATTTTATTAAGACCTATCCAATACATTTTATCTTTCAAATAATTGTTTTGTTTCTATTTGTTCTATATTTATTTTATTTTACCACGAAACTCTTTGATAAAAGTGATAAAGACCTAATAAAGGTTTTATTAGGAAATGAAGTTAAGCGATTTCTCTATTTTGCCAAATGAAGTTCTCGTTTACTATTATTCTTTTTAATGCGATAAATCATAAAACACCGACATTCTCATCAGCGAGTGTACTAAATGACCGATAATAATCTTTTTGACTTTGCTTTTTTTGGCGCAGTACCCTATGACCACTTGCTGCGCGGAAGAACCGGGGCATTTGTTGATGTCTTAAGAAGAATTGGTTACTATGTATATTATTTTGAAATACCACCGGCTTCTGTCCTTCAATATGTCAAAGAACCAACATTTCATAAGCGTGGCTTGATAAATTTCTTTTCGCCGCCGATAAAAATACAGCCCAATTTAGCAGTATTCGCCTTTCCGCCGATTATTCCTGCATCAAGATTTGAGTCGGGTTATATAAGAACTTTTAACACGAAAAGATTTGTTCAACGGATAAAAAAATACTATTATCCATTAGTTCGTGAACGAAAGAAACCGGTCGTAGCAATTATCGTTACTCCTTACTGGTTTGATATAATTAGCGAACTAAATTTTTCTTTAATCTGCTATGATTGTATCGATGATGTTAAAGTGTTCTGTAAGGAGAAACATCTAAATTATTTTATTAATCTGCAACGAAAATTAATTGAAAAGTCAGATTTAGTCATAATCTCTGCTGAGAAACTTAAAGACGATATTTTGGCAATCAATTCTCAAAAACCCATTACCTATATTCCCAACGGTGTTGCCTTTGATTTCTTTTCAGAACACAAAAACGATTCCCAAATTGCTGATTCTTTATTATCATTCAAGCGACCGATTATTGGTTTTGTCGGTGCAATTTTTAATTGGATTGATATCACTTTAATTAAAAAAACTGCAGAAACCTTCTCAGACTGTTCAGTAGTTTTAGTTGGACCTGTTCAAGATGTAAAAATTCCGACCTTGCCCAACCTTCATTATTTAGGAGTCAAACCATTTTCTTCAATACCGGCAATAATAAATGCTTTTGATGTTTGTCTAATTCCCTTTGTTGCTGGCGAGGTCTCAGATAAAGTTGACCCAATCAAAATTTATGAATATCTTGCCTTAGGAAAACCGGTGGTTGCGATTAACCTGCCAGAATTAAAAAGGATGGCATCCTTAATATATTTTGCCGAGAGTAAAGACGACTTTATTAACGCAATTCGTAAAGCACTTAATGAGAACTCTGCCGAATTGAGAACTTTGAGAATAAAATTTGCCCAGGAAAATTCGTGGGAACACAGAGTAAAAAAACTGATTGAAGCGGTCTCAAATCGTATAACCTGCTCCGAAAAGCAAAAGTAAGATATGAAAATTGCGATTGACGCCTTATCCGCTAAATCATTGTATCATGGTATGGGTAACTATGTGTTTAATTTAATCCAACATTTAGCATCAATATCTACGTCGAATCATTATACTGTCTTTAAACGACCAGGAGTATTTTCTGACTATAAAGAAACTAATGTCTGTTTCATAGAAATAGGCATACCTTTGACTTTACGGGTTTTCTGGGAACACCTGTATCTACCATCTGTATTAAAAAAAGCACAAATTGACCTGTTTTGGGGGCCGAGTAACTTTTTACCCAATCGCAAAGTTTGTCGATATGTTGTAACGATTCATGACTTGTCATCGTTTATAATGCCAAAAACTTATTCATATCTGCGCCGAAAGTATTATCAACAGATTATTTATACTTCACTGCGCTCGGCTGATTTTATTATCACTGACTCAGAATCTTCAAAGCGGGATTTACTTACTTATTTTAATGTCGCCAAGGATAAAATCAAGGTGATTTACTGTGGACTTAATGAGATTTTTCTTAAATCGCCTTCAATAGAATCGACTCGCATAGTTCGGAATAAATATCGTCTCCCAGATGAATACATTTTTACCTTGGGTGTATTAGAACCGAAAAAGAATACCCAACGCTTACTTTGGGCATATACTCAACTAAAAACGAGTTTGAAATCATTACCACCATTATTAATCTCCGGTTCCCGAAAATATGGCTGGAAAAATCGTTCATTTTTCCGAATGGTTAAGGAACTAAATCTAATTGACTCAGTTATATTTACTGACTTTGTAGAACAGAAAGATTTACCTTCAGTCTATTCTTGTGCCTGTCTCTTTGTTCTCCCTTCACTTTACGAAGGATTTGGTTTACCCGTAATTGAAGCAATGGCATGTGGTGTGCCAGTAATTACTTCTAATGTCTCATCATTACCCGAAATAGCAGGTAACGCAGCAATTTTAGTCAACCCGTATGATGTTAACGAGATTGCCCAAGCAATTAAGAATGTGTTGTCAAATAGACAATTACAGCAAGAAATGCGAGAAAAAGGTATTGAAAATGCTAAAAGATTCTCCTGGGAAAAATCTGCGATTTCTCTTTTAGAAGTATTTGAACAAGTATGCAAGCAGTAAAATCCCTTTTGAACTTAAGTGTAATTTTGGTTTTGGTATGTATATCTTTCGGTTCTAATGCAGAAAAAATCGTTGGTTATGAAATTAAAATTGTTTTAGAGACAACATCTGATTGGACAGATTTGACTTTTGACAATACAAATTTTTACTACTTAAAAGAAAGAATATTAACGCCACATCCAGTTTCAATTGGCTTATTATCTATTAGTAAAAATACTTACGATTCAACATTAACCAAGATTGAATTTGACCTTTTCTTTCCTCAGCCGTTACCACCAGAACTTAAGTTCTCAGTTCGAAAAGGCGGAATTGGCTCCACTAAAATTGCATTTATCAATACAGAACAAGAGACATTAGGTGTATTTGTTAACGATAAGAATATTCCTTACGATGTCCAAAATTTAATGAGCTTCTCGTTTAAGAGTAGATTATTCTCAGGCAAAGATACTATTATAATAAATCCGGATAAGTTAAACACAGAAAAATTAGTTTTGGCATTCTATTTTTTATGGTATTATCCAGAAAACTGGCATTGGACCGGCAAATTGTCTATTGCCCATCAACCAGTTTTTGGATTATATTCATCTTCTAATGAGCGTATCTTGAAAACTCATATCAATATGGCAAAGTCTGCAGGAATTGACGGCTTTATCTGTTCCTGGTGGGGAATAAATTCAGTATCTGACCAGAACTTAAAAAAACTTGCTTCAATTTGTAATGAAATAGGTTTTCTTTTCACCGTTTACTTAGAAAAAGTAAGTGATATGAACGATTTAAGAACATCTTTATGTTATTTGGAATCAACCTATACTCAACAATCAGCATATATAAAATATCAAGGGAAACCAGTAATTTTTATATTTAATCGGATATTAGAAACAATACCCCTCGATTCATTAAGAACCGTAAATGACAAGTTTGCAATTATAAATTATGGATATAGAGTAAGTAATCTTGAAGGTTTTGATGGTTATCATGAATTTCTACCGCCAGAAACTAATATGCAGAAACTGAAACGGTTATATCGATTAGCCCGAGATGTTGCCAATAGTAAGAATAGAATCTTTGCTATTCCCGTAATGCCCGGTTTTGATGACCGCTCAGTTAATGAACCAGGAACACTTATTAAGCGGAAAAACGGCGAATATTACAAACAAACATGGGAATCAGCATTGTCAGCAAATCCTGATTGGATACTAATATCAACTTTCAACGAGTGGTTTGAAGGTTCGGAAATCGAGCCGAGTAAAGAATATGGCGAATTATATTTGAAGTTAACTAAACAGTATATCGAAAAATTCAAGCATAATAAATACCAATGAAAATAATCTAAGCAAAACAATCAACTTGTGTCTTCATAAATAATATCAAATGCGAATTGGAATTGATTGTCGGCCCCTTAGCGAAGCACCAAGAGGTGTTGGACATTATCTAATTAATATTCTGAACCAATTTGTTATCCAAAAAGAGTCAATAATTTTCTATCTCTATGTACCAAAAACAATTGGTTATGCGCCCCAGCAATCCAATTTTATTATTCGTAAAGGGAAATTGCCTTTACCTGGTACTTTCTGGTTTCAAACTGAAGGTAGACAGATAATTAATTCAGATAAACCGGATACATTTTGGGCACCCTGTGATATTTTACCTTCAGGACTTTCTAAAAATATTTATAAAGTTCTCTCGGTCCATGACTTAACCTATATTTTTTTTCCGCAAACAATGGAAAATTATAATCGGTTAATCCATAAAATGTTTTTTAAAAAATCTCTCTTAAACGCCAATCGTATCATCACGATGGCAAACTATACCAAAAAAGCACTTATTGATTTGTTCAACATTGAGCCTGAAAAGATAACAGTCATATATGAAGGAGTTGATGAAAAATTTCGAGAATATGACCGAAACGAAGTATCTAAAATACTAAACAATTACAAAATTAACCGTCCCTATATTCTTGCAGTCGGAACATTGGAACCAAAGAAAAACTATCCTTTGTTGCTTAAAGCATTCCAATCTCTAAAACTTGATTGGGACCTAATAATAATTGGTAAAAAAGGATGGAAATCACAAGAAATTTACAACACTATTGATAAACTCGGAATTAAGAACAAGGTAAAGATTCTCGGTTATGTCAGCATTGAAGATTTGCCCTATTTTTATAACGGTGCTGAGATTTTTGTGTTTCCTTCTTTATACGAAGGCTTTGGATTACCTTTGCTTGAAGCAATGGCATGCGGTCTACCAGTTATATGTAGTAATTCTTCTTCCTTACCGGAAATTGGTAAAGATGCGGTATTATATTTTAACCCTTATTCAGTTGACGATCTGATAAATCAGCTGTTAAAATTAATCAATGGTGAAAAATTAAGACAGAATCTAAGAGAAAAAGGTATTTATCGGGCAAAAGACTTCTCTTGGCAGAAGACTGCGCAACGAACTTTAGAAGTATTGAAAGGACAGACATTTGAATAGCGTAAAATATCATCTACGAAGTTTTTTAACGAAAGGACAAGCAATTGAGTAATAAAAAGAAATTATCAATAATTGTTGTCAATTATAATACTAAAGATTTAATCCAGACTTGTCTAAATAGCATCTCTGATATCGGCAAAAACAAAGAAAATGAAGTTTTTGTCGTTGATAATGCTTCAATTGATGGTTCAGTTCAGAGTATTAAATCATTATTCCCATGGGTATATTTGATTGAAAATAAAGAAAACTTAGGTTTTGCTAAAGCCAACAACCAGGCAATAAAATTAGCCCAAGGCGAATATATTCTGTTATTAAATCCAGACACAGAAAATATTGGCAATGCTATTGAGCAGACATTGAACTTTATTGAAAACCATCCTGAGATTGATGCAATCACTTGTCGCGTAGAATTAGCCAATGGTGAACTGGATTGGGCATCTCATCGAGGATTTCCTACGCCCTGGGCATCTTTCTGTTATTTTATTGGATTAGAAAAAATATTTCCCAAAAGCAAATTATTCAGTCAATATCACTTAACTTACTTAGCATTAAATGAGCCACATGAAATAGATGTTCCCAGTGGTTGTTTTTTTATGGTGCGCCGAAAAGTTATTGAAAAAGTAGGATTATTAGATGAATCATATTTTATGTATGGTGAAGATGTTGACTGGGCATATCGCATTAAAAAAGCCGGTGGTAAAATATACTTTTATCCTGATGCCAAAATAATCCATTACAAAGGATGTTCATCCGGTATAAAAAAAGAGACTCAAAAAAAGACCACAGTATCCAAAGCAACCAGAATCAAAGCAGTAAACCATTTCTATGATGCAATGAAGATATTTTATAAAAAACATTATAAAACAAAATATCCCTTTTTTATTAACTGGCTAATCTATTTAGGAATTGAAATAAAAAGACAGATAAGCCTTCTCTGCTTAAGAGTATAATAGCGTATAGAATAGACCAAAAATTAGACAAATCAAAAATCTTTTCTATAGGGAGTCAAAACTAAAGGTCCCAAGATTATGTTTGCTTTTACTATTCTTCAGTAAAAAAATCAACCCGATATAATTTTCTAGGTTTTTTCGTTGCTTCGAAATAATCATTTTTTAGGCTTAACCAAATGTTTTTCTGATACTAATATAGCCGAACACCAAGATAACCATTAACTTGTTCTGTTTTTTAGACAACTGATTCTCATCATATTTTTATCAACGATTTCAGTTAGTTCTTGGAGCAGTTGTTTACTAAATGCAACTTTAGTTGAACCCGGTTCTAAAAGCATCTCGGTTTTTTTGTTGTCAAGCAAGCAAATTCGAACAAGTTTAGAGCCAGGATGTTTTAGCAAGACCGACTTAATCTGAGCCAGTTTCTCCTGATTGAAAGATTCTTTACTAATTGCGATGGTTAAGACATCATAATAGTCAATCCATGCTTCAAAAGGTAAGATTTCTTTGGCTTCGAGTTGAGTTTTGACTTCGTCGCGTAAATTCATCTTACCGCGAATGATTACTGTCGTATCCGGTTTCAAAGTTTCTCGACAACGTTCGTAGACTTCATTGAAGGCAATGATTTCTGTACTATCCGTAAGATCTTCAACTTGAAATATGACATAGTCTTGACCTTTCTTATCTTTTCGGCGCGTGATGCTGGTTATGACTCCACCAATAGTAATTGGGTCATTACTAATATTATTTATTTCAGTTTTAAATTCTTGGAATTTTTGGCAAGTCGCAAGCGATTTTAAGCGCAGAACGCTATATTCTAGTTCATAATTTTCTAAAGGATGAGTCGAAAAATAAAAACCGAATGCTTCCTTTTCATACTGTAAAAATTTAGTTTTGTTATCTTGGGCTTCGTCAACCTTTTTGCTATCTTTAACCACAGTGTCTGATTGAGTAGATATTGGAGTGCTGAATTTGGAATAGGGTTTTGTCAGCATCTCTTCTGAAGCAAATAACCCGGTCTGTTTTTCTAAAAACAACAGTCGTTCAGAACTCACTTTTTCTAATTCTGCTTCTAAAATTGAGAGTAAATATCCACGGTCTTTTTCTAAAGAGTCTAATGAGCCGGCTTTGATTAACGATTCATAAGCTTTACGGTTAACATATTTTCTGGTCCTTTGAAGGAAATCCCGAAAACTATTATAAGGTTTTGCAATACGTTCGTTTTTAATTGCCTCACAAACCTTTTCACCTAAGTTTTTAATTCCGCCTAATCCATAACGAATTTTATTATCTTCAATGGTAAACCTATAATCACTGTGATTAACATCTGGTGGCAACACTTCAATCTTCATTCGACGGCACTCTTTAATCAGAATATTGAGTTTATCGCTATCGCCGATTTCATTAGAAAGTAATGCGGTCATATATTCCACCGGGTAATTGGCTTTGAGATAAGCAGTAATATACGATAGGTGAGCATAACCCATCGAATGAGATTTGTTAAATCCGTAGCCGGCAAATGGTGAAATCAAATCAAATATCTGCTCAGCTTTTTCTTCTCGGATGCGATTATGTTTTGCGCCTTCAATGAATAATTCCCGCATTGCTTTCATCTCCTCAGGAATTTTTTTGCCCATTGCTCTACGTAATCGGTCATATTGGGTTGGAGTAAAACCAGCAATCAATTTGGCAATTTGCATTACTTGTTCTTGATAGACCATTATACCATAAGTCTCTTTAAGAATCGGTTCAACCGAATGGTGAAAGTATTCTATCTTTTTATGTCCTAATTTTCGTTTAATATACTCATCAATATTTGCCATTGGTCCTGGTCGGTATAAAGCAATTACTGCGCACAGGTCTTCTAATTTTTCTGGTTTGGACTTGCGTAATATATCACGCATTCCTTGACTTTCAATTTGAAACAATCCTGTGGTTTCGGCTTTTTGAAGTAACTGATAAGTCTTCTCGTCATCAAATGGGATTGACTTTTTGTCTATCGGTTTTCCTTGTTTGGCACATAGTTTTATTGTATCCTCAACTACAGTTAATGTTTTTAGCCCCAGAATATCTAATTTTAAGAGACCAATATCCGCCAAGGCATCCATATCGTATTGCGTGCAAATTTCATTATCAGAAGTGCGATATAAAGGCACAAGCTCTAATAAAGGTTTGGGAGCAATGACAATACCAGAAGCATGGATTGATGCGTGTCGAGCCAAATTTTCTAATTTTATTGCAATCTCCAGAAGTTCTTTATATTTAGGTGAACTTTCGATTAAGTTTTTTAATTCATCAGTGGTTGCAATTGCTTTGCCAATTTCCATTCCCATAGGAATAAGTTTAGCAATGCGGTCAACTTCAGCATATGGAATTTCAAGCACTCTTCCGACATCACGCACAACTGCACGAGATGCCATAGTCCCAAATGTAATGATTTGGGCAACTGAATTTTCGCCATATCTCTGACGAATATAATCAATAATTTCAGCACGATTGATATCAGCAAAATCAATATCGATATCCGGTAAAGAAACCCGCTCTGGATTTAAGAACCGTTCAAAAATCAACCCATATTTTAATGGGTCAATATCTGTAATACCAAGACAGTAAAGCACCAAACTGGAGACCGCAGAACCTCGGCCGGGGCCAACCGGGATATTTTTGCTTTTCGCATAATCAATAATGTCTTTGACAATCAGAAAATAACCAGCAAAACCCATCTGACCAATTATTTTTAATTCGTATTTCAAACGGTCGGTGATTTCCGGAGTTAATTTTGAGTATCGTTCTTTTAATCCAACATTAGTCAGATGGATTAAATATTCCATATCCGTGTTGAAAGTCTGCGGCAAAGGGAAGGCCGGTAAATGGACTTTTTTCTCATCAATCGGTAAGAGCAAATTACACTGTTCCGCAATATTAATCGTATTAGCAATTGCTTCTGGAATATCGGCAAAAAGTTGCACCATCGCTTCTGGTGATTTGAAATAGATTTCTTGTGATTCAAACTTTAATCTTTTCTCTTCGCTAATTTTTTTACCAGTTTGAATACAAACTAAGACATCATGCGCTTTAGCATCATTCGGTTCTAAGAAATGGCAATCATTAGTTGCCACTAAAGGTGCGCACATTTCATAACTAAGTTGACGCATACCAGCAATTGCTTTTTCCGAATCAGGTATGCCAATACGAGTAATCTCCAAATAAAAATTATCACGGCCGAAAATCTCTTGATAGACACCAACAACTTCTCGGGCTTTATCATAATTATCGCGTAGTAAATAATGACTCACTTCGCCTCGAAGACAACCAGAAAGAGCAATGAGTCCTTGAGCATATTGAGAGAGTAGTTCTTTATCAATTCTGGGACGATAATAAAAACCTTCCAGATAGCCTATAGAAACTAATTTAATTAAATTTTGATAACCAGTTAAATCTTTGCTTAACAGGGTAAGATGAAAATTGGATTCAGGAATTTCTTTTGTGGTTGTGCGGTCTTTTCGTGAACCAACCGCAACATAAACTTCTGCGCCAATAATTGGATTTATTCCATTGGCATAACATAATTTATAAAACTCAATTGCGCCAAAAAGATTACCGTGGTCTGTTATGGCTAAGGCTGGCATCTTATATTTTGCCGCTTGATTTACTAATTTTGAAACTTTAATTGCACCATCCAATAGACTATATTCTGTATGATTGTGAAGATGGACAAAATTTGCTTTTTTCATATTCGTATTTAGGTATTTTATCTGTTCTGTAATGAAAATCTTTCAGTTTTCAACATATTTCGGCATTTCGTCTGATTATGGTTTGAATTCAAATTCAAGATGTAATCTTAGCGATTCCTGATTAGCAAATTCAGCCATCAAAGGTGGTAGATTTTGCGTAACAATTACCGCACGTTCACAAGACCGGTCATACAATTCATTACCTGAACTCTTTTCAATCTTGACATTAGTAATTCTGCCATCTTTTTGAATCACAAAGTAAATCACACAGGAAAAAGGTATTCCAGAATTGGCAAATGGATTTATCCAATTACTGCCAATTTTAGTTAAAACCGCATCAATATAATAAGAATATTTGCCACCTTTACTCGAAATTTTTAATCCGATATTGGAATTGTCTTGAGAAGTTTTTTTTGCCGGCCGCGGTTTTTCTTTAGCCCCAACTGGTTTCGTTTTTGCTGGTTTTTTCTCAACTATTGCGATTTGGGAAGGTGCTTCTGCTTTCTGTGTTCCGGATTCAAGATTGACAACAGAAACTTGAAAGACCTCAGGATACACATTTAATTTGGGCGAACGACTTTTAGTTGCTCCAATTAAGATGCCGAATATTATCAGGTGTCCGACAAAAGAAAACAATAATTCCTTTTTCATACTTCCGTTTCTAAAATTTATCATTATCTAATAGACATTCTATGGTTGATACAACAAATCTTTTATTTGCCAAATTTCTTTTTAATTGCTTGCGGCGATGCAACCAAACTCACATTCTCAATGCCGACTTCACGAATTTTACTTAAAACCGTTATCACTAAGCCATAATTTACTGACTCGTCAGCAATCAGATAAACCTGCATAGTTGCTTTTTTTGCCAAGACTGAAGTCAGTTCGGAATTAAATTGATTAAGGGTGGTTAATTTATCTTCAATATAAATTTTTTCTTGTTTATCGACGGTTACCGTAATTCCTTCAGTCCTTTGTGGAATTGCGGCAGAACTACGAGGAACCGAAACCGGAATACCAGCACGACTTAATGCGACACTAATACCGGCAATAAGAAAGATTATCATCAGGCTAATTGCGACATCCGCCAAGGATGTTATATTCATCTCAGAAATGAATTTCGGAGAGTAGGCTAAATTTTTTCGCTTTTGATTGTTCATGGCAATTTAACTAATTTAATAGTATATTCGGCACTACGTCAAGATTAAAATTTGTTAATCTCTAAATGTATTAAATTCACTTGGATTGTTTATTAAATTTAGTGTGTTTTATTGGTTCTATAATCTTGATTTCAGGACTGCTCGAGTCATCCTTATTAATCAGAATCCGAGAACACAATAGTTTTTCTAATATCGGATTCAATCTCTAATATCCAGCGGTCCATATCATTAGAAAACGCTTTAATTTTACCAACAAAATAATTATAAGCGATAACTGCGGGAATTGCAACTAATAAACCAGCAACAGTTGTAATGAGTGCATCAGAAATACCCGGAGCAATAATTTGTAATGTTACTACAGGTATATGCCGAACGCCAAGAAATGATTGTAGAACTCCCCATACTGTTCCCAACAACCCTAAAAAAGGTGCAACACTACCACAAGTGGCTAAAAAAGGTAAATTCTGCTCAAGACGTTCAATTTCTTGCGATGCGGTTCGGGCTAAAGCATCGCTGATATTGGGTAAAAGTTTCAATAAATTTGTCTGTTCTTGAGCAACTGGATTATGGGACTTATTGATTCTACGCCACTCTTCAACTGCAGTAAAAACTAATCGGGACAAAAGACTTTCAGGATATTCCGTTGCGATTGCGCTAAAATCTAAAATCGAACTGCGGTCTTTGAAAAGATTATATAAAACCTGATTGGTCTTAAAAATCTTTCTGAATAAAAAGAATTTTTTGATAATAATTGCCCAACTGATAATTGAAAACAATAGCAAAACCAGAACGATAATTTTAGCAAAAATTCCTAATCCCAGCATAATACTGAGAAAGTTATCTTGGGATGGCAACACTAAAGGTTCAGGCATCTACATTGAAATAAACTGTTAGATAGACAAAATTTAAGGCAAACTAGCAAGTTTTTCTTTTGCCAGTTTGGCTTCATTGGTATTAGGATGTTCATTAATAACTTTTCGATAATATTGTTTGGCTTTATTTATTTCATTCATCGACTGATAAGCAAGTCCAATCTTATAAATGGCAGAAGGAACCTTATTGCCTTGTGGATAATTACCAATAACTTTCTCAAATTCTAAAATTGCATCCGGGTATTGTTTTTTAGAATAGTAACATTCACCAATCCAATATTGGGCATTATCAGACAACTCAGTGTCTGGAAAGAATTTCAAATAGCGCTTAAACCCTTCAATCGCAACATCAAAATTTCCTTTTGTAAAATCAAGATAAGCGGTATTATATAATTCATCAGGATCGATTGCTGGTGAAGTTAAAGTGACAACACTTTCTGGTTTTGCTTCTTCAGTTCGACCGATTCCCAATTTTTGATATACTCTACTGAGGCGTGTCTCGTTATCTTCAATTTTTGCTGACAAGTGGTTAATCTGTTCAGTTAGATTTTCCAGATTAGTTAAAACATCGGCTCTTAATTCCAATAAAAGTTTATTCTGCATACGAGCAATACTATCTACTCGATGAACCGATGTTTCTAAACTGTCGATTTTCGTTCCGTGCCGAATAAATCGCCAGGCCGGCGAACAACTCAAAAGAGAAAACAGATAGTAGATAAGAATTGACGCATATAAATAAATACTGCTTCTAAAACCGATACGCATTATAAGACATAACAGGTCGCACCTGTTAATTTTTGCAGGTGCGACCTATCATATTAAATTTGCACTTTTATTTGCCTAGTTCTTTAAATTCGCAACGACGGTTTTTCCAATACTCATTAGGATTTTCAGTAACTAATCGTTCTTCGCCATAACTTACCGTGTTTAAGCGGTCTGAAGCAATGCCTAATTTGACCAGATAGTCCTTAACCGCATTAGCGCGTCTGAAGCCTAAAGCCATATTATATTCACTGGTTCCAATCGGACAGCAATGTCCTTCAATCGTAATTTTTACATCAGGATTATCTTTGAGCACTTGAGCATTTTCTTTAAGAATTACTGCGTCACCAGGTCTAATATCATATTTATCAAAATCAAAATAGACTGTAGATAATTTAAGCGGAGCCTTTACTTCTTCAGGCTTTTGTACTTCTTCTTCAGGTGGTGGAAGAATCGGCTGCTCTTTTTTTACCGCCTTCTTCGGACAACCCAATACCGCAAATAGTAGTATTAGGATACAAGTTGTTTTTAATGCATTTTTCATAATGCCTCCTAAATAATTATTTATGCTTTATTTATATTAACTTACATATCTATTACAACTTATATTACATAATTTTATAAATTTGTCAAGAAAAAAATAGAGAACTCAAAAAAGTGCCACTGCAAACACTGACCACATAAAAAACAAGGAGGAAATCAATTATTTCATCCGATACGGATATTTATTTAATTAAAAACCACTTTATCTGTATTAGATTCGGCCATCCGATACGAAATTTTATCTAATAAAATTGAGAACTGCTTTGGTTATCCGATAGAGATATTTGTTAAAATTGAAAACTGCTTCGGTCATCCGATACGAATATTTATTTAATTAAAGACCTTTTCGGTCATTAGCGAAAATTGACTTTGCGCAGAGATTTCAAATCTGACAGAATCTGGGCTACGCGGACACTTTAGCAATATCAGCGATAAAATCATTAATTTTCAATTGTTGTCATCATTCTTTTAATCACCGTAATCAATGAAAGCGGTTTTCCAGATTTACCAAAAGTCAGACTTGACAAATTCTTAATTTTTCATATAATATATGTGTATATATACATGTGATGTTTCAAATGTTGTTGGTTCTTTAGTAGTTGTGTGACTGCGAAATGGCTTAAGCCGGCTATGTTATGCTGATATGATGAATACGATATTAATGTTATGGATAAAGCTTAATGAAGTTAATCTTGGCTATGGTGGCTGAATATGAAACAGATTAAAAGCGTCTGGTTGCTGTGGAGATGCAGTATTGGTACAGATTTGGCATCACTCCCTACTCGGTCTATTAGGTCAAAGACTAATTATTTTATTGGGGCTAACTTTTTGTAAATTAAGGCGTTTATATTTTTGCAATTATTTCGACCTCTGATTTTGTCAACCAGTTTGCTTATTTTCTAATCATTTAACCCGTCTCAGTTTACGTGCCTGCAGACATCGCTGATTTTACTTCTCGTCCCACCTGTCACTCTGTCTATTTCTATGTTCAAAAAGATAGAAAGAAGCAACTAATTACGCGCCACCCATTGTCATTCTAGTAAAAGTTAACATACCACATTTATCTGAAAATCATCATATATCACTTATCATTTGAGTTTCTTTGCTTTCAGAACCACCAACGGTTTCAGAATTATATGGGAAATGAGTCTTATAATAGTAGAAAAGTAATTTATTTTTCAGTTGTCATAAAAAAATTATTTGCCTGGGTCATTAATCGCGCCCATAAATAAAATTGAACCGGTTTCATTATTACAGATTGCACAAAAGAACGGTCGGTCAACAATCATTGTAAATTCTTTAGGCTCACGAATTGAGGTAACCATTATCTCCACAGAAGTTACTGCCGCGGCTTCTGTGCCTTCTTCATTAACTTCAACAAATGTCTTATGCTTGACTTCATTAATATACAAATCAAGTGGTGTTTGCATCATTCCTGAGAAGTTGGCTTTTCCGCCAATAAAGGCGATTTCCATACCCAGTGTTTTTAATGCCGAATTTAGCGATTTGTCATATTCTGTTTTGAATCGGGGTAAAATAATTGTGCCATCAGAATAATAAAATTGTCGCATCCATTCCTGCCAATTTTTTAGATTGAGATTTTTCAGAAATTCAGTAAGATTGGAATTAGTATCCGGCAAAAAGATATACATACTCATCTTGCCTTTACCATAAGGTAAACTGATTGCCTGAAATTTGTCGGCTTTGAGATAGCGATAATTGCCTTTTTGATACATCATCGGAACTTGCTTTTTTTCTCCATTGCTTAAAGTAAATGGTCGGTCTTGGGTTTTATTTTTATCAAATTCTGTAGTCCATTTGCCCTTAAAATATACTGCATTAATTATATAAAGCATAGTATAAATCGGGTCAATCTTATCAACAATTTGCGTAATTTTATTATTAGTCTTCTCCTTTACCCAGTTATTAATAATATCCGGTGCTTTAGGATCAGAAAAATTAAGAGGAGTTATCTGGGCATTAAAATATTTTTTATTACGCTTAAGAAAATCCGATTTGAATTTTATCCCGGCTTTTGCCCACAAGGAGTTGGCAATATTAAGTATTACTTCTGGGTCCGCTTTTTTCAACTGCTCAGATAGAGTTTTATTGGCTTCATTTATTTCCGCAAGACTCATCTCTTCAATACTCAATGTTTTTGCCATTGCAGTTTTGGTTTCCTTTTCCGCGCCATTATAAGTCATTGTTAAAGCAATAGCGATACTCGTCGGCGAAATAAAAACATTCTTCTCCGTATCTTCTTTAATCAATTCCGAGAAGAGAGCAAATCCAAAGTTGTTTGTAGCACTAATCAATTTTTCCGTGTCTGGTGGCTTAATCTTAGAAGCAGTAATGCCAAAGTTAATCATTAAAATAATACCTGAAATAATTGAAACTATTTTCATTTTACACCTCGCTGATTTTGTTTTAGTGATTTTTGATAAGCACCAATAATTGAACGGATTGCAATTTTGTCTTAGAAGCAGTAATACCAAAGTTAATCATTAAAATAATACCTGAAATAATTGAAACTATTTTCATTTTGCACCTTGCCGATTTTGTTTTAGTGATTTTTGGTAAGCACCAATAATTGAACGGATTGCAATAACGGTTAAGACAACACCGGCAATAATTGCGCCCCAAATTCCTAATAACGAAAGTGTTGTTACAATTACTGCGGCAATTAAGACACCACAGAAAATTGCAATTAATGATTGAAAGTAACCTAATCCAAGTAAAAAAGCCGCAACCGTGCCGGTCCACGCACCAGTTGCTGGCAAAGGAATTGCAACAAATATCATCAAGCCAATCATCTCGTATTCTTCTATAATCTTACTCTTTTTTCTCGTGCGGGTGAATAACCAATCAAAGAATTTTTTGAAAACTGGAATTCGGCTTAACAGTTCAGTAAATTTATTAAGAAAGAAGAGCAAAGGTAAGATTGGTATCATATTACCAATGATAGCCAATATAACTACTCGATACCAGTCGAGATTATAAAAATTTATGCCCAAAGGTATTGCACCGCGTAATTCCACAATTGGTAGCATTGCAGTTAATAAGACTGCTAAATTTGGTGAGATGCCGTAATTTTGTAGGGTGGAAATGATTGCTTCACGACTACGACAACTCAACAGGAATAAACAAATAAAATAATAAATCGCAGATAACTTGGTATAAAAAGTTTTGATGTTAATATTTTTCTTCATGAAAGTCCTCATTTCTTTCACAACAGCCATAGTAGTATAAAGCTTAGAACCTACCATAAAAGTTCTCATTTCTCTATCAACAGCCAGAGTCTATGGTCTAAAGCCTAGAATCTATCATAGAAGTCCGCGTTTCTTTCTTAAAAATAAGCCGATACTAAAAAGTATTGCGATTAGACCATAGATAATCGGATTATAACTTAATGCTAAACTGAATCGCCTTTGATATTTGGCTAACTGAGGAGCAAAAGTTTCTTTTAAAAACTCCTCAGGTGTATAATATCGCCCATTGCTGGCTTGTGCAATTTTTTGAAGCAAATCTGAATTTAAGCCAACCAGATCTTCAACGCTCTGCTCGTTGATTGTCAATGTGGTTTTGACAGTACCAATAGGTTTGTTGTTTTGTGTGATTTGCGCTTCCAGTTCATAAGTACCAGGAGAAAATGCTTGAAATGTTCCTTCATAATTACCCGCAGAAAGTTCATACAATGGTAAAGAAATCTTAGTATTGGGAATCGGGATTTTTATATCCAATCCCTGCCAGGGTTTACCATCTGGAGTTGTTGCAATTAGGTTAAAGACTATTTCTTCGCCTGCAAGATAACTTGTTTTATTAGTTACCAGTCTAAAGTTTTCCACATCTTTAATTGCTAAGAAACGCATAAAATTCGTTAATAAATTTTGAAATTGCTGAGATGCTCGGTCAGTCTCAATTGCGGAAAAACCGATTCGCCAAAACGGAAAAGCAGAAACTAAGATAATTTTGCTGTTCTTATATTTCCAATAGCCAATCATTGGCAAAGAGTCCGGTTTACTTTTTGCCCACACCACTGCTTCAGGTTTTATATCGCTCGGAACACATATTCCCCATAAAGGTGGTGTGTTGTCTAAAATATTTGTGCCGGTCGGTGTTGTGAAAAGTGTGCTGGTTAAACCCGGGACAGTCAAATCAAAGAAATATTCTTTTCTTGAAATATTTATTTTGTCAAATCGAAAAGGTGAAATTTCATTTAAGAATATCTGGGGCTTAAAGGACTCTCCTACAAGCACAAGAATTCCTTTGCTTTGTTTGTGCCAATTTATAAGATAATTCCGGATGGTGTTATCTAATTGCGCTTCTGAGATATTATCCAGAATTAAAACATCGGCATCAGCAAAAATCTTATCAAGCGGTTGACCAGTTAAAGATTTTGTCGTATTACTCATAAAACTGATAATTGGATAGACTATAAGGTTTTTATCTGCATTCAATGCTGAAATGATAAACCGGGTATTATACGATGGCGTGTTAGTAAAATATAATATCTGCCAACGACTCTTCAATGCCTCGATTGTAAAATTTTTGCGGTTGTTGAGATAACTTTCTTCATCCGGTAAACTTTCAATTTTCAAACTATAATTCAGACGACCAGAAGTTTCTGCAACAATTTTGAAATCGACTTCTTGAAGGAGATTAGACTGAACCAAAGGGACTGTTTGTGATGCGATTGGTTGCTCTTTACGGAACAAACTAACTTTTACTAATTGATTATTAAAGCCTTGATTTCTGATTCGAGCATAAATATCAATTGTATCACCTTGATAGCATTTTAAGGGATAACGAAGATATTCAATGCTCAAATCGTTTTTCTGCTCACGACCAATGCCAATAGTATAAATCGGACAAGTTGAACTTTTTGCCAGATTAACTGGGTCAGAACCGTAATTGTGTTGACCATCAGAGATTAAGACTATAGCACCGGGCATCTGCTTTTGGGCAAAACCAAGTGCGCGGGCAATGTTGGTCCTTTCACCTGTAGGGTTTTGATAGTCAAAGTGTTTTCCAACCGAATCAGCAAATGAGAAAAGCTTCTTTCGTGTATTAGTTTGTCTAATCTTACTTATTACTTGTTCTATTATCTGCGGGTTATCCGACGACGACATGCTTTTTGATGCGTCGACTAAAACTAAAATAGGAATTTTGGCTTGCCGAGTAAAACTGAATCGAAGGACACTGCCAATTAAAACTAAAATTAGAAAAACCAAAACCAAAATGCGCAAGAAGAGCGGTAGTTTAAAACCCGAAAATATTCTCTCCTTAAAGTAAAGAAATATTAACAGACCAATAAGCAAAAGACTGATAAAGATAACCATATCTGTATTTAGAAATCAGAATTCAAAGTTGTTCTTTCCTTAAAGTAAAGAAATATTAGCAGACCAATAAGCAAGAGACTGATAAAGATAACCATATCTGTATTTAGAAATCAGAATTCAAAATTATTCTCTCCTTAAAGTAAAGAAATATTAAAAGACCAATAAGCAAGAGACTGATAAAGATAACCATATCTATATTTAGAAATCAGAATTCAAGACTTCAAGAACTGAGTTGTCTTCTGTAGTCGGCGATAATGCTATCTTAATCGTTTTACCAGTATCAAATATTGAATCTATTAATTTTGTTGATAAATCAATTTTATTATCAAAATTAGTATCTGCAATTGCTGTAATATTATAGATTGCAGGGTTTAATCTTAAAGAAAAATTTCCTCGGACATCAGAAATCGTGATTGCCTTAGTTTTACCATTAGAAAATAAGATGATACCTTCTTTAATCGGCTGGTTATTATAAGCCAAATCTCCTGAAACCAATACCGGTGCTAAAACTGAATCACTGGTAAAAAAAGTATAACCAAACTCTCTTAAATAGTTTTGCTCTAAATCTGCAAGTGTTGGCATTAATATAAAATATACTGTAGTATGAGGCAAAAGCGAATCCAGATAACTTAAATAGAGTCCTTGCCAATCACTGCGCCAAGAAGATTTAATCTTTGATTTGTCTAATGGATAGATAAAATAATTTATTGTTTTAGTTGTGTCCATCGGTTCTGAAAAGTTAAGTTCAAGTGTAATATTTTTTGATAGTTTAAGCGCGCCTCTTCTTGGAGCAATTGCTGTGATTTGGGGTGTTATCGTATCAATTATGGAACTGGCTCTAAATCTTTTATTAATATGCGCGATATTGCCATACCGGTCAGAAACCGAACCATAGATTGTATGTAACCCGGGCTTTGCTGGTAGTGTAAACAAAGAGATAACTTCGTTTTTTTTCTCAGAACTAATAGTTCTGACACTTAAAGTTTCGCCGGTCACAGAAATAATAAGAAAACTTCTCGGCGTAAGTTTGGAAACATCTATCGGCTCATCAAAGACCAAGTTGATTTTAGTCCGATTTACTGATTCAATCTTCTCCAAATTGGGTGCAAATCGGTCAGGACTGGGTGGCAGGGCTTTCTTCGCACAAGCCAGCTGACCCAACCCTATTAAACAAAATGTTATTACCAAATATAAAGCATTTTTCATTTTAACTAAAAGAACATAATAAAGGATTCTCTAAAATTTACGATTTGGATAGTTTTGCTTCACGATTAAATTCTATTGCAAACCGAATATAAAGTCAAGATAAGTGATTTAATTTTCCCATCAGAGAGTAATTGGGCAGAGTGTGTTCTCAAAACGTGAGCATTATATGTTGTCAAAATAAGCGGATTTCAATCACTTCTAAGGGGCTATTACCTTTTTCTTAAAATGTATGCATTATATGTTGTCAAAATAAGCGGATTTCATCACTTCTAAGAGGCTATTACCTTTTTCTTATAATGTATGCATTATATGTTGTCAAAATAAGACATTCAATTCTTTATAAAGAATTTTGATTATTAGTCCATAAAATTTACCATTTCTGTTATTGTATGCAAAACTCAACATGACAAACCAAAATTCAAAGAGAATAATACATTTTCGCTTTTGAACCTTTCTTCTTTTAAACCTTTGAACTTTGTTACTTTTGAACCTTATTTCTATCTTCAGTTTTTTTCTAAGTCACTTTTCAGAGCTCGCTTCATTTAATCCTTGACATATGATTATTTAGTGTTATAATAAAATATTAGAATAATATTGTGCCAAGTATTTTATAGATTTGACATTAAAGATTTCAACTCATAGGGTTTTAATCCAATGATTCAGACATTCAATTTAGTATCCTACTATGAAAAATAATCACAAAAATCATTTAGATGCGCTGTCGATAATTTTCCATGAGCTCAAAACACCGGTTTCCGCGATTAAAGAAGCAATGTCATTATTATCCGAAAAAAGCCAGAAGATTACTGACTCCCAAACACTTCGGATTATCACGATTGCCCAAGAAGAAACTAATCGATTGGTGCGGATGATTGATAATGTATTAAAGGCATCTTTAATTGAATCCGGCAAAATTCATCTTCAATTTGAACCAGTAAAAATTAACGAAGTCGTTGATGCAGTGCTCGCTAGTCAAGAACTAATTATCAAACAAAAGAAGATGCATATAAAGACACAGATTAACCCTTCTTTACCATTAATTCAAGCTGACAAAGACCGACTTTTTGAAGTCATGGCTAATCTATTAGATAATGCCTTAAAATTTACACCCAGTGGCGGAACTATAAAAATTAGCGTTAAATCCGTTTTAGGTAAAGACAAAGAACTAATTAAAAGAGGTGCAGTCCCTGACCAAAAATACATCCAGGTCACAGTGGCGGATACTGGTCCTGGTATTCCTAAAAAGGATTTATCCCGAATTTTTAGAAAATTTGAACGACTTAAGACACCAACTAAAGTCCGCGGAATTGGCCTTGGATTAAATATTGCCCAAAATATAGTTGAACTCCACTCCGGCAAAATTTGGGCAACAAGCGAACTCGGTAAAGGTGCCCAATTCCACTTTATCTTACCAATTAAATAAAAAATATGAAATTTCTCTAAGTAGTATAAATATGTCGAAGATTCTCGTTGTGGAGGATGATAGGAATCTTAGCGAGTTAATCAAGATGCGTTTAGAAGAGAACGGTTTTGAAGTTGTTACTGCTTATGATGGTTTAGAAGCAATATCTCAAGTGCGAAAACATAAGCCCGATTTAATCGTCTTAGATTTAATGCTGCCCAGACTTGATGGTTATCAGGTGTGCACGATTATTAAGAATTATGAAACATTTAGTAAAATTCCTATTATTATTCTTACTGCGCGCAGTTCAATTGAAGCCAAAGAAATTGCCTTTAAAACCGGTGCTGACGCTTTTATGGTTAAACCTTTTGACGGTCAAAAATTAGTTGCTACTATTAAAAACTTATTGGTGCCGAAGAGCAGTTAGTAAGTTATGAAAGAAGCTATATTCTCTGTATCTAAGAGACCAAGCCTTAGAGATAAACATTTTGAATATAATTGTTTTTTCTGTCTTTTGGTGTTACAAATCATTCTTGTATCTTTTAACAGGAGGAGAAAATGAGAAAAAATTCTGGTTTTACTTTAATTGAAATGTTGACCGTGCTTTTTATTATCGGTGTGATATTAGCATTCTCTATCCCTAATTATGCCTTAGTGCGGGAAAAAGCAAGAATTTCTGCTCAGAAGATGAATATGTATAATGTCGCAATGGTAATAGAAGCTTATCATTCTGAAACCGGCAAATATGCGGATGATTTTTATCAAGAGGGCTATGGCCCGTATTTCCCTGGCGGAGACCCTTATGCCACACCAGAACCTAAAATGGGCAAATTTCCCACGAACCCCTGGACCGGTGCTGAATTAGACCCGGATAATTTTAATCCTGACTATTATGATGAACCAGAAGATGTGAGTAATACTCAAATTGGTGGACCTAATGATGATTGGGGTTATGACCCGGGCGAAATGCGTTATGGAACATACGAACCCATTGGTTCTAATCGTATTCAATTATGGGGTCTAATTGGAATGGATGGACAACCTAATGGCTATGCCCAGTCAATCAGAACATTTGACGCGTCCGGTCAGAATATAATTATCTTTGTATTACACAATTAGACACTAATTAATATTTTAAGAGAGGAACTGTCAGGCTCGCATCTGGTAAAATAAGAACCCTTGCCTGCTTACCTTTAGTTTTTAATGCTTGTTGTAATGCTTGATTTATATCGGAAAAAGGGTTCATAAAGACACTTTGAATAATTTTCTCGTCAATAGGCATTACGGTCCAGATTTCTGCCCACCTCAACAAATCAACTAACTTTGCTGCTTTTTGATATCCTAACTTAAAATCTTTATTAATCTTTTCCATTGTCTGCTGAAGATTTTTATTTTCGGCAATAACTTTAATAAAATCATCGTCACCGACTCCCTCACGACATTTAGAAACAACAATTAAGATTCCTTTTTCTTTTAAGGCTAATTTAGCATTTTCTATTGCCTTTTGTGACTGATAAAAATTAATATCGTAAGGTGCTTGAATTAAAGCCAGGACAATATCGGCTTTTTCTTTAACTGGCACACAAAAGATCTTTTTTGTATCTTCAACTGCATTAGCAAAGGAATCAAAAATATCTCCATAATGAATTGAGTACACTTGATGTTTGTCGTCGATAACAATCTGTATAGAAAAAATTTCTCGGGGAACCATTTTAGCAATCTCGGTCATATCCTCATGCACGGGATTACCATTAAGGGCTAAAGTTTTGGCTTCGGGCTGAAGTGCTAATTTATGGTTGGCAGTGATAGATTCGATTCCTGCAATACCGGGTAAAAAAGACTTTCTACCGCCGGTAAAACCGGCAAAATAATGTGGTTCTACAGAATTTATTGCGATAATCTTATCTGCTTCCCATAACGCTTGATTCATCCACACAGGTGTCCCGCGTCGGGTCTTACCTAAAAACTTTAGTTGCGTAGTATCTTTGGCATTATGGATTAAGACTCTGTCTTTATATACTTCAGCGTAATTGTCCAATATTTGAATTAATTGTTGGGCAGTCGGGGCTGAATGCGCACCACAAGCAATAATTATCCGAAAATCTAAATCCTTAATTACCGGCTCAATTAGGGAAATAATTTCCGCAGTTGGTGTCGGACGTGTATAATCATTAACGATAATTAAAATCTTCTTCGTATTACCAAGAAAAACTCTTAAAGACTCATTCAGTTTCTTAACATCAACGGGTATCTCTTTCTTTGTTAGCGGAGTTGGTGTGAGTATGCCTAAAAGATTATCTTCCGGAATATCTAAAGTAATATTTTCCTTACCAAAAGGTAAACTAACTTTCATAACTTTATTAATATTAATCTAATTATCCGTCAGTGTCAACTTTGTGTAAAATTAGGTAATTAAAGTGAATCCATTATCTTGGCACAAAATTTTTAATTACATTGATTTCAGCGAATTACTATCTTATTGCAATTTTATTTTCATTTCTAATTTCCAAATCAAAAAAGATTTCAAATAACCTGATTTAACTATTTGGCAACCTAATCGATGAAACCTATGATTTGAGAAATGGTTAGACAAATGATTGGTTAATTCGCAGGCCAGAAAATTTTAACCTTAAAGACAAAATTGGCAATAAAAAATATAAGGAAATAGATGGATTTAACCACACAACTAATCGCTATTTACGAGACTCAAAAATTGACATCAGGCGCTCCTAAAGACTAAACTTCTAAGGCAGAGGAGGGGACTATACCCCTGTGTTGGCAATTTTCGCATTTAATTCTTTGAGAATCAATCTGATACATTAAAAATCAATGAGTTTTCAACTTATATTGCCAATATAAGTTTGCTCAAGATGAGAAACTTTTAAGTATACACCAATCAATATGTTTTTAAGTTAAATACCAATATAACTAGTTAAATACCAACATAGCTAGTTAAATACCAATATAACTAGTTGAATACCAATATAGCTAGTTAAATACCAACATAGCTAGTTAAATACCAATATAGCCAGTTAAATACCAATACAGCCAGTTAAATACCAATATAACCAGTTAAATACCAATACAGCTAGTTAAATACCAATATAACAACCGCGAAATTTTTAAGTATTCACTTTAATGGAAGGAATTTTACAAAAATAAACTTCTATTTTTTACTCTTTTCTTGAGTTTGATATATCTTATTTTCTCTGATATATCTTATTTTCTCTGATATATCTATTTTCTCTGATATATCTATTTTCTCTGTTATCTGCAGAAAAAAATGTCTTTCATTAAAATAGAATTGTTGTGTTGACAATTAAAAAATAGATAGTAATATAAAATCAACATATATGAAAATCTTACTCGTTTCATCCGCTTTCTTACCATATCCATCGGGAATTTCTGAGCATGTCTTTTATTTAGCCCAAGAACTGGTAAATTTAGGACATCAGGTAAAAGTTTTGACAACCGAATATCCTCATTACTGGAATGATTGGGAAGATAGCAGGTCTCAATTTGAAATTATTAGATATGGTAAAGTCATCTTTTTGCCTCTTAACAAATCCTTTGCAACTTTTCCTTGGGGAACAGATATTCCGTTTCGAGTAAAACAATTATTAAAAACGGAGAATTTTGATATTATACATCTTCATGGTTGTTATCCTCCGGAGATTGGATTTTGGGCTTTACATTTTTCCCGGACAGTAAATTGTGTTACTTTTCACACAGTTGGTTTTCGCAAAAGTATTTTTCTTAAATTGGGTGCTTTACTGTTTACTCGGTATGCGAAAAAGTTACATGGTAAAATCGCGGTTTCTCAAATTGCGCAAGCCTGGGCTGAACCGTATATTAAAGGTACTTATCGGATAATTCCAAATGGAGTTGATTGCAACCGATTTTCACCTGATGTATTACCAATAAAAAAAACTAATCAAGATACACCGGTAATTCTTTTTGTTGGTCGATTAGAACCAAGAAAAGGAATCTTGGTTGCAATACAGGCTTTTAAGAGAATTCAAGCAAACTTTCCTCACGCCAAACTGTTTATTGTTGGTAAAGGTCCTTTAGAGCA
This sequence comes from Caldifarciminota bacterium, assembly GCA_039801465.1. GTDB lineage: Bacteria > Hydrothermota > Tepidihabitantia > Tepidihabitantales > CAIPLT01 > JAOABV01. Next base: position 146,530 of record JBDRUT010000001.1, read on the forward strand.
GACCGTTCAGGATTTAGTTGCAATGCTGAAATTAAAAGACCACTGTCAGTTTTTCGGTTATGTCTCAAGAGAAGAACTACCTCGATATTATGCATCAGCCGATGTTTATCTTTCTCCGGCATTAGGTGGTGAAGCCCAAGGCATTGTCTTATTAGAAGCAATGGCTTGCGCAAAACCGGTTGTGGCTTCTAATATCGCCGGCTATCGAGAAGTGATTGAACATAGCAAAAATGGTCTTTTAGCCGAACCTAATTCAGCAGATGATTTTGCCCAAAAAGTCAAATTAATTTTAAGCAATCCGGATCTAAAACACTCTTTACAACGGAATGCTCGAATTCGTGCTCAAGAATACGCCTGGCCCAATATTGTCAAAAAAATTGAAGCCTATTATCAAGAGTTGATTAGCAGTTATGCAATCCGAGCATAAATATTCAAGTCAATATTACCATCATATTGAAAACGGTTATTATCCGTTTTCCTTTCTGCGTGATAAAGTGATAATTGGTTTTATCAAAAAACTTCTGCCGCAGGGTAAAAGAATCCTTGAGGTTGGTTGTGGCACAGGTAAACTATTGTCACAAATTGAAAACGATTACGAAACTTATGGAATAGATATTTCTTCTTTTGCTATCACTGTTGCTCAATCTCGAGCCCGTGCCACGATTTTTCAGGTTGCCTCAATTGAAGATAAGATCTTCTCTCCGGGCTCTTTTGATGGTATTATTGCAATTAATGTCCTTGAGCACTTAAAAAACCCTAAACTCGCTTTAGAAAGAATTCATCAAATGTTATCTCCTGCTGGTTATTTATTTCTTCATCTTCCGATTGCATCTAATGCGTTTAGCCGACTATTACAAAAATATTTCTATCCAGATGATTCTCATGTTTTTATCCCTTCATTAAAAAAATTAAAGACCCTATTAAAAGATACTAACTTTTCTTTTATTCATGAGCGGTCAGGAACAACGATATTTTTACCTGTTTCATTTCCGCTTTGGCTTAAATTCACGCCTTGCTATTTTGGCGTTTACAAGAAATCTACTTAACAAAATAGCCAAATCGAAGTATAGAAGATAATCTAAATTAAAACATTATAAAATTCGGCTTAATTTCAATCTGTGTATTATTAAAAACTGACCTATTTTGTGCTTTGGAAATGTCTTGATACAATAATATTTCCAATTATTTCAGTAAAACTCACAAATCGAACTTATTGAGACTCAATTCGGCTTTATTTTATACTGTCAATTTCTATTTCGCTAAAGGCCGAAAACTTTAAAAATAAATTCAGGAGGAATTGTTACGGATAATCCTTTGTTATTTTATGAAAGTTCGGGAAAAATAACACTGAAAACACTAAAGATAGAAATAGGGTTCGAGGGTGACAAATTTTAAAAGTTCAAAGGCTCAAAGGTAAAATGTATTATTCTTTTTGAATTTTGAATTTACGCTCAGTATAACAGAGCAACGAGCCTTAGAAGACAAAATAAAATTCAGTAACCCATCCGATACAGATCTTTATTAATAATTAATAAATAGTAGACTACTTCGGTCAATCGCGAAAATTGACTTTGCCGTGTTCTCTTGAAATTATTAGTTTAGTAAAGTCCGGTGACTATTTTCCCTTTGGGATATTCAACATAATAGTGGAGATTGATGACCAACTTTTGTTGCGGTGATAGTTTGGGCCGCCAAGTAAAAGTGCCTAAATTTTTATCTTGTTCATAGCCTGATGGTTCAATTTTTATAACTTTTACTTCGACATCCTTGTGCTGAGAGATGGGAATTTGTTCAATAAGTTTTATCTCAATCTCTCGCGGTCGCAAATTCTCAACGGTTGTCTTATAGATAAATTCTTTACGCTCTCTTTTACCTAAAAAGCCAGTGGAAGATACAAAAGTCTTAACCAATTCTCGTTTGACTTTAATCCGCTCATCAGTTCCAAAACTGATTTCGGTTGATTCTTCGGGAGCAATGGTTGGAATATAAGTTCTGCCGGTAAATTCGCCACCAACATAAGTGTTGGCTTCACCACGCAGAAAAATATAATCGCTGACATTTTTCGTTTTGCCTTTCAAGTAAGCAATCTCTTGGCTCTTGGGAAAAGCATAATATTCAAATTCTGCAGGAAATTTTGCTTGGTAAAGAGGAAACTTTTTTGCCGGCTCACCACTTTTTAATGAGATGCGTCCAGGAATCACATACTGTAAAGATATGCCGGTCTCAATTCTCGGAACTTCAATATCGGCTTTGGCTTGTTCTTTGGGTGCGAAGAAGGTAGTGGCTTCTTCAGCCATTACCGCGGTCCGGGTGACAATTGGTTTTGGTTCTTCAATAGAAACAAACCACGGAGATGGTTCTGGCGCAATACCGGCTAAAGCCGGTTCGGCAGTTGAGATAATCAGTTTCGTTCGTTCCCAATCTTCAGCCGTGCGTTGACTAACTTTGGCAAAATAACTGATTTCAACATTACCGGCTGAAGGGTCAGCACGGAATTCATAATATGGGCTCCAACTCACTGCGTAAGGAATGACATAACTTAATTCAACGAGATAAGTATCAGGAGTTTTGGCTTCAACTTCAACGGTCACTTCTTTGCGATTTTCTATTTGGGCTTGAATGTCGGATAATTCCCGTCGTAAAGCATCTAATTTTTTCGTTGCTTCTTCTTTTTCCCGAGACAATTCAATCTGTCGAGATTTTACTTGAGTTAACTCTTCAGCAACAAATGACAATGCTTGACGCCAGGCATCAGGCGAAATTTTGCCGGTGATAAGTTCTTTATTAATAATTTCCGGTGAACTTAACTTCACGGAATTGAGAAAACTCTCTTTGGCTTCAAGCACTTTCAAATTATTCTCCAGATTTCGCACCTTATCTTCAAAGAGTTTAACGCTATCTTTTAATACTTTAACTCTGCCGGTTGGTTTCTCAATATAACCGCGTCGAATTTGAACTTCACCAATTTTTAAGTTATCAGATTTAACTCGGACCGTATTGTCATCAAGCATTCCGGTCAAGTCAGTAAATTTAATAGTTTCCGAACCGCTAACCGTAACACTTGCTTTGCGCATAATAACTGCTCGGTCAGAAAAAACTATTACGGAATCAATTTTCGATTCGACATTGATAGTTGATAGAATTAGTAACCATAAAAGAAACATTGGTTCCTCCTATCGCAATAGTTGCTTTTCAGTGATAGAATATTATATGATTAATATTATAGAATGTCAATCCGCAATCCGGTTTTCAATTATTCCGCCGCCAAGGACAATATCATTATCATAAAAAACTGCTGATTGACCTGGAGTGATTGCCCATTGCGGTTCATTAAATTCAACACAAACCTTATTTTTATCTATTGGCGTGATTTCAGCATCAGCCGGGATATGTGTATATCTTATCTTGACTTTGGCTTTGATTGGTCGATTTATTTTATCAATACTAATAAAGTTGATATTACTTACAATTAGTTTTTTACCATATACATCTTTGTTGGGCCCGACGACAATTATGTTATGCTCGGGTTCAATCCTAATTACATACAATGGTTCTTTTGATGCAATACCAATGCGTTTTCTTTGACCAATCGTATAATAGATAATTCCGGGATGTTTGCCAATTACTTTTCCTTGAGCATTAACGATTTCTCCCGGCACTGGTTTGATTTGATAATTTTCCATTAGAAATTTAGGATAATTATTATCCGGAATAAAGCAGACTTCTTGACTTTCCTTTTTGTTCGCTACGGGCAACTTAAATTGTTGTGCTAATTTTCGGATTTCGGTTTTCTTAAAATTGCCTAAGGGTAAGATTGTCTGAGATAATTCTCTTTGACTTAATGTATAAAGCACATAGGATTGGTCTTTGGTCTCATCAATTCCTTTTTTTAATAACCAGCGGTTTTTCGTCTGATCGTATTCGAGTCTTGCATAATGACCAGTAGCGATTTTAGTTGCATTAAGTTCTTTTGCCTTTATCCGTAAGAGATGGAATTTAATAAACTGATTGCAACGAATGCAGGGATTTGGTGTTCTACCTTTGAGATATTCCGTACAAAAATTATCAATCACTTTTTTCTTAAAGATTTCTCTAAAGTCAATCGGATAAAAGGGAATTTTGAGTTGGGCGCAAACTCTTTGAGCATCAGCAATTGCTTGATAACCGCAACAACTGCGAACAGTTCCGACATCCCAGATACGCATAGTAATCCCAATAACATCATAGCCCGCTTCTTTTAATAGTGCTGCGGCGACTGAAGAGTCAACCCCACCGCTCATTGCAACGACAACTCTTTCAGGCATTAATCTATCATAAATGAGTTATCTTTTGTCGTCAAGTTTTAAGCCAATCTCTTGGTAAAAAAAGGGCGGTCATTTGACCGCCCTGATTTTAGGTTGTTTATCGCCTATTGAATAACAACCTTAATTTTGTTTTGATAATTTTCCGTCTTAAATCTTAAGAAGTAGATACCTTTGGCTAAATTCATACCGGTGAGATTCGTTGTATAAGTGCCGGCATTAAGATAACCGTCATTGAGGATTCTAACCAGTCTACCAGTCGCATCATAGAGATTAAGTGAGACATTGCCAGAAATTGAAATTGTGTAACGAATAGTAGCAACTCTTGTAAACGGATTAGGGGCGACGGTAATAGATGGCATCAGGGTGGTTAATGAATTATTGGACATTGCAGAGAAGTTCGTCTGCGGTTGTGGCGTAACTGTCATAGTTGAGATTGTCGTAACCAGATACCAGAGTTGATTATTGTTGAGTTTATCCAATACATTCTTTATATGTTCTTGCGTTGCACGGTATGGTGAACCTGAAAGACCTGAACCGAGACTCCATCGGGCTAATGCGGAATCAATGATTGCGCCGATTGTCCAGTTTTCGTTTGGCTCATATACCATATCACCATCATCAACCCAGACTTCTTGAAGGACATCAAGATAACCATGACGGACATTAAGAATAGTTGCGAGAAGTTGTGCGGCAAGCATATATCTCATATCAACAGCATTAGCATCAAGCAGGAAATTGTTGACTTGTCGTTTGAAGGTATTGAGATTGAGCGTATCAAATGGTCGGGCATTATTTCTTTCTTTAGGATATTTTGGGCCATAGATGTAAGGTTCCAGAAAATAGACATATTTTGCATCGTCAAGAGTAAGTATTGGTTGTCCACCATTTTTGGCTGACCAGAAACCGATTGATTTTCCATTGGTGCCTCGGGTCATCTTTTGATAATTAGCAGTTACAGTCTTTGACATATCCATTAATACCGTGGTTGATGTTGAATACGGGTCAGAGATTTCTGTCATGTCATCAGTGGTCCAACCAGCAAAGAACCAGCGATAAAGCGAGCTATCAACATATGCCGGCGCACTGATTGGTGCAAATGAATCTAAATCATACCAACCTTCGCCAGTCAGGGTTGTTAAATCAAGCGGATTAGTGACTAAAGTTAGATAGACTTGAGTTGCAGTAGTTGTGTCCCAAGTTGCAATTGCGGTCTTAGGACCGTCCATATAAATTGGGTCTGAAGGCGAAGTTGAACCAGTCGCATCACCGGTCCAGCCGGCAAAGACAAAGGTTGTGTCCGCATTACCGGGAACAGATAAAGGTGATACCTCAGCATAAGCATCAGTGTTCTCATCATACCAGTCTTCACCAGCGGTTGTGCCGTATTCAGAAATTACTGTCAGATAGTGTTGAGTTGTCCAATCAGCATTAGCGGTCTTTGGTTCATCCATAGTAATTGGGTCAGAAGTTAGATTTGTGCCGCTGGCATCACCACTCCAACCAGCAAAGACATATCTGGTGCCAGGAGTTCCATCAACAATTGAATCGGCAACACTGGCATAAGCGTCTGTATTCTCGTCATACCAGCCTTCACCACTTGGTGTGCTGTAAGCAGAATTGACTGTTAGATAGTGTTGAGTTGTCCAATTGGCATTCGCAGTCTTTGGCCCGTCCATAGTAATTGCATTAGAAGTGGTCTTTGTGCCACTGGCATCACCGCTCCAGTAAGCGAAGACTCGTCGTGTGCCGGTTGTGCCAACAATTGAGTCGGCAACACTGGCATAAGCAGTTG
>JBDRUT010000002.1:0-146896 GCA_039801465.1 Caldifarciminota bacterium
TTGCTAATTATGCCAGTTGCGACCGGATAGTGTATGCGGTATTTAACAAATATAACAAACAATGGGAGGAGAAACTCCTATGGAAGAAAAAAGAATTTACACAAAAAACTTGACACTACCTTTGCTAATTATCCAGTTGCGCTCGGATAGTGTATGTGGTATTTAACACAAATATAACAAACAATGGAAGGAGAAATTCCTATGGAAGCAAAAAGAATTTACCAAAAAACTTGACACTACCCTTTGCTAATTATGCAAGTTGCACTCGGATAGTGTATGTGCTTTTTAACAAATATAACAAACAATGAGAAAATACTCTCATTCTCCAATTTATCTGTATCAGATTTATCTGTATCAGACGACTCTTGGGCTGATAAAACTTATGGATACTGAACTTCAATAATACTTTTCATACCACCGCGAATATTAAATTCACCCCGCACTTTAACCCATTTAGGTTTCACATTAGTAACAAAATCTTTCATTATCCGATTTACCGCATTCTCATAGAATATGCCTAAATTACGATAACCCAAGATATAATATTTAAGTGATTTAAGTTCACAACAAAGTTTATCTGGTTGGTAAATGATAGTAATCTTACCAAAATCCGGTAGATTAGTTTTCGGACAAACTGAAGTAAACTCTGGAATTTCAATCGTAATCGTATAATTCTTAAATTGATTAGGCCAGGTTTCAATTGCTGGTAGCGGTGTTTTTATTCCCGATAAAGCGTGGTTTTCAGTATAACCTAATGAAGTTTTTATTTCAGGCCTAAAGCGCCGATTTTTAGTATTATGCGATTTCTTTCTCTTCTGAGACTCTTTCATTATTATTTAATTAAAATTAAAGTATTAAATATTATTATTTAACTTTATTAAAGATTATTCCTAATAGCCTATCGGAAAATCAGAAAAAGTCAATATTGTGCATTAGTAAAAGTAGTCTTTTTGCCCTGAAATCTGCTAACATTACCCCAGGTTATACATTCATTCAGTCCGTTTTGTGTTTTTGGCTTGACTAACCCTATTTTTTAAATAGACTTTTAGCAGGTACCTAAAATGATAAATGTATTATTTGTTTTTATTTTAATGAGAACTCTACGCCTGTTTCGGGTTGCTATTGAACCACTGATTTTTCTTCGGTTTCTCTGGAACTTCAGTATTTTTGGTGGCACTTTTAGAAATCTCATAATTGTTGCTCGATAATTTATGAAACCGAATAATAGTTTCTGGCGAATTGGTGCTGAGTTACTCTTACTGTTATGTTCAATTATTATAATTTCCAAAATCTTTCCTTCGGATAATCATTACTTTCCAATACCAATCCTCTGGCTATTAATTGCAATTTTGGGATACTTGTTTGGTGAATTTGACCCAATAATCTGTAGTAATTTTGGACTTAATCTCCGCACCCAAGGCATAATTTTGAGTTCAATATTAGGCTTCTCAATTATTTCATTAATTTATCACCAAGTACCCCAATTCAATTTAATGTTTTGGATTAGTCTATGGGTCTATTTAAATTTAATTGCTCCAATTTTAGGATTTGTTTTACGACGAATGTTTCCGATTCCTGTGATTTTAGTGAGCGACAAAAATAATAGCGAAAGCATTATAAAGTGGTGGGGTTATATTGCCCAAGAACAAGTTAGCCAAAATGATTTTAATAACTGGCTCAAGACCCATAGTGATAATTGCGGTCGTATTTTCAGCAGTAGCGTCTTTCTTATTGATACCGCCAATTCAAACCCCAATGTTATGGCAACACATTGGGCAGATAAGTATTTTGCATACTTTATCTTAATTAAATCGTATCATCTTAAGAACTATCTTGCGGGCACTCATATTAAAATTTTGAGTCGTTATCCGGGTTATGGTATCAATTACCGTGTGAAACGAATCGTCGATGTAATTTTGTCGTTACTGTTCTTATTTTTAACTTCACCATTGTTTCTATTACTTATTTTTTGTATAAAAGTAGACAGTCCTGGTCCAATTTTTTATCGCCATCGCCGATTGGGTAAACATATGAAACCATTCTATTTGCTTAAATTTCGCACGATGTTTCAAGATGCTGACCAACGCTTACAATCAATTTTAGCCTCAGATAAGAAACTCCAAGAAGAGTTTGCTAAGACTTTTAAACTGAAAAATGACCCCAGAGTTACCCGAATTGGTAAATACATTCGGCCTTTTAGTATTGATGAATTACCCCAATTTATTAATGTTCTTAAAGGCGATATGAGTTTAGTCGGACCCCGACCAATTGTTGAAGCCGAAATTCCTTATTACCAACAATATTCTTTGGAAATATTTCGAGTCCTACCTGGTGTCACCGGACTCTGGCAAATTTCCGGACGCACCGATACTGGTTATGAACATCGGGTTAAATTAGATACCGAATATGTCCGAAACTGGTCCTATTTAAGAGACCTGAAAATATTATTAAAAACTATACCGGCAGTTCTATCGCAGAAAGGAGCATATTAGAAGATGATTATTGACCGAATCGACTTAGCAATTTTAAGACATCTGGAACGGTCAGGCTATTGGTTAATGCCTTTACAACATCAACTCCAAATTGACCCTGCTGAAATCAAAACCCGCATTACCCGACTCGAGACCGAAGGAGTGATATCCGCATATAAGCCAACCATCTTTATTCCACCATTTTTAGGTGGCGAATGGGTTTGGGGATGTGTGCTGGCAATTACGAATGATTATAATAAAGCCATTGCCAAAATCACAAACAAAATACCTTTTGTGAGTGAGATTTGGATTAATACTAATATTCCCTCTAAAATTGGCCATAATCTATCCGTAGTTTTCTACTCAAAAGACTTTATCACCGAAACCAAATTTCTCAAAGATATGGTTGAGTTCTCCTATTTAGAAACTTATCGGATTTCAGATTACACCTATCCTTTTCCCAAAATATTCTCTTCAGAAGAAAAACAACTCCTAAAAGCTATTACTAACAACCCGACGGCTAATGCTGAAGAATTATCCGAAATTTGTAAAAAAAATAAGAACTGGATAGAGGCTAAATTGGAAAAATTAATTTGGAATCCGCAAAATCCAGAAGGAATTTTAATGATATTGCCAGAAATTAATTATAATAAAATTCAGAATTTCTGCCATTGCCATTTTGTCTTAGAAATAACCGGTAAAGTTGATGCCATATTAGAAGAATTAAAAGCCCAAGGTTTTGAAGTTGTATTAGAAAACAAGCCATTTCAGTATAATTTTTCCCAATTAGAAACCGATTTATGGGGATTTGATGACCTATTAAGAAAGAAACATTTATTGGAAAGTTATCCTGAAATTAAAGTTCAAGGTATTGTCATCGCCGAAGAAATGCGGGTAATATCTGATTGGGCAGACAAACTGCTCGAATAAAATTAATCCCAACAATTTTTATTAACCGGGAGTTGTTTGCAAAAAATCTATATTGTTTAGGGCAAATATTTTTTAGAGCATCAATTATTTAATTCTTTATCTCGTTTTTATCTCTGAGTAATATTTTGGTTGCGTTCTTATGGTGATTTTTTTAGAAAATCAATTACTTAATGCTTTATCTCTCTTGGTTTGCGTCCGGTAAAATTTTCACTAACACTTTTCGGTGCCGAGGACCATCAAATTCACAAAAGAAAATACCCTGCCAGGTGCCGAAAATAATTTCGCCATTTTCAAAGAATACAGTTCGGGTTGAACCGATAATGGCGGATTTTATATGAGCATCCGCATTGCCTTCAGTATGGCTATAAGGGAAATTATGCGGAATTAACTTATTTAATAATGTATTAATATCCGCAGTAACACTTGGGTCATAATTCTCATTGATGGTAATTGCTGCAGTCGTATGCGGAACATAAATAATCGCAACCCCTGATTTTACTTTACTCTTTTTTATTACCGATAAAACTTTATCTGTAATATCAACCAATTCGCATCGGCTACGAGTTGATAATTCAATTGTATAATACATCTCTTAAACCTCGGTTTTAACTCTTTTGCTTACAGAAAGTTATTAAATTTCTTAAGATTGCAAAATTCATTGGATAAGATATGCTCAATCTATATCAAACCGTTTTCCTTAAAACTGTAAAATCTACTTTTCGCCACAATAATGTGGTCTATGATTTCAATACCTAAAATCTTACCGGCTTCAACTAATCTCTTAGTAATTGCCAAATCATCATCTGAAGGTTCGGGATTATCTGAAGGATGGTTATGGGCTAAAATTATTTGGGCTGCGGAATGTCTGATTGCCGGGTCAAAAACTTCTCGCGGATGGACTAAACTCGCATTCAAAGAACCGATTGAGATGATTTCTCTTTTAATTTCCTGATTTCGGACATCAAGATAGAAGATAATAAAATGTTCTTTTTTTAAGCCCCGCACATCTTTTAACTCATTCCAGACATCTTCTGGTTTCATATAAAGACAAACCTTCTTACTTTTAAGTAGTCTTTTGCCCAGTTCAAAACAAGCAATAATTTCACAGGCTTTAGCCGGACCAACGCCCGCAATTTTTTTTATTTCATTAAAACTTAAGTTCGGTAAGTTCTGTGCTCCGAAATGTTTTAAGATTCTATTGGCTAAATCAATTACATTCTCACCTTTTCTGCCGGACCGTAAAAGAATTGCTAAAAGTTCGGTATTAGAAAGATTCTCCACGCCATACTTCATTAATTTTTCTCTTGGCCGTTCAACTCGGGGTAAATCTTTTACTGTCTTGGAATAATTAGTCTTCATCTCAGAATCCAGATTAATGATAACAAGTTAGTCATTAAATCATTCCGCCTATTGACGATTGTAGTCTTAAGATACTTAGTCTTCATAATATTATAATCTTGATACTCTATTCAAAACTTTCTTAAAAGTCAAGTTCCATTATTAGAGAACTCTGCCAAAGGTATCTTTTGCTTTATGGACGTTTCAGAAATTACTTAATTTCATTTATATTGCCCGTGTGCACAGTTTTATTGCTAGCACTTTTTCATACCTCTCTTAGAGAACCCTGCCAAAGTCAGCTTTCGTTTTATGGATGTCTCAGAAATTACTTATATATATTACCTATGTGTACAGTTTTATTAGTAGCACTTTTTAAGATCTCTTATTATTGACATCATATAAAGATTCAGCGTCGTGCCACAACCATTATCCGTAAAGTAGTTTCAGTGGAAGGCAAAAAAGTTGAATGCTCATAAAATCTAATATCATTAAAACCCGCGGTTTTGAGATTTTCTTCAAGTTCGGATTCAGTATAACCTCGTTCCTTGTGAATCTCTTCAAAAGATATTTTTTCATTTACAGAAACTTTAAGTCGTAATGTGGAAACTCTGCGTATCGGGTCAAAAGAACTTTGCCAAACCGTATAAATATTATTGACTTGACGAATCGTTTCTGAATTATCCCAAAAGTTTTCTAAACAAAATATTGTGTTAACATCAAAAATAAAAAGTCCGTCAGGTTTTAGTGCCTCGGCAACACAATGAAAACAGGAGTACAAATCCGCTTCGGTTAGCAAATAATTAATACTATCATATAAACTTATCGCAACATCAACTTTTTCCGGCACTGTAAAATTTCTAATATCAGCATTAATGATTTTTATATCATAGTGTTTTCGTTGCATCTTATTTCTTAGGACCTCTAACATCGGCAGAGATTTATCAATGGCAATAATTCTATAACCTTTTTGTGCGAACAAGATTGAAGGAATACCAGTGCCACATGCTAAATCCAGTATCGTTTTCGGTTGAATACGGAAGTGTTTGAAAATTTTAATTATATAATCAACCCAAGCCTGATAATTAACATATCTAAGCATAAATTGGTCATAATACGGAGCAAATTTTGAAAATGGTGAAACCTCTTTGCTATTGTCAAAATTCTGAACCATTTTAACATCTTTACTATATCTATCAGTTTATAAAATGTCAAGTTAGATTCTAATGAAACGCGCCCATCTGGAAAGTATCTTAAGAAACATTACCTGAACTCGCAAGTTTGAAAAATAAAACAGACAAAATAATTAACGATTATTTAGCATCAATTCTTGATAATAAACTAAAAGAAAAACTTCTTTACTATATACGACAAGAAATAATGAAATAGAACACCATCATATATTTTTATAACTTTTTCTACTCTAACAAGTGCTCCATAAAAATTTTATATAGTACTTAATAATTATAAAATTTTTCCGAATAGAAAGCCTGACTTACACAATGGCTTACTTGACGACATCGTAAACTGTAACTGGCAACGCAACCGAAAAGGTTTATTACAAGTCTAATTATTAAACTCGTTAAAAGCTTTCTTAACCAACGCTTTATTAAACGCTTTGACCGGCAAGTTAATAAAAATGCTAAATAGAAAATTTATTGATGAACTTTAACCCGCATTTCTTGATGCACTACGCTATGGGGGGAGTCATACCATCATTTAGGCAAATTTTCGCTTTATTTTTTATAATTCAAGGGGTTAGAGAAAAATTTGCCTTGATTTTTTGTTGATATATATGTATAACTTTTTAGATCATGGAAAAGGCTAAATTTTGTCGGTTGGCAGTTAAAGAGACTGGTAGGCTTTTAGCAAAAGTGCGAAAGGTTGCACATTTAACTCAGGAAGAGGTTGCAAAAGAACTCGGTTTCGCAGAAAAATCCGGCAAGGTCTTTATTTCTCGTTTAGAAAATGGCAAGTTACCTAACCCTTCATTGAAGTTAGTTTTGGATTATCTTAATGTCTGTAAAGTCCCTTGGGATGATTTTTTTGATAAACTCCAGCAACTTATATCAAAACATTATCAAGATGAACTTATGTCAAAAATTTCACCTCAATCTCATCATCAAAAGATCGCTCGGGATGTAAGTAAATATTTGCATAGTATGGAGACAAAATTTTCTCAAAAGAAACAAATTAAACCTTTGGAGCCAGAAAAGATTGAAAAGACAGCAATTCGTTTTGGCATGCACCGTTCAATTATTGAATCGATTGAAGCTGAGATTCATAAATTGCTTTGTGCTCGTGGCGATGTTCCGTTTATTTTGTTTCCGTTTTATAAGGATTTTTGTCGTGAATCTTATCGTGCAATTAGAAAAACTGTCAAACAAATGCAAAGTCGAGAAGACTATGGAAAAAAATTAGCGTCTTCTCTAACTAATAATAAACCATCAAAAACCCAAACACAAACTTCAGTGCCTTCAGTAAATTTTGTGGTTAATGATAAATTGAATCCAATTATTGAGAAATGGTCAAGCAAAGGCTTACGAAAAGATATTTTAGAACAAATAAAATTAATATTATATCAACATTTTAATCTTTTGACGGATGCTGATAAATAAGAGTTGTATAAAAATCATTTTAATTCCGTAAGCACGAAATTCTGTATTTTTCATCCATCTTGCCACCTATCAAAAAATCGTATGGTCTTATAAAAGTCATTTTAATTCAGAAACAAATGCCGATTGAAGCGAAAAAGATATGAGGGCGGATAAATAAGAATCTTATAAAAGTCATTTTAATTTGCCAAACACAAAATCTTGAGCAATCTCTGATCGCAAATGGCTAATTCGCCGTAATCTTGAAATTTCAGGATTTTGTAAAATCTTCTTAATCCAATAGACCTAAGTAATTTTGTATTAAAACTATTTTTATTTTAGTTGGCTAAAACCGAATCTTGACTTATTAAAAAATCGCTTCTAACATAAGTTGAATGTCACATTCACTATATGAAAATCAAAAATAGGAGGAGCAATGAAGCGGCTAATAATTTTAATTATTACAATCATAGGGCTAACATTCGCCGAAATCAATATAGATAATCTATATTTAGGTCATTTCAATAATTACACCGGTTTTGAAGAAAATCTTGGTCAAATTGCTGATACTGAAAACAATCCGGTTTCTTCAGTATATTTTAGAATTAATCTTAACCGTTATGCAATTTTCTTGCACGAAAACGGCGTATCTTTTATTCTTTATGCAAACGAAAGCAAAAATCCAATCCCGTATGCTCGTTTTGATATTGAACCAGTAGGAACAAAAATTGAGAAAAATCAATTTGAATTGTCTTCACCCTTACCTGGCTATAGCAACTATTATCTTGCCCATTGCCCAGATGGTATTCTCTTTGTCAAATCTTATCAACATCTAAAAATTAAAGAATTATATCCTGGTGTTGATTGGATATGGCGATGCGAAGAGAGAGTTCATAATGAGTTTATAGTAAAACCGAATGCCGATGTTAACCAGATAAAACTCAAAGTCAAATGGGCAGACTTTGAAATAAAAAATGGTAAAGAAATCACTTATTCAACGCCGATAGGTCAAATTAGAGAAGGAAATATATATGTCTATGAACAAAATGGACAAAAAGTATCGGCGGTCTTCCAAGAAGATGAACATGGTTTTATCACATTTAATATTCAAGAATATGATGCGAACAAAACTTTAATTATTGACCCTCCATTTGAACGGTTATGGGCAACTTATTATGGTGGCAATGACCAAGATAATTGCGATGGTTCTCGAGAGATTGGTGCAATCACAACTGACCCTTCAGGAAATATTTTAATAACCGGATTTACCAAATCAACGAACTTCCCAATTCAAAATCCCGGAAGCGGTGCTTATTTTCAGGGTGCGATTTCAGCTCAAATTGATGCCTTTATTTGTAAATTCACTAATACTGGTGTCCGCGAATGGGCAACCTATTATGGCGGTAGCGCTGATGATATTGGCATATCTATTACTACTGACATTTATGGAAACATATTCATCACGGGCAACACCTTTTCATCAACTAATTTTCCTACTTATAATCCAGGCGGTAATGCCTATTTTCAATCGTCATCCGGTGGTAGCGGTGATGCTTTTATTTTGAAATTTAATAATTCCGGAGTCAGACAATGGGCGACTTATTATGGTGGCGGTCTAAGTGATGTTGGTTATGGTATCGCTACTGATAATTCAGGAAATATTTTTGTCACAGGCAATACTTATGCATCCACCAGTTTTCCCACTTATAATCCAGGTGGCAATGCATATTATCAAGCAACCAATGCTGGTTCCTTTGATGCCTTTATCTTAAAATTTACTAATACTGGAGTTAGAGAATGGGCAACTCATTATGGTGGAAGTGATGAAGACCATGGTTATGCAATCGCAACTGATTCTTTGGGCAATGTATTCGTCACAGGAATGACCCGGTCAGCCAATTTTCCAACTTATAATCCCGGTGCAGGTGCTTATTTTCAAGGAAATATTCTGGGATATCGTACTGTCTTCATCTTAAAATTCACTAATACCGGTGTGCGTGAATGGGCGACTTATTATGGTGGAAACACTAATGACTATGGACGGTCAATTGCAGTTGATAATTCTGGTAATGTATTTATAACCGGTAATACCTCTTCATCTAATTTTCCAACTTATGATGCAGGAGGTAACGCTTATTATCAATCAACTATTGCTGGTGGTGATGATGCCTTTATCTTAAAATTTAACAATTCAGGAATCCGATTATGGGCAACATATTATGGTGGTAGTGCTGGTGATATTGCTCGCTCAATTACAGTAAGTAATGCTGGAAAGATATTTATTACTGGCAATACCCTTTCATCTAATCTGCCAACTTTTAACCCAGGCGCCGGTGCTTATTATCAAGGAACTCTTGCTGGCGGACATGATGCATTTATTCTTGGATTTAATAACGCAGGAATAAGAGAATGGGCGACTTATTATGGTGGCACAAGCACTGATTATGGAATGTCAATTGCAACTGATGTAGCAGGTAATATATTTTTAACTGGGTTTACCCTTTCATCTAATTTTCCTACCTATAATCCAGGTGGCAATGCATATTATCAAGCAACTAATGCAGGAAGTTATGACGCTTATATATTGAAATTTGCTGCTCCGTACACTGCTATTGAAGATAAATTATTTAATGTTAAATATTATACTCTGCCGATTCAATATAATACTTTCTTTACCGACCGAATTGTTCTAAAGTTTAATAGTTCAAATGAAAAAGAGATAAAAGTTTCCATTTACAATTCTCTTGGCAGAAATTTCTACTTAAAAACTGTGTCTACTTCATCACAACTAATTCTCAACGACGAGCAAATCAAAAATCTAAAATCTGGTGTATATTTTATAAGACTTGAGATGGATAATAGAAAATCGGAAGAGATTAAAGTTATTAAGAGAGGAAAATGATAGGGAAAAATAAATTAAAACCAAAAGTTGTGAATTTAACTCTCAATAGCATTGAATAGTAATTATCTGAATTAAAACTGCAATTTTGGTAAAAGTCGTTGATTTTTACTTAACCACAAATATAAAAAATAGCGGGTCTTTTGAGACCCGCTATTTAAGTATGTTAGTAAATAATTACCAACGTCGGGTTCGGCCAGAACGTTCTCCGCGTTTGCCAAACGAGCGTTCGCGTCGTGGTTCTTGCGGTCGTGCTTGATTTACGATGATCTTTCTACCATCAATTTCTGTGTCGTTTAATTCCGCAATTGCTTTTTGCGCTGCTTCGTCAGTTTCCATTTCAACAAATGCGAAACCGCGCGACCGATTGGTATATTTATCTGTAATAATATTTACAGAATTTACTGTGCCATACTTGGCAAACATTGTATTGAGGTCCGTATCCGTTACTGAAAACGGTAGGTTGCCTACATAGAGTTTACTACTCATTTTTTGCTCCTACACCCCAAAATGCCCTATAGGCAACTTGGGTGATTTCTTTTCGAGTCCTATTGATACTACTTTTTTCACCGACTCGTTTAAAGTGAAAGAAAGTTTTAAAGGGAGACTAAAGCGACCCACTTTATTAGTATTTCCGATTATAGTATTATCGGATACTTCAGGTCGATTGACTTTAACTTTAGTCATATTTATTAACGCCACTGCAGAACTTACTTTACTGGGGAAATAACTTTTCCTCTAAAACTTTCAGTAACGCAGTCGTCCTGTCTCAAATAGCGTGCGCGTTTTATCCCTTTAAGATAATTTATCGCGCAATATATATTACCCAATTTTCCTTACATTGTCAATACTGACTTTACGTTGTTGACCAAATTGATATATTGGTATTAAATCAAAAGTCTTAAAACTTATAGCTTGGTAAAATTTTATTTTAACGAATAAAGTTCAGATCGACGGTCGGAAATGATATTGTTATAAGGCGTAACATATTTATTTAATGCTTCCTTAGGTTCAATGTCAATAACTTTAATTACTTCTTCATTTGTCTTGGCTTTAACTAAAATTTCTCCGGTTGGGCTAATTATTTGACTCCGACCAATAAATTTTAATCTCTTTTGACCACGACATTCAGTACCAGTCCGATTAGCCATTATGAAGAATACCCGATTTTCAATCGCACGCACTATCGTTACTCTTTCTCCATAAGGTAAAATTAAGTTAGCAGGATGACAAATTATTTGTGCTCCTTTTAGGGCTAAACTTCTTGTCGCTTCTGGAAACATGTAATCAAAACAGATAATTATTCCGATTTTTACTTTATGACAATTGTAAACATTATATTTAGTATTACCCGGCTTAAAAATTAACTTCTCTTCAAAAAAGAGATGGCCTTTTCGATAAACTTTGACTTCGCCTTGTGGGGATACAAAAATCGCTGAGTTATAAACATAACTACCTGTTCGTTCGGCAAGACCAGCAACGATAAATATCTTTTTCTCTTGAGCAATCGCTAAAAATAATTTTGCAGTTTCACCTGAAGGAATCGGTTCGGCTAACTCCCAAAGTTCTTGTCGCGATTGAAAACTATAGCCGGTATTACACAATTCCGGTAAGACGATTAAATCCGCTGAAACCTTTGCTAATGCTTTCTTGATTTTTGCACAATTAGCGGTTTTGTCACCAAAGATAGGAGCAAACTGATAAAAACCTATTCTCATACGAAATCTAATTTTTAGGGCGAATGCTTAAAATTAATATTTAACTTTTAATTATTCTGGAGATGGCTATAAACCAAAAGTCATCTGCGATTTAACTTTTAACTATTTTATGATAGCCCAGCCTAAAAGCTTTCAGAGCTTGATTTATCATTGTTTTTTTGATATGCCCCATATGACCAATGCGAATAATTTTGCCGCGGAGTTCGGCTTGACCATTAGAAAACAACAATCGGTATTTTTTCTTAATATAATCAACAATTTTCGTGCCATCAACATTTTCTGGTAGTTTGATAACTGTCAATCCATTGGAAGGATATTTCGCAAAGATTTCCAATCCCATTTTCTTTATCTCCTTTCGGCAATATTCTGCAATTATCCGATGATTTTTCCAAAAATGTTTTATCCCTTTTTGATTTATTGATTTTAAGGTTTTATATAATCCGTAGAACAGAGAAACTGCTGGTGTCCAAGGAGTCTGATTTTGTTGGCAAAATCGCTCATAAAGTAATAAATCAAAATAATAACGTGGCGAGCGTGGTTCTTTAATAATTGTCCAGGCATCTTCGTTACAGGCTAAAAATGAAAGTCCTGGCGGACAGGCTAATGCTTTTTGAGAAGCACCAACCGCAACTGCAACATGATATTCATCCATCTTAAACTCATCCGCACCAAGACCAGCAATGGCATCAACAACTAATAACCGATTCAGTTTATGACAAATTTCGCCGTATGATTTTATATCGGATAATACACCAGTTGATGTTTCGGTCAGTGTAGTAAAAACAAATTTTATTGTATCGTCAGTTCTCAATCGTCTTTCCAAGTCTTCGGGTAAAACCGCCGAGCCATAGGGCGCAGTTAAAGTTCTTACATAAGCACCATAGCGGATTAAGAGTTCGCGCCAGCGTTCGCCAAATTTACCACACGATACGACCAAAGCTTTATCATTATGAGAAATCAAATTACACACCGCGGCTTCCATTGCGCCGGTTCCTGAAGCGGTAAAAACAAACACTCTGCCCTTAGTCAAAAAGATTTTTTTTAGTTCCTGGATAGTTGCTTCAAATAAAGTGGCAAAACTTGCTTCCCGATGATAAACTAAGGGCCGACTTAATTCATCCAGAATAAAATCTGGCACTTCGGTCGGTCCTGGAGTAAATAGGATGTATTTTCTATTATCGCCTTTCTTCATAATTTAATTCCCTTTTTTAAGTTTAGTATCTTTCATCTTTTTACAATATAAATTGGAGATAAATTTTTGATTGCGCATAGCATCAAGATAAGATTCCATCTCGAAATAATATCTTTTTCTATTTTTTTCTATTCTTATGTAGCCACTCTTTACTCTTCTTAAGTGCACAAAATTCACCACACATTGTGCAGGTTCCTTGAGTCTTTAATGGGTAGGCATTATAAATCTTTTGGGCCTGTTTCGGGTCAATTGATAAGGCAATCATTTTCTGCCAGTCTAATTCCGCCCGGGCTCGAGAAATTTTATCGTCCCAATTGCGTGCACCCTTTTTCCCTCGGGCAACATCACCAGCATGAGCAGCGATTCTTGACGCAATGACACCTTGTCGGACATCTTCTACGGTAGGTAAGCCAAGATGTTCGGATGGCGTTACATAACAGAGAAAATCTGCTCCATAATAACTTGCTAAAGCGCCACCAATGGCTGATGTAATATGGTCATAACCACAACCAATATCTGTTACCAAAGGTCCTAAAACATAAAATGGCGCATCATTACAGAGTAATTTTTCTAATCGCACATTAACTTCAATTTCATTAATCGGAATATGACCCGGTCCTTCGACAATAACTTGAACCCCCGCAGCCCGCGCTCTTGAGACTAATTCAGCAATGACTAATAATTCTAAGATTTGCGGTTCATCAGTCGCATCATAAAGTGAACCAGGTCTCAGTCCATCACCTAAACTTAAACAGGCATTATAATCTTTTGCAATCTGTAGGATTTCATCATAATATTCATAAAGTGGATTCTCTTTTCGATTATAGCGCATCCATTCAATAATCATTGAACCACCTCGACTAACGACCCCGGTTAATCTACGAGTTTTCTTAACGCTCTCCATATTTTTAAGTGTAATTCCACAATGGACTGTAATGAAATCAACGCCATCCGCAAGATGATTTTCGATTACTTTGAGAAAATCTTTGGGTTTAAGTTCAACAAAACTTTTTTTATTCCTTTGGGCAAAGAAACTGGCTTCATAGATTGGGACCGTACCAACTGGTACAGGTGAAGCAGAAATTATCGCTTTTCGAATTTCAGAAATATCACCACCAGTTGAAAGATCCATAACCGTATCTGTGCCGGCTTCAACTGCAACTTTTAACTTCTCTAACTCTAATTTTAAGTCTGCTCTTTCCGGTGAAGTTCCTAAATTACAATTTACTTTTGTGAATAGACCTTTACCAATTGCTATCGGCTTTATCTTTTTATGTCGTTTTTTATTTAAAAGGACAACAATTGTTCCTTCTCTTAGACCTTTTTCTAAATGAGCGTAGGATACGCCTTCATTTACGGCAATTGTTTTCAAAATGCTTTTTTTCATATAAACTTAGCAAGAGTAAAAATATAACTTAGCAAGCGGTGCATAACAAAATTCAAAAGATTAATTTTCATATCCGACCAAATACTAAAGTTTACCAGATTAAATTCATTAAATCTCAAACCTTGCATTATACTTTTTTATGATAATTTATGATACTTTCAAAAGAAAGTTTACCTTAAGAATTAGACTTCGTCAACATCTGTTGTAATGCATTTATTTTTATTCAAAAATATATTTATAGACTTTCCTTTGAATCTTTTCTTAATCATTATCTCATAGTTCTTTTCTTATATTGATTACTTGATTATTATAATTAGACTCAAGATGTGGAATTGAACAATCGTCTTGTCTTTTAGGAAAAATTTTTTGAGTTACTTACAAAACTCTTATATCGTCAAGAAAAACTGGTTTAGTTGTAAAAAGGAGATAGATGAAGACTTATTTTTTGCCTGAAGTAGCTAGATTCTTCCAAACCGAATATGCCAATTTTTCTGTGCCATCTCTTTTGATTAAACCAATATAGTCATTAGTGTCTAAATCTGTAAGCCAAGCCCAACCAAATAATTTTAAGTCCATTCCTTGATTTTTGGTCAGCGTCCCTACTACTAATGTAAGAAATTCAGCCTGGCAAACTTCACCACCAAATTGAGACATTGAAGGCCAGGCGATTTCGCTAAAGCCGAATTGTTTACCGGGCATAATGCTTTCAATTCTTGAATAGTAATTATTAGGAATATCCGTTGGTCGGTTGATATTTTGAACTGAATGTGGATAACTGGTAAAGATTAACAAATCCAGTTTTTGGGGATTAAACAACTTTAGCACATTGAGATTGGCTTCGCGATATTGAGAGACTATTTCTCGAGCAAATGTGCAGAAGATTTTCAATTGCGGACAGATAATTTTTAGGGTATCGTAAATTTCATTGTAAAGACTTACATAGTGCTGAAATCCATTCGGGTCAGTTGATGAAGTATCATAAGTCTCATACCAGCGATTAACTTCATTACCTAAGGAGATATATAAAGGCCGGACTACTTTAACAACTTCAATGGCTGAATTCTTATAAGCCTTACGCCATTCTGGGTTGCTTAAACTTGGATTAGAAATGTTCGGTGGTGAGACTAAAGTCATTCCAGCACCAATGAATGAAAGGTGGATTAAAGGGAACATGCCATTTCCGCGAATAAGATTAGTAACAAAAGTTTGTCCCCAACTTCCTTTTAAGTCAGTTGCTAAATTATAAAATGGCGTTGGTCTTCCCCAAACCGGAACAAATTCAGCATATTGTGATACCTGACGATAAACACTATCAAAAGTTTGTCCTTGAGAAGGTGTTGGCAAAACGCCCATAAAAAATCCTCGTGACGGTAAGGTTGGATTATCTTGTGGTATAATCGGTTCTTCTTTCTTTTTATGACAACCTGAGATTAATATTAATAATAAAAAAATATTTATATTTTTCATTGGGACATATTATAAAACATTATGATATCAAGTCAACAGTATAAAGGAGCCCTGAAAAATTGCCTCTGAAGACAAAGATAACAAAAATTTAATGATTCAATAGCGACCCGAAACAGGCGCAGAAATTTCAAATTAGTGTTGACTTTTATCTATTTTGGATTAGAATAAATCCGAACAGACAGGTTTATGAAATTAACTTTTTTACTTGGTATATCATCCAATATTGTCAAAGAGCGAGGTGTTAAAATCATATGAAAATAACTTTTCTTGGTCATGCATCATTTTTAATTACCACTAATAAAGGTGTTAAAATCATAACTGACCCCTATAAATCCGGCTGTTTCAATAATGCTTTGCGTTATAATCCAATTAAAGAAATGGCTGATATTGTCTTAATAAGCCATGACCACGACGACCATAATTGCGTTTCCGAAGTATTAGGAGAACCTAAAATCATAAAAGGTGAAGGAACTTGGCAAGAAAAAGATATCAAATTCAATAGTGTTAATGTTTATCACGATACACAAAAAGGCTCGGCTCGTGGAAAAAACACTATTTTTTTAATCGAAGCCGACGATTTACGCATTGCCCATCTTGGCGACTTAGGACATCTTTTATCTAAAACTGATTATGATAAATTAGGCAAGATTGATATTTTGCTTATTCCGGTAGGCGGTTTTTTCACCATTGACAGTAAAGTTGCAACTGAAATAATGAATCAGATAAATCCTAAGATCACTATTCCAATGCACTACAAAACACCGTTATTAGATTTTCCAATTGTTTCGGTTGATGAATTTATCAAAGATAAGAAAAATGTAAAGAAATTTGATAAATCCGAAGCTATCGTTAGTAAAGAAACTTTACCGCTGACACCTGAAATCTGGGTGTTAAAAATGGCAAAAGGTTAATGGCTAATGTGCCATTGGCAAATTTAGAAAGGAGTAAAATTTGAAAGAAATTAAATATCAAGACATTGTTGATACTGTGGCAAAACTATGCATTGATGCCAATTGTCTCATCGGCGATGATATTATCAACGCATTCAAGAACGGATTAAAAATTGAAGAATCTCCGACCGGTAAAGAAATATTACAACAGTTGATTGACAATGCTGAAATTGCTAAAAAAGAGATGATTCCGGCTTGCCAAGATACAGGAACTGCAGTCGTATTTTTAGAAGTCGGTTCTGATATTAGAGTTATCGGTGGTGAACTGTTTGATGCCATCAATGCTGGTGTTGCCAAAGGTTATAAAGAAGGATATTTACGAAAATCAATTGTTGCTGACCCACTCCGACGCAAAAATACTGGTGATAATACACCAGCAGTTATTCATACCGAAATTGTGCCTGGTGACAAGTTAAAAATAACAGTTGCGCCCAAAGGTGGTGGTAGTGAAAATATGTCTGAAGTGAAAATGCTGACACCAGCAGCTGGTTGGGAAGGTATTAAGAAATTTGTCGTTGACCGAGTAATGCGCTCAAAGGCTAACCCTTGTCCACCAATTTTAGTTGGCGTTGGCATTGGCGGTAATTTTGAAAAGGTTGCCTATCTTGCTAAAAAAGCACTGTTAAGAGAAGTTGGTTCTGTTCATCCTGACCCGTTTTATGCGGAAAAAGAAAAAGAATTGCTTGAAGAAATTAATAAAACCGGTATTGGTCCTCAAGGATTCGGCGGAAGAGTAACTGCGCTGGCTGTATTTATTGAGACCTACCCATGCCATATTGCCAGCATGCCAACAGCAGTCAATATTAATTGTCATGCGGCAAGACATAAATCATCTGTATTATAAAGGAGATGCTATGAAAAAGATTACGACTCCATTGACTGATGATATTGTAAAAGATTTAAAAGCCGGAGATTCGGTATTAATTACCGGCATTATCTATACTGGTCGTGATTCGGCTCATAAAAGACTGGTAGATGCAATTAATGCGAATCAAGAACTACCTGTAGACCTAAAAGGACAAATCATCTATTATGTTGGACCCGCACCAGCAAAACCGGGTTATCCGATTGGACCGGCTGGACCAACAACCTCAGAAAGAATGGACCCGTACACTCCCACATTACTGAAATATGGTATGAAAGGAATGATTGGTAAAGGGAACCGAACCCCTGAAGTTATTGAAGCCTTGAAGAAATATACTGGTGTCTATTTTGCTGCGGTTGGCGGTGCTGCAGCTCTGATTGCAAAACGAATCAAAAAGTGCGAAACAGTTGCTTATGATGATCTAGGACCAGAAGCAATTATGAAACTGACCGTAGAAGATTTTCCTGTGGTTGTGGTTAATGACTGTTATGGCAATGACCTATATGAAGAGGGAATGAAAAAATATCGCAAGATTTGATTAGGATAAAATTTGATGTCTACATCTAATACTTTTCTAAAATCAATCGGTTAATCAAGGGCAAAGTCTAATGTGTAAAAATAAAAATTTTCTAATAATCGGTTAATTAAGGGTAAAGTCTAATGTCTGATAATCAACAATTTTCTACAATATATATAATGGGTAAAGAATATAAAGTGCCCACTGGTCTCACAATACTACAAGCAATGGAATACTGCGGGTTTTTGTTTATTCGCGGCTGCGGTTGTCGAGGCGGTTTCTGTGGTGCCTGTAGCACAGTGTATCGAACCAAAGACTCTTATAAATTAAAAGTTGCTCTTGCCTGTCAGACAAAAATTGAAGATGGAATGTATCTTGCTCAGATTCCATTTTATCCTGGCAACAAAGCAATCCACAACATTGACCAAATAAAACCAACTACTGAAACTCTTTGCGCCTTATATCCGGAAATTATGCGCTGTATCTCCTGTAACAGTTGCACTAAAGTCTGCCCTCAGGATATAAAAGTTATGGATTATATCAATGCCGCAATTCGTGGTGATTATAAAAAAGTTGCTGAGTTATCCTTTGATTGTATTATGTGTGGTCTATGTGCAACTCGATGCCCAGCAGAAATTGTCCAGTATAATGTTGCTTTAGCTGCTCGGAGAATCTATGGTGCACATATTATGAAAAAAGCACCTCATTTAGATAAACGACTTGCGGAAATTAAAGAAAATAAGTTCGACCGCGAATTAGAAACGCTTATGAAAAGTTCTCTTGACCAATTAAAAGAATTATACACGAAACGAGATATTGAAAAATGATTGAGTTCAAATTCTTAAGTTTTTCAGTTCTAATTTAAGAATGGAATCACACAATGTATTATAAAGAATTTCAAGAAGAGATATCGCAAAATGAATGTATTCAAAGTATCAAATTTTCACCTTTAATTTAAGAATGGAGTAAACCCAATGTATCCTAAGGAATTTCAAGATTCAATAAAAAAAGTTGAAGCAACTCGAGCCTTTCGGATGAAACAAACATTTCCGATGTTAACTTTAGCCGAACGCGCCGCACTTCTTGAAGCGTATCATCCAGATTATAAAAAAGGCACAATGCGTGCGATTTCCGTTGGTGTCAATAAAGGCGACACAACACCTCATGAGTTTGCCAATCTTTTTGAAGCCTATTCTCATCTCGACCCGAATAAATTTGTTATTCCGGCACCTAAATTTGAGACTGATGTTCTAATCATCGGTGGCGGTGGTGCTGGTGTTTCGGCAGCAATAGTTGCTAAGCAGGCAAATGCTGATGTTTTGCTTGTAACCAAATTACGCATCGGTGATGCCAACACAACAATGGCGCAAGGTGGCATTCAAGCCGCAGATAAAGAAAATGACTCACCAGCAATTCACTATCTTGATGTTATCGGCGGAGGTGGATTCAAGAATATCCCTGAATTAGTAAGGGCCTTGGTTACGGACGGACCGGAAATTATCCGATGGTTAGAAGATTTAGGTGTGATTTTTGATAAGGCAGATGACGGCACAATGCTTTCAATTCATGGTGGCGGAACTTCACGTAAACGGATGCATCCCTGTCGAGACTATACTGGTGCTGAAATTATGAGATGTCTTAAAGATGAATTTCTCGACCAGGCGTCCAGACCCGGTCCAGGTAAAATCCGATATTTAGAATATACTTCGGCTTTAGAACTGCTTACGGATAAAGACGGCAATTGTGTTGGCGGGGTTTTAGTAAATATGGAGAATGGCGAAATATTTACGGTCAAGGCTAAAACGACAATTTTAGCAACCGGCGGCGCTGGACGATTACACATTCAAGGATTTCCGACTTCAAATCATTATGGCGCAACTGCGGATGGTTTAGTTTTAGGTTATCGTGCAGGCGCAAAATTAATCTTTTTAGATACAATTCAATACCATCCTACTGGTGTTGCTTATCCGGAACAAATCTTGGGACAATTAATTACAGAAAAGGTCCGCGGTGTCGGCGCCCAGTTAGTTAATGCCGAAGGCGAAAGATTTATCTATGAATTAGAAACTCGCGATGTAGTTGCATCTGCAATTATTCGCGAAGTCCAAGACCGAAAAAAAGGTATTATGACTGCACAGGCTGGGGGTGTTTGGCTTGATACACCTTTAATTGAAATGATTTCTGGTCCAGGAACAATCTTAAAACAACTACCCGCAATGTATCGCCAATTCATCAAATTCGGCATTGATATGACCAAAGAACCAGTGCTTACTTATCCAACTCAACACTATCAGAATGGTGGAATCTTATGTAATGAATATGGTGAAACTAATGTACCTGGGCTCTATGTTGCTGGTGAAGTTTCTGGTGGTGTGCATGGTCGGAATCGACTGATGGGCAATTCGCTCCTAGATATTTTAGTCTTTGGCCGTCGTGCCGGTAAACATGCTGCAGAAAAATCTGCGAAAATTTCCAATAGCAAAGAACCCACCTTAAATCATGTTAAAAAATATCACCAGGAATTAGAAAAACTCAGCGTTCCTAAAGAGCGAAAATCGCCCATGCTATTACCGGATTACCGTCCTAAAGAATTCCAGACTAAATTTAGTTTTCTTTCCCATATTTCCTAAAAATAACAAGATGAATGAGGTAAGAGGAAATTATTACTCTTACCTCATTTTTCTTATTCTCTTTGTATCTTAATTCTAATGGATAATCGTGCTCGTAAATTTATTAGAATATTGATTTTACTAATATGTTTATATTGCTTTCTACTCAGCATCAATGTATTAAACGATAGCTTAAAACTTCTAGGCAAAGGATTTGTCACAAATTTAATCAGTATAACTTCTAATCCTTTCTTAAGTCTAATCATCGGCCTTTTCACCACTGCGGTTGTACAAAGTTCTTCAGCAACTACCTCGATCGTTGTCGGTTTAGTCGCATCCGGAACACTTACCATCACTAATGCAATTCCAATTATAATGGGGGCTAACATCGGAACAACAGTTACTAATACTTTGGTCTCTTTAGGACATATCACAAGAAAACCCGAATTTCAGAAAGCATTTCCTGCAGCCGTTGTGCATGATTTCTTTAATATCCTAACAGTATTAATACTCTTTCCGTTGGAAATCAACTTTCACTTTTTAAGAATAATATCCGCATTCTTAACAAAGGTCTTTGCCGGGTTTGGTGGAATGAATATCGCAAGTCCTCTAAAATTTATCACTGCACCAGTTAGCGCGCAAATAGTATCTTTGTTTGGCAATAAAGGCGTAATTGTTGTTGTCTTCTCCCTGATAATTTTATTTATTGCGCTTAAATTTTTAGTTGATGTAACCAGAGCCATAACCACTAGCAAATTAGAATTAGTCATCGACCGATATCTCTTTGGTCGTGCAATACAAAGTCTTTTGGTCGGACTAATTGTAACTTCAATTATTCAATCTTCTTCTATTACAACTTCTTTAGTCGTACCTTTGGTTGGCGCGGGAATTGTGTCTATTTACAAAGTGTTTCCCTATATGATGGGTGCAAATATTGGTACAACGGTTACCGCAATTCTGGCATCATTAGCAATTGGTAATGCTTTGGGCATTCAAATTGCCTTTGCCCATTTTGCTTTTAATCTCATTGGCACTGTCATCTGGTATCCAGCAAGGATTGTTCCGATTAATCTTGCTTTGCTTTTCGGTGGATTTGCCGGGAAAAGACGATTCTTAGCAATTCTTTATCTAATTGTTGTTTTTTATATAGTTCCGATTATAATATTCTTAATAGCAAGACTAAAATGAAACAATTAAACCAAATTATTAAGGTGTCTTAGGAGATAGAAAATGTTTGGTGAATTTTTGCAGTTATGGAAGAAATCTTCGCTCTTAACTGAAGCAATTAAAGAAACCAATAAAATGCTTGAAATGACAAAGGATATGTACATCTTCTCTTTACGGGTATTAATGGATAATGAGAAAGAAGTTGCTGATATCTATAAAATCGACCAGGAATTAAACCAAATGCAGATATCAGTCAGAAGAAAAGTCTTAGAGCATCTTTCAATTAATCCACGACAAGATATTACCAGTTCGTTAATTCTGGTGACGATTGTGGTCGACATTGAACGTATTGGCGATTACGCAAAAAATTTGATTGAACTCGCGCACCATTATCCAGAAAAATTATGTGGACCATATTGCGACCGAATCAGAAACTTTGAACTGGAAATAACTAAAAATTTCATTAACACGATTAAAGCCTTTAAAGAAGTTGATGTTGAATTAGGACAAAAAGTTATGGAAGCCCATGCTAAATTAGCTCCGGAAATCGAACATCTTATTGAGGATATTCTTAATGATGGAACTCTTCCTGGTCGTGAAGCGGTGATTTATGCATTATTAGCAAGATTTTTAAAGCGGGTTTCTGCTCATCTCAAGAATGTCGCGTCTTCTGTGGTCAATCCTTTTCATCGTTTGGGCTATCGACCTGAATAATTTTCCCAACTGCCTAACTACTATTATCTATCAATAATAGTAATTAAACAAAACGATATTATTGGACATATGTCTTATGCTTAATCTGAAGAATGTCTATAAAAGAATTAACAATCCGCGTAACCGAGCAAAATTCTTAAGCATTGCCTATCTAATATTATTTATTACTATAATAATTTTAATTTTCTTTTACTTATTTGCGAAATATCCAATATTATTAATGATATTTACTGACCAACCGAAAATTCGTGATTTTATTAGTCAATTTGGTATAAAAGCACCTTTTATTCTTATTGGATTACAAGTGCTTCAAATTATCTTTGCACCGATACCCGGTCATCTTATTGGATTTATTGCTGGTTATCTTTTTGGTGTATTAAAAGGCACAACTTATTGTTTGATAGGAATTTTTATTGGCGCCAGTATAACCTTTGGGATTGCAAGGATTTTGGGGCGACGGCTCTTAAAAATATTTATTTCTAAGGAAAATATGGAGAAGTTTGATAGTTATGTTGTGCGTAAAGGTCCTTTTGTTATATTTACTTTACTTCTAATTCCATTTTCGCCTTTGGGTGATATTGTTTACTATCTTTCAGGACTGACCGCAATTCCCTATTTTGTTTATGTCTTACTGGTGCTAATTGCCCGATTACCTAATAATCTGATTAATAATCTCATTGGTGCCAAAGCAGTAAGTTTTACAATCAAAGAATGGATTATATTTCTCATCGCTATTATAATATTAGCAGGTATCTTTTATATCAATCGAAAAGCAATTGAACGATTGATTCTAAGATATGTTAAGTTGGGAAAATAAAAATTAATTAACAAAAGCCCAAGAAAAATTAAATATAGTGAGAATATAAATTTTGTTAAAATACCTATACGCATACTCTTTTAATTGAGAATAACGATATTAAGCAACCGTACGGCAGAATAGGTCAAGAGGGCTATCTACTATATAACTCAGCTGATAATCTACTTGATAACCTAATCGATGATTGAATTAACTATCGATGAGCCAATCGGTTAAGTTGTTGAGTAGGCAAGCCCGGGGGCAAGCCGAGGGGCATACCGGTGGGCAACCGACTGGCTTGCTCATAGGACAGCAAATAAATTCGCCTATCGGATAATCCATTAGGTCAGAGTGGCCTCCAAGAAAATTTACTAAGAAAATTATAGAAATAATGAAGTAAACGACTTAGCGTATTTCTATTATCCCGATTTATTGAAGCCAACAATGTCAAATGATTTTTTACGATATTTCGCTGGTATTAGCAATCCGGGTTTAGTTGATAAAAATAATTTTGGGGAAGTATCTATTAAAACCAGTAGATACTTTATCTCAGGATGATTATGAAATAAAAATACAATTAGTCTTATAAGCGCTGGACAATTATTTGCTAATGACGACTTTTTGGCTATATCTGTCAGAATTAATCCTTGCTTTGATAAAATAGACGCCATCCGAAACAAAATTTCCAAAATCATCTTTTCTGTCCCAAATGATTGTCTGGTCACCGCTTTCAATTTTCTGATGGAACAAAGTTCTAATTAATCTTCCATTACTATCATATATCTTGATATTAACATCGGACAAAGTTTCAGTTACGAAATCAATTGTAATGTTCTTATTAATTATACTGGGGTAAACTCTGAAATGTTTTTTCAGAATCCGCGAAGATATTTCTTTGACCGCAGTTATCGGATTGAGTTTGATATCTAAATAAGTCGGTTGTCCTTGAGAAACATTGACATTATAGATTGTTTTTGTTTCATAACCTTCTTTAAGCACTTGGACCGTATAAGTTCCGGGATTAAGAATACGGTAGAATCGTCCATATATTGAATCCGATGTTCTCGGCAGAATTGTTTCCGGTGGTGCATAGGCCTCAAGAATTCTAACTTCAGCAACTAAAGGTGTATTAGTGATTGAATCTCTAATATGACCAGTAATTTGACTACCTTGTATTCGTTCTAATAGATAATAAGCACCAGCTAAATTTCTTTGGCAGATTGAATCTACCATATGTCCATGTGGAAAATAGCCATTACTTACTTCAATGGTAAAAGAGATGACACCGTTATAATAGAACCAATTACGGGCAATACCGCCTTCAGTCGCAGTTCCATAAATTGCAAAATAAGTTCCAGTGCCAGCATCGTTTCTAATTCTTTTGGCAAGACTTTCTGCAACTGCTTTGATATGAGGTCGGTCAGGACAGAAAGAATTTCCCCAGCGCCAAGGATAGTAGACTAATTCACCTTCACCTGCTTCTTTACTACTATGATAACAGATATCAAAAATAAATTTTTCTTGATAAGTTAAATCTCTAATCGCCTGAGTTTCACCTTCGGAAAATGGATATGGACCGCGATATTCCCGACTACTGGGATTAGGATCACCAAGATGCCATAAGAAGTCATAATTACGGTTTAAGTCAACTCCATCTTCAGGGTCAAAGATGCCATTGTTATTATTATCTCGGGTATTTTTTCGCCACATTGTGTCAATTCCAGATGAACCAATATAATGGCCATCAGGATTTACCATTGGAACAATCCAAATTTCTGTAGAGTTTATTGCTGAAGTAATAAATGGGTCAATATTGTATTTTGTAACTAAGTCCCACATCATATAAAGACAGATTTCAACGCCAATTAATTCGCAGGCATGATGCACACCATTATATAAGACTCTCGGTTCATCTTCTTGGATTTGGGGATTGTCGGAAATCTTCATTGCCAAAATTGGAAGTTGATTAGTAGTTGTATGACCAATGACATGCAACCGGCAGATATTAGGATAATGCAATGCAACATAAATCATTTCGTCGACCATCTCACCATAAGTATGATATCTGGGATCTCGAGCATATAAAGAGCAGATAGCACATAGCAAGCAGCCAATAGTAAATAGTTTGTAGCGAGTAGCGAGTAACTGATGTGCAGAAAACATTAGATTACCTTATGATTCATTTAACAGCCATCTTTCGTGTTTTCTTATCAAATATCCTTCCAGTTGATTTATCTGACAATCATCTTTCGCTTTATCGGATTAAATGTCTTTCCTGTAAGCGTATAGAAGTAGATTCCTTTGCCAACAAGTTGTTTTTTATTATCCTTGCCATCCCAAATAATCGTATATTCGCCTGGATTGAGTTCTGATGATACTAAAGTTTTTATCAGGCGACCTTCAACATTATAAATTTTCAGTTCAATCTTTTGTTGCACTGGAATGGAAAAGTTTATTTTACAAGAATGCTTAAATGGATTGGGAACATTTTGCGCGAGATATAGCCTGGAATAATATGTTTGTACCGGAGTCAACTCCATTGCCATTGTATGCCGAATGCCAACAGAAAAGTAGATAGTATTGGAGTAGTTCTGTGCTTGAACTTGTAAGACAAAATCAAGGATTGTGTCTAAGGGATTAGATGCTACAATGAAAACAAACGGATTATTTTGATTATTGACTTCTCCATAACCCGGAATTGTGCCAAAACTCTTTAATGAATCAATCACTTGTGCATCGCCATCAAAACTTTTTATCCGGGCAGAGACATTCTCTGCTTGATATGCACTCATATTTTTTAGATAGGTTACCAGTTCAATTCGTTCATTAGGCTCACAGATACCATTATTATTACCACCAATTGAATCTCTGATACTGCGTCGCAGTAAAATTACCCACGGACTTTGCTGATTGGTCGGTTGATAAGTAGAAAATTTTATTGCTCGTCCTGGGCTTAACGGTGCAGCATTTTCATGGTAGATGTTATTAAACAGATACTGAATACCTGTGGTCTCAGTATGATTTTCTATGCCGACCACAACATTTGAAGGCAAAGCCACCGTTTGATACTGAAACACAATTTCACCGTCACCAGAAGGTGTTGGATAGTATTGCGGATTATATAGAATCACTTGGAAAGTCTGTCGCATATTAAGATTGCCATTTAAGGCAACATCATAAAATTCAACAATCCAGCGATGATTAACCGCATCATAATACTGGTAGATATCACCTTGCAACGATGGGTCTAAGTCACACCAGAACGGAGCAATCATTGCTGGTGGTCCAGCAGTATCCGGAATGCCAGAAAGATTATTACCAAACCGATAGAAAGTTCTACCCATTGCCAGAAATCCGTTAGAGCAGACTGAGATTGAATCATAATTCACTCCATAATAACGGAAAGTAAACGGTAAGCCTAAAGTAGTTACCTGAGCATCGTGATTAGTAATTTCTGGTATGATTGCCCCAGGACCAGAAGGACCAATTTCAAACCAATTATAGACTGGTGCTCTACCTGATGCAGTGTCCGTATTATCATAAGCCCAATAGCCAAAAAGGTCTGGTCCGGTTGGGTCTTGAGTTGTGCCTGCTTCGGAAGTGATGGTAAAAGAAAAACTATCAGCATAAGTATAATTATCGCCTGTTCCTTGTAAAAGAATATTAAACACAACCGGATAGTTTCTGGGCAGATTGGGTGCGGCTGAAATTGCGAATGGGTCTTGCTCATTAACACTAATATTTCCGCTTAAAATATTACCAAAACTGGCACTGGAATCAGTAATGATAACATAATCTGAAGAACTACGAATTTTAGCATTTATCTCATATAGATTTTCACCGGTATTTTGAATTTGGATTTTCAATAGCGCACTCTCTTTTTGACCTAAACGGTTATTATGATTTCCGCCAGGCAAAGTATCAATCAGATAATTATTCAGATATACTAATTTTCCTGCCGAGACTAATAAACTGAATGGCAAATTCCAACTATTGCCTTGACTATCTTGAAGTAAAAGTTGAAAGTTCAATTGATAATTATGCGGTAAAGTTTGGCTCACGGAAAATTGATAGTAGCCATTATTAGCTACAGTCGCATTAACTGGAATTGAATCAAAATAGTTGACGCTGTCAGTAATTGTGATATTAGAATCAGATGTTCTTAAGATCCCAACCAGATTTTGTGCGGAAAGATTACCACTGTTAGACACCATTACTTTTAGTTGCACAGTTTCATTGGGATTAATTCTACCATTCCCATTACCAGTAATCGTATCATTAATTATTGATGCTTGATAATTAAGCAAAGGAGTATTATTAGAAATAATCCGAGTTCTGCCTTCATAAGGAATAAAATCTTGACCTGTGACTGTAACATCCATAAATCCTGGATAAGATGGATTAATCGGAAAAACTATTTGACCTTGAGCATTAGTTAAACCCACTGCATAAATTGTTGTATCCATTCGGATGCAGACTGTAATATCGCGCACCGGTGCACCTAAGTGTGTTCTCACTGTGACTGTGAAGTTAGTTACGGATTGGGGAATTAATGTATCAAAGATAACAAAATTTCTTTTGGGAGTAGTCGTCCACACACACAAACTGGGGTCACCAAACAGATTCCATTCTTGATAACGAGTTTGATTGGGATATAACGAATCCATATAGAACTTTGCTCGTTTTGCCGCATCACCAAGATAATATATCTTCTCTTCAAAGATTGCGCGGAAGAATCCTCGGGTAACCGCACCGCGATAAAGTGAAATTGCGGAACCTGTATTTGTTGTGCCGAAATAAGCAATTGCACCTTTCGGATTTTGGGCAGTGCCTGCAGTAACAAACCTATCGCCTTGATAACCAGTAGACGACAAAGACATTGTCGCACAAGTCCCCGAGATAACAACGGGCAACTTATAGCCGTTAGTAGTTGAATTCGGGTCAACATTATTAAATGGACTCCACCAGTTCGTAACTGCTTGACCACGATATACGACAAAAGTTCTGCCATCATTAATTGCATTCATCACATTAGTAGAATTATGTCCTAAGGTAGAAAGAAAACTATCAGTGACCATATAACCAGCATTAAGCCATAGATTTCTGATATACCTGCAGTCAGGTTGATAATACGGGTCTGGTGGATTATCTTCTCTCACAATTGTAGTGCCTTTTCTGAACCAAGTAGAATCATCAAGAAATGGATTTCGTTCATAACCGAGAATTTTAGCCACTTGAGTATTACACTGGTCAACCGAAGTACAGAAAAGTCTACCAACACTCAATTCAATCCGATAATTTGCATCCATATTTGCATAATAATCGTCAGAAGAACCTGAAGCCGGCACAAGCGAACTATTACCGACTAAAAGAATATATTGCGGTCTAATTTGCCAATTGTTATAAGCATTAACAATATAATTTTTGATTTGCGATGCTGATGAACCAGTGATTGAAAGTGGTGCGATAATAGTTTTAATACCTTTTTTTGTCTTCCAATCTGCTAAAGGTTGCACAGATGAAACATAAGCATCAGGACAGATAATAATAAGTTTAGCACCGGTTTGAGCAAAAACAGTTCCTGCCCATAACAAAAAGTAAAGCATCAGCAAAAAAGCCCCAAAGATAGAGTTCTGGGTCTTCAACCTTTTATTTTTAATACTTAATTTTTTCATTGTATTCTCCATTTATCGTTTAACAACCAACTTCTGATTAAATCTTTGACCCACAGACTCAATAACGACAAAATATACACCTTCCTTAATGCTGTTAAGATAAATTATTGTCTTCTGGTCTTTAGTTCTGACTTCTTTAACTACTTTACCAGTTACATCATATATTGTCACTTTATTCACGGCAAACGGCGCACGGACACGGACTACGGATGTCGCCGGATTCGGATATATATTGAGCTTTGTGCGTGTAGCATCAAGCCTCAAGCGTTCATCTTCGATACCAACATTCGCAATATTCCAAGTATTGCCGCCATTATGAGTATAAAGCACATAACCATTACCAGCAATAATTCCTCGTAAAGTATCAGCAAAATCAACATCAAACAAGGTTGTATCAACCCCACTAACTTGACTTACCCAAGTATTACCACCATCACGCGAATGAATAATTGTGCCATTTCTACCAACTGCCCAGAGATGTCTATCACCAACCAATTCTAAAGCGCGGAGATACTGAGCGGACGAAGGAATTGTAAGTGGAGTCCAGCTTATACCGCCATTTTGAGTTTTCATAACAACTGCGGACATATTTCGGTCATTACCCCCAACAACCCAACCAGTCAGCGAATCTTTGAATTTAATATCAAAAAAATCATAGACTGTATCTCTTTTGAGCAAATACCAAGAATCACCACCATTATTAGTATAAGCAATAAAACCTTGTCCGCCTAAATATTGTAAAGTATCATTTACCCATGTTGGATACCAACCAGTGCAGAACCAACCTTTTCTGCGATTGACAAAATGGATTCCGTAGATGTCCGCAGTATCATAAGGAAAAGTTGCGGGCAGATTAACCTGTTCCCAATATTGACCACCGTCAGTAGTTTTACCAATAATCGCACCGCCACACGCGGCCCATCCACATGAATCATCAATAAAAAAGATACGCGCTGCCCATTTGGCTATACCCATTGTTTGAATTGACCAGTTATTACCACCATCTTCAGTATAGAAGATATAACCCCAATGTGCGCCCACCCAACCTTTTAGACTATCTAAAAAGAAGATATCAAAAAAGAAGCGTTCCGTCGGAAAACTTTGGTCAATCCAAGTTAAGCCGCAATCCGGTGTATAACCAACAAAATTAGTATCAATCGCGCAA
Source organism: Caldifarciminota bacterium (assembly GCA_039801465.1). Taxonomy (GTDB): domain Bacteria; phylum Hydrothermota; class Tepidihabitantia; order Tepidihabitantales; family CAIPLT01; genus JAOABV01. The sequence continues at coordinate 30,452 of JBDRUT010000002.1, forward strand.
ACCCATCCATCCCGTCCATTTGGTGCAATTGCTGAGCCGTGATAATTACGAGCCAAAAGTAGGTGACCAGAAAATACACCTGAAATCAATAAAAATAAAAGACAATTGATTACAAATTTACGCATTGATTCAATCCTTTCCTAATTTAATTTACCACAATTTTCAAACATTTACTAATTATACACTGATTATTACTTAAAGTCAATCTGACAAAATAGACGCCCGCTGAATTTTTATTTTTTGTGGTCTGACTTTTGACTTTTCTAAAGTCTACTTGTTTTTTATGTTGCCCGAAATTCTCTTCACCTTCGGACAAAACTTTGATTAACTTACCGGTAATATCATAAACACGGATATTAACGATTCCGGAAAATGGCAAATGATAACTAAGATACATCAGGTCTCTTAACGGATTAGGTGTAATCTCTATAGTTAATTGCTCAGGCCAATTTTGCCGTATGCCTTCAGAAATTCCGGTAAAAGTATCGGGCGGATTAGTAGTAAATTTAACCGCCCGACCACTTACTATCGCACCAACCGCTAAAGGATACTGATTGGCAAATGTCAATTGAGTTGCAATTGTCTGTTCATAATTCTCAATACCAACAGTAGCATAATTGTGATTGTCATCATAAGTAGAATCATCATTATAAACTTCGTTGTATTGAAAAACAATGACGCCGTCACCGGTTATTGTTGGATAATAAATCGGGTCAAGTAGTAAGACTTGAAATGTTTGCAACTCGCCAATCTCTGGTGTCTTAAATCCATGTATATGCCGAACTCTTGACCATTGAACTATGAACCGATGATTACTAACATCATAGTAATAATAAACTCCAGATGCACCAGAAGTATCCGGATGGAAATCATCCCAGAATGGCGCAATCATCGCTGGTGCACCTAATGGACTTGGCAGATGCCAATTGTATGGGTCAACAATCGCACTTGAATCCATTGCCAAATAACCATTAGAACAGACTGAGATGCGATTATAATTTCTGCCGTAAAACTTAAAATTAAATGGCAAACTAATTGTCTTGATTGCGTCATTACGCAGTTGAATTTTTGTGCCTTGTCCACCATAATTCGGGTCAATCTCTATCCATTGATAGACTGGTGTCTCGCTATAACCAATGTCAATATTCTCATACGCATAATAGCCATATGCATCTGGACCTAATACCGCACTCGTATTCACAACGCCGACAATAATTGGAATATTTATCATCCGCTCATAATCATTTCCCGCCCTTAAAACTAATTGGAGATTGAACTGCCTTCCAATTGGAATCTGGGAACTTGCCTGGATTGAAAATAAGTCTTGGTTATTCTGACCCGAATCACCTGCGGGAATGTTTCCAAAATATCCTGTGGAATCTAAAATCCTGATTGCGGATGGATTAGCAAATCTTAAGATTCCCGAAACATTGTTAATATTTTCTAAACCACGATTATATATCTTAATTAAAAGATTTGCAGTTTCACCAGGTTCTAAAATTTGATTATTGCCATCAAGTATTTGGTGTCTTGCGTATGATAATTCACTTGCCCGCACATTTGCGGAAAAGCCTGCTTGATTATTACCTGCAGAACTTGAAATCATAAGTTGAAAATTCACTCTATGTCCATTCGTGCAATTGGGCGCAATTGTGAATTGAAAAGTGTTTATGCCAATTTGACCAGCTCCAAGATTGCCATATGTTTTAATTGAATCAATCATTTGAATATTAGAGTCCTGCGTTCTTAAGATGGCGACTATGTTATTTGCGGATTGTGATGTGCCATAATTTTTTAAACTGACTGTTAGATTTATTGTTTGCCCAGCAATCAGTGCTCCTGAATGGCTATAATATCCAATATAGACCGGTGACGAAGTTACCTGACAGATTCCTTGATACGGAATATAATTTTGAGCGGAAGCGGTCACAAATAAAGTATCAGTGGTTGTGGTTATGATATTAAAATTGGCAATACCATTAATATTAGTTCTCAAGACTGCTTTAACTTCATTTCTTTTATATAAAGAAACTAAAGCATTTTCCACTGGTTGTCCTTGCTGATTTCTGACCAGAACAGAAAATTGACTTGCTCCAACTGGTATTTGTTGACTGTAATCACAATATAAAGACTCCGGCTTTCTGCCAATCCACATTTGCAAAGATGGGTCGCCTAAAAGATTATAAGTCAGGACATGAATTTTCAAATCAACGGAATCGCAGGGTAAAGGGAAATTAGCAAGCATCTCCAGTTTACCCCGAAACATTGCTGGTCCACAATGAGTGATTCCTTGATTAAAAATTCCCCAATAGACTCCATAATTTTGACAATTATTAAACCGGGTTGATGTTGTGCCATATGTCGGACCATAAAATGCAACTGCACCTTTGGGTTGAGTTGGTGTTCCTAAAGAGAGCCACAATTTACCAAAACACGGGTCAAAAGCAAAATTACCTGTTGCACAATAAAAACTCGTAATTATCGGCAACTTCCATCCGTTATTACAGAGCGGTATATGGTCATTACGAAAAGTCGGTCTATCCCAACCATAACGATTGCCCCAGCCCCTACCATTAACAAAAGTCACACCTTTGGTAATAATCGTATCAATAATTCCAATGCCACTGGAATACGGTGGGTCAAATATTGTATCAACTCTTAAATAATTATGCTGTAAAAAATTATCTCGAGTCCAACGCAGCGTTGCTAATGCAGTCCAAACTACAGCAGTTGCTGAATATTGAGTGCCAACCATTAAAGCCCTTCTAAACCATAAAGTATCTGGATTTAAAGAAGCGTCTTGAGTCCAAGGGTTCTTCTCATAACCAAGAATTTTGGCAATCATCACGGCAAGTTCTGATGTATTTGATGCTGGTAGTCTGCCAATAAATACATCAGGATATATATCATTACCTGCAACACAACTATAAAGATGGTCACCAATACTGGATGTACCGGGAATTGGAATGCTTGGTAAAAGACTGGCTGAACCAACTAAAAGCACATACTCTAAATCCGGATGCGCATTATAAAACTGACTAATATAATTTCTGATTGCAGTATAACTCGTGCCGATTTCTGATAATGTTTTAATTGTGACTGAATATCCTTTTAACTCTTTCCATTGAGCAAATTGCAAAAGTTCAGGTGTATAAAGTGCATCCGGTGTAATAATCAGATATTTGCCGGGCAATCCAGAATTATTGTCCTGATAATTCAAAAGCATACTTTTATATATTTCTGACCAACTGGAATGTTGCGATGGACTGATTTTTGATAACACATTGCGAATTTCAAATTTGACTTTATGATAACAGACAATCTCGTCAGATTTATCTGTATCAGATTTCAAAGCAAACTGTTTTACTGCTATTGGCACAACGCATAAAGTTCCAAGTTTACCCGGCTTACCAAGATAGACGAGATTAGGCTCTTGACTCTGGGCTTTTGGCTCAAGTTGGGGGATGGTAAATGGTTGGTTTAATGATATTACTATTGAATCAATTTCCGTAATGATAATTTCTGGCAGATTGGTTTCATCAACTGCAATTAGTCTTCCTTGATAGATATAAGGTGTTTGTGTTTCGCTGAATTCATTAAATAATTCAGTTAAACCCTGACCTGTCGTCAGGACAGGTTCTATATTAAGTAATTCTTCTTCAGGTATTTTTACTTCTACTTTAATTAAATCCGACGTTCTTTCAATAATAGAAAATTCACTTTTGGGGGCTGCCGCTATCAAAGTGAGAAAGTCAGTAGCAAACAAAGATACAGAATACAGAATAAGGACAAGTAAATATTTTTTCATTGTATTTATATATTTATATATAATTGAATTGAAGACCGCTTCGATTAAATATTTTTTCATTGTCCTACTTCTCCTTAATAATAATCAATCCTTCATCTCGGTCAGCAACAAATATTAGATTCTGGGCATTGACAAATACACCTTTAGCATAAGATGTCTTAACTGTTTCTACTAAAAAAGGTTTATCTTTTTGTTTTATATTGACAATACATAATCCAGCATCACCGCACGCAAGATATGCCAATGTATCTTTAACAAAGACTCGTTGAGCATATCCCGGCAAATCAAGTTTACTAATTATTCCTGCTGATGTTGGCTGTGTAATATCAATTATTACTAAGCCGGCTCTGCCATCGGCAACATAACAAGTATTGTCTTGGACAAAAACACTGCGTGCATTACTTGGAGTATCAATATTTCCAATCAGTTCCAGACTTGGATTTGGCAACCATTTTATCTTAACAATATTGACACCTAACTGTTCGCAAGCAAGATAGGCAAAAGAATCAAGCACGAATACTCCGCGCACACATCGCGGAAACCATAAAGTCCGATAATCCGGAAATAAAGGATTAGTCAAATCATAAATTATAAATCGTTCTCTTGCTGCAATCCCAATATAATTAGTGTCAATCGCAAAAATGTCATAAGCATAAGCAACAAAACCTAAACTGGTAAATTCCGCTTCAATTCGGATGCTATCCAGATTGGTGATATTCAGTTTAACATACAGTTTTGAACCATAAGCCAAATAGGCATAATTATTCTTGGTCATTGCTGACCAACAAGTATTGAGCGTATCTGTCCATTGCGTCTTGATATTGGGCTGTTCTGGATTATTCACATCATATATCACTAAACCCGCTTGACCAGACGCGACCAACGCATATTGGTTATTATTTAACTCCGTAACATAAACCGATTGTGCATAACCGGGATTAGCACATTTACTGATAATTTCAAAATTCGGTTCCTCAATTGGTCTTTTACAATTAATTGTAACAAAAAGTATTGCGATTAGTGTAAAGCCGATTGTGTATCGCAGGTTAATAATTTTTCTCTGTTTCATATTATCTCCATATCTAAGCATATTGTGTGTTCTGGTCATCTTGCTTAGGACATTAATTTTACACCGACTGACCATCGGTTGTTTTTATAATTTTTTATGTCATCAATATCAATCCGATATATAGAATTGACATCTCTCGTTTCATTTTCGTATTTGCCCATCATCTGGATTTTTTTTGTGATTTGGTATCCCAAATTGACTGCCCAGCCATATTTTGTATCAGTCCGATTTCGATGGAATGGGTCTTGAATATAACTATTTTTAGTCGTATAGGTTCTTTTTGACCAGTCAACATCAATACCAATCTTTACTTGAGAAAATTTTGGTATTTTCCGATTAAATCCAATTGAGATATTGCTTTCCGTATAGGAAATATCCGGCACCGGTCCTTTTGCCCAGTTATGCTTCTGCTCAAATGAAAACTCTAATGATAGTTTTCTAATGGTCGGTATCACATTCATACCATATCTTATTGCCTTGCTGTCATAAAAATCAAAATTGCGTTCATAGTTATCTACTTCGTATCGGATAAATGGTTTTAGTCTTATATTAGATAATTTATAGACCATTTCAACAGAAAATAGATGCTCCGAAAATAAACACGGTATATACTTAGTTTGATAACTTAATGGGTCCTGATAGTATCGGATTAGGTATCGGGGTAAATATAAATACTCGTTTTCAATAGAAATATTTTTTGCCAGTGCCTTGTTAATGCCTAATGAAAAAATCTGATAGGATTTTTCCGTGTTTGTCGTGTAGTGATATTGTTTGTAATTCAAGCGAAGATGTGATGCAGATAAAGAAGCATTAAGTTTTCTTAATGGTATTTGTAATGTCGGATTTAACAGGATAATGAAATCATCTGCGCTTCTAAAAGGAAACCGATAACTACGGATTTGATGTTGAAAGTCATATAAGTATTCATCTGAATACTGGAAGATATTGTCATCGTAAATTGTATTAATTGTAATGTTCAATTTTGGTTGATTTGTAAACCGGACAATTGGAGTTTGGCAAAAAATTGATCTCGCAACTAATAATGGAATAATAAACCGGACAATTGGAGTTTGGCAAAAAATTGATCTCGCAACTAATAATGGAATGTGGACCCTTTGAACTTTTGAACTTTTGAACTTTTGAACTATTATACCTTGAACCTTTGAACCTTGAACTTCTGAACTTTTGAATTTTAATTTCTTATTCATAAGTATCTTTGGGTTTTACCGAAAAACTGATACCAGCACTTTTCCCTAATCCGGCTTTTAAGTTAAATTCAATGAGAAATGTGCCTGGTGGAACATCTAAATAAAAATTATCCGGGGTTGATGGAATGACCGCAGGTAAGTTCTTATATATTCCGGTCTGTGATTTTTCTGTGCGAAAAGTTTTGGTCTGCCATTCTTTACCTGATACTGATGCGGAAATAGTATAAGTTTGTTTTCCTTCTAAAGTGTAATCATAATTTAACCGACAAGTCGCTCTTAAGATGGCTGGTCCGGTTATCTTTACTTTGATTGGCTTTTTCGGAGTCAATTCATAATAGGTCGTAATTTTCTCCCGTTCAACAAATTGCAGTTCTTGATATGGTTGCTCCGGAATTATCTTTTTATACTCTTTCGGTCTTTCAAAACTGAAGCGCAAAGCCACGGTTTCTGATTTTGCTGAGACCAGAGATATCTGATATTGGTTTGTGCCTTTGGGAACTTCAATATAAAATGACCGCCATTTAGAATAACGCCTTTTATTTTCACCCTGTGCAGTATTTGATTTTTCCGTTTCAAATGATAACAATTTCTCATCTTGGTCTTCGTTGGTTTTTAAGAGTAAGCGATAGTTTTGTTTGCCGGTCATATCTTCTTGCCATAATAATCGGGTGTAGACTCGAATATAAGTTGGACCGGTAATAGTCAAATCAATTGGTTTATCTTTAGTTAACAAGTAGTATTCCTGTTCTACTCGTTTGACAACACTGATTATCGTGCGCGGTGTAATTTTTTTAATCTCCATTTTAGTTGTTTCACCACTTAATGTAATATACAATCCAAGTATCACAACGAATATCGCATATTTAGACTTTGACATTATTTACTCCTTTATCTTTGGTTTAGACAAATAATACTCTAAATCATACCTGATAACAAAGAAAAGAATAATAATAATCAGTATACTGAATATTAGGGCTAATGTTTCTGAATATCTCTTTTCCGCAAACAGTCTTCCTTTACCTAATGCTGGTAATGGCACAGATGCAATTGGTATTCCATATTGGCTGGCAATTTTATTGGCTTCGGTGATATTAATCACTGGAATTTTTCGCATCAGCATTTGATAAATCACAGAATTAGGGTCAATTTTCTTGTTTTTGTTTTTAATAATACCTTGAGTTAATGCTCCTCGATTAGCACCAATATTTGCAACCGATTTTCCAATATTAATAAATGCTTTAATACGCGGTCTGCCTTGATATATCTTTTCAGAAGGTATTGATTCAGTTTCTGAAGTTAAATAGATTTGAACTCGTTTTGCAATATTAGTAGTCAAATTTTCAGTAGTAATTAAATTCACTTGATTGCGTCGACAGGCATTGATTAGTTCTTCTCGACCTTGAGGGCTAAATCCCCGACCTAAATCGTCTTCACCACCTAATGTTGCATACAATGAGCGAAAAGGAAAGATTTTTTCCTGATAGCAAATACGCTCCATATCGAGAAATGTGAACTGCGCTTCATTCGCACCCCACATCGCAGAACTTACGGTCGTGATTATAATCGGCTTTAATCCCAGCACTCGGATTGCTGAATATAATGCTAAATTGGCTCCAACCAAACTGCCATCTAATCCAATTGCAATCGTATCATTGGCTTTTAACTTCAATTTCTTAAAGAGTTCAATGAAAATAGCAGGAAAATTAGGGTCAGTTGTGGTCAGGACCGAAGATAAATCGTTGCGTTCTAAAGTAATTGTCGTATATTGTGCACCAATAAGCCCGGTTTGATTTGGGTCATTAATCGGGTCAACGGGCAATCCTAAACGGAGCCGCTCTTTTTTTATGATTTCTTGTGCTGACTGATAGACCTGGCCGGCTTTTATCTTTTCTTCATATGATTTACTTTTCACTGTCCGAATACTAGCCGAGATAATAATAAATAGGAATATTGCAAAAAGAGCAAACGCAATTAAAACACTTTTACCAACTTTACCAGTTCGCTTTTTCATCATTCACCTCATAAGGGAAAAATTCTACCTTGAGAAAGAAAGATAATAATTAAGCGGGTTAAAGTGAAAGAAAGTTTTAAAGGGAGACTAAACATCATTCACCTCATAAGGAAAATATTCTACCTTGAGAAATAAAGATAATAATTAAGCGGGTTAAAACTGCAGCGATTGTCATTGTGCTTAGGGTCTCAATAATTCCTTGCCGATGTATCCAATAAGCAATTAAACCCGGAATAACATAACCGATGGTCGTAATGTCTAGTCTTAATTCAGCAAAATGAATTTCCGGAAACAGACGAAAGAGAAAACCTAAAAGATAACCTAAAAGCACTGCGATTACTAATAGCCGACGACCATAAAGTAACATAAATTGACCCAGAAACTTTATCAAAAGGAATGTAACAATTCCTACTAAAGTCGTTGCGATAACCCTTATCGGTTGATGCAGATATAACGCAATATAACCTGGCACAACAATACCACCCGCAGCCAATCCAATAGTCTCAGTCAAAAATAAACTTGCCAACATACCTAAGCCAATCGTTTCTACAATCATGTTTCAGTTCCTTTCAAAAAATAAACTTGCCAACATTCCTAAACAAATCGTTTCTATTATCATTCTTCAGTTCCTTTCAATTATTTATAATTAATTATAAATACGCTTTATATATAATCAAATTTCGTGCCATAGGTTGAATTTAAATAGAAAAAAGTTTATATTAGATGCCCGAATTACAAATCCAAAAAGCATTTTACTACTTGGTCTCGTGGGTATAATCAATCTCACCACCTTTTTGAGCAAAATAATTAATCACGGTTTCGCCAAATCCAACAATATTACCTGTAGCAAAAATTAGAGCACTTTTTTTGACTAAATTTAGAACCCGAGCATAGATTTGGTCTGGTGTTTTGCCTTCTAAATTTATGATTTTTTCTTTCGGAACACCCAACATTTGAGCCTTTTTAATATAGGGCATAGTTAAAAAACCAGTGGCAACATACCAATCTGCAGGTATCTTCTGAGCAGTAAGTTCTCCCAATTGTAATGAACGGTCTGCTCGGTCATCTCGACAATTTACTAAGACTATCCGCTCATCAGCCAAGTGTTTTACTCTTTCCCATAGTAAGAAGATTGAATTTGGGTCATTAGCCGCAAGAGTATTTACTAATCGCATCTCTTTATTTTGGTCTTTAATTGTCCAAATACGCATTACCCCTGGGTCAGGATTTGCTTGATACATCCCTTTAAGTGCTGTCTCTTTATCAATGCCCAAATGGTTACAAACTAACACCGCTAATGCCACATTCTCTTTATGTTCAACATAAGAAAAACCTCTCATATCTTCATCCGTAATTGAATTCGGGTCAGCAAGAAATACTTCCGTTTTTTGTTTTTCTGCTCGTTTGCGAAAGATATCAAGATGGGTTTGGTCTGCAGTAAAGAATTTTCCGTTTTTGGGAATTGTGTTGCAAAGATTTTTCGCAACATCTAAGACAGTTGGTCCCATTACATCCAGATGGTCAGCTCGAGCATTAGTAATAACACCAATATTGGATTTAACAATCCGATGGGCTGAAGTCCACTGATATTCGGGAACTAAAGCCATACACTCAAGCACAATCGCATCTGGTTTATATCTTACTGCTTGCCGAAAAATCTTTTTATCTTCACCAATATTAGGTTTACCTAACCGTTTGATTGGAAACTCTTCAGTATTACTAACAATAAATCTTGGTTTTGTGCCGGTCGTTTTCGCAATTACTTTCATTCCACTGGCTCTTAAACCACCAGCAATTAATCTGGTTACCGATGATTTTCCCCGTGTGCCATTGACATGGATTCTAATCGGAATCTTATTGACATTGCGCCTATGGGCTTGCAGTTCTAAAATTCCCCAAACGACAAAACCAATTGTTAATATCAACAAAAACAACATTGATTATTTCCCCTTGCGCAGTAGAGACTTAAAATCGGGTATTTGGAAATTACAAACTAACATAATAAAACTAACAAAAACTAATGTTTAATTAATAATTATACAAAATTTTTTTATTAATGTCAATTTTACCATTCAAGAAGACTAATTCCTAAAGAAAAAGAATTTACACAAAATTTTGACACTGATATCAAAGAAGATACGGAAAAATTATTTCAATTACAAACAGACGATATTTTCAGTAAATTCCTAAAGTCTAATAGCGAATAAGTAATATTGCAACTTTCGCATTTTCGTGATTTTTCTATTTACATTCTAATTTTGACATGTGGTATCTATAATGGAAGTAAAAATAGACTTTAACCTTACTTTAAGCACAGAAACTCAACTGCTAATGAAATTTTGCTACAAGCTCTGGTATCTCATCAAGAACATTTCATAACATTTTTACATTTTGACTTTTGACATGTGGTATCTATAATGGAAGTAAAAATAGACTTTAACCTTACTTTAGATACAGAAACTCAACTGCTGATGATTTTTACTACAAGCCCGGGTATCTCATAAAGAACATTTCATAACATTTTTACATTTTGACTTTTGACATGTGGTATCTATAATGGAAGCAAAAATAGACTTTAACCTTACTTTAAGTACAGAAACTCAACTGCTAATGAAATTTTGCTACAAGCCCCAGTATCTCATCAAGAACATTTCATAACATTTTTACATTTTCATTTTGACTTTTTGCTTGTGATATTCCAAGACAATCTTTTTGCTCAAAGTAAAAATTCTAAACGCACTTTATTACATTTTTCGGAACAAGAAAATGGTATTGCAATTTGTCATCTGATGGGCAATTTCTATGATTTAAACATAGGCAAAATAGGTGGAAAGTTAAGTGTTAACTTGAATGATTGAACAATAGCCTTAAAATGATACGAAAATCATAGCAAAATCATAAATTTAATAATAAACGACAATTTTGTTATTATAATAGACACAATTTTTAACTCCATAGACGACGGTGCGAATGGTACGAGTTCAGCACCCGTTCTGCACCCACACTGTCCCCAGACTGTTTACCTGTTGTCTTGTGACCTTTAAGACATAATATAACAAAATACGCATAAAGAGTTGATGCCTGTTTGCTCAGCGGACCTATTATTCTTAAAAAAACAACCAAATTTAACATTACATTAAGAATTTTTTCCAAATGCCTTAATGTTATCACTAACCGATAACTTTATTCACAACAAAGCCGATTATTTATTATTCGATACACCGCCTTCAAAAACATAGATTCTTCAACTATCCAAAGATTGAAATATCCCAAACCGCCTACACACCACTTTTGCTTGATAATTCTTTAATTGCTCTATCAACCCTTGTTTGCGCACGAGCCGATTAAGCACTGATATAATAGCAACGCAACAAAGACAAGAGGATATATTCTTACACGATTTTTCAGTCACTGCATTAGTCATCAGCATCATCGACAACGATTTATAAACATATACGCATATTTGCATATATTATACTAAAAAATGAAATCGTGTCAAGCTTTGATTTTGTAGATTGAAATAAGTCGTCTTGGAGTATAAGAGGTTGCCAAATACCGAACATAATCAGAAAAAACTTTTGATTTTATCTCAGGCTCAAGTAGTGTAAATGTTTATTTCATTGAGTCTATAAGATTTATTATTTTTTTCTAATTTATCTATCTTTAAGTTTGTTTTTATATTGCACTTCCAGATTTGTCTTGTAAAAGAATTTTAGAAAAGTATGGCTAATCTTACGGAAAAAAGAAACCGGACGCATTGTTGCAATATATTCGTGAGATGCAGGCTCCTATTTATAATAATGAAGACTTCATTTTTCACTGACTAAAATACAAAGAGAACTCTGCGAAAGTCATTTTTCGCTAATGACTAGAATTGTCTTCTATTTAATAAATAAATATCCATGTCGGATAACCGGATCTGATACAGATAAAGCGTTCTTCTATTTATTAATCAATTAATATCCGTATCGGATTCACCTTTGAACATTGAACTTTTAAACCTTTGAACCTTATATTGACCTTTGGATTTTGTTACTTTTGAACCTTATTTCTGTCTTCAGTTTTTTCCGTGGCATTTTTCAGGCCTCATACAAAATTTGATTGACAAAATGAATAATCTGGTTAAAATATACTGCAATGTTGTTTAAATTGCAAGAAGTTATGACTATACTCTTTTTTAGTTGTAATAAAAGGAGAATAGTCAAAACTAATACTAATTTTTTTTATTTCTCTGGAAAAGATAAGAAAAAAATAATCTTTTTCAGAGTATTTTATAATAATTTAGGAGGATTTAATGCCTAAAAAAATAATGATACTAGTTTTCGTTATCGGCATAATTGCCTACGTGTATGCTGAATCTAAAGAGGCAATTAATCTCTCAATTGCTCCTACTCGAATTGTATCCGAGCCGACCTTATCAATCATTGAACCCAGTGATTTATTGCAAAACGAAGATACGATAAAATATGATGGACCAACTTACACTGGAATTGGTCTCCAAAACGGAGGAACTTTTTATGGTGCCGTAAGATTTACCCCGACCAACGCTTGTACTCTTAAGGCCGGTGTTTTTTACCAATATCAAGCAGTGTCCACCAGTGGTTGGGTCTATATTCACGAAGCCGGTAGTGCTACTGCTCCTGGTGCTAAAATTGATAGTGCATCATATACTTCAATGCCATCTAGTTGGGTTCGGGTTAATTTTACTACACCAAGATTAATGCCAGCCGGTGTTGATTTTTGGTTAACGGTTAAAGTAACACATGCCGCGGGAACATATCCCTTAGGTGCTGATGCCGGACCATCGGTTACGCCATATCGTTCTTTTGTTTCTATGGATATGACAACATGGTATTCTCTTGTTTCGGTCGGGCTCAATTACAACTGGAATATTCGCGCTCTTGTTAAGTATCCGACAATTGCGAATGATGTTGGCGTTGATGTGATACATTTACCTGGAGCAAGTCACACTGTAAATACACCGATAACTCCAATTGCCCGAATTAAAAATTATGGCTCGGTTACCCAAACCAATTTTCCTGCAGTATGTTCAATAATTGGTCCCGGAGGTCAAATGACCACTTCAACTGTTTCGATACCATCTTTAGCCGCCCAAGAAACCACTCGAGTTTCTTTCACACCGATGACACCCACGACAACAGGAGTTTGCACAGTAGTTGTCCGAACCAATCTCACCGGCGATCAGAATCCAGGTAATGACCGCAAGGTCAAAGTCGTCCAAATACATCAATTTGCTCTGTTAGAAGGCTTTAACGATGTAACATTCCCACCATCTGGTTGGCAAGCAATTCCGGTTATGGGTTCCTATAATTGGGAAAGAAAAACGAGCAATACCAATCCCACATGTAGCCCGTATGAAGGTGCTGCGATGGCAAGTTATCCAGCATATAGTGCCATAGCTGGAAATATGGCGCGACTCATTTCGCCGCCAATCTATTGTGGTGCCACACCGGTTCCTTGCACATTAAAATTTGCAATGTATCACGATTCTGCTTATGCTGGTCCTACTTATGGTCCGGATAGTGTAAAAATCGAATATTCGACAAACGGAACTACATTTACCAGAGTTGCTGCATTCCGTCGTTGGGAACCTGGTGTTCCTTACTGGGGTGAACATACTGTGTATTTGGGAGCTTTTTCCGGAACAATTTATATTGGCATATTAGGATTTTCAGACTATGGCAATAATATAAATATTGACTACATCCGCCTTATCCGACCAACTGGTATTATTGAAGATATATCAAACGAATTTACCAATGTTACATCGCTTAACACACCAAATCCATCGCGTCGTGATGTCCGAATATCTTTCAATTTGTCGCAACCGAGTAAAATTAATTTAAGAATTTATGATGCAGCCGGAAGATTAGTAAAAACGCTAATTGATTCACATTTGTCTGAAGGTACCTATAATTTCATTTGGAATAGAACCGACGAGAATAATCGTGAGGTTGCTGAAGGTATTTATTTCTACACTATAGAAACAGAATCTTCTAGACTAACCAAAAAACTGATAATTACTAAGTAATAATCAGTTAAAATAAAACAGGCGCGGCTCAGAAATGAGTCGCGCTTTTTTTAGCCCAGTCAGTTCTTTTAGTTCCTTTATAATAAAATTCAGTAAAACAAAAAACCACACATTGCCTGTTGGTGATGTGTGGTTAATTTTAATGTTCAAAAAGAAAGCGTGTTCGGAAAGTAATTTTTCTCTTAGAAAGGAGGTGATCCAGCCGCACGTTCCCGTACGGCTACCTTGTTACGACTTAGCCCCAGTCATCAGTCCTGCCTTCGGCTCCACTAAGTGGAGACTTCAGGCATTACCGACTCCCATGGCTTGACGGGCGGTGTGTACAAGACCCGGGAACGTATTCACCGCGGCATGCTGATCCGCGATTACTAGCGATTCCCTCTTCACGCAGGCGAGTTGCAGCCTGCGATCCGAACCATGGCTGCTTTTATGAGATTTGCTTACCCTCGCGGGCTTGCAAGCTCATTGTAACAGCCACTGTAGGACGTGTGTAGCCCTGGGCATAAAGGCCATGATGACTTGACATCATCCCCACCTTCCTCCCGGTTGACCCGGGCAGTCCTATTAGAGTGCTCCCTGAAAAATTCAGGGATAGCAACTAATAGCAGGGGTTGCGCTCGTTGCGGGACTTAACCATACATCTCACGACACGAGCTGACGACAGCCATGCAACACCTGTGCCGACTCCGAAGACAAAATCTTCGGTCGTTGCCCTTTCGGGCTCCTACCATCGGCATGTCAAACCCAGGTAAGGTTTTTCGCGTAGCATCGAATTAAACCACATCCTCCACCGCTTGTGCGGGTCCCCGTCAATTCCTTTGAGTTTCAACCTTGCGGCCGTAGTCCCCAGGTGGTTCACTTAACGCGTTAGCTGCGACTCTTCCACCAAAGTGGAAAAGCCTAGTGAACATCGTTTAGGGCTGGGACTACCAGGGTATCTAATCCTGTTTGCTCCCCCAGCTTTCGTGTTTCAGCGTCAGGGACATCCCAGAAGACTGCCTTCGCTATCGGTGTTCCTTCCGATATCTACGCATTCTACCGCTACACCGGAAGTTCCGTCTTCCTCTTCTGCCCTCTAGACCGGAAGTATCGGTAGCAATTCTTTGGTTGAGCCAAAGGCTTTCACCACCGACTTTCCAGTCCGCCTACACACCCTTTACACCCAGTGAATCCGGACAACGCTCGCCCCCTACGTTTTACCGCGGCTGCTGGCACGTAGTTAGCCGGGGCTTCCTCTGAGAGTACCGTCACCATTTGTGCAGTTACTCACAAATGGCATCGTTCCCTCTGACAGGAGTTTACATCCCGAAGGACTTCATCCTCCACGCGGCGTCGCTGGGTCAGGCTTGCGCCCATTGCCCAATTTTCTAGACTGCTGCCTCCCGTAGGAGTTGGGACCGTGTCTCAGTTCCCATGTGGCCGGTCACGCTCTCACGCCGGCTACCCGTCTTCGCCTTGGTGAGCCATTACCTCACCAACTAGCTGATAGGCCAAGGGCCAATCTTGGAGCGATAGCTTGCGCCATCTTTCTTCCTAATTCTTCATTAGGAACGTATAGAGTATTAGCTCCGATTTCTCAGAGTTATGCTCTTCTCCAAGGTATGTAACCCTTGTATTACTCACCCGTTCGCCACTAAGCTTATCCTGTATTGCTACAGGATAAGCTCCGTCCGACTTGCATGTCTAAGACACGCCGCCAGCGTTAGTCCTGAGCCAGGATCAAACTCTCAAAAAGTTTTTGAGTTTACTAATGTGGCTTTCCGAACACGCTGTCATTTTCCCAATTGTCAAAGAACATTTTCTGGTTTACCACCAACCTAAAATATTATACGAAAAATACAAAATTTGTCAAGTCTAAATTTTAATTGACTAAAAATGCTCTGAGTAAACACTGAAGATAAAGGATAAAATTCAGTTTTTTCCGTAGCAAAATTAACTTTCGCAGTGTTCTCATTTTAAGAAAAATTTCACTAAAGTTAATTTATTACTTTTAATAATCTTTGTATCCACTATCCTGCTGTTAATTTGTTATCTAATGTTTATTGTCAAATTTTAATTAATCTTTAGACTTCGTTTTTGCATCAGGGGTTTCTTTCTTGTCAGTTGACATTTTTTCACCATAAGATTGATTCTGTCTTTTGTAATCAGTAATATAAAAACCACTGCCTTTGAAAATCAAACCAGCTCCAGCCGATATCAACCGACGAACTTTATTACCACATTGCGGACATTTTTTTAATGGCTTATCGGTAATCTTTTGAAACTCTTCAAATTTGTGATGACAAGTTTCACATTCGTATTCGTATGTTGGCATTGCTCAGACTGAAATAATTTCTGAGAAGTGAGGAGTAAACCAAGAATTTGAAATTATTGTCTTCACTTGTTTACTCCTCACTTCACTTATTGATTAATATTCACCGTAGCCACCGCCTGCGGGCATTGGTGGTGTTTTTTCTTTTTCCGGAATTTCAACAATTGCAGCTTCAGTCGTAATTAAGAGCGATGCAACTGATGCCGCATTCTGAAGTGCAACTCGGGTAACTTTAGTCGGGTCAATCACACCAGATTCAAACATATCTTCATATTTAAGCGTTTCCACATTGAATCCCATATTAGTCGATTCATTTTTAACTTTGTCAAAGACAATCGAGCCTTCAATTCCTGCATTTTCGGCTAACTGTCTTAGTGGTGCTTCCAGTGCTTTCTTAACAATGTCAACGCCAATCTGTTCATCACCGGGTAACTTCATCTTTTCTAATGCCGGAATACAGCGAATCAGCGCAACACCTCCACCAGGCACAACACCTTCTTCAACTGCAGCGCGTGTCGCATGCAATGCATCTTCAACCAAGGCTTTTTTCTGCTTCATTTCGACTTCAGTTGCGGCACCAACATTAATTACGGCAACGCCACCAGCAAGTTTGGCTAAACGTTCTTGAAGTTTTTCTCGGTCGTAATCCGATTTAGTTTCTTCAATTTGCTTTCGAATTTGCTCAATCCGAGCTTGAATTTCTTTTTTGGAGCCCGCGCCTTCAACAATCGTCGTATTCTCCTTGTCCACTGTAACTCGTTTTGCCATTCCTAAATCAGTAATTGCGACATTTTCTAATTTGATTCCAACATCTTCCGAAATAAGTCGGCCGTTAGTTAGAATTGCAATATCTTCCATCATCGCTCGGCGTCGCTCACCATAACCAGGTGCTTTAACTGCACAGCATTGGAGTGTGCCACGAATCTTATTAACGACTAATGTTGCCAGGGCTTCACCTTCAACTTCTTCGGCAATAATTAAGATTGGTTTTCCTTTTTGGGCAACCTTCTCTAATAACGGCAATAAGTCACGCGCAGACGAAATCTTCTTTTCGTATAACAAGATATAACAATCTTCTAAGACACATTCCATCTTGTCTGGATTAGTGATGAAATAGGGTGAGAGATAACCGCGGTCAAATTGCATACCTTCAACTACTTCCAGTGTCGTCTCCATACTTTTTGCTTCTTCAACTGTAATCACACCTTCTTTACCAACCTTTTCCATCGCATCGGCAATTAAATTACCAATTGAAGTGTCATTATTCGCCGCAAGTGATGCGACTTGAGCAATTTCATTGCGACCACTGGTCTTTTTCGAGATTCTTTTCAACTCTTCTACGACTCTTTCAACTGCTTTATCAATACCGCGCTTCACTGCCATTGAATTTGCACCAGCCGCAACTACTTTCAGTCCTTCGCGGAAAATGGCTTCAGCCAGAATAGTTGCAGTCGTGGTACCATCACCAGCAACATCAGAAGTTTTCGAAGCCACTTCTTTAACCATCTGTGCGCCCATATTTTCGAATTTATCTTCAAGTTCAATCTCTTTTGCCACAGTCACACCATCTTTGGTTACAGTTGGTGCGCCCCATTTCTTTTCGATAACGACATTGTGACCTCGAGGACCAAGTGTTACTTTAACCGCATTCGCTAAAATCGAAGCACCTTTAAGCATTGATTTACGGGCTTCTTCACTAAATTTTAAATCTTTTGCCGGCATAGTTTCCTCCTTTTATTTCTCTTTTTCGACAATTGCTAAAATATCATCTTCGCGCATAATCAGATATTCGGTATCATCAATTTTGACTTCGTTACCGGAGTATTTACCAAACAGAACGATATCGCCTTTTTTCACTTCCATTGGAATTCGATTACCTTTTTCGTCAACTCGTCCGGGACCGACTGCGATAACTTTACCCTGTTGAGGTTTTTCTTTGGCAGTATCTGGTATAATAATACCACCTTTTTTAACTTCTTCTTCAATCCGTTGCACTAAAACGCGATCTTGGAGTGGTTTTAGTTTCATACTACCTCCTAAAAATTATTAGATTTAATTTGTGAGTATTCATTATCTTATTTCTTTTTTGTTTCCAGGTCGCGATGCCAATATACTCGAACCAATTTTTCATTGTCACTAAAACTGATTTTTAGCTCACCATTGTAAGCGCTTTGCAGTGCTTTACCAATGGCGATTGCTAAATTTTCCACGGTTGTCTCAACCGTAATCATACTTTCCTTATGATTTAGACTCATAATCCGAGCTAATGGATTCCGCAAAGATTCTTTTTTTTCTTGATTGCGAATTATATTAATAATTTCATTTTTTGTTGAAGAGACGAATGTGCCAGAAATTGCAACTACACCCATCACATAGTGGTCTTCAATTTTTCGACAAGCTGGACATTTATGTTTTTCTGCAATTTTTTCTACTGTAGTTTTGATATGTTCATCACGCAACCACCGTTTTTTATGATATACTAATCCACAACTGGGACAGATTGTTGGTTCCGGATAGGCTTTGGATACAAGATACGGATCCGTAAGTTTTGGAGTTGGACCCGACCGCTCAGAACTTCTTTTTATGGGCATAATTTATTATCTTATTAATTTTAACTAAATAATTTAAGTGGGCGATATCCGAATTGAACGGATGACCTCTTCCTTGTAAGGGAAGCGCTCTCGCCAACTGAGCTAATCGCCCATTTTTATTATTATCTTAAAGTTCGTAATTTATTATAATATTAATATTTTAGATGTCAAGATTGGCTTAGTTTTTCCGATGGCGTATTACTTTCCTTCAATTTCTTTCAACAATTTCAGTCCGGTGGGTTTATCATCGATGATATAATCGGCTAATGGCCAAGGTTTTTCTAACGACAACAGTTTATTTAAATAAAATTTTGCTTGGGAAAAATTTCTCTTTTTGATATAGGCTTTAGCAATACTCACATAAAGTGTTGAATAATTAGAATCAATTGCCAACGCTCGATTAAGAATTTCAACTGACCTATCTACATTACCACCTAAAACTTTAGGTAATTCATAATAAAAGTTGGCTTGGGCATTTAATGCCCAGACATTATTAGAATCAAACCGTAAAACTGTCTCAATTTCATTTTTGACTTCTGATACTTCGGCTAATGCACTAAACACGCCTTTCAGTTGCGTTAAAGCACCTAAATTTGCCAGATACCAGAAATGTGCCCAAACTGAATTAGAATCAATTGCTAATGCTTTTTTTGCATAACTTAGACCTAAGTCAAAATATTTAATCTTCTCAGACTTATTGGAAACATGGTCGCCAATTGTAAAATAGATTTGGGATAATTTATAGTTGGCAACTAAATTATTGGGTTCTCTTTTCGTTAAATTCGCTAAGATTTCAGCACTAAGATTGATATTATTGGAATTTAGATGCCGAGTTTCAAATAACTGAATTGCTTGATTAATCAGTGAATCACTTGTAGTATTAAACAGCAGGTGGGTCAAAGCCAAAAGCAAGGCAATCATGATTTGCTATCAGAAATGATATTTTACTTTCAAATACAATTCATCTTCATCTTTTAATTGTCCAAAAGTTGTCATTGAATTACCATCAAGATACCGGCATCCCAAGTTTAATTCAGTATTATCAAAAGGCTTATAACTAATTTCAGGTGTGAACACAATTGAATGACTGTTTTTAAAATCTTGCCATTTTTTTATCTCTAATGCGCAGTTTAATGGACTGAATTTCAATTTATCTTGTAATATCTTCCAATCGATACCGAGCATAAAATAATCGTGTAGATTATCTTTACCATATTCAGTAACAAACCCGTGTAGATATTGCAGATTAATATATATACCATTAACAAAAGTATAGTCAAGTCCGAGAATGTAACGGGCATAAGGTTTATTAGTTAAAATTAATGTATCGAAACTCCCTAAGCCTAATGTAGTCATATCAATTGTAAGATAAGTTTTTTTAGGCAAATATATCGCCATTTCAGCCCAGATACCAACTTCTTTAATTGCACCGGCAAAATCAAAGCCCAAAATTTGGATTCGGGGATAAATATATTCACTTACGAGATTAACTGCACCTGTGGTATCGGCTAATGTAAAAGTCATTTTTTTGAGCATTGGTAAATCGTATCGCCCATAAATATAACTCAATGAGAAATCGAAACCCGATAGTGGTTTTGAGACTTTAGCACCATAAATTACAGCATCTTTAAGTTTTGAAGATGGCAAAAGAATTGTATCCGAGATATTTTGATAATGCATTACCGGTAACATTGAAGATATGAGCAATGATTGGTTAATTCTGGGGGATAAAATTGCTGGCGTAAAACTGGGAATAAAAATATTTTTGAGCGATAGGTCATTGATATAATATGAAACAACAATACCGTTTGACGCAAGATGGCGTCCAAAATCCCAGATGTCTTCAAAATCATTCGGGTTAAGATTATCTGTAGGATTCACTCTATCCGCTACACCCCAAGCAATCCTTTGTCGACCGATGCGTAAGTCCAGATTCTTATTAATAAAACCATATAAATCAATATAGGCTTCGCGCAAATCAAAATCAGTTGGTGCGACTTTTCGCCGATTGTTCAAATCAGTGCTCGTGTAAACATCAGTAAACCCCAATGACCGTAGCCAGATTTCGCTAAAAAAACGGATCCGGGTATTAGGTTTATAATCAGTCTGTAATGACAATCGATATTCCTGCCAAGATAACGACCAATCTTTAATTAGTAATCGATTATCGGTTTGTATATAACCATTCCAATTAATTTCTGCATTAACTATCATAAAAAAGCACAATAGGATGAAACAAATTTTAGGGTTATCTTTTATTCTCAGCATAATTACTCCTTCTTATTCAGGATGGGCAATTTGGCAACCGAGCCAGAAATCTTCGCGTTATCTTTTATTCTCAGCATAATTACTCCTTTTTATCTTATTGTGATAAGTATCGTTCGGTAAAAATATTATCCGCAATGCCGGTGTTAAACTTGACATCTTCTAAAATCATTTTGGTTTTACGACCCGAAGTAAAATCTTCCATTGTCGTTTCTCGAGCAATCCAAAATTGGCCGATTTTTTCAATTTTTTCACTGGTCATTTTCTTAGATAATTTTCCTGACTTATCATAATATTCAATCTCTTGGGGATAGAAGTTATCTTTTCTTACCGAAAGAATAAGTTTGCCATAATCTGTAACGATACCTTTTTTCGGTAATAGTTCTAAGGTATAGATGTTTTGGTCTTGACTCAGCAATTGGGGTAGCCAATTGTCCGAATATTTTTTGGCTTCCATATCTTCGTAGGTAAAATCAGTGCCGGCAAACTTAGTATTTTTGATGTGCGAAGCAATCCGTCGAGTCTTTTTGTAAGCTGGTAGATATACATAGAAGACATTATTGGGTAAAGATAAAAAGCCGATGCCTTTTTGGTCAGCCGGGGATAAGAACTTGCCGATTCTTTTCTCATTGCCTTTTTGTATCATCATAATTTCACGAACTTCTTCTTTACCCTTTTTATTAATAATTACAAGCTTCATGCGGATTGTTTGGTCTTGGGGTGCACTAAGACATTTATCTACTTGTACCAAAATCTCCTCGCCGGATAATTTCTCAGCCCAGACATTTTGTATTGGCATTATGGCAATTGCTATTAGCCACAATCTAAAAATCATTTGGGTATGTTTTTTGCTTTTCATTTTTCCTCCTGCTTTTTAGCAGATATTTTTACGATTATTGCTGGTAAAACAATCAAGGCACTAATGCCCGAAAAAATCATCGTGATTGCTAATAAGATGCCGAATCTTTGTAAAGGAATCAAATTAGCAAAAACTAAGACTAAAAATCCGATGCTAACAGTTAGGACATTAATTAAAATTGCCTGACCACTGGTTTGAAGGGTATCTAATAGTGCTTTTCTCTGATTATTTTTATTTTGCTTAATTTCCTGTTGATAGCGATTCAAAAAGTGAATGGCATAATCAATCCCAACACCAATTGAGACACTACCTACTAAGACGGTTGCAACATCTAACGGAATTTTCGCATAACCCATAAAGCCGAAAATAACCACCAGTGTAAAGACAATCGGTATTAAGCCAACCGCACTAATCCAGAAAGCACGCATCATAATAACTAAACAGATAAAGACCAACACCACTGCAATGATTAAACTCTGAATTTGACTTCGGCTAAGGCTTTGCTCCAGATGGTCATAAATAATCGGTGAACCAGTTAAAAACATTGTGCAATCGTCAGAACTATTATTATCGAGATAGTTTTTAATATCTTTTAACATCTGCTTGCTCTGTTTCGTCTCAATGCCGCTGACCATTGCTTGAACAACTGCTGAAGATTTATCGCTATCAACCATTTGATTCACCATTTCTTCACCTTCTAACAAAAACCAGAGATTACTTACTTTTGCTTTGTTATCCGGAATTATTCGACCTTCACCGATGACAAAACTCATTTCGGTAATCAAATCGACGATTGATTGCGGATAGTGAATATCCGGATGTGCTGACAAAAATGTTTGCAGTTCTCGGATTTTATTTAACACTGCAGGGTCTTGGATGTCACCTTTAACTAAAATTTGAATCGGCACAGAACCACCAAAATTCTTATTCATCATTTGCTCAGCAATCCGAATTTGACTGTTGGGTTTAAAATATTCAATCATATCCGCACTCCGAGGTATCTTGGGAATTGCCCATAACGATATGATGGCAATTATGCTGGTTACAATTAAGACGACGCGATGTGTTTTAAGCATCGCTGTGCCCAGTTTATTAACAATAGCAAACCGGAGAAAATCTTTGCGGTTAAATTTGTCTTTAATTTTCTGTTGAGATGCAAAGATAAATAGACAAGCAGGCACAAAAGTCAATGAAACCAGCAACGACACGAAAATACCGAGACTGCTGAATATACCAAACTCTTTGACCATAATTAAATAAGAACCAAAGACAAATGAGATAAAACCCGCAATCGTCGTGATGCCGGCTAAAATTACTGAGATACTGACATCATTAAGGAATGCGGATGGTAACGCTTCATTAGTTGTCGTCTCTTGGTAAAATCGATTAATGATATGAACGCTGTAAGCACTGCCAACCGTAAAAATAATCACCGGAATAATATTGGAAATAATTGTTATCGGAATTCTTAAAATACTCATTATGCCGAGCGTAGTCAAAATACTAATCAGCACAGTGACTAATGGTAAAATTACTCCAACCACATTGCGAAAACTCAGAAATAAAATCAAGCCAATCAGGAACGCAACAAACGGAATTAACATCCTTAAATCCGACCGAATGATTTGATTAATTTCCAGCATTTGAAATGGCACACCAGCATAAAAAATTTTTTCTGTGCCTTTTGATTTTTCCACAATTTGTTTAATCTCTTTAACGACTTTTATTTGATTAACATCGGACTGTAAACGCACAATTAGCAAAGTTGTTTTGCCATCTTCAGAAATAATATGTCCCTGATAAATATCCTTGGATAAGACATAATATTTTAGTTGCTGGATCTCTGAATCCGATTTTGGCAGATTAAATTCATCGAGCAGCTTGCCAACTTCAATTCCCGTATCAGCCTTTTTAATATCAATAATATTCGTAAGACTGATTACATCCGAAACTCCTTCAATCTGCTTAATTTGCGAAGTTAATAGACTAATGCGTTGTAGCGTCTTGATATTAAAAATATCGTCGGTTTTAAGCGCAACGATTGCCAAATAATTACCACCGAAATTTTCACCAATCTCATTAAAAACTTTTACTGATGGGTCTGACTTTGGCAAATATGATGTGACATTGGGGTTTATCTTGATTTTTAATGCCCAATAGCCAAAAAATAAAGAAACAAAAATCGTAACAACTACAACAACAAACCTGAATTTATAAACCAACCGGAAAAACCATTTCATAACTTTTTAGATATTTCGAACAATGTTTTCTTTTATTCTAAAATTGTGTAAAAAAATTTCCTTAATGGCCGAATTAGACTTTTCGAATAATTTTTTCATATATTCTAATTATACTAAAATTTCTGAGGGGGGGTCAAGTGTTGTTTCAATTTTCCGGTTTCCGTGGATTTATTTAACTATTCCGTGGAAAAGTATTTCAAATAATTTATCGGTGTCTTCTTCTAATTTTTGCGAGTCTGAAGCAGTTGCCCACTCATATTCTAATCCTTTAATTCCAAGCATTATCACAAAACTTGCCAATTGGGGGTCCTGGATCTTAAAAACTCCTTTATCAATCCCTTCTTGTAAGATGCTGTTGAGAATATCAACTTCCAGTTGGTCGTAGTCTTTACGGATTTTTTGCACATAAGCATAATGTTGAAGATATTCGTTTTTGAAGACATGCTCAAAGATATGAGCGACTTCACGAAAACAGCGCATCCGCGTGATGACAAACTTCTTTAATTTCTCCTGCGGTGTCTGAGCTTCATTAATTGCATTCCTTATTTTTTCTTGGACAATTTTTACTTGCGCTTCAATCACAGCCCGAAAAATATCGTCTTTGTTTTTGAAATAATAATAGATAGAACTTTTGCCAATTCCTGCGGCTTTTGCAATATCATCAATGGTTGTTTTGGTTAAACCATATTTAGCAAAAATATCTTGGGCAACTTTTAGAACAATCTCTTTTTTTATCTCGGTCTTATTACTCATTTTTATTTACTCGTTTATCTAAATTTTCTATATTGTCCATCTAATTTTCTATAATTTATATTTTCTATATTTTTATTTCTATATTTTCTATTATTCTAAATCTCTTGAAATTTTCGACTATTTTATTCGACATCGCTGATAGGTTAACTAATAAATCTTTATTTGTCAATGTCTAATTTGCAATCGGTTTAGGAGATATTTGTGCGATTAATATGTAAATTATTAACATCTAATATAAATCTTAGGCATTAGATACGATTTATCCCTAATATATGCAAGCAGGAATTTATAATCAATGATTATCTCTAATCTTTTATTCAGTCCAACTTTTAATCTTTTTAGTATTAGTTTTAGTTGCATTGGAAAATAAAATAACCTTAGAATGCAATTCCTTGAATAAATGAATAATATAAATTATTGAATATATAAATTATAAACAAACATTTTAAAGCCTTGGTGACAGATTTAATGTAATAGAAATCAAAGTCTTTGCAGAAACTCACAACAAGAATCACAATGACTTGGCATTAATTTCAAATCTCAACTTTAATCAAAATCACACCTCAAATTATTTTCCGACAACAAAAATATGCGATGTATTTGGCAAGGTACTGAATAATGCCCGTGAAATTACTAAAGAAGCAACAGGAAACGGATTAAATGCTAAGACGATAAACTAACAAATAGACGAAACAAGTTATTAAAGCATTAACAGAAATATAAGTTGCTTAATAAACAACAAATTCTCCTTTGCCGAAGATTAAACTTTTTGTTTTGCAAGTAGCGTAGGAGATGATACCGAATCCTTATCCCCACAGCACCCTATCCGTGCCGGGACACTTTAGATTTGTCTTAAATCTGAACATCACAATCATCATTAATTACACTCCGTTAATCCCGACAATCGTCAATAACATCCATTTTACCAACTGTATCTCAGTTACCTGAACCAACTTGACGATTCGGCCATTTTCAAAGAGCAAACACGAATAGATTATAAATGCAAATATACGCATATATTATTATATTGCAAATTCGGATTGTGTCAAGCTTTTTCAAAAGTGCTTCTGAAGAAATGCTGTTAAGTATTTTTAGGGCGAAAATTAACTTCGTTAGGTCTTTTATCTTTGAGACTTCTGACACAGTCCAAATTACACAGATGTTTTAGCGATACCATCGATACAACCATTGATTTCTCAATCGTTATAATTATTCTCTAAATCGCTAAAATCAATTTTTTAAATTTTTCTTACAGAGATTTTGGGCAAAATTCAAGATTACACAGATATTTTAGCGACACCATCAACAATATCTTTGAGTTATCAATCGCGGCAATCAATGAAAAAAACTTTTTCTGCTTTCAAATCTTTTTACTCTTGACAGAATTTAATTTTATTACTATGCTGATATGATGATTCGGTTTAGCGAAAGACGCAGGTTATTTAGTTTCAAAAAACATACGATTCCGTTTCGATGGATTCTGTTGGGTGCAATTGCCATTATCTTCTTAGCGGTATATTTTTTTCTAAGAAACTTCATCAACTTATGAGCAACAGACTTTGGTTTCAATAAGATAACACTTTTGTTGAGAATTACAGTGTTCTTAAAAAGATGTAAATTTTATTTTGACCAGGAGGCAAAATGACTAATTTGCACAATAACTACAAAGATATCTTTCGCGCTTTAAGATTAGGCTTTTCAATTAAAAAAATCTCAATGATGATGTTCGGATATATAATCGCTTTTATTGGCTATATCATCTGCTCGTATTTAACCTTTTTAGCCCAGGGCTGGTCAATCGCAGAAATTTGGGCAACTTACCGATTATTGCCGATACCTGAGACGCTTCATTGGTCAGGTTGGTTACTCTGGATAATTGGTATCGTGTTTGTAGTTTTTACTTTGCTTATTACCGGCACTGCAGTTTGTAAGGTAACTTTTGAACAATTAAAAGGCGATGACTTTTTTGAGATAAAGAAAGCGTTTAAGTTCGCCCTGCAAAATGGTCGTGCAGTAATTATGAGTCCGGTGATGGTAATCTTATTCATCTTATCAATTGTGATTGCTGGATTGATCTTATCGTTGGTTGGTCGCATTCCTTATGTCGGCGAAATCTTTACCGGCTTAATGATTTTACCCGCATTTGCTGCTTCTTTATTTATCGTCTATCTTTTAATTATCTTCATCTTCACCCTATTCTATACACCGGCAATAATTGCGGCTACAGGCAATGACACTTTTGATACTCTATTTGAAGTCTTCTCAATGCTCAATGACCAGACAGCGCGTTTGATTTGGTATTCAATAATCTTAGGCTTCTTATCTAAAGTTGGTTTTGGACTAATAACATTTTTCTCAACCTGGGCAGTAAAAATCGGCACTAGTGTCTTATCTGTATTTATGGGTGGTAAACTTGATGATATTCTGTTAAATGCATTATCCACTTTTAAGTTATCAATACCTTATTGGTGTCCAGAACCATTTGCTCGTCTGATGGATACAGTTTTATGTTCAATTGGTGGAACAATCTTCTTCTCGCCACCTTCTTATCAACATATCAATGTTGCAATTTTAATTGCAACCATCCTATTCGCTATCGGTTATTATCTCTTGATTATTTTCGTCGTATCTTACGGCACAACGGTCTGGTTTACGGGAACATTGGCTAATTATTTGGTTATCGTGAAAAAGAAAGATGACCGCAATCTCTTAGAAACTAAAGAAGAACCGCTGACTACAGTTGAAGAGAAACCTGCAAGCACCACTCAGACTTCACAATAAGAAACCTTTGTCAAAAGTCTTTAAGGTCGCAAGACAATAAAAAGCAGATAGAATTTTCAACCTAATCACCTGCACGATTATCAGACATTTTGACAACTTTGAGATGCTAAAAATCTAATCACAATTATGCAATCTGAACCGCAGTGTATTCCTTGTGTTCTCAAACAATGTGAACGGGTTGTAGAAGTTGCCTGGGCTAATGAATCTTTTCGGCAACAGATATTAGCCACTTATCCTGATAAAGACCAATTACTATCTCAAATAAGACATCGTGCCTTAGAAATCACTTCGCACTTATCTTTACAAGACCCGCCGAGTAAATTCACTTCACAAGTGCTAAAAGAAATCTATCAGATATTAACTTTCAATGACCCATTTGAACTTATTAAGAAGGCACAAAATGAATTGGGTAAAAACATCTATTCTTTTGCCCAAAAAGAGCTTAAAAACTCTACTGACCCTTTACATTTGGCAATAAGTTTTTCTGCTTGTGGTAATATTATTGATGTCGGTCCAGCCGATATATATTCTGTCGCTAACCAAAGTGTTTCCCTGACTGAAGAAATTCAATCATTAGCCCAACAGCGCTTAGCCATTGACGACTACAAAATATTTAAGGAGAAGTTTCGCACTGCAGAAAAAATTCTTTTTATTTTAGACAATGCCGGTGAAATCTATCTTGATAAACTGCTTTTAGAGAGATTAAAAGGACCAGAACTTTTTATTGCGGTTAAAACTTCACCGATACTTAATGACGCATTAAAAAATGATGCAATTGCCTCTGGTCTAGATAGCATTGGTAAAATTATTACTTTAAGCGATGATAAAAATTATCGGTTCTTAGGCGTTGACTTTTCTTATACTTCTGAGACTTTTAACGAGATTTTCAATTCTTGCGATCTGGTCATTGCTAAAGGACATGCTAATTTTGAATCGTTGGTCGATTGTGAGCGGGATTGCTTTTTTATTCTGATGGCAAAATGTCCTGTAGTTGCACAAAAATTAGGTGTAAAAATTAAAGACCGTGTGCTCTATTATTCACCGATTAAAACCGAGTAAAAAAATTATTTATGTCGATGTTCTTAATTCATCATCAGAATCTATTACTATCTGATGACTGATAGAAAATTAATACAGGAAGCGCACATGACAACCAAGTAATAATTGATTGAAATATATGAAAGTTACACTGGTTAATGGATTGAAAAACTTGAGTAAATTATCTGTTGATTTCTACATTTTATTGATTATAATAATATTATGTGTTTAGCGATACCAGCCCGGATTGTTTCTATAAAAGGTGATACGGCAATTGTTGATGTTTGGGGTGTTAAGCGACAAGCCAATCTTATGCTCTGCCCTGAAGCCCGGGTAAATGATTATATCATAATGCACGCCGGTTTTGCGATTCAGATTTTAGATAAAAAAGATGCTGAAGAGACATTGAGAATGCTAAAAGAATTTGAGCATCTTAGTTAATAGCATCTGAGAGGAGTCTCTATGCCTAAAAATAAAATATTGTTTGCTTTGTTAGTAATAATATTGGGTATCAATGTGAACCTAATTATTGCTCAATGTCGTGATTGTCAAAGCCAATGTGGCCATTGCTCAGAAGCACAATCGAAGCCATCCTGTCCAGAAAAAACAATTGAAATAGAAAAGCAAATAATTGCGGTTTCTGAGCCACGGGGATTTTTAGGCATTGGAGTTGAAGAGAAAGATGGCAAATTAGTTGTGCAAAGCGTCGTGCCTAATAGCCCTGCTTCTATTGCAGGAATCAAAGAAGGAGATATTGTTCTGGAAATTAATGAGACACCAATGCTTGCTTCAAAAGATTTAATCCAATTTATGCAGACAACTAAACCTAATGAAGTGATTCATCTAAAACTTTTAACTCAAGATGGCGAAAAAACAGTTGATGTCAAATTAGCCGAAGTTCCTAAGCAAATGCCCAAAATTAAATCTAAAGTTAAAATGCGTGCCGAAGGTGGTGGTGCGGGATATTTTGGTCCGGGTTTTGTCTTTCTTAATTATAAAAACTTAAATGACCTTTTTGAGAATTATCAAATTGAATCTGCCCAAAAATCACATTTTGTTTTCGGTGGAGGTGGCTGGGGACAATTAGGAAAAACCCGACTCGGTGGCTGGGGAATCGGTGGCGCGCAATCAGTACATAGCGAATCCATTTATGTCGAATTATCTTACGGTGCTGGATTTTTTGAAGTTGGATATTCTCTATTAAATGCTCCGAAGATTAAATTAACTCCGTTGATTGGTATTGGTGGCAGTGGTCTTACCTTAAAAATCAAGTCCCAAATTTATAACCCGTTAACTTTGAATAATGTATTATTATCACCCAGTGGCATTGCTAAGGTTTCCAAAGGTGGTTTAACACTATTTTCTGGTTTAGCTGTAGATATTCCAATTAGTTTTGTCGGATTAAGTTTCAAGGGTGGTTATCTTTTAACTCCGGCTCAAAGTGGTTGGCTATTAGAAGATTTTGGCGACATCCAAGGACCTCCATTTAACCTCAAAGGTCCTTTTGTAACTGCCTCAATAATGTTTGGCGGCATAGATAAACACAAATAAATCTATTCTATTGATTTGAGTATAGTAAAAAACAAAAAATCTAAGATAGCCAAAAATATTACTATCCGCAAGAACGAAGGGCAGATACACAAATATTAAACATCACAATTGGGATAATACTAAAACTCAAATAATAATTGAGAGTTTATCCGATAGTATCAAAAACTTTTATTCTCAGTTCTGCCGATAACTGATTAATAAATTTTCAATTTTTCAACAAAAGTATATAGTATTCTATGGATAATTTGTTTAAGTTATATCATGAGTAAAATGATTAATGGATTGAAAGAGTTAGGGTATATAAGTTTCTCTTGAAAAAATACTAAAAATCAATATAATAGCCTTTATATTTCATTTAATTTCTCATAAAATCGGTTTATGCAACAGCGTATAATCTTAATCGACTCAAAAGTGCTATACCAATATATTAGTTAGTATTTACAACTCGGTGCTGTTAGTTTAAGCGTAACCATTCGGCAATTCGGGCAACTTGGTAAAAAAGCATAGAATTATTCAAAATGCAAAAATTAAGGTGCAAAATGGCAAATAAAAAAGCAAATAGAATATGCTGTTTACATTTTCCTGTTTCACTTTGATTTTAATATATTTTTACAAAAGATATGACTAAACACATAATCGTTGCCATTGATGGCACTGCTGGTTCAGGAAAGAGCACTACTGCCCGCGGTGCGGCTCAAATCTTAGGCTTTGCCTATCTTAATACCGGAACAATGTATCGGATTTTGACTTATAAGATTATCCAAGAAAAGATTGATTATAAAGATATGAATGCCCTGCAGAAATTTTTAGACGAACTCAAACTCAATTTTACTGAAAGCACAACTTCCCAACAGGTTATTCTTAATGGTAAAGATGTCACCCACTTAATTCGCAGTAAAGAAGTTGATGATTTAGTCTCGTTAATTTCCGCTATACCCCAAGTTCGTGAAAAGATGGTTAAAGAGCAACGCCGAATTGCCCAAAATAAGAATATCATTGTTGAAGGTCGTGATATTGGTAGTGTTGTTTTTCCCAATGCAGACTTAAAGTTCTATTTAGACTGTTCTTTAGAACAACGGGCTTTACGCCGTCAAAAAGAATCTTTAGCCCAAGGCTCAGCAATTGCGCACCACGAAGTAGAAAAGAATCTTAAAGAACGAGACTATCTTGATAGCACACGCAAAATAAGTCCGTTACAGAAATTGCCCGATGCAATCTATATTGATACAACTAACTTAACAATTCAAGAGGAAATCCAATTGGTTGTTGATAAAATTAAAGATTATATGAAAAAGATTCAAAACTAAGATGAAATTGCGTTGGCGTTTAGGACGAATTATTGCATATCCGTTAGCCAAGATTCTATTCGGGCTTAAGGTTAAGGGTCGAGAAAATTTATTGAAAAATCAAGGACAGATTTTAGTTGCCAATCATCGGTCTCATTTAGACCCATTTATTATTGCAGTTGCGGCTGAGCAAGAGATTTATTTTATGGCAAAAAAAGAGTTATTCCAAATCTCGCGATTTTTTAGTTGGTTAATAAGATTCTGGAATGCAATACCAATTTCTCGGGAAGAAGAATTTCCGCACTCTACGCTAAAATTAATCTCTAACCTTTTGCAAAAATGTCAGACGGTTCTTGTTTTTCCTGAGGGTACCCGTAATAAATCACCTTTGCCAAGCCAACTATTACCCTTTAAATCTGGTGCCAGTTATTTATCTATTATCAATCAAGTGCCAATAATACCGGTTGCAGTTAAAGGTGTAAGAGAAATTTGGCACGGACGCTTATCCGCTCTAATTGACCAAGATATCGTTAAATCGAAAAGACATTCATTAAACTTGCCAACAGATAAAACTTCTCGGATATCAGTGCGTTTTGGTCAACCGATTTTTCCTAATGGATATGCAAAAACAAAAAATGATTATGAAACTTTAACTCAATTAATTAAAAGTAAGATTGAATCCATGTTAGTAAATGGTTAAAAGATGACAACAAAAACTAAAACTGAACAAACTTCAACTAAAGACCAAATTGCAATTCAGGTTGCTGAACCGACCGGTTTCTGTTTCGGCGTAAAGCGTGCTATCCGTTTAGTGATGCAAGGATTAAAATCTAATAAGGGCAAAGTCTATACCCTAGGTCCAATTATTCATAATCAATCTGTGATTAATAAACTTAAACGATTAGGGGTCACGACTGCGCCAGATCTATCTTATCTCAAACGCATTAAGCCAGCCCAACGACAAAAATCAGTGGTCGTGATTCGTTCTCATGGCATCGCACCACAAGTTATCGAGCGCATTGAAAAACTTGGTTATAAAATCATTGATGCGACTTGTCCTTATGTAAAAAGAATCCAAAATATTGCAGAGAAATTGAAAAAAGAAAATTTTCTCACTGTGGTAATTGGCGATAAGAAACATCCAGAAGTTAAAGGCATTTTAGGATATGCCCAACCTTACTGTGCTGTTTTCAAAGAAAATCAAAAACCCGACTCGATTGTCCAACAAGCAAAGCATTGCGGTGGCAAAATTGGGATTGTCGGTCAAACAACATTGCCTATTGAATATTTTCAAAAAGCAGTTAAAATATTAAACAATTGTGATGAATTACAGGAGATACGCGTGTATAACACATTGTGTAAAGAATCCTTGACGCGTCAACAGATTTGCCGAAAACTCGCAATCGATTCTGATATTATGATTGTCGTTGGTGGAAAGAATAGCGCTAACACACGACATTTAGTTGAAATTGCTCAGCAGTTCTGTTCCCAAGTTTACCAGGTATCTGAACCTAAAGAAATAAAACCTCAATGGCTTAAAATATCCGTATTGGATTATTTAGGAGGTGTCGGTATTAAAAAAAATAAAGGTAAATTTAGGGCTAACACCCCTTTACAAATTGGTGTTGTTGCTGGAACATCAACACCACGCGAGTTAGTTCTCGCAATTGTAGATAAAATTAAAACCAGCAGTACCTCAACGTTTTTCACCCTGGCCAAAGCGGCCAAGACTACAGCCAAGGAGGCATTGAACGACTATGGAAGATAATATCACCAATAATCTCAATTTCCAAACAAATCTATCCGATTCAGGGATGCCTGCATCAGGCAAATCCTATACGGATAAATCGGAGAAAGGAGTACAAACACCGACAACAAACCGTATAAAAAAAATATACGAAGAAGCATTTCCCACCTTAAAAGAAGGTGAAATTGTAAAAGGTAAAATTATCCGCTGTACGCAAGATTCAGTCTTTATTGATTTAGGACTGAAATCTGAAGCCGTTGTGTCACTAAGCGAATTTTCTCCAACTGATGTTATTAATGAAGGCGACGATGTGTTAGTATACTTAGAAGCCTTAGAAGGTATTGACGGACTACCAATCATATCTAAGAAAAAAGCCGATGCTCTGATTGCCTGGAAAGAAATTGAAAGCAAAGCCCAATCCCAAGATATTATTACTGCTAAAGTTATTAAAAAAGTAACTGGTGGACTCTTAGTAGAAGTTTTTGGTCAAGAGGCATTCTTGCCTGGTTCTCAAATTGAACTTAAACCTGTGTATAATCCCGATGAATATATTGGTAAATCACTTGAAGTTAAAATCATCTCAGTAAATCCGAAAAAACGCAATATCATTGTCTCGCGACGCAAAATTTTAGAAGAAAAATTAGAAGAAGCTCGTAAGCGTGTCTTCTCGACAATTAAAGTTGGTGATATTGTTGAATGCACAGTTACTAATCTTACTGATTTTGGAGCATTTGTTGATATTGACGGTGTATCGGCATTACTCCATATTTCAGATATGTCCTGGGACCGGGTTACTAAGCCTTCAGAAATCCTTAAAAAAGATGACCGGATTAAAGTTAAAGTCCTAACCGTCAATCCTGAAAACTACCGTATCACTGTTGGCCTTAAACAATTAACTAAACATCCCTGGGAAGAAATTGAACAGCGCTATCCAATCGGCTCCCGCGTAAAAGGCAAAGTCACAACGATTGCTGAATACGGGGTTCTAGTCGAATTGGAAAAGAATTTAGAAGGTTTTATTCACACCAGTGAACTCTCCTGGAATAAATCGATACAACATCCAGCTCAGTTGTTAAAAGTTGGCGATGAAGTGGAAGCAATGGTTTTGGCAGTTGACCGTGATTTACGCCGTATCTCTTTAGGATTGAAACAGACTACTCCTGACCCATGGTCAACAATTGAAGAACGCTTTCAAATTGGCGAAAAAGTAACTGGCAGAGTTACCGGACTCAAACCTTTCGGTGCTTTTGTCGAAATTGAACCAGGTATTGAAGGATTAATAAGAAACAATGACTTGTCTTGGACCAAACGCGTGCGCCATCCAGGTGAAATTGTCAAGAAAAATCAAAAAATTGAAGCAATTATTTTAGATATTGATAAAGAAAATCGTCAAATTGCTTTGGGCTTAAAACAGACTAAAGAAGACCCATTCTATCGCCTAAGCAAAGAATATAAACCCGGTGACCAGATTAGTGCCCGAATTGTTGATGTTTCAAAAACCGGGATTATCGTCAATCTGCCCTATGGTATTGAAGGATTTGTGCCCAAAGCCCAACTAACAGAAAAACTGGGCAAAAAAGATTCCAAATATCAAATCGGCAATCAGATTGACCTAAAGATTATGCGCATCGATTTTGAAAATCGACGCATTGGACTTTCGGAAAAAGCATTAGCCATCTCAGAAGAAGAATCCAAGCGAGAAATGCCAATCGAAGAAATTGCCCGAGCAGAAAAACCGTCTCGGAGAAAAAAAGAGGAAGATTTTCCTAAACGCGAAGAGATAAAATTTACCTTTGAAGACCATTTACCACCTGAAGAGATTGAACTTAAACCTCGAAAAAAGCGAAAACCCAAACATAAAAAGGACGAAGACCAAATCGAACCGACTGAGTTTGAAAAAACTAATTGAAATTATCACTGAATGCCCTGATAAGAAAAACCAATCATTAAAAGCGAATCGACCAGTTAAATATAAGACCTAACTAAATTGGAGTCTAAAATTCGGCTAATTAGATTCCCTAACACAAGATGGGTTTTTTGAAAAAAGACACCTTTTCTTCAGTATCAGTAATAAATATTGGATGTCGATTAAATCAAGCCGAAGGTGACCAGTTGAAATTACTTTTGACCTATTTGTGTAGAAAACAAAATGCAGAAACTGGTTGCCTGAAAACAATATTATCTTCAGATAAAGAATTACAAATCATCAATACCTGCGCTGTAACTGCCCAAGCCGCGCGCACATCATTTAAGCATATTAAAAGAGCGATTAAAAAATCGAATCGCCAAGTTGTTGTTACTGGTTGTTTAGCAAGTATTGCTAAAGATAAACTAATGAGTCTTTCTGGTGTTGATGCTGTAATTACTCAAGATGAAAAAGTGAGGTTATTAGAAGATAGTCTTATCAATTTACCAGACTCAAGATTCTCAATATTACCCAATCGCACACGTCCCATCGTTAAAATTCAGGATGGTTGCCCTAATGAATGTAGTTTCTGCATTGTGCGACTAATCCGTGGCAAGCCAAAATCTCGTCCTTTACAATCAATCCTGAATGAAATCTCTCATTTAGTGAATTTGGGATATAAAGAGATTGTTTTGACCGGACTGAATTTAGGAGCATATGGCAATGATTTTCCGAATAAAGTTTCCCTTGTTAGCCTATTAAAGTCTTTACCTGATAACAGTTGCCGATTCCGACTCAGTTCAATTGAACCTGATACCCTGATTGCGTCATCTTTATATGGCTTAGCTGATGCGTTCTACGACTTATGGACATCAAAACGGTTATGTCGCCATTTACATATTCCTTTACAATCTGGTGATAACAATATTCTAAAATTGATGCGGCGTAAATATACGGTTGAGGAATATTGTAAATTAATTGATACGGTTTATACTAAAATTCCTGATGTCAATATTGGAACTGATATAATTGTTGGTTTTCCCAATGAAGATAATAAGGCATTTGAAAACACTATAAAAATTGTTGAATCATTACCCTTTGGTTATCTTCATATCTTCCCTTATTCCCATCGACCACAAACACCCGCCAGTAACTTACCTGACAATGTGCCGCGGAAAGTAAAAAAAGAACGAGTAAACATTCTCCGTGACATTTCTAAGAAAAAAGCAACTGCTTTTCGTAACCGGTTCATCAACCGGGAATTAGAGTTTCTGATTGAAAGCACGGCATATCAATTATGCGAAAGTCAATGTCTTGAGGAAAACGACAAGTTCTCATCTCAAAGAAAAACCACTGTAACTGCAATAAGTGACAACTACATCAAACTAACATTACCAAAAACTCTTCACTATCAACCAGGAAATTTGTATCGTATAAAAATTGAGGTATAAGTGATTTGTTGTCGAACATATTATCTTTCAAGGAGATATTTATGAGTATACTTTACAAAACCGCTAAAGTTTTAATTGCGCTCTCTTTATTAATCAGTATCACATATGGTAAAGAACAAAAAATCGGTTATGTAGATTTAAATTACATAATTGACAACTATCGAGCAGCCCAGGAAGCAAAGAATGCTTATGAAGCCGAATTGGCAAAATATCGTCAACGTGCCGATTCCTTAAAACGACTATATGAACGCGCCCAAAGTGAATTAGAAGACCAAAGACTAATTCTTTCTGAAGGTGGTTTGAATGCAAAGATGCTTGAAATCCAACAGTTAAAAAAGCAATATGAGGACTACTTAAATGAAATTTGGGGAAAATCCGGTCGGGCAGAACTTAAAAACCGCGAACTCATCGCACCGATTCTCCAAAACATTCAGAATGCGGTAAAGAAGATTGCAACTAAAGAAGGTTTTACTCTGATTCTTGATGCCTCAGAATCAAAAATCGTCTATGCCCAACCAGATTTAGATATTACAAATCGGGTGTTGGATGAACTTAATAAAGAATATGGTCCAGCATTGTCGCCACCAACAACACTTCAAACACCAGTTGCCATCTTTCCCATCTTTGAAGAAAACACCGAAGCCCAAGAAGAGAATGTTGGTGGTCGAACGCGTTCGGCAATTTTTGAATTGTTAAAGACTATATCTAAAATTAGAGTCATCTCCTTAACCGAAACCGACAATGCAATTATTGGTAGAAATATTAGTATTTCGAGCCGAATTTCTGAATCTGATGTCTATGCTATCGGCAGACAATTACAGGCGGATTATGTCATCACCGGTATTGTCAGTAAGACCGGCAAGCGTGTGAATTTTACGATTATTCTTTCAGACCCGCGAGCAGAAAAAATTCTTGCCCAAGAGTCCGGCGAAGCCGCAAGAGTTGAAGAAATCAAACAAGCAATTGCTAATCTCTGGTCAAGATTCTCAAGATTCTTTAAATAAAACTATCTGAGCAAGTTCCACAACCAGTTTAATATCAAACTTAGGAGGTAAATTATCTTATGGCTCAAGAATCAATTAAACCACTGATTGCATGTATTGACAAGTCGGCTAAGATTGCCCAAGATGCTCAAATTTCGCCTTTTGTTTATATTGGTAAAAATGTTAAAATCGGTGCTAAAACTAAAATTCAGCCCTTTGTTGCTATTTTTGATAATTGTGAAATTGGTAAACGCGTAGTAATTGGTTCAGGCACAATCATCGGTTCTTCGGGCTTTGGCTATAAAAAAAATAAGGGAAAATACGAGCGCATTCCCCATAAAGGAAAGGTTGTAATTGAAGATGACGTTGAAATCGGTCAGAATGTCACAATTGACCGGGCTAAAGTCAACGAGACCAGAATTGGCAAAGGCACTAAAATTGATAGTCTGGTTCATATTGGCCATAATGTAAAGATTGGCAAAAACTGTATTATTATTGCTCAGTGTGGAATTGCCGGTAGTGTCAAATTAGGCAATAATGTAATCTTAGCCGGACAGGTTGGTATTAAAGACCATCTCACTATTGGCGATAATGCAATCATTTATGCTAAGTCCGCGGTATTCAAAAATGTTCCGAAAAATGGAAAATATTCCGGAATTCCGGCTCGTCCTCATAACCAAACCCTAAAAGCCTGGGCAAAATTATATGCGGATAAATGCTTGCCTTAAGATTTAATTAATGCGTCAGTCTACAATTAAAACTACTCAAGAATATCAAGGGTGGGGAATAATCTTTCAAAGACCAGTTAAAATCCGTATTCATCCTGCGCCAATTAACACTGGCATTGTCTTTAACCAAAATATTTCAGCCGATGTTAACAATGTCTTTATTTACAACCATTTTGTTGGACTGAAGAAAAATAGAAGCAAAATATTTTTTGTAGAACATTTTCTGTCAGCTTGTTTCGGATTAGGCTTAGATAATTTATATGTTGATGTCTTAGGAAAAGAACTACCTTTTGGCGATGGCAGTGCACTGGATTATGTTAAATTAATCCGGAAAGCAGAAATAATAAGCCAAAATAAACCGAAAAGACAATTATTCATTAATCAACCAATTTCAGTTGTAAATAAAACCGGCTGGATTTTAGTTATACCATCAGATGAATTATCAATTAATTTATTGAGTAAAGCATCAACCATTGGGAAAAATCAGAGAGATAAGACAATTCAGATGTTAGTTTGGAATCAAGGTAAAAAAGACGATTACCAGAAATCAATTGCTCCAGCCCGCACTTTTGGTGAATATTCTGACATTGACTTCTTAAAAAAGATTCTGCCTTTTCCAATCATTACCCAACCGATTACAGATATTAATAAAAAGGCCAACATATCAAATATTGTCTTGCCTAAAAGATTACGTTATAATGATGAGATGTTAAGACATAAGATGTTAGACTTAATTGGTGATCTGGCACTATTAGGAAAATGGTTAAAAGCAAAGATTATTGCCTTTAACACATCGCATAAATTAAATCATAAATTAATTCAGCAACTATCTAATCTCAGTTGAATAACTTCTGCCATCTGACAAAAGTCTTGAATATTGAAAAATGTTTGGTCTGGAGCTTTTTCGCTCGCCCGAAACGGGCAGGTTCAGAATAACTTCATAATAGAAAGGATAGAATATGGAAATAGATGAAATAAAAAATATTTTACCACACCGATACCCATTTCTTTTTATTGACCGGGTAATAGATATCACAGATAAAAAGATTGAATGTATTAAGAATGTTACCATTGATGAGCCGTTCTTTCAGGGACATTTTCCGAATTTCCCTTTAATGCCCGGTGTATTAATGATTGAAGCAATGGCACAAGCCGCAGGTATTGTCTTGATAAAACTTTTTCCTGAAGACTTTGCAGCCGCGAATAGTATTCCGCTCTTTTTAGGCATTGAAAGAGCCCGTTTTCGCAAGATGGTGCGACCCGGTGATACCCTTAAAATTATCTGCGAAATCGTGTCCTTGAAAGGTAAAATTGCTAAGGCACAAGGCAAGATTATCGTTGCTGAAGAGATTGTGTGTGAAGGTGAATTGCTTTTAGGATTCGGCAAATAGATGAGAATTGCGAAAAAATAATTTAGATTTTTGCCCACTCTGGTCTTGATAATCTAAAATCTTAAACAGTGGCGAGTAGATTTTGATAAAGACAAAAAATTTTATATAGTCGGAAATCTTAAAATCATCGAGTGTAAATTGAATTGAAAGAGATAAAAAATTTCAAAGAATCTTCCCTCATCAGTCCTAAAGCAACAATTGGTAAAAATTGTATCATCCGTCCTTATGTCGTTATTATGGATAATGTCCGAATCGGCAAGGACTGTAAAATTGGTTCGGGCACAATAATTGGCTCTGAACCGTTTGATATTAATTTTAAGAATGAGATAAGTTATGTTGAAATTGGCGATAACAACACAATTAAAGAATTTGTCACAATCTCAAGGGCAACCGGTAAATATCAAAAAACCATTATTGGCAATAATAACTTTATTGGTGCTTATGTCCATATTGGTCATAATGCGAAAATCGGCAACAATACAGTCATCACTAATTTTTCTCAGATTGCTGGTTATTGTGAAATTAATGATTATGCTAACATTGGCGGAATGAGCGGAATGCATCAATACTGTCGAGTCGGAAAGTATGCGATGGTTGGTGCTTGTTCTTATCTAACCAAAGATTTACCACCATATTTCATTGGTCAAGGCAATCCCTTTAGAGTCTGTGGTGTAAATGTTGTCGGGTTAAAACGAAATGGATTCAGTGCTAAACAGATTCGCATTATAAAACAAGTTTATAAAATCATCTATCATTCAAAATACTGCCTAACTGATGCAATCAAAATTATCCGCGATACTGTGCCTAATGATACGGTCGTTAAAGTCTTGTTAGAATTTATTCAGACCAGCAAACGTGGCATTGTCCTGAAACCAGAGATATTGTTAGACCAGTGAAACTTAAAACAATTATTTTCTTCAGACCACCAAGCGTGGTATTGTATTGAAACCAGAGACACTGCCAGCAATTGAAAGATAATATATTTACTGCATATAAGTTTTTAGACTCGTTAATCAATTATGAACGTAAGGTCTCACCCTATTATGATTTTAAGTTAGATAAATTCATTAACTTCTTAAATTCCATCGGTAATCCCCAAGCAAAATTATCAAATGTGATTATCGTTGCCGGCACAAAAGGTAAAGGTTCAACTGCAACTTTTATTGAAAGTGCACTTAGAAGTTGTGGCTTAAAAACCGGGTTATACACATCACCCCATATCCTTTCAGTTAACGAAAGAATCAAATTTTGCGGAAAAGATATTCCGGAAAAAGATTTTGTCCGATTAGTTAAAAAAATTTGTCGCCGAGCAAAAAAGTTTAACATCACATTCTTTGAAGCAATCACCGCAATCGCGTTTCTCTATTTTCAAGAGAAAAAACCTGACTATGTTATCTTAGAAGTTGGATTAGGTGGCAGATTAGATGCGACCAATGTCATAAAACCGTTGGTATCAGTAATAACCCGAATCGGTTATGACCATACTAATATCTTAGGAAAAACCCTTGGCAAGATTGCTTATGAAAAATCCGGAATTATTCATCCTGAAAGTTATGTTGTCTTGTCAGCACAAAGACCTTCAGCATTAAAAGTTTTACTTAAGAAAATTAAAGAAAATAGATGCTCGTATTCTCAGGCCGATAAAGAGATTAAGATTACTAATATTAAATCCAACTTATCTGGTTCAAGTTTTATTGTTAAACATCAAGAGAAAAGACTAAAATATCAGATTAGATTAGTTGGCAGACATCAGATTGAAAATGTTCAGACCGCATTAAGTGTTTTGAATTATCTAAAAACACGGGATTTAAGAATTACTGATACGGGTATTAGAAATGGTTTGCGGGATGCCCAAATATCATGTCGGATTCAGATTATCTCAAAAA
Source organism: Caldifarciminota bacterium (assembly GCA_039801465.1). Lineage (GTDB taxonomy): Bacteria > Hydrothermota > Tepidihabitantia > Tepidihabitantales > CAIPLT01 > JAOABV01. The sequence goes on from JBDRUT010000002.1 coordinate 72,367, forward strand.
AACCTTTAACTATTATTGATGGTGCCCATAATCCAGAATCAATCCAAGCATTAGTTGATGTGGTTAAAGATATTATCAAGAAAAAAGCAATATTTATTTTTGGTGCTTCGCAAGGCAAACTAATAAAAGATATGCTGAAAAAGATAATACCCATAGCCCAAAGTATAATCTTAACCCAATCGCAAAATCCTCGACACATCTCAGTATGTGAACTCGCCAAAGTAATAAAGCAATATAACCTACCTTACACGATAACCTTCAATGTAAATTCAGCAATTCAACAAGCATTACAAAAGAAAACTATGCATCCAATAATAATTACTGGTTCATTTTATGTTGCTGGTGAAGCATACGAGTATTTACAATCTATCCAGAAAAAATTTTGAGAAAACAGTTTTGACATCTAATAGGTTTATAATTTAAGTCATAAGTAACTATCCCAAGCAGCAAAAATAATTAACTTTTGAACTTTTCTTTATTTGAACCTTGAACCGTTGAACTTTTTAACTTTTGAACCTTTGAACTTTAGACCGTGCCTTATTTAGACCCTGAATTAAATTGATGTCGTTTCACTCCATCTACGCTTCGCGTTTCAGGAAGACACTGTGTGTCACTTTTGAACCTTTGAACTTTTCATTTTTTGCCCACCCTTGACAAAGAAAAATTAACCTACCTAAAAATTTTTTCCCCAAAATGCCATTTTTTTGCGTCTTAGCATTATAGATGACAATAAATAAAAGTTCAGAGATTAAAAAGTTTAAAAGTTCAAAAGTTAACAAAGATAAAAGTTATAAAGTTGAAATGTCAATCCGGCAAGAAAGACAACTGTTAATTGAAGTCCTTAATGCGATACTCGATTTATTTTCATAGACTTAAAGACAATGATACCGGATAATCATCGCAGGATAGAATATTTAAGTGATTTATGCTCAAATGCTTAAAGACAATGATGTCTGATAATTATGGCAAGACAAAATATTTAATTGATTTATTTCCAAAGACTTAAAGATAATGATGCCTGATAATTATCTTTCTAATTATGTGCAGGATATGATATTTAATTGGTTTATTCTCAAAGGCTTAAAGATAATGATGTGGTATATTGAATATCCCGATTATGGCTGGTGTGAATCTTTATTTCAAAGGTATGATTTCTGAAACCGAGAAAATGTTAAAAATGATTTGTTGGGTTTTCTTTATCTCTTTTTCTGTTTGGGTTTAAGCGATAATGAAATACACGATTACCATCAATCAACTTGGCATCTTATATGCCGGGCTGATTTTCGAGACTGATTTAATTGATTGGGCAATTGTCGATTACTTGAAAGACTTTATCTATTACAAACAGAGTAAAAGGGTCATTTATCAAGGTGAAGAATATATCTGGCTCAATTACAAACACTTAATGTCAAGTATGCCATTAATCCATTTGCCGGATAAAAGGACTTTATGGCGTCGGATTTCTAAATTGAGAAGATTAGGTCTTATTAAGACACTTAAGACCAAGGATAATACACTCTATTACACATTCACTGACCGATTAGTTGACATCTGTTTTAGCAAAAAATCACACATTAAGCGCTTAAAAGACAAAGGCCCTGTGTCCAATATGGATACAGGACCTGTGTCCATTATGGATACAGGGGGTGTGTCCAATATGGACACAGCACAATATATAACTAAATATCAATTAGAAACAAATAATCAATTAGTAACAAAGAATAATATTAATGATATTTCTTTTTCTTTTTTTAAAGAACCTAATGATAAGATGATTAAAAGACAAAGAGAAGAATTTAATCCGACAGATGAGAAGAATATATCTTCTAAACAACAGAGAAAAGAACTGAATCCAGAAAAAAGATCTCTTTCTTCTAAAAACAGAGAGAAGAACCTATTCCGATTCCAATGAACTCAGATTTAAGCCGCACTCAACCTAAAATGCTAAAACAGAAAGTACCAAACTCCAAATTAGAAAATCAAAAATGCAGAACCAGGACTGGTAAACACAAATGCCTTTAGAATATCTTAAGAAAGTTTTAATCCCAATTAGACTAAGACAATCTAATATTAAAAGAGAATGAAAAAATCGCTTGCGGTTTTGTATCTTGACTTATATGAACTTTTAAGTAAAAATTTTATAAAGCCTGAATTAATCGCGAAGATTAACTCAGAGAATATGTCTATGCGAAAAAAAATTATCTTGTTGGTCTCAGGACTCATAATCCTTGCCAATCTCTATGCATCCGATACGGATTTCTATTTAGTCAAAAAAGAACCGCTTCGGTCACAAGAAGATTCACTGCCTTCCGAACCGTTTACAGTTGCGAAAATTATCTTTCAGGGCAATAGTGCTTTCAAGCCCAAAATCTTAAATTCAATATTAGGGATTCGGCAAAAAGATTTGGTTTACAATTTAGTGCTTGAAAAAGCAACCCAAAACTTAATTTCTTTCTATGTCCAACAAGGTTTTCAATATGTCAATATTAAAACTACTTATAAAACTACTGATAAAGGCATGGTAATTGTTTTTAATATCAACGAAGGTCCCCGGATAAAGATTTCTAAAATCAATATCTTTTGGGTCAATCGTTTAATTCCCGCTGATACGAGTTTTTATTTAACCAATCGCGGTTCGCCTCAGTTAAAAGATAGTCTTAGAAATAAATTTTTGTTTAATGTGACCGACTTAAAAAAAGGCGCCTTCGACTCAAATGTTCTACGCACCCAATTAAAAATAAGAACCGGCGATTTTTTAATTGCGCAAAATGTCGCACAAAGCCGAGAGGCATTAACCCAATGGTATCAAAATAATGGCTATGCTTTTGTCAGTGTTGATTACGAGACCAAGATTGATAGTGTCAACGCCGAGGTGAGTTTTTATATTGACGAAGGTCCGCTCACCTATCTTAAAGAGATTAAAGTCCGAGGTAATCAAAATGTCCGATTTCCGATTATTTTACGGACCGCCCAAATAAAAATCGGCGAGAAATATTCCCGAAAAAAAATCACAACTGCAGTTCAACGACTTTATGGCACAAGACTTTTTGAACGAGTTGCATTTTCAATATCAGAATTTGACACTTCGCGTCTACTTCGACAACGCATTGATACTAACTTATCTGTTTCAGATTTATCTGATTCAGATAACAAGAAAACTTACACTTTAGTTGACAGCGTTACGCTTCGCTTTGATGTTTTAGAACAACCCGCACGAAGTATCGGTTTTGGTATTGGTCTTCAGGCATCTCCCTTGAGACTGCTTTTATCAACTGAATGGGAACACTTGAATTTCTTATCTCGAGGACAAAACCTATTCTTCTCATTAGGATACTCACCGACATTTGCTGAGGAATGGAGAACTGAATTAAAAAGCGCATATCGGATTTTTTATATTCTCGCTTTGCCGATTAATTTCTCATTTCAACCTTCTTTTAAATATGAAAAACGAAATATCGGTAATACTGATGCAGTTACTCTTATTGAAGAAACCAATCTTAATATTGAGACTGGTATTTCCCGTTATTTCGGACCCAATTTAGAATGTGGCACTTATCTTCGGTATCTTCGGATTTGGCTTGTGCCTATGTTGTCTGCGATAAACAAGAAATTAATAACTAATTCCCAAAATGTCTATCTCCGATATGATACCCGAGATAATCTCTTCACACCACAAAAAGGTATATTCTTTTCCACTAATCTGCAATTGGCTGGTAGTGTCTTTGCTGGTGATAATGACTTTTATAAAACCCAAACTGAATTGGTCTTATTCAAATCATTTTTGACTAATTATGTGCTCGGTTTTAGAATAATGTCAGGTCTTGCTGTGCCTTATGGTCGTTCTAAACAGATACCTTTTTATGATGCTTTTAATCTTGGCGGTAATAATGGTCTTCGTGGTTTTAATGAAAAAGCCCTGGGTCCGGATAGTATTGGTAAGGAGCGTTATGGTTCCGGAATTATCAATACAAATTTAGAACTACGAACTCGATATCAAAAGTTATTAGATTGGGTCTTATTTACTGATTGGGGTAGAGTTGACCATTATGAAAATATTCCGAGATTTGATTGGAATATGTTCTTTTATAGTGTTGGCACCGGGATTAGAATTAATACCAAAATTGGTCCAATAAGAATTGATTATGCCAAACGATTAAAATCTGCACCAATTAACGATTGGGGCAAAATCCATTTGGGACTGTTAAATGTCTTTTAGTTTCGCAAATAGCGTATGAGATATAGCGTAAAGCGTATAGCGTATAGCGTAATCTGTCTTCTGGTTTTAGTCGGAATCATTGTCTTTAGAACCAGAATTAATAATTATCTTACATCGCAATCATTAAAACTTCTCAGCCGAGCCTTAAATATCCAAATCTCAGCCCAAAAAATTAAAGGCAGTATCTTTACTTCAATTGTCCTTTCTGATGTCAAGATAAAATTTAGTAGTGGCGATTCTCTATCTGCACAGTCAATAAAATCAGAATATAATCTATTTTCAATTATATTTAGACATAAAAATCTGATTCGTAATCTATTAATTGTCAAACCCAATGTCTATCTTGTATCCCACTTAAAAAAAGATGACCGCAGCGGTCTTGATTCTACCAATAAAGAAAAATCCGTTTCAGATGAATCTCGCTCTATTTCCTATACCTTACCGATGTTTCTCTTTAATAAACTTGAAATTCAAAATGGCACGGTCTTTCAAAACGGTAAGATAATCTTAGATTCTTTCTCAATATTAACCAATTTGCGATTGCAGCCTAACTCAGCAAGCGCATCGGTCAATAGAGCGCATTTGTATTTGCCAAAAATACCGATAAAAATCCAAAATTTTACTGGCAATATTAGTTTTCATAATAATACACTTTCGCTACACAATGTATCCATCAACACACCATCTTCAAGAATCCAATTCAATGCCATTGCCGATTTTCTTAATCGTTATTTAAGTTTAGATATTAAAGCCGGATATTATGATTTGACGGAAATTGCTAATCTCAAGGGAAATTTTGATATCAATGGTCAGATTGGTATATATTTTGATAAGGATAAGTGGAATTTATTAAAAATCCAAAGTAGTTTGAATTATCAATCCTTAAATCTTAAATTGCCTTATGTAGAGATTTCTGATGGTCAGGGTAAAATTGAATTTGCTGACTCTGTTGCCAATATTTCTTGTATCACACCTGATTCATTAATTGTTAATGCCCAGTGCTTTTTTACTCTTCCCCGCCAAAATGAAATCTATCGTCCATTGACCGAAACGGTCTTCAATCAGATTAATAAAAATCTGTATCGGATATCATACCAAGGTAAAGTTTCATTCAATAATTTTAACATTTCAATTAAGCCACCTGATACTAAAAATCAGCAAAATAAATCGGACCGAATTAAGTCAACTGATAATAAAAACCGGCAAAACAATTCAGACTTAATTAAACCAACTGATACTAAAAATCAGCAAAACAAATTGGACCTAATATCTCGTCTTGATGGTATTATTAAATTCAACGGAACAGGTTTTGAGCAGATTGAGTTTAATCTATCCGCTTCATCCCAAAAACCTGTAATTGAAAGTATCTCAGCAAAAGGAACCATTGTAAAAGGCAGACTCATGATTGAACGATTAAGAATTAAAGACCGCACGAGCATTCTCAACTCAGAACTCAAAACACTAGATTCAAAAGTCAGAATGCAAAAATGGATTTTTGAATTTAAGGATTTTTCTTTATATCTTATTTCTGAAGTACTTCATCAAATCGGCATAGATAATTTTAATATTAAAGGATTTGTTAATGGTTTATGCCATCTGGAATTAATAGAGCAAAAAATAAAAACTGATGGTGAGTTAAATGTACGCAAGGGATTTTTAACATTAAAAAAAGACAACCTTTCTGATATTGTTTATAGTATTGTTGATAATGAACAGGATGCAACTTATAAAGAGCAAGAAAGACTATTCCATTATAGCCATCAGCCCGCAGCCAGTAACATTCTCACCTCTGACCTTCAAAATCTACCAAACCAGATTTATTTTAAATTTGAAAAATTAAAATTAAGATATAGCGTCTCTGACCTTCAAAATCTACCAGAACAGATTAATCTTTGTATTGAAAGTATTGTCTGGAGTGAAAATCGACTGTCACGATTCGATTTTATGCTGGCCAAAGAGAAGTTTCTCTTGAGCGCAAGGAATTGGACTAATAGCAAAGTTTCAAGCATTGAATCTTTAGATATAAATGGAGCGATTCAGAATACCAACTGGTCTAAAATCAAGTTTAATTTCAGACAGATTAATATTGACAATTTAATTGAGCATTTGAAAATAACTACACAAAACTATTCGCTGGTCAACACTAAAGAATTTAGTATTGGGAAAAAAGACAAATCTTTCTATATCCAAGATTTTACCATTAAATTGGGCACAGGTAATTTGTCCCTTGATTTGATAACTTATCCCCAACAGAAACCACAAATAAATTTTCGTGCCCAGCAAATTGATTTGCAAGACATTGGAAATCTAATTGCCAAGAAAACATCAACCCAAGGAATAGTCGATTTACAATTCACATCTCTTTCACGGTCAGAAAATAATATTAGTGCTAATCACTTGGGTTATTATATCTCTTTGTCCGGTAAGGAACTGAAAATACCTTTTGATTTATTCGCATCCGATACGGATTTTTATTTAATCAAAAAAAGACCGCTTCGGTCATCGGAAACAGACCTAAAACGCACAACTCAAAACGCAAAATTTATAGATAAAGGTATTTCCGCAATTGAAATTAAATATCTAAATGGCACTGCGATTTGGGAGGACACAAACTTTCAAATAAAAGAGTTAAAATTCGTTTATGACCAAGACACTTCATTGATTTCAGGTAAAATCAATCTTGCTCTTAATAATTCAACTGAGCATCAGATTGATTTAAATATTCTATTAAATGACCCAGGTGCTTGGGTATTTTTCTTTCTAAAGGATGTTCTAATCGTTCAACAAGCAAAAATCTCTGGTCAAGGCAAAATAACTGGAACGGTTAACCGACCTATATTCTCAGGAATAGTTAATGTCTCAGATGCGCGATTACTTATTAATACAACTCAAACTTTATGTCATAAAGTAAATGCACAATTGGTTTTTGATAAACAGAAAATATTTCTTAATAATCTCAAAGGTTATGCTGGCAACGGCATTGTCCAAGCCAGTGGCTTCACTGAATTACATAATTTTACCCAATTGGAAACTTTGTCCTGTGAAATTGAATTTCAAGATGCACCAATGCGTCCTCACAAAGATATTATGGGTATTGCTTCTGGCAAACTCTCTATTAATTATAAACCCGCAGAAGTCAACCAAAAATCAGCTCCATTATCTTTAGCCGGTGTAATCGATATTAAAGAAGGGCTTTTAACAACAGAATTTGCTGAACCAACGGCAATTGGTGGTGAAGGTAAACTTAATGTGGATTTAAACCTAACTATTTTTAGTGAAAGAGGCTTATGGCTCAGAAATCGCTTATGTGATATTGAATTATCCGCAAACCTAAATATTTTTTCTCAGACCTCAAATAATGAACTGACTAAACCTACAAGTAGTTCTATCGTCTATTCAGGACAATTAAAAGCGAATCTTGGCATCTTCTATTATCTCGACCATCCGTTGAGAATCACTAAAGGTGTTATTGATTTTGATAACATCTCAGAACTTAATCCTCTACTGGATATTAGCGCTGAAGTATATACCCGGCCAATTGTAATACCATCCGGTCTCAAAGAACGGGTCAAAATTATCCTTGCGCTTACTGGTCGCTTCAAAGAACCGGTCTTTACATTTGCATCTGAACCTTCTGTGCTTTCAGAAGATGATATTATCAGTTATCTAAATTTCAATGTCACTTGGCAAGAAATGACTTCACAAGAATTAAAAGATGCCTTCAGCACCGCATTGTCAGAAAAACTCTTTGGATATTTTGAACGTCAACTTACAAAAAGAATTCGCAATCTCATATTGTTGGATTATTTATGGATTGAAAGCGGATTACTTTCTGGTACCGGTGCCAAAGTTACCGTTGGTAAATATATTGGTTCTCGGCTTTATTTTACTTACGAATATAATATTTCCGGAACTTCCCATGATATATTTCGTTTGGAATACTACATTGCAAAATCACATCAAATAATTGCTGAACGGGATGCGGATAATCACTATAATCTCAAATATCAATACAAAATTCGCTATTGAAAATCGCCAAGTGCTACAACAAAGCAATCACCGTTATCAACCAGAAGCGCCAATGCTAAAGAATATTACAATTACATTCCCTGATTACCTTCAGAAAACCTTTTCAAGCTAATAAGATGTTTGCTCAAGTTGCGATTCCAAAAACATCTAATTTAACTCAATATCTTTCAGTGGCTTTTGTTTGCCTATAAGGTAAATCTGACACTATGTTTGCTCAAGTTGCGATTCCAAAGACAATTCTTGAAACTTTAACTTATGCTGTTCCAGAAAAATTTATTTCGCTCATTAAAGTTGGTAGTTTAGTCAAAGTAATGTTAAAGAAGAAAACAACTTTCGGAATTGTCGTAGAATTAACTAACACACTCAAGAATGAACCCTCAAATTATGAGATTAAAGACATCATAGAAATTATTCATCCCAATTTCTTGGATGACGAGTTTGTATCTCTCCTTTCTTGGGTAAAAAAATATTATCTGGTTAGTTGGGGACAAATGTTGAATTTAGCTATTCCCCAAGGAGTTTATGATATATCTCTTAAAGATAAGAAAATTGAAGAAAATATCGAATCGCCACCGTCGCCAACAATTGCTGAACCGACCAAACCATTACATCAAAATAGCAATACAACAAAGCAGTTTAATTGGGGAATACGCCGGGTGTGTTATCAAATAAAAGCCAATCAATTCCAATCATTCCTGTTATTTAATACTTTTGCTTACGACCTTATTGATATCTACTTAAAGATGATAGAAGAAGCAATTCGCATGAAAAAATCGGTCATTGTTTTAGTTCCAGAAATCAATCTTACTGCTAAGTTTATTGCGCAGTTTCGTTTACGACTGACCACTAATTTCTTCTGTCTACACTCGTCCTTAAAACATTCAGAACGCAAGCGTATTTGGTGGCAAATCCAATCCTGCGATTCTTCAGTAGTATTAGGAACACGCTCCGCAATCTTTGCCCCGGTAAAAAACTTAGGGTTGATTATTGTTGATAATGAGCATGATGTAACTTATAAAGAGCATGAAAGACTTTTCCATTATAATGCACGCGATATTGCTTTGGTTCGTGGTCAAAAAAGTAAAGCAGTAGTAGTCTTATCAAGCGCAACTCCATCCTGCGAATCTTTTTACAATGCGCAAATCAAAAAGTACAAACTAATAACTCCGTATCGTAATTTAGAAAAAAGAAAGAAAAATTCTGAGCGCCGCACCTTTTTGATTGATATGCGGCGCAGTCGAGATAAAATTATCTCGTTTCAATTACGAAATGAAATTATTTCCAATTTTAGTCAAAACCAACGTGTGGTATTATTCTTAAATCGTTTAGGCTTTGCGCGAGTCTTAAGTTGTAATGATTGTGGCTATATTCCACTTTGTCCTAATTGTGGTATTTCTCTAACTTATCATCGCGAAAAAGAATCCTTACTTTGTCATATCTGTCAAAGTCATCAACCAATCTTCGATTTTTGCCCTCAATGTAAAGGGAGCGATTTCTTTCTCTATGGTTTTGGAAGTGAAAAAGTCGAAGCGGAAGTTAAGAAATTTATCGAGCCTAATTATGTTTTGCGCTATGATTCGGATGTAAAAAAAATATTTAAAAAAGATGTTAACCAATTAATCAACGAGCGCAATATAAAAGTTCTGGTCACAACCAGATTAGGCATGCGAAATTTAGATTTTACTCAGTTTGCACTAGTGGCAGTAATACTTGCTGATACCTCGCTGTTTTTACCAGATTTTCGTGCACAAGAACGAACTTTTCAAGAATTGAGGCAAATTATTATCAGCGCTTTTGAAAACGCCAAAAGTAAAGTCTTTATCCAAAGCTACCATCCCGACCATCCGGCAGTCTGTTATGCAGTCCAGGCTAATTATAAAAAGTTTTATGATTACGAAATCAAAATGCGTAAAAAACTCTTTTATCCGCCATTTTCGCGTCTGACGCTAATTAATGTCGCATCCAATCACAAAGAATCTGCAATCAGAGTTGCAGAGAGACTTTTTGAGAAAATTACTGAAATTAAGTCCCAACTTAAGTCATCTCAAAGTCTTGAGAGTGATAAAAAAATCTCCAATCATAAAATTCGGCTCGATTCTAACTCCTTTGAATTATTAGGTCCAAGTTTATCGTCTTTTACCCGTAGCTCATATCGCTATAATTACCAAATATTGTTAAAACTAAAACCCAATCTCTCCTTATCTAATTTGGTTTCACGAGAAGAGATTAATTCGTTTGTTGAGAAAGATGTTAAAATTGATATTAATGTTGACCCGATTTAAGAATTAATCAAAACATTAAAATACTGAACAAAATCTAACTGAAACAAAACATATTAATTAATCTTAAGAAAATTTTTATGCTAATATCTAAATGTAATCGAAATGTTTCATTTTACTCAGAAAGATACATTACTTATCTTTTTAGAAGAGCAACGCTTGTTAATCTTCAATTTTATGAGCTTTCTGTAATTTTTATTATTGAATTTTTCTTCATCGCATTAATGGTCTGTTGCATGACTCCTATTTTTTCAATCCAAATCACAACTGATTATACAGATAATATTTGGGCAAACATTGCATCTTTTTCTTGACTAAACTTAATTTTTTAGTATTATTTATACTATGTTTGGACTATTTATTGTTTTACACATATTAGCCTGCGTATTACTGATTATCATTGTGCTCTTTCAGCAGCCACAAAAAGGTGGCGTCACAAGCGTTTTGGGTGGCGGTGAGTCAATATTTGGTGGCGGCGGTGCTGCACCATTTATGACTAAACTTACTTCTGGCTTAGCAATATTATTCATGATAACATCTCTTTCTTTAGTTTTAATTTCTTCTCGTCGAGTTCGACCAGTTCAGACCCGGCCAGCACCAGAAAGCACAACTCCCAGCCCAGAGGCTCCGCTTCCTGGTGAACAATAATTTAAGGAGCGCTAATGGCAAAATTCTCTAAAGATAACGCTACATTTGCAGTGGTAAAAATTCAAGGTGCTCAATATTTGGTCAAACCAAAAGAAAAGATAGCAGTTAATCGATTAGCCGCCGAACCTGGAACAGTAATTAAATTTAACGAGGTGCTCTTTATAAAGAGTAAAAACAATACAATTGTAGGCAATCCGACAGTTGCGGGCGCGGAAATCACCGCCAAAGTCATAAATCATATTAGAGCACCAAAAGTTTATACTTTTAAGTTCATCCGTCGAGAAAACTATCGACGATTAAAAGGCCACAAACAACCATTGACTGAATTAGAAATATTAGAAATAAACTATTCGCCGAAATAGCACATCACACGAAAATTTTCTTCCTTACGAAATGGGTTAAATATAATATAGGTCTTAAAAAATGTTCAGTTTAAGTTCAAAAAAAATTATCTTGAGCCTTTTAATCTTATGTTTTGTCTGTGCTTTTATTTCTATCAGTAAAGCCAATCTTTTAACTGACCCAAGTTTTGAAAACTGGTTAAGTCCCTTTCAACCTGGTGGTACTTGGCGCGTGGAAGATACAACTTATACCCAAATAACAAAAGAAAGCACTTTAGTTTTTGATGGTAATTATGCTTTGAAAATGACCAGAAAAATTGCCGGCACAGGCAATAATCGCGGTATTTTCCAAAGAGTACCCCTTCCTTTAGGCCGTAATTATTCGCTAATTAGATGTCGATTCTTTGATAATTCTGATAGTATTAGAGGTGGAATTACTGTAACCTGGCGTCGTCAGGATTCTTCTGCAATCAGTTCTTGGCGCACAATTTATACAACCAATTCACCTACTTGGCAGGTCGTTCAATTGGATACAATTTCTCCAGATGAAGCCCGTTGGGCAGATGTAATTATTCGCACATACGGTATCAATTCTTCTACTCCAGCAGGCGGCACCTTAGTGGTTGATAGTGCGGTTTTCATTACAGTAACTTCCATTGATGAAAGTAAAAACCGTAATAAGAAATCCAATCTTATCGTCTTACCAAATCCATTCACCAATTATACAAAAATAAGTTTTAATATTGAGCCGTTGACATTAGAGAAGATACATATTTTTGATGTTTCAGGCAACCTTATAAAAATTATCAATAAACCCAACAACAGTGATTTTGTAATTTGGTATGGTGAAGATAATAATGGCAAAAAATTGCCTGCCGGCGTCTATTTTGTTTGTTTAGAGTCAAAAGTAAATCCATTACATTTAATAAAAGTTTTGTTCTTAAAATAGAAATGGATAAGATTAATAAAAATCTGCTGACCGATACGGATTTTCGAAAGGTACCTTTCAAAGATTTGGTTAAAGCAACCAATAATAAATGTCCGTTTAGGATTATTAAGATTCAGCAGTAAGGAGTATTTATGTTAGTAATTATAATGTCACTTTTAATTATGCAACCACAAGGAGAGATTATTTGGTCTGCGCAAGGCACAGGTGGTATTTATTGTGCAGTGCCGACTTATGATTATAACAATGATGGACATCCTGATGTAGTTGCTGCAGCATATTATGGTGCTTATCCTTCGCCACCAATTAGACTCTTTTTACGCTCCGGTATAGATGGCGCAATTATTTGGACCCGAGCTGATTGCCAAGGTGTCTGGGGAACGCGGGGCTTAAAGACAATAGATGACATTAGCGGTGATTCAATCCCTGATATAATAATGGGAACTCCAGGTGGTATATATCCCGGCCGAACAGTTTTTGCTATCAATGGACTGACATCCCAAATTATTTGGAGTTATTCATATTATCCTGACGCCGGCTGGGTCTATAGTGTAAGTCCATTTATCGATTTGAATAATGACGGTTATCCTGAAGTATTAGCCGGAGTCGGTGGAATTTCAACTGACCATCGGGGTATTGCCCAATGTTTTAATGGCAACACTGGTGCTTCATTCTGGTCGTTTCGGCCCAATGATGCGGTTATGTGTATTGCTCCGCATATCGACTTAAATAATGATACTGTGCCCGAAGTGCTTGTCGCTTCTGGTGGCAATGGGTTAGATAATAGAATCTATTGCTTAAATGGTAGGACCGGCACACAAATGTGGTCATATTTAACAGGAAATTCAGTAGAATTCGTTGCCTCCATCGGTGATGTCAATAATAATGGCATAAGAGATGTTGTTGGCGGCGGCTGGGCTTATACGGTTTATTGTGTTGAAGGTTCTAATGGTGCATTAATTTGGCAAAATAATCTTGGTTCAGGTCGAGTAATTTACGAATTAAGAAAGATCCGCGATATTAACAATGATGGCTTTGACGATGTTGTCGTCGGTTCTTGGTCAAGTTTAGTGAGTGTACTTTCTGGTCAAAATGGAACTGTGCTTTGGTCACAAACTGTTGGTAGTGATTGCTGGAATGTTGATACTTTAGCCGATATTACAGGTGATAATATACCAGAAGTCATTGCCGGAGCAGTAAACGGAAGAAACATCAAGGTAATGGATGGCGCTAATGGCAATGTTATTTGGCAATATAATTTTATTGATAGGGTCTACGATGTTACTGCTGCTCCTGACCTTAATGGCGATAGTATTCCAGATGTCTTAGTTGGCCTCCAAGACCAGAATAGCCAACCTTATCAACTCTATGCGTTCAAAGGCCTCCCTAGTGGTGTTAATCTCAAAGAAAGCTACGGTGTAGCCACAGCAAACAGGGTCTCTGTAGAATATAAAGCAAATCAGGTAGTCCTGAAACTGTCAATTCCTAATGGCAAAACATTCTTTACTAAATTGTATGATTTGAATGGCAGGATATTAGAATCAACATCTTTAGTAAAATCAAATGGCAGTGTCTATAATCTCAGTATCAGCCGTGACCGAAGACCATCGGGTGTATATTTTGTCCACATAGAAATTGAAAAAGAACGACCACAAACTGTAAAAGTTCTACTATTCTAATATATTACCTGTGGGTTTTTTAAGTCTATTCTAATCCTTTGTGGTATTAGCATAAAATATCAAAGATTGTGAATTTTGATAACCTTTTGTGGTGTCAAAATGTAATCTACTTTTATATCCTTTTCAGTCACTAATTTAGAAAAATCAGGCACAATTTGGCATTCATGAACAATTGTAATAACCTTGGCATCAGGTTTAAGTAATTTTCTGCTAAGCAATTCTTCATATTCTCTATCGCCATATCCTTTGCCTTTACCCAGCCGATTCCCTTGTAAATCGACCGCAACACTACCTTGAATAAATAGTTCTGCCGGTGTTTGTGGTGTCTCGCCATATCTTTTAAACCCCTGGATTGTAATTGCTTTACTCGCGAGTTCTTTACCCTTAATTTCTTTATAATCTGTGATATGTGGTAATGCAACTAAAAGAATTTTTCCTTTGGCTAAAATCAATCTACGGGCAGCACTCAAAACTGCATCAGGCGCAGTAAAAATACACTGAGCAATCTCAAATTCTGGAATTTTTAATAATTGAGCACAAGCCTTTTCCGCACCAACAAAATTAGGAATTCGACCATAACATGGTTTGGGAAAAGTAATAAGATTATTTTTTTCCATATAATCCCAAATGCGAAATCGAATTTCATCTTTAGTCATAGTATCTTATATAAATTTATAAGTATTAAATTGTAACCATAGAATTCGTTTAATGCAACATTTATTAGTCTTATTTCTCATACAAAAATGCCGATTGATTAAACAAAACAATATCCTTTACGGCTGGGTAATTGACACGCAAACAGACACTTTTAATGGTCTAAAACAGAAAGTATACTCAATCCAATTTACAATAAAATACCGTGCTTTCCTCTTTGACTTACTATTTGGCGAGGTTTATGGTTTACGAAATCGTCTCGTAAACGACGATCTTATCTACTCGGACTAAAATTTTAATCGTGATAACAAAATTGGCATAATAAGCTAAAGAAAATTAGATAGACTTATCCACATTATTATTCACAGTTTGATATACGGAAAAATTGACTTCATATTTCAAGCAGAACAAGAAAACAAAGGAAGAGGAGTGGACTATACCCCTTTTATAATAGATTTTGCAATAAACTATTTGAATATCAATCTAATACATTAAAAATCAATGCGTTTTCAATTTATACTGCCAATATAACATTTTAAATGATGGAAAACATAAGGATACATTTTGAATATCTAAAAATAGGCTGATTCTTTAGCTATTTCCATTGTCTTTGGTTTATTCTGTTATTAATATTTACCCTACTGCCTTACCTGATATGGACAAAGAAGTTCCATCGGATACAGAGTCTTATTGACCAGGGCTTATCGACTAAAGCCAACATCAGGATCCACAATCTGTTCTTAGATAAGATACAGAATAAATCAGTGATTTTAGGAACGAAATCTAAATTTGGCGAGTTATCCCTTATAACTATTTGATAATCTTTTAGATTATCTATTTATTCTATTTCATCACTCAAGAAGATGTTGATTTTTGCCCAAAATTGCGATTGTTTCTTTTATGGTAAGCTTGTGGTTTCGTATTATTAACAAAATCTAATTTATTATTACTCTACCCGTTTTACCAACAAAATTTTATGCTTGACAAATATATGAGGGTAGGTATAATAATCCTAAAATATTTGCTCTTTGAAAATTAGTGAAATAAAGATGTTTTTTATTTAAAACCATCAGATTTGATGTACAACTTAGAATCTGTAGTTATACTAAAAATTTAAATTCTTGAAGAGAGGAGGTGAATAAAGATGAGAAAATCTCTCCTTCTACTCGGAATAGTTGCGCTGATAATCATTGGATGCGGCTTATTTGGCGGTGAAGACTACTTCCCTGTGAAAGTTGGAAATATCTGGAACTATACTGGTTATACAACATACGGCAATGACACACTCTATATGGTACAAATGAAAAACGAGATTACAGAAAAAACCACCATTAATAACAATGATGCATATAGACAGATGTCTTATATAACCACATACGCTTACATGCCAGTCCCTGATACATTTTATGATACCACTATTCATTACTTTGTAGAAACTAAAGATGCCGTCTTATCTTATGGTTCTCCCTTTGGTCAACCCGACACTGCGCTTAAATTACCATTAAAGAAAGATAAAACATGGACTCAAATTTATACCTCAGGCGACACAGTTACTTTCAAAGTATTAATCCAGGAAGACGTGACGGTTCCAGCAAAAACGTACAAAAATGCATGGAAAATTGAGCAAAGATGGTCAGGATCTACTACTCCGACTTATTTCTGGTATGCTGATGGTGTCGGAATGATTAAGACCTACTCGGAAACAGGCACATCTAAGACATGGTTTGAACTTACCAGCGCTACTATAAAATAACAGTAAAAATTGAGGGGACGAGAAACCGTCCCCTCAATCGCTTTTAAAAGATAATGTATTAACGGAATGGGTAAATTTAAACCGATAAAAAGGTTTTTGAACCACCCACTGATAGTAATCTCCTCACAAAAATAATATAAATAGTACTATTTTTATTATCTGTATAATATTCGACAGAATCTCCGTTTACCAACTTTTATAACTACTGGTTTCTCAATCTCAAGTTCTAAATTTATATCTTTTATCTTTTCGCCATTGATCTCAATTGCACCTTCTCTGATTTTCCTTCTCGCTTCACTTTTTGACGGCAATAATTTCGCCATCACCAGTAGTTCAACAATATTTATTCGCAGCACCGGTGAAATAAATTCCTCTATCTCATCAGGCACTTTTTTATGCTTAAATACCATTTCAAATTCTTTACTTACTTGTTCTGCAATCTCTTTTGAGTAATACAAGCTTACAATCTCTTTACCCAGTTTCTCTTTATAAATTTTAGGGTTTTGTCCTGATTTGATATCGTGTTCAATCTTTTTAATTTCTGACTCATTGAGGTTAGTGCATAATCGGAAGTATTTTATAATCATTTCATCGGGAATGGACATAATCTTACCGAAGATTTCTTTAGGTGGTTCAGCGATGCCAATGTAGTTATTATAAGATTTACTCATCTTTAATTTACCATCAGTTCCTTCTAAAAGAGGCATTGTCATAACAACCTGTGGTTCTTGATTAAATTCCCTTTGTAATTCCCTGCCGACCAGAAGATTCCAATATTGATCCGCACCGCCCAATTCAACATCGGCTCGGACCGCGACTGAATCATAACCTTGAAACAACGGATACAGGATTTCATGAATAAATACTGGTATTCCTTGTTTTATTCGTTGGCTAAAGTCTTCTCGTTCTAAAATTCGTGCGATTGTGTATTTTGATGCCAGGTTAATAATATCTTTACTTGTTAGACGATTTGACCATTCGGAATTATAGCGGAATTCAGTGCGCTCAGGATTCAGAATCTTAAATACTTGTTCACGATATCTTGCCATATTCTTTTTAATCTCTTCATCAGTTAATTGGGGTCTGGTTTTAGAGCGGCCGGTCGGATCACCGATACTACCAGTAAAATCACCAATGATTAAAACCGCAGTATGTCCAAAATCTTGAAATTGCCGTAGTTTTCTTAAAACTACAGCAAATCCCAAATGGATATCCGGGCCCGAAGCATCAATCCCCAGTTTTACTCTTAGTGGCTTATTCGTTTTAGCGCTTCGATTTAGTTTCTCTAATAATTCTTCTTCGCTGGTTATCTTTTCTGTCCCCTTAATTAATTCAGCAAGAATTTGTTTCTGGTCCATTAATAATTTACTATTCTAATTCTTTATACTCCTACATCTTATAATTACCAAATTCTTCTGGCGGAATATTTCTAAGGTTCTGTCGGAGTTCAGATAGTCTAGTCTCTTCTTCTTCCGTCATTATAATTCCCGCCTCATCCATAACTTCTTCCGCAACATAAATTGGTGCATTGACTCGTAAGGCTAAACCGACTGAGTCTGATGGTCGTGCATCTACCGAAAGTATTTTGTTGCCATTTTCCAGAATTATTTCCGCATAAAATGTATCTTCTTTTAATGCGGTAATAATTACCCGCTTGACCTTAATTTTTAAACCTTCAATTATCAATTTCATTAAATCTAAAGTCATCGGTCTTGACAACTTTACATTTTCTAAAACATAAGCGATCGCAGTGGCTTCTATGGGTCCAATAAAAATAGGCAAAATCTTATTACCATCTACTTCTTTTAATAACATCACTGGAGAATTATTTTGAGAATCAAACAAAACCCCGGCAACTTTAACTTCAATCATAACGAAATTACTAATTAATTCTGACTATCGATTTTTCGCAATTATTTATTATGTGTAAATGCTATCAAGATTAGATTACACTTGGACTGGAGTAACCCACAGTTTAATAGTCGCTGACACTGCACCTAAGTTGACAGGAATGTCATATATTCCTGGTTCTTTTATTGGAGTGGACAGTTCTATTTTGTGACGGTCAACTTCAAACCCATTTTCTTTCAATAACTGGGCAATATCGGCATTAGTTATTGCACCAAAGGCACCGGCCTCACCCATCTTCAGGTTTATTTTCAGTGATAACGTTTCTAGTTGCTGTGCTAAATTTTTTAGTTTTTTTAGCTGGCGCTCTTCTCTTTTTAATAATTCAGCTTTAATCGCCTCTATTTGATTTAAGCGTGCCTTGGTTGCATAAATCGCCAATCCTTTAGGTAAAAGATAATTTCGTGCATAACCGTCCCGCACCTCAACAACTTCGCCTTTTTTTCCTAAGCGTTCAACGTCTTGAGTTAGAATAATCTTCATCTTTTTACATATGAAAGAATTGCAAGATTACGCGCTAATTTTATTGCTTTTTTTAAACGCCTTTGGTGTCGAGGACAAGTGCCAGTATACTGAGCAGGAAGAATCTTACCACGTTCACTGATAAAATTTCTTAACACTGGGTTGTTATAAGTAATTACTTGTTCTTTGCGTTCACAAAAAAAACAATGTTTTCGTTTTCTTATCATCGGTTATAGCATACTTAAATTTTCCAGTTCTGTCAAGTGTCAATTACAGAAAGCTCCGGGAAAGATTACTTCCATTAATCACAGTGATTAAAAAACAATTACAAAGATTGAAAATTAATATAATCATCTCTGGTGTTGCAATAATATTAGCACAATATACGAGATTCCGTCCAACTTATAAGTTGAGGAGCGCAGATCTATCTGAAAAAACAGGCTCAAAGCTATGTGCTTTCATCGTCTTTCCGCTCAAATTCTTTAGCATTCTTTTCTAAAACTCTTACTATATCTAATTCCATATTTAACATCCTAACTTAATCCAATATACAAGTGTTTTCAGTAGCACTTTTTAAGAACCCTTTAATTTTATCCTTGACAAATTGACAATTTTTTTGTATAAATATACTACTAATTGTATACAAAACTGAGACTCTTAATTAAATTTAAATAATAAGTTAGGAGAATTTAAATGGCAAGAATTGCTGGTGTTGATTTACCGGATAATAAAAAAATACTTTATGCCCTGCCTCACATATATGGAATTGGCTTGAGTAATGCTCGAAAAATACTTGAGAGTGCAGGTATTGACCCTAACAAAAAGGTTATGGAACTAAAAGACGATGAAATTGCGAGAATTCGAAAAGAGATCGAAACTAATTATAAAGTCGAAGGTGCGTTACGAGCAGAGGTCGCGGCTAATATCAAACGATATATTGAAATTGGCTCTTATCGTGGTCTCCGGCATCGTGCTGGATTACCAGTTCGGGGTCAACGGACTCGAACTAATGCCCGAACCCGAAAAGGACCAAGAAAAACTGCTGGTGTTATAAAGGTTCGTGAAACCGCAAAACCTAAGTAGGAAAGGAGCATGACTTGAAAAAATCTGTTAAGCGCAAAATACCCCAAACCGGCATTGCACATATATTATCTACCTTTAATAATACAATAGTTACTATCACTGACCCTGAAGGCAATGTTTTATGCTGGTCCTCGGCAGGACGGATAGGTTTTAAGGGTGCTAAAAAAGGGACTCCTTTTGCTGCACAACAATGCGCTGAAGCTGCCGGTCGTGAAGCAGTTACGCTAGGTGTTCAAAAAGTCATCATTGAAATAAAAGGACCCGGTCCCGGTCGTGAAGCTGCAATTCGATCTTTACAAAATGCCGGATTAAAAATTACTGCAATTCGTGATGTAACACCGA
This sequence comes from Caldifarciminota bacterium, assembly GCA_039801465.1. Lineage (GTDB taxonomy): Bacteria > Hydrothermota > Tepidihabitantia > Tepidihabitantales > CAIPLT01 > JAOABV01. The sequence continues at coordinate 92,707 of JBDRUT010000002.1, forward strand.
TTCCCCATAACGGCTGTCGACCACCAAAACCCAGAAGAGTATAATATCTTAATGATTGTAAGAGACCAGGGTCTGTTTCTCCAATTATCTATCTTAGCCTTAAGTTATTTAATGTTTTCCCAATATATGCACCATTTTTAAAGCCACAAGATTTTAGGCATCAAATCAGACGACAATTTCAATTTAACTATTTGATGGTTGACAAAAACCAGTTTTTATATTAAAATAGCAATTTATATGGCAAGATACATAGGTCCAATGTGTAAACGGTGTCGTAGCGCCGGCGAGAAGCTTTTTCTCAAAGGCGAAAAATGTTACACAGATAAATGTGTATTACCTAAGCGGTTAGAAAAACAAACTGACCGCGGTAAAAAGCTTTCTCAATATTCTATCCAATTAAAAGAAAAACAAAAACTTAAAGCAATCTATGGTTTATTAGAAAAACAGTTTCATCTCCTCTTTTTACGTGCTCAAAGAAAAAAGAACCCCGGCGAACAACTGTTGATTTCATTAGAGCGACGATTAGATAATACTGTTTACCGTTTAGGTTTTTGTGACTCTCGGACTCAGGCAAGACAATTTGTCCGTCATGGACATATTTTAGTAAACAGCAAAAAAGTTAACATTCCTTCTTATGAAGTTAATCCTGGTGATACGATATCGATAAAAGACAAAAAGGGAATGCAAATGGCAAAGAAAATTTTGGCTGACAAAGAACCAACTACAGTTGACTGGTTACAATTAGATAAAGATAATATTGTCGGTCGGGTATTACGATTACCAACGCGTGAAGATATTAAAGATATTACGGTAAATACACAATTAATTGTTGAGCTCTATTCAAAATAAAGTATATATTACAGTGTTTTTTATCGGTATAAATTAAAATAAAGACTATGAAATTAACACCAATTTTATTGCCAGAATCAGCAATCCTTGAAAAAGAAACTGCGACCAATAGTTATGGAAAGTTTACTATTACACCATTAGAAAAAGGATGGGGACACACTATCGGTAACGCCTTGCGCCGTGCATTACTTTCTTCGATTCAAGGTGCAGCAGTAACTCAGGTTCGAATTAACAATGTCCTACACGAGTTTTCTACTATTCCGGGTGTTGTCGAAGATGTATCCCAAATCATACTAAATATAAAAAAGATTCGTATGCGATTAGATTCGGAAACCCCTAAACTTTGTTATCTCCACGCAAAAGGAATAAACGAATATAAAGCCAAACATTTGACTGTGCCACCGGAAATTATTATTGCAAATCCGGAACAAACTATTCTCAATATTACTGATGCCAATCAAAGCGTTCACATTGAATTACGCGTTGAGAACGGACGCGGGTATATTCCAGCGGAACGATTAAAAAAACTTGGAAGTTATCCCGAAGGAACAATCTTTCTCGATGCCTTTTTCTCGCCGGTAAAAAAAGTGAATTTTTGGGTTGAAAACACTCGCGTCGCAGACCGTGCCGATTATGAAAAAATAATATTAGAAATCTGGACCGACGGCACAGTATTTCCTGAAGAGTGTTTTATTCAAAGTGCTACTATCTTAAAAAATCATCTCATAAATCTTATCCCCACTGAAAAGGAACCTGAATTCATCACTGCGGAGCGGTATGATAAAGAACGACAGCGATTAATTGACCTGCTTAAAATGGATATCGAAGAGTTAGAACTTTCCAATCGTGCACTTAATTGTTTACGAAAAGGTCGTTCCAAAAAGACCGGGGAAAAAGTAAATATTATAACGGTTGCTGATTTAGTTAGCCGCACGGAACGCGAAATGCTTGACATTGAAAACTTTGGCCGTAAGTCGCTGGAAGAAGTGCGTAAGATCTTAGAAGCGCATGGTTTAAGTTTTGGTATGGATGTTTCGGAAATTATGAAAAAGGAGTAAACTGTGCGTCACGGCAAAAAAGTAAAAAAATTAGGGCGAACCGCGGCTCATCGAAAAGCATTAATCAAAAATATGTTACGGTCGTTATTTGTCCACGAACGAATTAAAACCACTTTAGCCAAAGCCAAATTAGTCCAGAAACATGCTGAGCGATTAATCCGATACGCCCAAGATAAATCAGTTGCCCGTCAACGTTATGTTTTTAGATTTTTACAGAACAAACAATTAGTTAAACATTTAGTTGATGACATCGCTCCCAGGTTTCAAAATCAACAAGGAGGATATACTCGAATATTTAAATTAGATAATCGAGTTGGGGATAGTGCCGAAATGGCATTGTTAGAACTAACTGTCAAAAAGACTAAAGAAAAGGAAGGGTCTAAAAAAACCTAATTGTGAATGTTAAGGTTTCTTTTGAAATCTAAAATACAACACTTAAAAGTAACTGATAAAAATCCTCTAAATGAAGGCAGTATCACAATTGACGAGGAACTGATTCAGCGCGCTGATATCTTAGAAGGAGAACTGGTCCAGGTAATCAATATCAATAACGGCGTCCAATTCGAAACCTATGTGGTGAAAGGTGAAAAAAGCAGCGGGGTGGTATGTCTTAATGGCGGGACCGCTTCCTTTGGAGATATTGGTGATAAACTTGTGGTTATGTCTTATGCTGCAATGGAAACCGTTGCAGCAAGAAGTTTTGAAGCCAAAAAAATAACTGTCGATAATAACAACTGTATACTTAATGACCGGAATAATTCTCGCAGCCGGGAAAAGTAAACGAATGGGGCTTAGCCATTCGAAAGTGCTGCTTCCCTTAAAAGGTCGACCGGTACTCGCTTGGATTATAGAACTTGCTCAAAAAGCCCATTTAAATCCAATCATCGTTGTCATTTCGCCTAATAATCTCGAAATTAAAGATAATTTTATTCAGTATGGTGTCCAATTTGTAATTCAACCTGAAGCCAAAGGGACGGCTGATGCTGTTAGAGTGTGTGCACCATTATTATCAGATAAAGACGACATTTTAGTTTTATATGGCGATGTTCCATTATTAAAATTGGCAACAATAAAAGAATTAATCGATGCCTTTTATAAAGAGAATGCTGATGCCACCATATTAACTGCGGTGTTGGATGACCCAGCATGTTATGGCCGAATCGTTCGCGACGATAATCAGAAAATTATTGCGATAGTCGAATATAAAGATGCCGGACCAGAAATCAAAAAAATTAAAGAAATCAATACGGGCGTCTATGCTTTTCGTTTTGCAAAACTAAAACCGATTTTAGAGACTTTGCCCGCAAGTCCCAAGGATGGTGAATATTATCTAACTTCCGCATTAACCGAAATTATTAAACAAGGTGGAAAAGTAAACTCGGTAAGAACAAAAACACCAGAAGAAAGTTTTGGTATTAATACTCCAGAAGAATGGGAACGGGTTAAAAATTTATTTAATAATCAATATGATTAAAAAATGAAGAAATTCCTAATTATAATTTTAATTCTATTGAGTATTCTTTTGGGGACAGCAATATTCTCAATTACTTACCGGTTATACAAGCCCAAAAAACTTGTTAATGCTGATTTTAGTAAAATCCGAATTGAAATTATAAACTGTTCCGGCATTGAAAAACAAGCCCAGAAAACACAAGATTTTCTCCGAAATTACGGTTTTGATGTCTATGAATTAAGAACCGGGAAACAAATCATCGACCAGACCACGGTTATCGAAAGAGTCAACCCGCAATTGTCTAATGCTATGGCTGTTGCCACAGTAATGTCTTATCAGAAAAAACTTGGATTTTTACCCATTAGTCGGAAAGTCTTTCCGGAAATCCAAAAGGATATCGATTCTTTATTATATATTGAAGTCACTGTTATTTTAGGTCGAGATGCTGAAAAATTTATTAAATCTGATAAGTGACCATGAATAAGAATTTATCCTTTAGTAATTGGATATTTATAGTATATAGATTATCTTTAATTAAAATGTATTATGACTTTATATTGACTTCAGTAAAAATACTTACTGGACTCAATTATACTGAAATAATTATTTAATGGCAATTAATAAAAGAAAATTAGACAAGATAATAAACATCATTTTGGAGAAAAAGGCAGAAAATGTCTTATTGTTAGATTTACGGAAAATCTCTCCTATCACTGATTTTTTTATAATCTGTACTGCACAATCTCCACTTCATGCTCAGGCAATTTGTCGTGATTTAGATGTGAAGTTAAAAAAGATTAATCTTTCACCCCATCATATTGAAGGATACCAAGTAGGCCAATGGATTCTTTTAGACTATTGGGACTTTATAATTCATATATTTTTGGCTGATGTCCGGGAATTCTACGGATTAGAGAGACTTTGGGGTGATGCTCCCCAAAGGAGATTCGTTTGATTCGCGATATCATAAATCATTTAATCAATCAATATGTTTCTCAAATTCCACCACAACATGAAATTGTCTTTCTTAAAGACCCGCAAATTGGTGATTATGCATCGAATATTGCATTTCTTTTAAGCAAAATTCAAAATCGTCCATCTTTAGAAATTGCACATGAATTGCAAAAGAAACTAATTTCCCATCAGGATATTTTTGATGATGTCCAAGTCGCGGGTAATGGTTTTATTAACTTTATTATTAATAATAGATTATTGTTTTATGAATTAGAAAAAGTTGCTAAACCAGATTTTGGTAAAATCGACCTAGGACAAAGTAAAAAGATTTTAGTCGAATATATCTCAGCCAATCCCACCGGTCCACTAAATGTTGTCCAAGCCCGAGCCGGCGCATTTGGCAATGCCTTAGTAAATCTATTGCGCTATGTCAATTACGATGTGTCTTCAGAATACTACATTAATGATATGGGAACACAGGTGGATTTGCTATATGAATCGCTTTTAGCCCGAATCAAACAAATTCAAGGAGAAAATACGCCACTACCTGAAAATGGCTATCCTGGAAATTATTTAGTAGAAATTGGTAATTTAATATTAAAAAACAATCTACCTCATTCAGAATGGCGCTCGTTTCTTTTAAATCAGATTATCCAAATGCAAAAAGAGTCTTTGGCGAAGTTTGGAATTATTTTTGATAATTTCATCCGCGAGAGTTCTGTTGCTGGATACCAAAAACTAATCTTAGAAAAATTATCTCCTTGGACTTATGAAAAAGATAATGCTCTTTGGTTTAAGTCTTCACAATTCGGCGATACTGAAGACCGTGTATTAATAACTGCTGACAAACGACCAACTTATTTTCTTTCCGATTTAGCCTATCATTGGTATAAATTTGAACGACACTATGAACATTTAATAAACATCTGGGGACCTGACCATCATGGCTATATTGCCCGTATGAAAGGCGGAATTGCTTGTTTAGGATTTAATCCTAACCAGTTAACAATTATTATTGCTCAACAAGTATCTTTAACGCGTAACAATCAGAAAATTGCTATGTCGAAGCGACAAGGAGAGTTTATCACTTTAGATGAAATTTTAACCGAAATTGGCGCTGATGCCTTAAAATTTTTTCTATTAATGAGAAAAGCATCACAACATTTAACCTTTGATTTAGCATTAGCCCAAAAGACTTCTCAAGAGAATCCAGTATATTATGTCCAATATGCCCATGCGCGTATCAACAGTATCATTAAATTCGCTCAGGAAAAAATTACTGGAGATTTATCTCAACCGGATCTAACCAGTTTAACCACTTCAGCCGAACGAGAATTAATCCGCATGTTGTTACATTTTCCCGAAGTAATTGCAACGGCAGCAATTAATTTCGAACCGCACCATCTTATCTACTACGCCTTAGAACTTGCGACTACTTTTCATAAATTCTATGAGAATGTTCGAGTTGTGACTGACAATATTCCGATAACCTCGGCTCGTGTTTATCTGTGTCGGGCAACGCAAAAAATTCTAAAGGAAATCTTATCAATAATTGGTGTCTCCGCACCGGAAAAGATGTAAATACAGACTATGAAAAGCAAAATATTAGTCTTTTCAGTCAATAAATATAGGAGGTAATCTTGACTTTAACATCCTTATTAAGACCAGAACGCATCAATTTGAACTTAAAGGCAAAGAAAAAGACTGAAGCCTTAAAAGAACTTGTCAGTTTATTGAAGACGGGCAGTGATGCGGAATCGTTATTAGAAACATTACTAACTCGAGAAGAATTGGGTTCAACCGGCATTGGCAAAGGTATTGGCATTCCCCACTGTCGTTCATTGTTAATCGATAAATTAGAAATCGCTGTGGGTCGTTCGCAAAAAGGTATTGACTTCAATGCGATTGATAAAAAACCTGTTTATTTACTATTTCTTATTGTTGCACCGCCGCAGGACCCAGGCAATCAATATCTTATTACCTTAGGAAAAGTTGCAATGATTTGTCAGGAACTGACATCGAAAAAGCGAATTTTTGAACCCCAAACACCAGAAGAATTTATTGCTTTAATAAAATCTTTAGAAGAAAAAATAAAATAAATTTAACTAAAGCTAACAAAAATAATTGTTCAAAGAAAGAACTTAAGTGCAGACAAAAGGGTCGTCATCAATGAAAAAACAATTAAACCTATTGCGCGCATTAGAAGAATTCGATTTACTCTTAAAAGATATTGCTTCACCTGACTATAAAAAGATCGGTTTTAAGACGCCAAAACCTACTTTAGATTTTATCCAAACTGCCGAAAAAGAGCGTGAAGCTATCGCCCAAAAAATTGAACCGAATTTACTCGCCACCTACAAAAAAATCATGAAACGATATGGGGGACGGGTCGTCGTGCAGGTGATTAATGAATTCTGTGGCGGATGTTTTATGAAACTACCCTCAGAATATGTTTATCGATGTCGCACTGAAATCGTTAACTGTCCGAATTGCGGTCGCTTCTTATACTGGGTGAAGTAAACAACTGCTTACCGCACTAATTATCAGATATTGCGCCGTTAATACTTTAATAGTTGTAAAATAATTCTCAATTCACTAAAGATTTATTTTGTCCTTGTTAATTTCTCTTATAACACAAACCAGTAAGCATCATAAAGAATCAATTTTACAGACTAAATTCTACCAAATTATACTAAACAGTAAATTTCTAAAGCATTCTATTTTTTGTTTATTGAAACTGTTAAAATTAAGTTTATATAATGAAGGTTAAAAGCGAAAGCGATACTCAACCATATTATCCGATCAAATATCCTATCGAGAACGCGTCGAAAACCAATTTTTGCTATTGACCGAGTGGTCTTCTACTTAAAACAGCAAATAAATATCCATATCAGATGAATCACCGGATTTTCTTTTTGTTTTCTGTGCCTTTATTTTTTTCTGTGGTTCTTTTTCCGAACCCTCCAAAATAATGCTTGACACAATTTAATTTTTTTATATAATGTATGCAAATATGCGTATATATGTGATAAATAGAGTAATACCGATGGCGCTTATGTCTGATGTCCTAAAACAGGCAGAAAAATTATGTAAGAATATAATCTGTCATCTTCGTGTGGTTGCCTCTTTAATCGGCTTATAATTTGGATTGATAGGATAATTTAACAACTACTGAATAAAAGCATCGTGCAAGCGATTTAGGGTATTCTAAGCTTAGTTGTGTCGAAGGGTAAATGTTTTTGAAAAGCGATATGCCGAATGGCATGAGATGTACTTTGTTATGTATAAAATCATCGGTCAATAATTGGATCAAGGCATTTAAAGCAAAATGCTTAATTTGGTTGTTTTTTAAGAATAATCGTTATACTGAGCAAGCAGACATCAATTCTTTATGCGCATTTTGTTGTCTTATATCCTAAAGGTCGTAAGTAAAAAACAAAGCGTCCGGGTACAGTGTTGGTGCAGAACGGATGCGGAAATCGTACCATACGCGCCGCCGTCTATGGAGTTAAAAATTGTGTCTATTATAATGGCAAAATTGTCGTCTATTATTAAATTTATGCTTTTGCTAAGATTTTCGTATCGTTTCAAGGCTCTTGTTCAATCATTCAAGTTAACACTTAGCTTTCCACCTGTTTTGCCTGTGCTTAAATCATAGAAATTGTCTATCCGAAGACAAATTACAATACCATTTTCTTAGTTTGAGAGCTCTGTGAAAGTCATTTTTCCGCTGATTACCGGAGCGGTTTTTCAATTAAATAAATATTCGTGTCAGATGACCGAATCTGATACAGATGAAACGGTCTTCTATTTATTAAATAAATACCCATAAAATGAAAAGAATATTTATCTCTCAATGGATCGGATGAATCACTAAATTTTCTTTTACTTATGTGCCTTCAAAGGCTAAAGAATAGACCGCAATTTTGTCATACTGAGCACAGATTCAAAATGGAAAACTCAAAAGACAAAACGACAAACCAAAATGCAAATAGCATACTACATTTATAATTTTTGAACTTTTATTTCTACCGTGTCTTCTGTGGTTACATATAGAATGTCATTATGTCAAGTTGAACTCGATTCAGCATCTCAATTCTTATCCATCCGGAACCCTGAATCAAGTTGACTTCGTTTCACTCCATCTACGCTTCGCCTTTCAGGGTAACATTTGTGTCACTTTTGAATTCTACTTCTTTTTTAGTGTCTTCAGTGTCATTTTATTCAGCCCTTAATTATTTTTTAGTTGACAACTGAGGATTTATTTATATAATTATAGCCATTATGAGAGTTAAGGGATTTTTTAATTCCTTCTTACTCCTAATTATTTTTTTATTAGGACTCAGTTGTTTTAAGAAACCAAAATGGCATTCAGATATTACCATCCCTTTATATGCAAAATTCTTTTCTATCCGTGATTTTATTGATACCAGTTACTTCAGAATTAACAATGATTCTTCATTACATTTTTATAAAGCCGGCAAATTAGACACTTTTTGTCTATTAGACTCAATTGAAATTCAAAACCGGTTAGACTCAGTATACACCAGATTACCTGATTTTACTTTTTCTAATTTGGCTTCAGGCAACTTGCTTTTACAAATCCCTCAGATTATACCTGGTTTAGTTTTGCCAGAAACAACGGTAAATATTAATATCCCCGCGTTTACTAGAATCTTTGATACGATTATTGATGTAGATAATATCCGAAGTGTCTTCGTTCGTTCCGCAATTTTGCGAATCTCTTTATGGAATTTTTCTCATGTGCCGTTTGATTCTGTTACTTGTTCAATTTCGGATATAAGTTTTATTCATTTCTTTGGACCTGACTCAATGTCCGGTATTGAATATACAAATCGTTTAGAAAATATTCAGATTGACAGTATGCTGAATGTCCAACTAAAATTTGCATCCAGTGGTACCGGTGCAAATTTAATTCCTGTTTCAAAATACGATTCGATAAGATTTTATGTGAAATTTGATTCGGTAAAGATTGACTCAGGAAGTTTTCGGTCATTGCAACCTCGCACGGTTCGAGTAACAAAACAAAAAATCTATACCCTGCCGATGAATTATCAAATCACAATCAGCGATTTAATCTTTCATGAAGGTGATTTGTCCGTTACTCTCCACAACGGATTTCCGGTTGCATGTTCCGTCAGAGTTATGGTGCCGGAATTGTCATTTGGTGACACCTTGTTTGTTGAGAATTTTGATAGCACAAACATAAATATTAACTTAGCCAACCGCATTTATCAAAACTTCTCAACAGATTCGACTCCTTTGACCTTAAAAACCGTTGTTGAGTTTGAACTTGGTCCCCAATTTGTCAATTTTGTTTCAGATAATTTTGTGAAAGTTACATGTTTAACCCAAAATCTCAAAGCTGATTCACTCGCAGGCAGAATTAGAGATACGCTTAAACATAGTTTTCCCGCAGAAACTGTCAGGATTAAACTTCCTGAAATTCTATCTAATGTCAATGTGGTAAATGCTTATGCTAATTTAACCTTGGTAAATGCTATCTGGTTTCCGATTTATTTGACATTAAATGTTTGTGCCTTAAATAATAATGGCGATACCCTTGCGCTGGATACAACCTTTTATCTAGAAAGGGGAACACCGCAACAACCAGAAATCGAAACGCCATCAATTAATTTCACTCGATTTGTCAATTTCCATCCAGAGAATGTAATTTTTAGATTACACATTGCATCATATGAGCAAGGCTGGATGAGCCGAAGGTCGTTTAACACCGCAACTTATGAAGTTGCAAGTCCAATGCGATTATTCTTACTCGCGGATACTGTTGTCTTTGGTCCGGAAACACTGAAAATTAATCCTGATACTCGTGAGCAAATTAGGAAAAATGCTTATGGTGGAATTTTTAATGGACTTATTTCTAATCATTTTCCTGCCAGCATGTCTGGTGAATTATTACTTAAAAATTCTGTGGATGATTCAATAAGGTTAAAAATCTCCGTGCCTCAGGGTTTAACTAATAATGCTGGTATTGTTATTGCACCGGTTGATTCTAATATTAGTTTAGCACTTACTGAATCGGACACGAAAATCTTTGCTGATTCGCTTGTAAAAGTCAGTCTCTATCTATTTATTCCCCAAACAGACACTATCACCGTGATGGGTAACGATTACTTTCAAGTGAAAAACTCGTATGCAAAGATTAAACTTGGTTTACCACCAGAATAGAAAAGTCGGAGCGCTAAAATTACAATGAATATCAGAAATAAAATAAGATCTCATAAATTAAGCAAAAGTAAAATTTGTTTTTCTGTTATCATCTCTATTAGCGTTATTTTAACTGCCAATAACAGCCTAGGTTTTTCCTATACCACTTCAAGATTTCTTGAACCAAATCCGGCATATTGGCAAATATCAAATAAACCAGCGTATTCATTAAGATACTTAAACTTTGATATTAATCTTTTCAATAATTCGATTTCGTTCTCAAGTTATAATCGGCATTTTAATAAAGACCCGGATTGGGATAGTACTCAAAAAATGGCAATTCTTAATAGTATTCCAAACAGTGGTCTTCAGTTTAGTGGCAGTGGTGCTGTAGTCCCTCTTGCATTTTTCTCACCTTGGGCAGGCATTTCTCTTCAATATCACGAATTACTATCAGCAAAACTTCCTAGAGAGTTATTTGAATTAATCTTATTAGGAAATGAAATTAACCGACAATATGACTTATCTAATATCGGAATTAATGAACTCGGTTATTTTGATTTAGCCTTAGAACTAAGTTATCCCCTAATAAATCGAGAGCGGGAAATCGAGTTACTGAAAATTCCTCAACTCCAATCACTAAATATCGGCTGTCGGTTACACGGACTTAAAGGCCGAGGTGTTATTACTACAGACTCAGCTTACGGAATGTTAATTACAACGCCGGATGTTTTTATCGCACGAGAAAAATTATTAATATCAACTGCATCTGGTTCTAATATTAGTTATGCATTAGATTTAGGAGTAACTGCTCAGCCCTTACCAAGTCTTATGTTCGGATTAGCAATACTCAATCTCAATAACGGATTTTTTTGGTCCAAAAGTCCAAAACAGATATTACTTAAACTTGATATTGACTCGCTGAGTGTCCAAAGATATTTAGATTCTTCTGATGTTAATTTATTTGTTCATTCAGAAGACACATCTTATCAAATTTCTCCATTTAAAACCTCAATGCCCGCAAAGATTCTATTTCAGATAAGTTATCAACCGATAGATTTTATAATTCTTTCTTCTAATTACTATTATTATCTTTCTCGTAGTAAATTCATCGATAATATTGTCCATTCAATACATCTAAATTCAGAGTTCTTAATTAAAAGATTTTTTAATCCTGAACTCACATTGACAACTGATTTCAAAAATATTGGAATCGGAACAAATTTAAGATTTGCCATAAAAGGATTTAATTTCAACCTTGGAGTTGTCCAAAAAAATGGCTTTATAACTAAATCAAAAGGACTAGGAATCAGCTTAAATTTTGCTCAAAATTGGTAAGACTTCCTTAGATTAAAAGAATCTTAACCACGAATAGAATTGATTACACAAATTGAATTTAAACTATTCTTAGCACTATCTTCCATTATGGACAATTTTTGTTCCGTTTTCTAAAATCAATAATTCTTTTAACATCTCATTTTGGCTAATATCGATAAGTCACAAAATAAGAAAATCATATTTTATTTTTGGGGATTCTTCTGACATTCTCGGTAGTATGATAGGTGAGCCGATCGGCAATCCTTAGGCTTTCCCATCTGACATCTAAACCAGCCAATATTTAGATTGTCTTCTTGGTTACTGATTGATTTAGACCTTGAATTATCAATAGGATAATAGGTCAAGTAACCCTATCTTCAATCTATTGTGTCAAACTGCCCGTTTGTAATACTAATAACTATTTTACTTAAAATAAGTGAGATTATAGTATTTATTGACCTTCTTCGCCTAATCTAAAACCGTCTTTATCGTTAAATTTTATGTGGGTAAGTGATTAAACTTTTACTCAGTTCGTTTTATATAGGTATCAGTTACGGTTGCACAGTGGCAATATATTTTTGTTCGCCATTCTGGTATTGCAGAATTACTGCATTTTTAACCGGATTGCCAAAAACATCAAAAGTAATATTACCCGATACGGTTGGAAAGTTAGTTAATTTGGTTAAAGCATCACGCACTAATGTTGGGTCGTCTTTTCCCGCAAGACGAATTCCTTCAATAAGTAAAAGCGCTGCATCATAACCGAGGGTTGCTAAAGCATCGGGTTTGGAACCGTATTTCTTCTCATATTTCTGAACCCATTCTTGAACTTCCGGTCTTGGGTCTTGGGGCGAGTAGTGATTTGTGAAATAACCACCGTTTATGGCATCACCGGCAATTTTAGTCATCTCAGGCGAATCCCAACCATCGCCACCTAAGAAGACTGACTTGATTCCTAAAGCCCGTGCTTGTTTTACAATCAAACCTACTTTATTATAATAATCCGGTATAAATAATACATCCGGATTTTCTGCTTTTACTTTGGTCAATAATGCTGAAAAATCAACATCGTCTTTTCCATAAGATTCGTAAACCGATATTTTACCGCCTAACTTTGTAAAGGCATCCTTATAAAACTCTGCTAAACCTTTGACATAATCATTGGAAATATCATAGAGAATAGCGGAATTTTTTGCCTTTAAATTTTCAATCGCAAATTTGGCTGCAACTGTTCCTTGAAATGGGTCAATAAAGCAGGCTCGAAAAATATAGTCCTTACGCTCACCATTATCTCTGACCGTTACTTTCGGATTAGTTGAAGTCGGAGTTATCATAACAACTTTTGCTTGTTGGCATATTTCAGAAAGCGGTATCGATGATTTAGAAGCAACTGAGCCGATGATGAATTTAACTTTATCTTGATTTATGAGTTTGCTACACGCATTGGCTGCTTCGGTTGGATCGTTTTTATCGTCTGCGGTGATGACTTTTAATTGTTTGCCATTAATACCACCTTTGAGATTAACTTCTTCAATTGCTAAAAGCACACTATTGCGCACGGATTCGCCAAAAGTTTTAACATCACCGGTTATCGGCACAATCAAACCAATCTTAATTATATTGCTCTCTTTGGGTCCACAGGCAAAATTAAAAAACAAAAGACACCCACAAATTAGTAAATTTACAATAAGCGATTTTTTCATATTTAACTCCCTTTTAATTATATTGATAAGATTTTTTTATTATTCTGGAGTATCCTCATTTTGGATTTCTACTTATTTCTATGTATATAGGCTGTCGGTACATTTTCTTACAACAATTTTTCCGAAGTCTTTTTGTTTACCAAACTTGGCAGATAACCTCGCCGCCGACATGCTCTTTACGCGCCTCACGGTCAGTTAATACTCCTTTCGGCGTCGAAAGAATTGTAATTCCTAATCCACCAATTGCTAATGGTATCTCTTTGTAACTACAATAAACTCGGCGTGATTGACGGGAAATTCGTTTTAGCCCGAAAATTGCTGGTTTACCACTTTCATCGTATTTTAATTGGATGCTAATTGTTTTTTTTATTTTCCCACCACCTAATGTGAAATTATTGATATAGCCTTCTTCTAATAAGATTCGGGCGATTTCATATTTTAGTTTGGTATAAGGAATTTTAACTTCTTTATGTTTTGCTTTTAGCGCATTACGAATACGCGTTAACATATCAGCAATTTGGTCCATAGTCTTATCTCCCGTTTAATCGATTAAAATTTAGCATTATCTTTAGAAAATCGTTTGTCACCATTTGACTCTTACCAGGTTGCTTTTCGCAAACCAGGAATCTCTCCTTTTAAGGCTAATTCGCGTAGACAGAGTCGACACAAACCGAATTTCCGATAGTAGGCACGTCGACGAAAACATCTTTGACAACGATTATATTTTCTTACGGCAAATTTGGGCTCTCGCTGTGATTTAACAATCAAACATCTTCGCGCCATTATTAGTAATTCTCCTTTTTTAATACTAAAAATAATGTATTTACATTATGCAGTATTTTTGGCTGACTTGAACATTGTGTAATTAACATTGCTCTCACTTTTTTCTCCATTTATTTTCCTTTTCGAAACGGCATTCCTAATTCTTCCAATAATGCTTTTGCTTCATCATCATGTTTTGCATTTGTTAAGATTGTAATATCCATACCGAAAACCTTTTTAATTTTACTAACTTCAATTTCCGGAAATATTATCTGTTCGGATATTCCTAAGGTATAACCGCCGCGGCCATCGAACGATTCTGGCGAGAACCCTCGAAAGTCACGAATTCGGGGTGCAGCAAAATTAAAGAAGCGGTCGATAAACTCATACATTCGATTACCGCGTAATGTAACCTTGACACCAATTGGTAGGCCAGCACGAAGTTTAAATGCTGAAATTGCTCGGTGCGCTCGGGTAATAACTGGTTTCTGACCAGTAATGACAGCCAAATCTTCGCTGATAACTTCTAATATTTTCGGGTCCGCAACCGCCTCACCGGCACCGACATTAATTACTACTTTCAACAACTTCGGTACCTGATGAATATTCTTATAGCCGAATCGTTCCATCAAATTTTTTCTGATTTTAGTATAGTATAGTTCCTTTAATCTTGGTACCATTAATCGATAATCTCCTCACAAAGTTTACAAATTCTGGTTCGTTTGCCTTCAACTACTTCTCGTTTGACCTTTGTCATTTTACCGCATTTCGGACATAACAATGCCAGTTTAGAAATATCTAACGGATTCGGCAAATCGATAATACCACCGGGTTGCGTTGCTTTTTGGGTTCTCTTATGTTTCTTCGCCAAGTTCACGCCTTCAACAATTGCTCTTACTCGGTCTTTTTCTTTAATAATTTCCAAAACCTTTCCCCTTTTGCCTTTTGATTCACCGGAGATAACTTCAACTAAATCACCTTTTCTAATTTTTATGCTCATACAACCTCTGCAGCCAATGATACAATTTTGGTATATTGGCGGTCTCTAACTTCCCGAGCCACAGGTCCGAACACACGGGTCCCTCTGGGTTCGCCTTTATCATCAATTAACACGCAAGCGTTGTCATCAAAACGGACATAGGTTCCGTCGGGTCTGCGATATTCTTTTCTTTGTCGGACAATTACTGCTCGGGCTTTATCGCCTTTTTTAATTGGTGCATTGGGTAAGGCATCTTTGATTGTGACGACCACCACATCACCAACATAACTAAATCTTCTTTTCGAACCGCCTAATACTTTTATAACCATTGCGACTCGTGCACCAGTATTATCGGCTACGGTCAATCGGGTAAAATCTTGTATCATATTTCTTGTGCTAACTTAAAATTTTTATACTATGCATTTGATTCATAAATTCTTACAACTCGCCACCGCTTTAATTTTGAAAGTGGCCGGGTCGATTCTAAAAGCACTTGGTCGCCGATTTTACATTCGTTCTTCTCATCGTGCGCATAAAGTTTTGTCCGTTTAGTAATATATTTTTTATATTTCGGATGGAGCACTTTGCGTTCTACAACCACAACAACAGTCTTATTCATCTTATTACTAATAACTATTCCCTTTACCTGTTTTGCCATTATTCTTTCCTCGTTTTAGTTTCGGCAGAAGTTTTTGCCGGTTCTTGTTCTTTTTCTTTTAGAATTGTCATCAAACGCGCAATATCCCGTCGTAATGTTCTCAGGCGCAATGGGTTCGGTAATTCTTCTGTTGCTCGACGCATTCTGAGCTTAAAATGTTCTTCTTTTAGTTCCTTAATCATTCGCACAATCTCTTCTTTGGTCATATTCCGAATTTCTGATGGTTTCATAACTTATTCCTTATCAATAGAACTAATATCATCTACTCTGTTAATATTATCGGTTATCTGAGGTACTGTTTTCACTAAGTAATTTTTAGTATGCTTCATAACTTATCTCTTCACGATGAATAATATGACTTTTGCATGGTAATTTACTTGCAGCCCGTCGTAATGCTTCGTGAGCCTCATTTTCCGGCAGACCTTCTAACTCAAAAATAACTCTTCCTGGTTTTACAACTGCCACCCAAAATTCCGGATTACCTTTTCCTTTTCCCATTCTGGTCTCTGCGGGTTTTTTTGTAACTGGTTTATCCGGGAAAATTCGCACCCAAACTTTACCACTCTTTTTTAAGAACTTAGCAATCGCAACTCGGGCGGCTTCAATTTGCCGAGCAGTAATCCAGGCTGGTTCTAAGACCTGCAAACCAATTTCACCAAAATCAAGTTTATTTGCTCGCGTGGCTTTACCTTTTCTCCGACCTCGCTGTTGTTTACGATATTTTACGCGTTTCGGCATTAACATAATTTTAGCTCCTTGCTTCTGGTGTTACATCACCTTTATAGATCCATACTTTACAACCAATCGTACCATAGATTGTTTTAGAAACTGCGCAATAATAATCGATATCGGCTTTCAGGGTTTGTAGAGGAACGCGACCTTCTTGATACCATTGAGACCGAGCAATTTCCGCTCCGGCTAATCGGCCGGAAACCATAACTTTAATACCTTGAGCGCCAAGCCGCATTGCTTGAGTTACTGCCCGTTTCATTGCTCGGCGGTGAGCCACGCGTTGTTCTAATTGTCGGGCAATACTTTCTGCAACTAATTTTGCTTCTAATTCCGGCACTCGAACTGCTTCTACCACAATCTGGACATCTCGGTTAATAAGCTGTTTAATTTCTTGGCGTAATGCATCTAATGCTTGACGACCCTTACCAAAGACCACACCGGGCCGAGCCGTATAAATTGTAATCGTCGTTTTTGCCACCACGCGCTCGATTTTAATATTGGCAATCATTGCATCCTGTAATTTTGTCTCGATATACCGTCTAATCTTCAAATCTTCTAAAAGATAATCGCGATAGTTTCTGGAACTGAACCAAGAAGATTTCCAGTCTTTCGTAATTCCTAATCTAAATCCAATTGGATGTGTCTTTTGTCCCATTATGCAATCTCCTCTTTAGTCGCGACTGTAATATTAATATGACAAGTCCTTCGCAATATCATATTCGCAGAACCGCGAGGACCCGCGCGAAATCGTTTCATCATCGGTCCGGGATCAGCAGTCGCTGATTTAACAAACAAATCCTTTTCATCTAACTTGGCTTTACCGACTTTAACCATCGCATTAGCCACTGCTGATTTCAAGGTCTTAACAATTGGCGTTTTTGATGGCTTGGGCAGAAATTTTAGAATTGCCATTGCTTTGGGCACAGGTTTATTGCGAATTAACCTAAGAATTCGGTTCATCTTCTTCGCTGACACACGCTGATAACGGGCACGAGCAACTGCTTCCATATTATTCTTTCTCCTCTTCTTCTTTCTTTTCCCGACGCTGACCAGAATGAGCACGGAAGGTTCTCGTTGGTGCAAATTCACCTAAACGATGACCGACCATCCTTTCAGTAATATAAACTGGAATAAATCTATTGCCATTATGAACCGCAATCGTATGTCCAACGAATTCCGGTGGAATCTGCGACCTGCGGGCATAGGTTTTAATAACCTTCCTTTCACCGCGTTCGGTAATCTCTTTTATCTTTTTCAATAACTTCTCGTCAACGTATGGTCCTTTTTTAGTTGAACGTCCCATTATTTTCTCCTCTGGAGAATGAGTTTTGATGAATGTTTTTTACTTTTGCGTGTCTTTTTGCCTTTAGCAATTAGTCCTTTTTCTGAACAAGGATGTCTGCCACCAGAAGATTTTCCTTCGCCACCACCCATGGGATGGTCAACCGGATTCATTGCCACTGCTCGAACTCGAGGTCTAATGCCACGATGACGAGACCGTCCGGCTTTACCAATTGAAATCTCTTTATGGTCAAGATTGGATACTCTTCCAATCGTTGCATAACAATCTAAAGAAAACTTTCTAATTTCAGAAGACGGCAGTTTAATTACTGCATAATCCCCTTCTTTGGCTAAAATTTGTGCTGCAGTACCTGCACTTCGAACTAAATACGAATTATAATTAGGATAGAGTTGGAGATTATGAATTTCAACTCCAACTGGGATTGCTGACAAAGGCATTGCATTGCCGGGTTTAATCGGAGCGGACTCACCTGACATTATCGTATCACCGACCTTTAAACCTTCTGGTGCTAAAATATACCGGTATTCACCATCTTTATAACAGACTAAAGCAATTCTTGCTGAACGATTCGGGTCGTATTCGATAGTCTTTACTGTTGCCTCAATATTATGTTTATCTCGCTTAAAATCAATTATCCGATAATGTCGCTTTTCACCACCACCACGATATTTTGCAGTAATTCGACCCAAATTATTCCTGCCACCCTTTTTGCGTGCTGGTACTAATAATGGCTTGTATGGTTCTGTGGTCGTAATCTCTTCAAAAGTAGACACCGTATAATATCGTCTTGATAACGGCGTTGGTCGATAAGTTTTAATGCCCATAGACTAACACCTCAAGTCATTACTAATGTTTGTCAAAATCAAACTTGTTTTTATCCCTTCATTAATAAGTTCTAATATAACTTGCATTTTACCGCTCCAAACTTTCAATCTTTTGTCCCGGTTTTAAGGTGACGATTGCTTTTTTCCATTCCGAGCGTCTGCCTTGAAAAATTCCCATCCGTTTCGGTTTTCCGTAATAATTCATTACCCGAACCTTATCGACTTTAACTCGAAATGCTTGTTCTACCGCTCTTTTAACATCAATCTTATTACATTTGCGGGCAACTTCAAATACATATTGATTATTTTCCGTTTTTAACCGTTCGGTTTTTTCCGTAACAATCGGTCGAATCAGTACTTTTGTCGGGTCAATCATAATTACTCTCCATCTTTACTCAAACGCTTTTCTATTGCGGCTAATCCTTTCTGAGTGAATGCCAGATTATCTGACGCAACACACTCGTAAATATTTAAATCTTGTGCCAAAACCAATTCTAAATTCTGAATGTTTCTACTTGCCAAAATCATATTCTTAGAAAATGCTTCATTGACCAATATGGTTTTTCCGGAATTTAATCCTAAATTTTTTAGTACTTTTAACATTTCTTTAGTTTTATGACTTTCCAAATCAAAATCTTCAACAAATTTGATACCTTGTTGTCTCAATTTCATTGACAAAGCAACACATAATGCTTTTCTTTTTTTCTTTTTAGGTATTTTATAAGAGTAATCTCGTGGTTGGGGACCAAAGACAACTCCACCGCCGACCCAAATTGGTGAACGAATTGAACCGACTCGAGCGCGACCCGTATGTTTTTGCGCCCAAGGTTTTTTACCACCACCTCGAACTTCACCACGGGTTTTAGTCTTCGCTGTGCCTTGTCTTTGATTAGCCAAATAATTACAGACCGCTTCCCAAATTAAACCGTTATTATCTTTTTGACCAAAGACAAGTTCGGACAACTCAATCTTATCTTTTACTGTGCCGTCAATTGCTAATAACTCAGCGTACATTTGTCGTTCACCTTTTAATTATAATCTTCATTTTTTCTTTATAATTACTGGCGTATACGAAGAACCAGGAATTGCGCCTTTAATATATAAAAGGTTATTCTCTTTATCGATTTTAACTACCTGTAGATTTTTAATCGTTACTTTTTCCATACCAAGATGACCAGGCAGATGTCGACCTCGCCAGGGATGTCCTGGAGAACTACCAGAACCGACCGAACCAATTCGACGATGCGACATTGAACCATGCGATGCTGGTCCACCATGCCAACCCCATCGTTTCATACCACCAGTAAAACCACGGCCTTTAGTTAAGCCTGTTACTGATACTAAATCACCTTCACTAAAAATATCCACTTTCAACTCCTGACCTACTGAATATTTTTCAATCTCACCATTGTTTAATCTAATTTCTTTTAAAACCTTCGTTGGTTCTAAATTACTCTTCTTAAAATGACCGGTGATTGGTTTATTTGCCTTCGGTTTAGATTCAAAACCTAATTGCAGAGCGTCGTAACCATCTTTATCTTTAGTCTTTTTTTGCACGACGAAACACGGACCGGCCTTGACAATTGTTACCGGAATTACCTTGCCGGTATCCGAAAACAATTGTGACATTTTAACTTTTCTTCCAATTAAACCAATCATGCTGATTTAATCTCCACTTCAACGCCTGCTGGAACTTCTAATTTCATTAACGCATCGACCATCTCACGAGTTGCGTTTGAGATTTCAATCAAGCGCTTATGGACTCTTAACTCAAACTGCTCTCGTGATTTCTTATCGACATGTGGTGAACGTAAAACCGTAAACAAACTACGTTCCGTTGGCAAAGGAATTGGGCCTGAAACAATCGCACCAGTCCGTCGGGCAACATCAACAATATCCTTTGCCGACTGGTCTAAAATTCGATGGTCGTATGCTTTTAACTTAATTCTAATCTTTTCTTGACGTTTCAACATAGTATAATTTCAGTACAACGCAAAAATTGACAATAATCAATTAGTATACTAAAAATTCAAATTTAGTCAAGTAGTTTTTTAAGATTTCTGTAAAATCAATTTTTTCTGCAATATGTCCAAGAGATACTATACAGTTTATGAGATTTAATTGTGATGATTGCTAAAGACCTAAAAATTAATTATTTTTGTGATTTTGGATGTTACGCATTTTTGCAATGTTCAAGCATTATTATGTTTTGGGCACAAAGATAAGTCTCTTTTGTTATGATGATTTTGTTGAAATTATAAAAAAATTTTTAAGCAGAGAATAAAGATTTTCCTCAATTAAATTACTACTAAGAACGCTGAAAGAGTCTTGCCGTTTATTAATGACATAATGTTTTGACAAAACCTCCACATTGGATAATAATTTTCTTTGTTGACACCGAATTCACTCGTTATTGCAGACTTGATAAAGTAGTAATCCAAGCAATATCTATCCTCCTTGTCATAACTCTGAACATGATTCAGGGGATACATGAACCGACCATGTAAAGAAGGAATGTGGTGCGGTTGGAAACAACAAAAGGCAAAGCCAAAAAGTACATACTCTGCTGAGTGGAAGGGAGTGAAGACCATAATTCATTTTTTGATATGCCGAAAAATATGGGTCTTACAAAACTCCAATGCGACTTGATTTTTTCAGCATTCTCAATTTAGTTATGGCGATATAATAAAGTTGCAAATTAAATATCAATCGCCGAATACAATCCGGCAACTTATTTCACTTCTGTACTAAAGTTTCTATTAGTTTGTGCTCTCTTTGTCGAACTTTGGTCCTGCTTGGTGTAAGAACCAAAACTTTGTCTTTGTTATTACTTTAGCAATTCCATTCTATTAACATTAACCGACTTTTCGGTTTTTAAGGTATAGAAATAGATACCGTTTGAAAAATTATCGGCGACAAACTTTACACTGTATTTCCCGGCATTTTGAATTTCGTTTACGAGAGTTCCAACTTTACGTCCCAATCCATCATAGACCTCGAGTTGAACACTTGTTCGAAATGGAATTTCATAAGTTATAGTTGTAACCCGGCTAAAAGGATTTGGATAGTTTTGATAAAGGCGAGATGCTATTTGTAAATTTTCAGATTTTTCCGCAACGGATGTTCCCTGTGTATCTAAAAGATATGCCTCATTCCGACCGGTTGCTGCATTATAACCCCTACCCGCAATGTAGCGTCCATTAGATGAGATAGCAAATGCGTCTCTCAGCACCGAACCCGGGGTTAACAGATTTGCATAAAGAACATTTAAATCCTGCATTCCGGTTGTTTCCTTCCAACGGAATGCGCCCCAGTTACCTGTAGAACGCTCAGCCCATCCGACAACGATGCTGCCATTATAATTAGCATCCCAAGCTTCACTCCAATTGCCACCCAAAGTGCCAAGGTCATACATTCCGGTACTGGCGGTCCAACGAAATGCGCGGGCAGGCGTCAACATATTTGGTCCCCAAGCCCCAACCACCACATTTCCGTCATCTGAAACTCCCAATGCTTCGCTTCCATACAATGCCGGATTATGGATATCAACCATCACTCCATTTTCCCAGCGAAATGCATGGTGAACTTGGTTCTCAAAGCCTGACCAGCCGACCACGACCCTGCCATCAGCTGAAACACCTCGGGCAACACTCCGCAATGCACCGGGAAGTACTCCGAGATCTTGCATACCCGAATCAGCCGTCCACCGAAAGGCGTGATTATAACCGTTACTATGTTCAGCACTACCCGCAACAACCGAACCATCAAAAGAGGCAGCATATGCCCAACTTACGCTTCCACCAAAAGTGCCGAACTGATACATACTGTCGTTTTTCCAGCGAAAACCACGATATACGCTGCCAACTCCGATAAGACCATATCCAACAATAACTTGTCCATCCGCGGATAGTCCCCACGCCTCGGCATCATATCCAGGAGCAAGGGAACCAATATCTTGCATTCCGGTAGAAGGTGTCCAACGCCAAGCACGATGTGGACTATAAACTCCTGCCCAGCCTGTAACCACCATGCCATCATCAGAAACACCGTGTACTTCTGCATAAGGTGTTCCCATCGACCCAAGCCAAGTAAGGCTCTGTGTAAAAACCGAACTGACAAAAATCAAAATTAAAAAGAGCGACCTATATAACATATCTACCTCCAATCTTTTTAAATAAAATTAAACATAATAATTTATTATAAAAAAAATAATAGATTGTCAAGCAAAAGATTTTTAAATCTGAAATTACTATTTAGAAATATTAAATTTTAGTTTTAAAGAAACCGCTTCGTGTTATATAATACTTAATGCATGGGGTAACTGTTATTTATGATATTTATCGTTATAATAAAAGATTTGCCACCATTAATTGACTTCTGAGTAAACAAATCAACGACTTTCAAGCCGGCAGATATCTGGTGCCTGTAGCTTATTAAGAAAACGAGTGTATCAGAACACTAAAGGATAAATTTTACATTTCACTTATTAATTTACTGTCTTGACTTTGACCGAACTCTCTTTTTCTATAATTGACATAACTTATATTTTTATTTTACTATAGATATGGCACAATGCCAATTTTGTAAGAAAAATTCACCTTTTATTTCTAAATATTTAGGTTTTTGTGTTGATTGTATTAGAACAAATTTTCTAAAAATAAAAGATAAAATTGAATTAATTCATCATAGAAGTCGGACTGAATTTAATTTACCATTAAAGCCGCCACAAACTGAAGCCGGCTTAAAATGTGCGCAATGCGTTAATCAATGTGTTATAGGTGATGGCGAATCTGGTTATTGTGGAGTATACAAGAATATTAACGGTAATTTAACTGGCATATCAAAAGATTTTACTTATCTTCACTGGTATTACGACTCTTTACCAACCAATTGTGTTGCTGATTGGGTCTGCGCTGCTTCTGGTGCTGGTTATCCCCAATATGCCAATCTTCCTGGCATAGAATACGGTTACAAAAATTTAGCGGTCTTTTTCTGCTCGTGTAATTTCAACTGTCTGTTTTGCCAAAATTGGCATTATCGAGATAAACCGACCAGAATGACTAATTTTCAAGAGTTAGTAAAGGCGGTAGATAAGAAAACATCCTGCATCTGTTTTTTTGGCGGCGACCCGACTCCTAATCTACTGCTCGCAATTAATGTTGCTGAACAAATTTTAATTCGAACCCAAAGAATTTTTCGTATCTGTTGGGAAACTAATGGTTCGATGTCGGAAACATTACTTAATCGCATGATTGAGTTATCATTAAAAAGTGGCGGTTGTATTAAATTTGATTTAAAAACCTATAGTGAGGAATTAAATTATGCTCTATGTGGTGTCTCAAATAAACAGACGCTAAAAAATATTAAAAAAGTTGCCCAGTATATTTACGAGCGACCCAAACCACCTTTGCTGGTAATTTCGACTTTATTAATCCCTGGATACATTGACCATATTGAACTCACTAATATTGCTCAATTTATTGCTGGGATTGATAAGAATATACCTTGGTCGCTATTGGCTTTTTATCCCTGTTTTTATTTTTCGGATTTGTCGCCTACATCAAAATACCAAGCTGAACAAGCATTAAAAATTGCTCAGGACCTTGGGCTGACTAATGTGCGTTTAGGTAATATTCACCTCTTAACTTGAGGTAGATTAATATAATTTAAGAAGGCCTACGATTGTTTTGATACTCTAACTGCTTTTTTACCTTTCGGAGTTTCTTCTACTTCGTATTGAACTCTTTCGCCTTCTCGAAGAGTTCTATAGCCGTCACCGACGATATCACTGTAATGGACAAAAATATCGCCACTGCCGTCTTCGGCTTCAATAAAACCAAAGCCTTTTTTTCCATCAAACCACTTTATTTTACCAGTTGCCAAACTACTAATTCCGCCTTTCCTGCTAAAATTATAAATCATTACTGATTTACAGCAATAAATTTATTATAATAAGGATTTAACAATTGTCAATAATGACTTAAGCGAGTTCTAAAAAAGCACAGAAAATAGGGAAAAATTGCACGATTTCAATAGCGGTAAATTAACTTTCGCAAAATTCTCTTTATTATTAAACTCAATCCCATGCTAATAAGAATTCACCAATTCTTAGGAAACTTAATTCCAGAGAAACACTTAATACACTGATAGGCGAGCTACTCCTTTGAACGAATGGCAACCGATTCCACAACCTAAAAGATATGAGATGTGCCCTATCATAAAAGTTGAAAAAAGATAATTTAACTTATGTCTTAACAGATGAACTAACCGGTAATATATTAAATGTCCCAAAAGTCAAACTCTTCTCAAAAGATTTCCACATCATAATTGTCCCACCCTTCAGCGGAGAGAGTCATACCATCTCGATAGGTCATTTTTATTTATCGCATTCTGATTCAAATGGTTAGATAAAATTTTTGCTTGATTTTTTATTGAAATATATGTATACATTTTTAGGTGGAGTAATATGGCTTTTGCTTATTCAATATCAATATATTCGATAATCATCTCTTGACCTGAGATGATTTCAACTCCTTTTTGACAATTGCAGGTAATCTCTAATCCTGTAAATTCCTTTTTACATTTTGGACAGCGGGTTTTCAGTGGAATCTTTTCAAAATCTAAGACAGCATTTTCTGCAATTGTGCCGATTTTTATCTGGTCAAAATAAAAACTCACGCACTCGGGTATTATTGCTGAAGCTTCGCCGAGTTGAAGTTTGATTTTATTGATTCTTTTAGCATTATGCTTTTGGGCTGTAGATAGTGCTTGATTGAGTATTGATTGAGTTATACTAAATTCATGCATTTAATGTTTGATTAAGTATTAACTAAGTTATTGAAAACTCATGCATTGGCGTTATTAAAAATCAAAAGTCTTTTGAGCAAAACTAAATACTAGATAATCTATTGGTTATTTTGATTTTGGTGGGACTTGAGTCTTCGGCATCAAAGATTGTAACATCTGTTGGGCAACATTATCTTTGGGATTACGGCTCAACCAATCTTGTAATACCGCAATTGCCTTTGCAGTATCGTGCATATTTTCCGTATATAGGCCAACAAGACTTTGAATCGGTTCTGGTTGATTAGGTGCTAAACTGCGTGCTTTTTGAAATGCTTGTTCGGCTAATGGATAGTTTCCTTGATACTGATAAATCCAACCCCGTCTCAGCATTAGGTCTGGGTCCGAGATACCTTGTTTTTCAACTGAATCTAAAAAGGCAATCGCATTATCATAATCTTGCTTTAACATTGCAAAGACCGAAAGATTATAATATATCGGAACTTTCCGTTGGGGTTCAATATCAAATTTTAATGTCTTGCTTAAGGTCGCAATTGCCAAATCCAAATTTCCCATTCTTTGATACTCTTGTGCTAATGCTGCATAATTGGCAATATAGTTTAAGAATAGACCTTTGGTATTATCATCTTTTACAACTTTAGGGTCGAGCATACTATTCATTTTATAAACTTGATTTACCAGATATTCAGTTCGGACTAAATCAATCTGATTGGGTGATTTAACATTTGTAACGCGATTAACCATACCTTCTAATCTCAGATAGGGCTCAACATCTTTAAGATTTTCTGCCCGGTCAACTGTTGTCGCAAAATAGATTGGCATCACACCTTCTTTGTAGTTATCCATTACTTTTGCCATAAATTTTTCTGCAGAAGAAGCATAATCTTCAGGCCATTTTAATTTAATTCCCGCATTAGTCGCAATAATATCCCGAAGCATTATATCTTTCAAAAGAAATGTCCTTCGGCCTTCGCCCATAAACCCTTGGGGTAATCGGTCAATTTCTTCTAATGAGAATGATATTGGCGCACCCCATTTTTTTAACTGTTTGACATACCAGTTAGTATTTAATAATGAAAGATTAGCAACCGCGACATTCTTACCAAATTTGGGGTCATAATTAGATATTCGGTTAGGAACTTCTTGCACAAACCAAAGTGGAAAAGTATCATTATCACCATTAGTAAAAAGAATGCTCTTTTCTCCTTGGCAGGAGATTAACATATTATAACCGTATTCTGCTGGAATCCAATTTCCTCGACGCGTGACCGTGCCGTAATTAAAGAACATGGGAATGAACATAAAGACAACACACAGACCAGCAATAACTTTAGTATATACTTGGTGAAATTTTAAGCGCGGTATTATATAATTCAGAAATGCATTGATTCCGAGTCCAACAAAGATTGTAAAGAAGACAAACGAAAACGCAAAAAAGTAATCACGTTCACGGACTTCTCGGAATCGCAAATGTTGTCTTGGGTCTGATGGCGAATATTTCAGGTTAAGATATGTAATCAAGCCTAATGAGGCGACGAGAAAGCATAAAAAGACCAGCCACCAGGACTTGCGGTCTTTCTTGAAATGGTCCCACATCCCATAAAATCCAAGTATGATTGGTATAATCCCAATTAATGCCTGCCAACGAATATGATAAAAGATGTCAAAATATCTTTCATTGCCCCATTGCCAAAGTAAATATCGGACATAAAACTTTATCTGCTCAAAATATGCCTTCACTAAACCATATGCGGGATAACTATTAGGATAATTTCGATAATCACTCTCTGTTAAGAATTGAGTTTTCCGCGGATAGAGTTTCATTGGGTCATACTGTTCCCGTTTAAGCACACTGACAAAATCTTCCCATCTTTGCGGATTGACTTCATTGATTGATGGCTCTTGTTTTGCCCGGACGATAAGATAAAATTGCACCGTGCCGGCAAGGAAAATCAGCAATAGTCCCCAAAAGACATATCGACTATCAAGTTTCCTTCGAGTATGGAGATAATAGAGATAACCCGCATAAATAATGATGAAGATAAGGAACAATAAGAAGTTGGTTTTTAAAATTTGAATAACCGAGACTGTTGGCGAGGCTAAAAATAATACAAAGTAATCAATTAAATCTAAGCCGGCAATTGCAACAATAATCAGAAAGAGCACAATTAGTTCAATAATGTGTAGTTGTAAGACTGATTTGCGGTCAACGATAAACGCAAAGATGATAAGCGGAAATAGTAACATTAAAGGTGTAAAATGAATGCCGGCAGATAAGAATAAGAGGTAGATGGAGAATAGCACAATCCGGTTATCACCAATACCGGTTTCAACTTTATCCCGCCAGAGCAATGCCAGATAAATCACTAATAATGCGGCAACAACACAAGGAGTATAAACTTCGGTTTCAACACAATTATCCCAGAATGAATAAGCAAATGCTAATGCTATTGCACCAGCAATACCCGCAATATGAGGCAAATAAGATATTCTTTGCCTCAGCATCTGTCCATTCTTTTGTAGGGCAATTAATTTATAAATGACCAAATAAACCAATGCACAGGAAATCGCACCAAATAAGGCAGTGAGGAAATTTACCCGAAAGGCATACTCGCGGGCAATCGGAATTAATGAGAATATTCTGCCCAACATTACAAATAAAGGTGTGCCTGGTGGATGGGGAACACCTAAAATATAAGAACAAGCAATAAGTTCACCACAATCCCAAAATGAAGCAGTCGGCGCAATTGAATAGAGATAAACGCCTAAAACAACTATAATGATACTAAGACTAATAATTAATTTAACTATTCTTGGTTTCATATAAAATTTCTAATAGTCATTTTCTATTTAATAATTGATTTTGATAGTTTATCTTGAAGTTGAGCAATTGTCAAGTCAGAATAAATTACTCCTTGTTGTGCAAATGAGATATTGCCAGTTTGACCCGAAACAATAATTGATATTGCGTCAGAAATATTTGTAATCCCGATACCAGCGCGGTGGCGCATTCCCCAAAAAACACCCCGATAGGAAGTTTCCGTATCAGGTTTACCAGCATCAGGTTCACTTAAAGGCAATGTACAACCAGCAGCAATTATCTGGTCGCCAGAAATTATACACGCACCATCATGCAATGGTGAACCCGGATTAAATATTGAAATTAGCAAAGGAGAACTGAGCCGAGCGTCAATTCTTGTGCCGGTTTCAATGAAATCCTTTAATCCAATTTGTCGTTCAATTACGATTAACGCACCATATTTCCGTTCTTTAAATACTGTGCACGCTGCAAGAATCTCTTCAACTATCTCTTTGTCCGATATTGCCTTTAATAAAAAGCGAAACGCCCGGGTTCGGCCAAATCGAGCCAATGCATTTCTGATTTCCGGTTGAAACAGAATCACAAAAATTACTACCCAAACGGTCTTTAATGAATCGACAATTAACCCCAGTGCCTTAAAATCAAGCCAGCGCACAACTACGGAAAGAACCAGAATGATAATTAGCGCATAAAGCATTCTTAAAGCCCGGGTACCTCTAAGAAATCTTAAAAAATAAAAGAATACTACTGCGACAATAAGAATATCAATTATATCCCGGTAGGTGGGTCTAAGAAAAGATAGCATATAACGAAAACTCGAAACTTAAAAAATGAGTTTAAGAAATATAAATCTCGTTTATAATCCGGTCGGCTAAAGAACAGTTAAAACGCATAATGCATTAATGACTTCGAATCTTATTATTTAGAACTTCAATCTGCAAATTTCCTGATTAACCATGCAGAAAATCGAAATAATTTTTATACCGTAATCAAATTACTATTCTTGTGCATTGTAGCACTTTGTAAATAACCTTGATTATTTCTGATGTGAAGCGAAGTCTTTTTGCTTCTTCATCATTTAGTTCTAATCCAATAATACCCTTTATAAATCAAAATAGTAAACAAATTCAATTGGACTTGGTGTCAGATTGATCTCTTGAAATTCTTCGTATTTAGTTTCAATCCAAAAATCGATTACTTCTTGGGGAAAGACTTCATCTCGGGTTAAATATGCCGAATCGGCTTTTAAGGCATCAATTGCAAATTTTAATGAGTTAGGGATTCTTGCAATTTTCAAATTTCCTTTATTTCTAAATCCGTCTAATCCGGCCAAAAGCAGGGCGGCTAATGCTAAATATGGATTACAAGTAGCATCGCTCACTCGATATTCAATTGGAAAATCTTCTGCATAGCCTGGGATTCTGATAGCCGAAGTTCGGTCAGCAAAACCGACAGTCGGTGCGCGCGGAGTTTCAAAACCGCCAGTCAGTCGTTTATAAGAATTGGTTGTTGGATTACAAAACGCACACAGCGACGGCAAGTGCGCGAAAATTCCTTTAATATAATTTTCACCTAATTGCGAAAGACTGCCATTCTTGCCTTTGAACAAAGATTTTTCTTCCCGTTCAAGAATATGATGAAAATGAAGTCCAGACCCATGCCGATTTTTAAGTGGTTTCGGCATAAAAGTCGCAAATTTATTTAGCCGAGAAAAATAATTTTTAATGATGTATTTAGCAATTACGATATCGTCTGCAGTAGGTAATGGTTCATTATAAATTATCTCAATTTCTGATTGACCAAACTCACCACCTTCATGATGATGATACTTTACTTTAACGCCACAAGTTTCCAGCATTCTGACTAATTGATTGCGGTCTTCTGCATAAATATCAGCTGGTGGCGACTGATGATAAGAACCAGTTATTGCTGAAGTTCGTTCATCACTATAAATTGCAACCATCTCTTGAATCGCACCAATAGCAGATTTCGATTTAACCTCAGAGAGGTGTTCACCATCTATTAACTGACCTCCGATTCGATTGCTACCACTAATTGCTGAAAAATGTGCAAAGACATAGAATTCCAGTTCGGGTAAGAACAAAATTCTATCAACCTTCATTTCATTTTTAACTAAATCAACCGCCTTTTGTAAAATCCATCTTGGGTCTTTTTCATATCGCTGACGCATAGCATAATGCTTATGTTCTGCGGGCGTCTTTGAGTTGTGTTGCAATTTATATGGATAATAGATATTGGCAAAAAATGATAGGGTCTTTGCAGAAAAGAAGGGGTCAATAAAAGAAGAAGTCTCGTCTGGCACTAAGAGTAAATCACTCCGTTCCGTGCGCTTAAATCCTCTTAAAGAAGAACTATCAAATCCAACACCTTTTTCTTTTGCTGTTTTCCAATATGATATCGGAAAAGATATATGCCTTAATTTCCCGAAAAGGTCAACATACTTAAGGTCAATAAAATCAGCATCATACTTAATTGAAGGTATCATAAAGACTATTATCATCAATAAACTTAAAAAGTCAAGCGTTGAAAACATTAATCTTTAATTAGACTGTTGAATTCCAGATAAAAATTAAATATCCACAACTACTATCAGAACAGGAAAACATTGCAAACCTACAAAAATAACACGCAATCTAATTACAAATAAAGCGACATTTAAAATATCGATTATTAGACTTATCCCAAACAACAGAACTGTTGAAAAGACAATAAAAAATTAATCATTTATCAAGAATAGAAACCAATTGTCCTTACATTACAGTTTTTTATTGACATTCTAAGAAAATTAAATAGGATATTAGTTAATGTTTAAGTTTTTTAGCAAGGATTTTAATTGTTATATCAAAAAAATATTGAGGAAAGCCGAGATTTTTTTAGTTTTTCTCTTTTCGCAAAACAATGGCTATTATATCACAAATTAGGCTTTATTTAAAAGGTATTGAAAATACGATTTAGTATAGATTATGAACAGAACTCTTGCGAACGAAGTTAAAAATCATATTGGTGAAACCATAATGCTTAAAGGCTGGGTTCACCAAATCCGTGCTTTAGGTAAAATTAATTTTATTTTATTGCGCGATCGAACCGGTATTGTTCAAACTATTGTTTTAGACCCTAAAATTGATATTTCCGATATCGAACGAGAAAGTGTTGTCGCAATCTATGGTAAACCTAAAATTGAAAAACAGGCACCTGGTGGCTATGAAGTTGAAGTGAGTGCGATTGAAATAATTGAAAAATGTATTGCGCCCCTACCTTTTGAAATTAATCGGGCAACAGAACTGACTAATGTAAAAATTGATACAATTCTCGACCATCGGCCCTTTAGTTTAAGGAATCCAGAATTAGGCAGTATCTTCCGGGTTCAAGCCGAAATCGTTCGGGCGTTTGCTGACTTTCTGCGTAATGACGGATTTCTCCAAATTCACACATCTAAAATAATTTCTGCTGGCACTGAAGGTGGAACCAATCTCTTTCCGATTCAGTATTTTGAACAGAAAGCCTATTTAGCCCAAAGCCCCCAATTCTATAAGCAGATGATGGTTGGTGCTGGTTATGAACGGGTTTTTGAAATCGGTTTTGTCTATCGGGCTGAAGACCACGCAACTTCTCGTCATATTAATGAATATCTTAGTCTCGATTTTGAAATGGGGTTTATTGATTCGGAACAAGACATAATTAATCAGGAAATCCGGCTCTTAAAATATATTTTTGAATCTTTGAAAAAAAATTGTGCTGAAGAATTAAAATTACACAAGGTTGAGTTACCGGAAATTAATGACATTCCTCAAATGAAATTATCTGAAGCAATAAAAATTCTTAAAGAAAAATATAAAAAAGTACTAGTCACAGAAAGTGATTTAGATCCAGAAGCTGAACGATTGATTTGTGATTATGCCAAAAAAGTATTCAATTCTGATTTTATCTATATTACCCATTATCCAGTTGATGCCAGACCATTCTATACAATGCCTGCGGAAAATGGTTTGACCCGTGGTTTTGATTTGTTGTACAAAGGATTAGAAGTAACTACTGGTAGTCAACGCATCCATAATTATTATATGCTTATTGAAAATATGAAGAGATTTGGATTAAATCCAGAAAATTTTGAATTTTATCTTGAGATTTTTAAGTACGGTATGCCGCCACATGGAGGACTGGCAATTGGCACCGAACGATTAACCCAACAGATTTTAAATCTTAAGAATATTCGTGAAGCCAGTCTCTTTCCGCGCGACCGATACCGTTTAACCCCGTAATAATGCAATTTACTTTTCACTTCTTCCTGTCTGCTTTTCGGCAATCACTTATAATCTTAATATTGGTAGTCCTGGGATGTGGTCGAAAAAATCCCCAACCTGTTCCAAAATCCAAAATTGATATAAAGTGCTATACAATCAAACCCGGTGAAATTCTCACTTCTCTCTTAAACCGAGCCGGAATCGAGCCTTCGACTAATGAAAAAATATTAAAATCGCTTTTAGCCGTGAACTTTCCCTTTAAGAGCATTAGAACCACTGATACTTTTAAGTTCTTTTATCAGAACGACACTTTAATCAAAATTGAATATAAGAAAAATTATGCTAATATTTATCACATCCATTTACATAACAATAATATTTCAGTAGCAATGGAATATATTAATATCAAGACCAAACCAGAATTAGTAAAAGGCGAAATATCATCTTCTTTATACGAATCAATGCTTAAACAGGGAGAAACTGCTGATTTGGTAGCAAATTATGCTGACATCTTATCCTGGGAAATTGACTTTTTCACAGAAACTCAGACTGGCGACTCATTTTTTGTTTTGGTTGAAAAAAAGTATGTTGACTCATTGTGTGTGGCATATGGGCAAATAAAAGCAGTAAGATATAAAGGTAAGATTGGCGATTATTATGGATTTTATTTTATTGACCCTAAAGGTAATAAAGACTATTATGACCAACAAGGCAAATCTTTACGCAAGGCATTCTTAAAATCACCTTTACGCTATTCTCGGGTTAGTTCTTTTTTTAGCAAAGGAAGATACCATCCAATTTTAAGAATTGTCCGTCCTCATCATGGAGTTGATTATGTTGCTCCAAAAGGAACTCCGGTATCTGCAATTGGCGATGGCACAGTTACTTTTGCCGGATGGAAAGGTGGATATGGTCGGTTAGTCGAGATTACCCATGCGCAAAGATTCAAATCTCGATATGGACATTTAAGTGGTTTTGGTGCTGGAATAAGAACTGGAAAGAGAGTTTCTCAGGGACAGGTTATCGGTTATGTTGGTGCAACCGGATTAGCCACCGGACCACATCTTCATTTTGAAATCTTGCGCAATGGTCAATGGGTCAATCCATTAAAAATAATTCCGCCTCGCGCTGAACCTGTGAAACCTGAATATCTTTCTTTATATAAACAACATTGTGACAGTTTAGCTAATCTGTTAAAATACCAATAAACATACTATAAACAACATTGTGACAGTTTAGCTAATCTGTTAAAATACCAATAAATATACTATAAACAACATTGTGACAGTTTAGCTAATCTGTTAAAATACCAATAAACATACTATAAACAACATTGTGACAGTTTAACCAACCTGTTAATTTACCAATAAATATACTATAAACAACACTGTGACAGTTTAACCAACCTGTTAATTTACCAATAAATATACTATAAACAACACTGTGACAGTTTAGCTAACCTGTTAAAATACCAATAAATATACTATAAACAACACTGTGACAGTTTAGCTAACCTGTTAAAATACCAATAAATATACTATAAACAGCATTGTGACAGTTTAAGCCAACTGTTAAAATACCAATAAACATATATTAACTCATATCTAAAATTATTAGAGTTATTTAAGGTTTATTTTGTTAAATTGAGTTGTCTTCAGAACTTTTATTTTCATCATTTGGGGAAATAGCATTTGTGCTATTTTCTAACGCTAACAAACTTTTTGACAAAACAGTAATTTTCTGCTCTAAGGTTAAATTTCGATTGACAATTAAATAATATTGATTTCGGACACGACAAAGTCCTCCTTCACTTTTTATTACATCATAAATCAATCGTACTGATTTCTTTTTTAAGATTTCTTCTAATTTCTGAAGGCGCTCAGTCTGATTCATCTTAATCAAACGATTACAATACTAATTAACTAAGATTCTGTATCAGCAGTCTGATTCATTTTGCTCACATAATTCCAATACGAATTGATTGATATTATAAGTACCAAAACCAATTGAATAAACTTATACATCATTCTCATAGCCAGTGATGTTCCTTATACCATTGAAGTGTCTCTTTCAAACCTTGCTCTAAATTATATTGGGGCATAAATCCAATTTCATTCTTGATTTTATTAATGTCACAAACCCAGCATTCCTGAATAAGTTCTTTAATCTTATCTGGACCAAGAACTGAAGTACCAGGACTAAAGAAATTAACCACATTAGCATACAGTTTAAGAATCACGACAGGAATTTTTATTTTTAGGGTCTTTTTGTCTAGGATGGCTTCCGCAGTTTTTGCAATCTCCAAAATATTATAACATTTGCCATCTGAAATATGATAGATTGTACCTGAGGGAATCTCTCTTTCTAAACATAAAATTATTGCAGAAACGACATCCTTCACATAACACATTGAAACCAGACCGCCAAAAATAGGACTTATGCCTATCTTAAGAAACTTAAAATAAGCAAGGGTTTCTTTATCTCTTGGCCCGTATATCGCACTGAGCCGAAGAATTACGGAAGGAATTTTGTCTTTCATCTCTAAAACTATTGATTCTGCTTGCAACTTAGTTTTTCCATAAATACTAACCGGTGTGCAAATTTTAGTTTCAGTTATTGGTAAATTGTTCGGAGATGGACCTGAGGCGGAAATGGTTGAGATGAATATGAACCGCTTAAGCGTTTGATTATAATTAAGACAGGCTTTTAATAGATTCTGTGTGCCAATAACATTTGCGGTCATATAATCTTTCTCGGTCTTTCCTTTTGTCGCACCGGCACAATGAATAATAAAGTCAACATCAGTAACGGCTGGAGGCAGATCTTCATAATTACTAATCGCGCCATAAAAAATCTCAATTGGTAAATCTTTTATCCATTGCAGATTTGCCGTCTTTCTTACCAAAACACGTACTTGATACTTTTTTTGTAACAATCCTTCTACAATGTGACTGCCAATAAAACCATTTGCACCTGTAACTAAAACTCCTGCCATTATAAAATCTCTTATGAGTAACTTAAATGACCATATTAATATTAAATTTTTAGTATAAAACCTATCACACCATAATTCAGCCAAGCGAAATTATAGACTTCTTCAACATCCGCTCCGCCTTCAAGAAAACGATAACCTAATTTTAAGTTAAGATTATTAGATAATTTATATAAGTCATGATTATTAAATAAGTTATATAAGTTAGATAATCTATAACTGACACCAATAAAAATGTCTTCGACTCGACCCTGAGGTGCAGCAAGTGCATCTCCTGCTAAAATTAAATTAAGCCCTTCAGTCAGTAAGAGCTGTGCTTGGAAATTTATTAACGGCACAAAACCAATATTGGTCTTTTTAGATTTAATATTATTACCTTCCAAACTAATCCCAGCATCTCTAATTTTAGCGGTTAAACCTAACCCCAAGATTAATTTATAGGAGAAAAATTATACCGATAGGTTAAGCGATAAGAATTAAAACGGTAAACAGCATTAAGTGGCACTCCAGCAGGAAATAGAGTATCTTGAAATCTGACAGGGAAATTTACAGAACCACTTGCTTTTAATTTAAGCGGTGCAATAAATGCTGATAATGTATGTTTGTTATTAATCGTAAAATTAAATCTCGCTCGGAAAAACTCACTTGGATTAATTGTAAGTTGCTGAGAAAGTGAGATGCGAGTTCCTGTTGACTTGGGAATTTTAACATCATTATATCCGCTAAAAACAACACCGGTTTCAACATCTAATTCTTTTATTTTTGACTGATGATTAGACCTAATATCATTTGCTCTTAAATAATTAAGTCCAAAAAGCAACAGCAGGCATAGTAAAATAGAACTTAAAGTCTTTTTACTTATTATTACATTGGTTAAAATCATAATCCACCTCTTTTATAACTTTAATATTCCATTATTTTGCCTACAAAAATTTTGATTTACCGCTTTATAAAGCATTAAGTTGTTATCAGTATAATTGAGTAAAATTAATAGTCAACGATTATTCTCTTAAACCTCCCATTGCTATAATCTGGAGAAAATCTGAAAAAGTCTGAATCTATCAACTTTTCCTAATAAACTTTGGTCTTGAATTTTTGTAAATCGTATTCTATAATTAATTCTCATATACAAGTAAAAATGCAAAACTTACAATCCCAAAGTCAAAAACAACTTACTGGAATTGGCCTTTTATCCGGCGGTTTAGATAGTATTTTAGCCGTTTATCTGGTCAAAGCATTAAATATCAAAGTGATTGCAGTCTGTTTCGTCTCACCTTTTTTTGATAATTCTAATCATGTCCGAGCCATTGCCCAAGAACTTAACCTTGAATTGAAAATTATTCGTTTGGGCGATGAATACATAAATTTAATCAAACATCCCAAATTTGGTTATGGTAAAAATCTCAATCCCTGTATTGACTGTCATATCTATATGTTAAAGAAGAGTAAAGAACTGATGGAATCAATCGGTGCTGATTTTGTCTTTACCGGCGAAGTGTTGGGTGAACGACCAATGTCGCAAAACCGACAAGCCTTAAAAATAATTGAAACTGAAGCCAGCTTAACCGGCAGATTATTAAGACCACTTTCTGCTCAATTATTAGAACCGACCATACTTGAAACTCAAGGACGGATTGACCGCAGCCGTTTACTCAGTATTCAAGGCCGCTCAAGAAAACCCCAATTGGCTTTAGCCCAGCAATATAATATCAAAAAGTTTCCTCAACCTGCTGGTGGCTGTCTTCTTACTGACAGTCAATTTAGCCGACGCTTACAAGATGCATTTCGGCATAATGAAGATTCCTTAACTGATATTGAACTTTTGAAGATTGGCCGACATTTTCGTATTCAGTCAAATAAAGATGAGCAACTACCACCCCTAAAAATTATTGTTGGTCGGGATGAGAAAGAAAATGAAAAATTATTACAATTGAAAATGCCATCTGATTTAATATTACAACCAATAGATGTTCCTGGACCAGTAGTATTAATCCGAAACCCAAGTCCAATAAATGACATTTCTAATGAGAAGATTCTATCACTTGCCGCAGGAATTTGTGCTCGTTACAGCGACAATCAGGGAAAACCAGTAAAAGTATGTGTCTGCGAGAAAATTATTATTGCAGAACCTTTAGATAATAAAATGTTTGACAATATGAGAATTTAATTTTACAATATATTACAATTGATTAATTGTTTACTAAAGAAAGATAGAGTTCATAATAAGAAATTGATATTTTAACTCCGAGTTATCTGAAACTTTGGGGCTAATTAAATAAGGAGATATAATGACTGATGAAACTAAAGAAAAGATAAAAAACTTAATTGAGCAAACGATTCGACCAGGATTACAAGCCGATGGTGGTAATATTGAGTTGGTCAAGATTTTAGATAATGGCGTGGTCCAAGTGCGATTACATGGTGCTTGCGCCACTTGTCCATTTTCCCAAATGACTTTAGCCTTAGGTGTGGAAAAGACCCTTAAAGACGCAATTCCTGAAGTAGAACGAGTCGAAGTCGTATAAAACCATCATCCACTTTTCAGCACAAGCCACCTTCTAAGTCTCACCAATGATTAATCAGCCAAATAAAATGGTTAAAAAGATTAAAGACCGCTTAGGAATTCAGATTCTTTTTGATTTTGATAATATATTTTCGGCTTGCGAATTTGCTTTAGACCATCAAATTAAAGTTCTGGAATTAAATCTCAATAATATTGATTTCGCTCATCAAATTCAAAACTCTACGATGCGACAGCAGATTGCCAATTATCTTCGAAAATACAAAATTACCCTGCTTTTTCATGCGGCTGAAGGGCTCTCCTTTTTTATTCCGGACCGCTCAACCCAAAATTTTATCATCAAATCCACTATAAAACTACTCCAACAAGCCCAAGAAATTGGTGTGAAACGAGTCACTTTTCATTTAGGCACAGATATGAGTTTTGGCGTCTCCGCCCAAAAATTACGAACTTTCGAAGTATATCCTGATTTCTATTATCAGTTTCTTTATACCGCTTTGTCTACGCTCAAAAAAAATATTCCCACTAAAGTGATTTTGTGTGTTGAAAATGTTGGTGGCTTTCGCTATCCATTCGTGCTCAAAATGCTACCTCAGTTTTTAGGTAATAGATTCGGTTTAACAATGGACATTGGCCATATCAATCGTTTTTCCGGACCAGAAAAAGAACAAGAACTTAAATTCTTTTGGGATAATTATCAACACATCAAAAACTGTCATATCCATGACAACAATGGCGAATGGGACCAACATAATATCATTGGCGAAGGCAATATTAACTTTCAACCTTATTTTGAATTACTGGTAAATACGGATACTTATTTTATCTTTGAAGTACGGCCCAAAGAATCCGGCCTTGAATGTATTAAACGCTTTGACCAAATCATTGCACCAAGATTAACCAAAAGCAATGATTTAAAAAACACAATCAAACAATCTTCCCATCATAAACAAAAAGTCACTAAATAGCAATTAAAGTTAATATTCTGCCTTTACTTAAAAGATTTGTCACTAATCGCAAAATTACAATAATGACTTACCAATTAGCCGAAAAACCTATAAAAAAGTTATACCTAATAATATAATAATACATTACTTATCTCCAAAACCCAGCCAACCTGATCAATAGAAAAACAATCTCAAAGCCAGACTTGACAAATTCATAATTTTTCATATAATATATGCATATATATACATATAATATCCGACTGCTTTTAGAGTTCTTTGATAATTGTTAAACTGCGAGCTGGCTTAGGTAGGCTAATTTTTACTGATATGATGAGTGTTATATTAATTATTATGGATAAAACCAATGAAGTTAACTATGGTAAATGATAACCGATTATGGAATCGATTAAAAGCATCTGGTTACTGCTGGGGTACAGTGTTGGTATGGATTGGGCATTATTCCCTACGCGGTCTATTAGGTCAAAAGCTTAGTCTTCTATTGAGTATAACTTTTTGTAACTTAAGGCGTTTATATTTTTGCAATTATTTCAACCTCTGATTTTGTCAACCAGTTCGCTTGTCTTCTAATCAATCAACCCGTCTCTCTTCACACCTCAGCCAACATCACTGATTTCGCTTCTTACACCACCAATCACTTTGCCTATTTGTGTATTTAGGAAAAATGTCTTAAATTGCGTAAGACTTCTTTTCAGCCATTTTGTGTTCTGCGAAGTAGTATCGAAGGAAAGGCCAAAGAATTTAATATCCAGTAAAGAATAAATTCTTATTGAAACTCATAGAAATTTGATCGATGCTTATTGCAATTTGTTGTTAGAAAAATTGATTATACATATGACCACAACTTAAAGCTTCGTGGTAAGTAGTATCCAAATAAATTTATATTGTTTCGAATTGGAGAATTTTTAATTTTTCTGGAACAATTCGTGAACTCAAATTAAGAATTTCAATTCCCACCACTTTACCCTCGGCATTGTAATCTAAAATCACTCCCGGCTGAACTTCTTCTGATTCAACAATTGCTGCTTCGTCTAACCGAAAATAAAGAGCGTCGTTTTTTTTATCTATTTTTAGTTTCATTTTTATCTCCTTGCTCGACGGTCAAAAAAGACCGTGATAATTTTATTAGGTGAAACCTTATGATTGACCACAATGTGAAGAGTTCGATTTTCATTTTCTGTAATTATTTTATAATAATGAGTGTTATTATCATTGCCAATTTCAGATTTATCAGGATGCTCGATGGTCGGCCAAACCCATTCAATATTAATTCCTCGCTCTTTCAGCATATAACGAGCATGTTCAGTTATCTCAAAGTCTTTGTAATTTTTCAATATATAAATAGAATATACTAATTTTGTTATTCGTCAAGAGGGAAGATAATGAAAATATAGTTAACGAAAAATAAAGAGAACCAGTATAATTAATCTGTTGGTTCTTTTAACCCAACAGATTTCTTGCGATGACTATTTTTTGGATTTCAGAAGTGCCTTCGTATATCTCCATACATTTAGCATCACGATAATATCGTTCTACTGGATAATCTTTGGAATATCCATATCCACCAAAAATCTGAACCGCTTCGCGCGTTACTTCAACTGCAATCGTTGATGCATATAATTTAGCAATGGACGATTCTTGAGAAAATCTGGGCACGCCTTTATCTTTTAAGAATGCCGCATAATAAGTCAACAACCTTGCCGCCTGAATCTTCATTGCCATCTCAGCAAGTTTTGCTTGAATCATCTCAAATTCACAGATTGCTCTGCCAAATTGCTTACGCTCTTTGGAATATTGAATTGATTTATCTAATGCGGCTTGAGCAATACCAACTGCTTGCGCACCAATATCAATTCTTGAGACATCAAGAATACTTAAAGCAGTTTTGAACCCCTTTCCTTGTTCTGCAAAAAGATTTTCTTTTGGGACTTTGCAGTCTTCAAATATTAACTCACAGTTTCCTGTTGCTCTTAAACCCATTAGGTCTTCGTGCTTGCCTAAAGAAAATCCGCTCATTCCTTTTTCTACAATAAATCCACAGATTCCTTTATAACCTAAAGATTTGTCTACAGTTGCAAACACGATAAAGACATCAGCATTTGTTGCATTAGTAATGAATCGTTTTGAGCCGTTAAGAATATAATAGTCAGCATTAGGTTTTGCCGTAGTTTCCAGGCTTGCCGGGTCTGAGCCAACATTAGGTTCAGTTAACGCAAATGCACCAAGTTTTTCGCCTGATGCTAATTGTGGAAGAAACCGTTTCTTTTGTTCTTCCGTGCCGAAAGTATAAATTGAATTGCAAACCAAAGAATTATGGACGGCAACAATAACTCCAGTTGATGCGCAGGCGCGTGAAATTTCTTCGACGGCAATTGCTAAACTGACAAAATCGAATCCCGCGCCACCATATTCTTCAGGAACGACCATACCCATAATACCAAGTTCTGCCAACTTTTTAATATTATCAATCGGAAATTCGCCAGTTTTATCCAATTCTGCTGATTTCGGTTCCAGTTCCTCTTTAGCAAATTTGCGCATCATCTCTTGAATCATTTTTTGATTTTCACTCAGCTCAAAGTTCATATTGTCTCCTAAGTATTAACCACAGAATTACAGAATATTAATCTTAATTCTTTTCTGTTCTGCTCTATGATTCTGTGGCATATTTTTACTCTAAAATTACAGTTAAATCAAGATTCATAAATTTTCATAATTAATCGCCGAGGCTTAGAAACACTGGGTCTTAATTTAGTTCTTTCATCTCTGCAAACTTTGTGACCCTGTATCACATTTATCATTTTCTGAACAGATCTGGTTTTTCTTCGCCTTTGAATTTTTTTATCATTTCTCGCGCAATGATTAATCGCATTATTTCTGAAGTTCCTTCACCAATTTCTGATAGTTTTGCATCCCGATAAAAGCGTTCTACTGCTAACTGATTAGTCAATGCCGGATAGCCAATCATTCGGATAATCTCACCACTTGCCCAAGTGCTGAGTTCTGAAGCGTATAATTTTGCCATTGCGGCTTCTTGGTCCGCACGCAGACTCGCATCTTTTTTCATTGCTGCATCATAGACCATTAGTCTTGCTGCATAAATGTGCGTTGTGACATCCGCAATGATTTTTGATATTTGCTGAGATTTTATCGGATTTTTAGAAAGCCATTCTAAACCAATATCCAAAGCACCTTGAGCAATACCTAAGGCGTGTGCGCCAATACTAATTCTTCCGCCATCTAATGTCTCCATAAAGATTCGATATCCATCATATTCTTGACCTAAAAGATTCTCTTTAGGCACAAAACAATCTTCAAATATCAATTCTACGGTATTGGATGCCAAAAGACCCAGTTTATGCTCTCTTTGACCAATTGTATAACCCTTATAACCGGTTTCAACAATAAAACAAGTAATCCCTTTTGCCCCCAATGTTCGGTCTAAACTGGCTGCAACTACTACGGTTCCCGCATATTCGGCTGAAGTGATAAATCGTTTTGTGCCATTAAGGATATATCCATCATTAGTCTTTTTCGCCGTAGTTTCAATTGCCGAAGCATCAGAACCAGCATTAGGTTCAGTTAGCCCAAAGGAGCCTAATATCTTTCCTGACGCTAATTGGCTAACATATTTTTTCTTTTGTTCTTCAGTGCCGAATCGATAAATCGGATATGTTCCTAGTGAAGTATGCGCACATAAGGTTAAACCAGTTGAAGCACAGACGCGCGAGATTTCTTCTGCAGCAATAGCATAACTTAAATAATCTAAACCCAGTCCACCATATTCTTTAGGATAAGGGATACCCAAATAGCCATTGGATGCGAGTTTCTTGATAATATCAATTGGAAACTGTTCTTTTTGATAAATCTCGGAAGCATAAGGCAAGATATTATTCTGCGCAAAATCATAAACCTCTTGACGAAACTTCTCGTACTTACTATCTAATCGAGGACCATCAACATTAAATTTTATCATAAAGTTTAAATATATAGTTTATCTGGATCGACTTCTTCACGCAGAATCTTTAACTCTTTTTCTGTCGGCTCAGGATTAACTGTCACTTTATCCGCAACTAGCATTTCAAATTCCGTATTCTGTAAAACCTGTTCAACAGTTACACCAGGGTTGGTTGCTAAAAGCATCATCCGTTTTGATTTCTCATCATACCCCATTAAACCGAGATTGCTGACAACACGATAAGGACCAGTATTAGGCGGTAAACCTGCTTCTTCTCTGGCACCTGGTCCGGTTAAATAACCAGGAGTTGTTATAAAATCTACTTTTTTTACAAATCGCTTTGTGTCGTGTTGCCGCATAATTGCAATTGTTTTCCAACAATGTGAGCCAACATCATTAGCGCCGCCAGAACCGGGTAATCTTACTTTTGGTGGCCAATATTGGCCAATAACCGTAGTATTAAGATTACCGTACATATCAATTTGGGCACCACCTAAAAATCCATATTCAATAAATCCTCTTTGCGCTGTCTCCATTGCGTCACAGATTCCACTGGCAATTACTGCTTTATGAAAAGTTCGGGAATCACCAACACCTAAAGGCAGTTTTTCTAAACTAGCACCAATACCACCAAATTCAAAAGCAACAATCAAATTGGGTGCATGCATCTTTTTGGCTAAAGCCGCAGCCAGCATCGGAATACCGGTTCCGACAAAGGCAACGGTCTTATCTGCCATGAGTCTTGATGCAACACAGATTAGAAATTCGGTCTCATTATAATTTGGCATTATAACCTCCTCTTAGAATTTTAGTCAAAAATGAACCAGCAAGACTCTTAAACATCAGCGACCTCCAATCATTGATTGTAGTTTTTTGAGTCGGTCAATACCAATAAGTTCAATATATTCATCATGATTCTTCACGCCGTAGACATATTTATCTAAATAGGCTTTAACTTTTGCCGGGTCTTTGGAGTCTTCTAAAAAAGATTTCAGGTGTTCTTCATCTCGCCAATACATATAACACATTTCACCAGGATGCGAACCAAAAGGAGCATGTACTACTGCATCAACTAAAAAGTAAGGAATAATCGTATGCTCAGGATATTTTCTGATTTCTTCGGTGTCAATAATCTCTTCGGCACTGACAATTAATTTTTTGGATGCGCGAGCCAGTTCAAAGGCAAATCCCGAAATACCATCAATCTGACAATTACCATATTTATCTGCTCGATGGACATGAATTAATCCTACATCTAAAAACAGAGCCGGCAACAATGCAACTTTTTGTCCAGTAAAAGGACATTGAACAACTTTTGCTGCACTGTGTTTCAAAGTATCAGTGCCAAGCATCGAAAAAGTTGGTATAAACGGAATTCCCATTGCCGCAGCTTTGAATCGCCAGGTAATTGCGGCATTAGACCAATCAGTAGTTTTTACTCTGCCACTTTCTACTGCTCGGCGTAAGATATTAGAAATTCCGTAAACTTCCCAAGCAATATAAGTAATGTCAAGAGTATCAACTAAGTCTGCAGCCAAAAGTAAATCGATTTCATGAATCCCCTGACCAGCAACCCGGAGATGTTTTTTGCCTTGTCGAATTAACTCTCGGGTTAATGACATTGGTGCACGAACT
The DNA here is from genome assembly GCA_039801465.1 of Caldifarciminota bacterium. Lineage (GTDB taxonomy): Bacteria > Hydrothermota > Tepidihabitantia > Tepidihabitantales > CAIPLT01 > JAOABV01. The sequence continues at coordinate 137,443 of JBDRUT010000002.1, forward strand.
GTGCCATAGAGTTCAGTTCCAATATAGTCTCCATCTTGGACAAATTTCGCAATTGCTTCTTGTTCACTCATTAATTTTGGAGTGAGTGTCTTATCTTTATGTTTGTGTACCCATTCTCGAAAACCCCAGACATCCGGTTTTTGAAACAATTCACCTAAGCCTGATTCTATGACATCCATAGTTTCCTCCATTGATCAAGAATAGATTTCAAATTGATATCAACATTAACTAAATTCACCATTGGGGACAATTCAACTAAACCTGACCCTAAAACTTTCATCCCTACCTTCGTCGATGAGAAATGGTTCTTGAAATCAATTGTAATATTAACTGAATCTGCGACTTGAAACAATTCACCTAAGCCTGATTTTATGACATCCATAATTGCCTCCGTTGATACAGAATCTTTTTGAATTAATCTTAATATCAAATAATATCATCATAAAACCGATTGTGTGTGCATAAAATATAATTGCAAAAATATTAGTTGTCAATCTTGACATTGAGATTAGATAAATATATTATTTACATAATGTTTCTAATGGATGCAATGAATCTCAATGTCAAAGAAATTGTTCGGTTGAGTTATTCGCATCTGCTCAAAATGATAATAAAAAAGAAGTAATTATGAGAAAAATTTTATTAATAGCGATAGTGTCTGTTCCTTTGCTCATCTATGCTCAAGATGTAAAAATCAGCCAAGGTAAACTGACATTCGATGGTTGTATATGGGCACAATGTCGCTTAACTAAAGATACATTTACTTTCAATCGCCGTAATGCTTTTATCGGATTAACTGCGAATTTAACCAGCTGGGCAACCAGCCGAATCTATTTTGATATTGCAGATATTTCCAATAAACCATTATATGACCTTTATGTTAATCTCAAGCCGATTTCTAATTTGGGTATTATTTTCGGACAATTTAAGTTACCTTTAGGCATTGAAGTTCTAACTAAACCGGAAAACTTGGAATTGATTGATTATTCATTAATCGGAAGGACTCCTCAGCGAGCACCAAAAGGAACTCGGGACATTGGCGTTCAGATGTCTTATAAACAATCATTAATAGAAGCGAGTGTGGCTTGTGTTAATGGTGTTGGTCGTAATATCATCCCAGATGATAATAAGAACAAATGTTTTGCTGGCCGAATTATTGCTAAACCAATTGCAGTGCCGCTTTTAGTCCCGGGAATAAATTTTTATCTGGGCAAATATGAACCGGATACATCGTTTCATCGTCTCGGTGCCGAAGTTAACTTCGCATTTAATCCGATTAGTGTTAAAACTGAATTCCTTCATACCAAAGATGTTTCTGTTGCTGGTACAGGTTTTTATATCCAATCCAGTTACATTTGGAAATTTTTACAACCAGTAATCAGATTTTCTACTTATAAAAAGCAGTCGCACGACCGAAATAATGAATTAACTTTAGGAATAAATTATCGTCCCCTTGCCGACAATCTGAAAATAATGCTTAATTATAAATTTGAGCAGATAGACAACAATACAAATCAAAAAAATTTAGTTTGCCAACTACAGTTTGCTTTCTAAAAACTGTTGCAAATAGAATGTGTAGTATAATCTCTTCTTGTAATTATGTTGAAGAAAAATTTTGACGATAAATAATCTTTGTGTTAACGAATGCAGTATTTAAAAAGAAACCCATATTACGAATACTCTTGACATTTTTTTGAATTTAATTTATCATATAATAAGATTTGGGCCTATAGCTCAGTTGGTTAGAGCGCGTCCCTGATAAGGACGAGGTCAGTAGTTCAATTCTACTTAGGCCCATTTTTTTAATTTATTAAATTTCTTTCCATCCAATGATTTCTCTAAATAATATAAAGGAGGATTGAAAATGAAGCGCAATAAACTTATTCTCATAATTGTCTTTGTAGTTATTGCCTATATATTAGGCTTAATCTTATTGATGAACCGATTACAAAAAGGAAATGTCGGCATTATAAAAACTAAAGCCATTGGTGTTATTGAGGTTGAAGGCATGATTTTGGATGCAAAACCAATTGTGCGACAACTTAAAACTTATGCTAAAAATCCATTTATTAAAGCCATTGTCTTAAGAATTGACAGTCCTGGCGGTGGTGTAAGTGCGAGTCAAGAAATTTACAATGAGATTAATAAGGTCAAAACAAAAGGGAAAAAGATTGTCGTATCAATGGGTGCAGTTGCTGCTTCTGGTGGATATTACATTTCATGTCCGGCAGATATAATTGTGGCTAATCCTGGAACTTTAACCGGTTCAATTGGAGTTATTATGGAATATCCTATGGTTGAAGAACTGTTAAAGAAATTAGGTATTAAGATGGAAGTAATAAAATCTCGGGAACATAAAGACATCGGCTCGCCCTTTCGGAAAATGACCGAAAGAGAAAAGCGACTTTTATCTGAAGTTGTCATTGATATTTATCAACAATTTGTTGATGTTGTCAGCACAAATCGTAATTTATCAAAAGATAAAGTATTAGACCTTGCTGACGGCAGAATTCTTTCTGGTCAACAAGCACAGAAGTTAGGATTAGTAGATAGTCTGGGTTCTTATGAAGATGCAATAAGAATTGCCAGTAATATGGTAGGAATAAGCGGTGAGCCTTATATAATTAAAGAGCGACCGAAATTCTCTTTGTTAAAAAGATTATTCAGTCGCTCCCTAAATTATCTTGTTAGTCCGATTCCGATGTTTCTTTATCGATATCAAACGGATTAATTTAATTTCCGTTTTTTATTCTCCGGATCCAGTCTCAACCACCCTGCCACCTAAATCTCGAATTAGTCGTCTGATATCGCGCTTTAGGTCTCGAATCTGAATTACTGCTTCTTCACGTTCTTTACGGTCTTCCTTTTCTTTTAATGAAGCAACGATTGTTGCTAACTCATTTAGTTTTGAATCCAATTCCATAAGCATTGATTGTTGTTCCGGTGTTGGCGCAGTAAGTTTACCTTTAACCTCTTCGCTTCTCTGGAGGAGTCGGTCTAAATCTTTTTCCGACCGAGCAATAAACGCATCATAGGCTTCGCCTTTTACCGGCAGAACGCCCATCATCTGTCGCTGTTGCCTTCGCGAAGTAACAGTAAAGATAACCGCGACCACGACTAAAATACCGACAATAGTCCATACAATGATTCGTGTCATATTTGCCTCCTATTGGTTCTTACAAATGGCAATTATATTATATAACATCCGCCATTTGCGATTTATTGATTCATACCACAGCATTTTTTATATTTTTTCCCTGAACCACACGGACAGGGTTCATTTCTACCTATTTTTACTGAATGCACGGTCATTGGTCTTGGTGCTTGACCGTCGGTTTTAAGGGAAGTTGATTGATGTGTTTTGATATTTTCTAACGAGGCCGAATTGTTGGTTGATGAAATTCCACTACTGGCAATAGTTACTGTTGCTGGCTTATATGCTCTAATCGGTTGAGACGCTCTACGAGTTTCTGCAGTTTGCACTTGTGCTCGAAAGAGAAGACTTACTGCATCTTTATTAAAATCAGCCATCATCTGATTAAACATCTGAAATGATTCTTGTTTATACTCAATAAGCGGGTCTTTTTGACCATAAGCCACCAAACCAATGCCTTCGCGTAAAATATCCAAGTCATAAAGATGGTCGCGCCATTTATGGTCAATTATACGCAAAAAAACCGCTTTGACAAGTTCCGAAAATAATTCTTTGCCTAACTCGGTTTCTCGCTGAAAATAACGGTCGCGAGCAATCTTTTTGAGTGAGTCCGATAGCACATTTGCTTTCATTAAGGGAATCTCTTTTTCATCAATGGTAAAATCTGCCAGAAAGATTATACCAAATTCGCCTTTGATTGCATCCCAATCCCAGTTTTCTGGATATTTGTCCGCAGCGTAATTTTCAATTATGCGGTCAATCACATCATCTGCCGCCGAACAATAGATCTCAAAAAGATTTTCACCTCTTAAAATCTGGTCGCGCAAATGATAGACAACTTCTCTTTGCCGGTTCATTACATCATCATATTCTAAGAGATGTTTTCGAATTTCAAAATTACGGGTTTCAACTCGCTTTTGCGCATTTTCAATTGCTCGACTTACCAAAGGATGCTGGATTGGTTCCATTTCTTTAACGCCAAAACGGTCCATAATACCAGCTAAACGGTCCGAACCGAACAATCGCATCAAATCGTCTTCTAAAGATAAAAAGAATCTGGTTGAACCCGGGTCACCTTGACGACCAGCACGACCGCGCAATTGATTGTCGATTCTTCTTGCCTCGTGGCGTTCAGTGCCGATGATATAAAGCCCACAAGGAACCTCATCAATACAAGGACCTTTTTCTTCCCAGATTTTACAACTTCCACCAGTATGTTTAGTAATATAACAACCTTCACCTTTAACCACGCCTTTGCCCAGTTTAATATCAGTTCCTCTTCCTGCCATATTAGTAGCAATTGTTACTGCTCCGGGTTGTCCAGCAAGTGCAACGATTTCTGCTTCCTTTTGATGATATTTAGCATTTAACACTTGGTGATTAATACCCCGGCGCCTTAACATTCTTGATAAAGTTTCTGATGCTTCAACTGATGTTGTACCAACCAAGATTGGTCGTCCTTCTCGGTGCCATTTTTCAATTTCATTTAATACCGCATTATATTTTTCTCTGCGGGTTTTATAAATTACATCCGGGTAATCAATTCTTCGTACTGGCTCATTCGTCGGAATTTCAATCACATCTAATTTATAGGTTGACCAGAACTCACTGGCTTGAGTTACTGCCGTTCCGGTCATACCCGCTAATTTTTCATACATCCGAAAGTAATTCTGGATTGTGATTGTTGCTAAAGTTTGTGTCTCTTCTTGAACTCGAACGCCTTCTTTGGCTTCTAAGGCTTGATGTAAGCCATCCGAATATCTTCGACCGGGCATCAATCGGCCGGTAAATTCATCAACAATAATTACTTTATTATCCTGAACAATATAATCAACATCTTTTTCAAATAGCGTATATGCTTTTAGTAAGGCTTGAAAATTGTGGAGAATCTCGCTCTTTTTTGCATACCGCTCATAGGCTTTTTCTTTCTCGTAGATTTTCTCTTTTGGTGTTAATTTCTCGTTATTATCAATCTTGGATATCTCTAATGATAAATCCGGTAAAGTGAAAAATTCCGGGTCATTAGGTGCTAAGAAATTTCTTCCTTTTTCCGTTAAATCAATCGTATGATTTTTCTCATCAACCACAAACAAGAGTTCAGCATCAAGTTCGTGCATTCTCTTATCCCGAATAAAATCTAATTCAACTTTTTCAATTAATTTTTTGACACCTTCTTCTTGTTCTACTTTCATCAATCGTTTATTTTTCGGTGAGCCCCGACGTGCCTGAAGAAACTTTATGCCAGCTTCATAATTTTTACCTTCTCGTAATAATCTTTCGCCCTCATCGACAAGCCGATTAACTAAAATCGTCTGGGATTGATAGGCACGTTTGACTAACGGTGTCAGATTATCAAATCCTCTATCTGAAGCTTCAACTGGTCCAGAAATAATTAACGGTGTGCGCGCTTCATCAATTAAGATTGAATCAACTTCGTCAACAATCGCATAGTAATGTCCTCGTTGGACTTTATCTTCCCATCTTATTACCATATTATCGCGCAGATAATCAAAACCGAATTCGTTATTAGTTCCGTAGGTAATATCTGCATTATAATGCGGTTTTCTTTCTGATGGTTCCATTCCTTGTTGAATGCAGCCGACAGTTAATCCTAAAGTTTCATAAATTGGTCCCATCCATTCTCGGTCCCGACGCGCCAGATAATCATTAACTGTAACTAAATGCACACCGCGCTTTGTCAAGGCATTTAGATACAAAGGCATTGTTGCGACCAATGTTTTACCTTCACCGGTCTTCATTTCGGCAATTTTGCCTTCGTGTAAGACAATAGCACCAATCAACTGGACATCAAAAGGCACCATATTCCAAGTGGTCTCTATACCACAAACCAACCATTTTTTACCGCAAAGTCTTCGGCAAGTCTCTTTTACTAAAGCAAATGCTTCGGGTAAAATATCGTCTAAACTTTCGCCGTCTTTTATTCGGGCAATAAAATCTTCTGTTCTTTTTGGTAATTCCGCGTCAGGAATATCTTTTAACTTTTCCCAAACCTGATTAATTTCGGCAACTTTTAGCCAAAGCCGATTCAATTCCCGAGCGTTTTTCGTACCCAAGATTTTACTAAGAATCTTTGTCAACATAAGAAATCCTTATATATTATAGTAATATCTATTAACAGCAATGTCAAGAGATGAACAGAGAATGGTAAAACGAATGTTTAAACTCAAGAAAAAATTAAATTGAAAAAATGCCACCATAACAAAGTTTAACTTTGATATAAGCAATATATCATCTGCCTGTAAAAGTCATTTCATATATCTTTCTATTTCAAAACATGTTTATAGAATGAAAAAATAGAATATCTTAGTATCTCAATCTCTACTTATAGATCAAAAAGTTGAAATATGTTCGTATGTTTTGAAATCATAAATTAAGGTTGCATTATCATCATAAAAAATTACCCAGGTTTTTCAGACCAGAAACCCAACTAGGACTCTCGGTTGTCTAACAGGTAAGCCGGTCGGCAAGCCAGGGGGCAGGCCTGAGGGCAAGCCGGTGGGCTGCCTATGGGCTTGCCCATTCAACAACCAAATCGACAAATGTTTAGACTGCCCATTCAGTAATCGATTGATTTAACCTCTCGATTATCAATATGATAGCAGAATGGACCACCTGATCTGTTGCATATTGTGCCAGGCAGACTAATTAAAATGATTGTTTTCCATCTTCACAAAATTGATGTTATCTATTTTGATATTTGTAAGATTTAGTAATTAGTGAAGAGAAATTTTCTGATTAAATTCTATTTTCTGTGGTTTTGTCAAAAAGATGGATTTTTTCGTTATCAATATAGAAAGTTCTGATTTCTCCAACTTTACCTAAGAATTGACTGTGAAATCTTGCAGTGATTAGGCAGTTATTAATCTCAAAATAGACGATGGTTTCACTTCCCATTGGTTCAATAACTTGGACTTTTGCATTAACGGATGGTAAGTTTCGGCCTTCGGGATTTTGGAAATAGATATCTTCTGGTCGAATACCTAAAATCACTTCTTTATCTTTCAGATTTTGAAGGCGAGAGTAATATTGATGCGGAAGATTAATATTTAATACCGGACTCTCAAATCTTATTACAGGTCCACTTTCTATTTTTATGATACCATCAATAAAATTAATTGGCGGACTGCCAATAAATCCAGCAACAAATTTATTCACTGGCTCATTGTATAAGGTAATTGCTTTATCGACTTGAAGTAATTTTCCTTGCCGCATGACACCGATGCGTTCGCCTAAAGTCATTGCTTCAACTTGGTCATGGGTAACATAGAAAGTTGTGGTTTTTAATCTTTGGTGTAATTGTGATAACTCCGCACGCATTTGGACCCGCAATTTAGCATCAATATTAGACAAAGGTTCATCAAAAAGGAAGACTGATGGATTACGCACAATTGCTCGGCCAACTGCAACTCGTTGACGTTCACCACCAGAAAGGGCTTTCGGTTTTCGGTTGAGCAGATGTTCAATATTTAAGATCTTGGCAGCTTCATGAACCCTTTTATGAATTTCTGATTTAGGAACTTTTCTTAATTTCAGTCCAAATGCCATATTATCAAAAGCAGTCATATGTGGATAGAGCGCATAATTTTGAAATACCATTGCAATATTTCGGTCTTTTGGTGCAATATCATTAACAACTCTATCACCAATATAAATTTTGCCTTGGGTTGGCTCTTCTAAACCCGCGATAATTCTCAAAACCGTAGTTTTGCCACAACCCGAAGGACCGACCAATACAAAGAATTCACCATCTTTGATTTCTAAATTCAGATTATCGACCGCAATAACTTTATTGTCAAATACTTTGGTTATATTCTCTAAAAGAACTCGACTCATTTTAAGTTTCGATTTGGTATAATTGGCACTTATCTTTTAACGTTTTTGCATCTTTAGATTTACCAATTAATGATTTATTCATCATTCTCGTTTATTAGTTATATTTACTAAAAAGAATTCGACTCATTTTAAGTTTCGATTTGGTATAATCGGCACTTATCTTTTAACGTTTTTACATCTTTAGATTTACCAATTAATGATTTATTCATCATTCTCGTTTATTAGTTATATTTACTAAAAAGAATTCGACTCATTTTTAAATCACAACAATTGTTTATTTTTTAATATGTTATGCATTTTTAGATTAACCAACTAATAATTTATTCACGATTCTTGTTTAGAACTATATAGAATATCAAGGATTTTTGATAATGTTGCACGTAAATCTTTTCGGCTAACAACAATATCCACGAAGCCGTGTTTGAGCAAAAATTCTGCGGTTTGAAATCCTTCGGGTAATTTTTCACCGATAGTTCCTTCAATTACTCTTGCGCCAGCAAATCCAAGTAATGCTTTAGGTTCTGCAATAATAATATCACCTAATGAAGCATAAGACGCCATAACACCAGCCATAGTGGGATTAGTAACAATTGAGATAAACGGTACGCGGGCTTCGGATAAAAGTGCTAATTCTGCGGATGTTTTTGCCATCTGCATTAGAGAGAATATTCCTTCCTGCATTCGGGCTCCGCCGGAAGTAGAAATAATTATTAAAGGAATTCGTTCTGAGCGTGCTTTTCTGATTGCGCGGGCAACTTTTTCGCCAACAACCGAGCCCATACTTCCGCCAATAAAATTAAAATCCATCAACCCAATAATTAAAGGTATGTTTTCTATTACACCCCGGCCATAAACAAATCCTTCATTGAAACCGGTCTTTTTCTGGGCTTCAACTACTTTCTCTCGGTATTTGGGAAAATCCAATGGATTTTCCGGTAAGAGATTGGCGTCAAACTCTTCAAAAGAGTTGGCGTCTAACAAGATTTCAATATATTTTTTGATACTGATTCGAAAATGAAAATTGCATTTGGGACAGATGTAAAAGTTTTTTTCTAAACTCTTTCGGTATAGAATTTCATTACAACCATCGCACCGAAGCCAAAGACCATTGGGCACTTCCATTCGCTTTGAGTCTTTTGCATCGTCTAATTCACTGTTTGGTGTCGGCATAATTCAAGTATAAAAGTAAAAAATATTTTGTCAACCCTATGTAGCAAGAGAATTCTGCAAAAGTTAATTTTCGCGATTAAAACCATTGATTTTTCCTTTGTTTTCTATGGGTTTATTGTTTTCCGAAGCATTTACACAGCACTTTTAAAGGTAATGTATAATATTTTGTGTAAATTTAGAATTGAAATGTTTAAAATAAAGGTGTATCCTCCTATGATGTTTAAACTAAATAATAAATAATAAGAAAGGAGAACACACCTATGAGACCATATAACT
>JBDRUT010000003.1:0-141428 GCA_039801465.1 Caldifarciminota bacterium
AAACAAGATAATAATATCAAATTACTCAAAACGATTCCAGGGATTGGCGAAGTATTTGCCCCGATTATTGCTTTAGAGATTAATGATATTAATCGTTTCTGTGATGAGAAGAAGTTGTGGTCATATGTTGGTTTAGTTCCGAGAACTTATGCATCTGGTGGTAGAGTTTATTATGGCCGGTTGATTAAGTTTTGTAATAAGTGGTTACGATGGGCATTTATTGAAGCGGCCCATTCATCGATTCGGTCTTCAGTTTATTTTGGTCGGAATTACATGCGGATGAAACATCAAAGAGGTAGTGCGACAGCAATTATTGATACTGCACGCAAGTTAGCGAAAGTTGTGTATTATGTATTAAAAGAGAAGCTGGCATATAAAGAGTCCCAGCCGACCTCAAAAATTTTTAATCCTCAGTTGGATTCAGGTCAAGGATAGGTGGCTGGGACTTCAATTTGGTATAATGTGCGTTAGGCACCAAAAGAAGACTAAGCAACGATTATATTGTTTTGCTTCTCTTATGAGATATAAATTTAGTGTCCTCTTTTCTTACTATTAAGATTATAATTGGAGAAGATAAAATGTAAAGTATTGACATATTTTCAAAGAAGAACATTTTGTGGATTAATTTATCTTATTTTGCTAAACTATAAAAAGCACCTTACTGGTCCACCTGCGACGCACAAGTCAGAGAAGATTTCGCTCAAAATAAGTTCATACCTTTTTCAGTAATTGCGAGTTTTATATATAAAAATCGGGGCGACTGGATTTGAACCAGCGACCCCCAGCACCCCAAGCTGGTGCGCTAAACCAACTGCGCCACGCCCCGACAAAATTAGTGTAAATTGGAATTTACTTGATGTCAAGAAAAAACTGTAAGTATTAATAGACATTGTATCTATATTTATTAAAAGGTATTGAGAAAGATATTTAGTTAATAAGAGATAAGTGCTATAATCTGTGAAACACTGCAATAATTTAAGTGGTATGAAGTAAATTGTATTTATTTTCGAACTCTAATTTTTATTTCGGTTCACATAACATTCCGATTTTATCATCAAGAAAGTCGATGTCCGAAAGGATTAATTGTATTATATATCAGAGAACAAGTAATTTAAGATAGTTGAAAACTGAGATTAATAAATAACTTCAAATAATAATTTATTTGACAATGGAACTGAAATTTGTAGGTTGACTTTGAAAATATTTTTGTTATGCTATTATTCAATACAAGTTTTTTATTATTTGAACTGATAATTTTTTGGTTTGTTTTTAATATTTAAGATAACTTGTTGGTTGTTATAAAGAAACCGATACTGTTTAATAAGTTTATATATGAGTTCAAATTATGCTTTTGAAAAAAATTTTTATTATTATTAATATCTGGAGGTAGTAGTGAAAGAATTTAGTGCTGATAAGATAATAAATCTTGGTTTTTTTGGTCATGGTGGTTGTGGTAAAACCACCATTGGTGAAGCAATTCTTTATCTGTTAAAAGAGAATACCCGGTTAGGTCGAGTCGATGATGGAACTTCGCTCTTGAATTATGATGAAGATGAAATTGCTCGCAAAATTAGTATTAATCTTGCTTTAGGATACGGCGTGTATAAAGACCATTATTTTAATATCGTAGATACACCTGGTTATGCTGATTTTATAGGCGAAGTGCTTTCCGGTTTACGGGCAATCGATTGTGCAGTAGTGGTCGTTGATGCTACTTCAGGAATTGAAGTTGGCACTGAGTTAATTTGGCGATATATTAATAAAGAAGAGTTGCCTAGAATAATTTTCGTTAATAAATTAAGAAAAGAAAATGCCGATTTTTACAAAATTATTGAGGAATTGATTAAAGAGTGGGGAAGTGGTGTCTGTCCTTTATTTTTACCTATTGGTAAAGAAGCAAGTTTTGAAGGCATTGTTAATATTTTAGAAAATAAAGCCTATACTTATAAAGATAATGTTCGGAAAGAAATACCAGTGCCTGATAGCCTGCAAGACCAAATTAATACTTTGCGCGAGAAAATTATCGAATCCGCATCAGATTTCTCGGAGACGCTAATGAATAAATATCTTGAAGGCACGGAAATTACATCTGAAGAATTAAAATCTGCAGTTAAGGAAGGTGTTAAGTTCCAAAAAATCTTTCCGGTTTTATGTGGTGATGCTTATGATAATATTGGTATTGATGTGATGCTAGATTTTGCTGTCGATTCATTAAGTGGATTAGCCCTGAGTCGAAAGATAAAAGCGATTGACCTTAAAACCAAACAACCCATTGAACGGAATCCTGACCCGAATGGTCCGGCTTTAGCGTTTGTATTCAAGACCGTATCAGAACCTCATATTGGTGATTTGAACTATGTGCGAGTTTTTTCCGGAACAATTGAATCCGGTAGTATTCTAATTAATGCAACAGTGGAACGAGAAGAAAAGATTAATCAAGTGTATTATGTTAAAGGCCGGGAGCGTTCTGAAACTAATAAGTTAAGAACCGGCGAAATTGGTGCTTTAGTCAAACTGAAGCAAACGAAAACTTCAGACACTTTAACGAGTCCCCAAGACTTAATTAAGTTGCCACCAATCGAATTTCCTGAACCATCAATTTCCGTAGCAATTGTTCCTAAGTCTAAAGGCGACGAAGAAAAAGTATCTAATGGTCTTTCGCGACTACACGAAGAAGACCCGACTTTTACGTATGTCTATGACCATGAATTGAAACAACAGTTAATTTCTGGTTTGGGCGAACTACACTTGGATGTTATCATTGGTCGTCTTAAACGAAAATTTGATGTTTCGGTCGATTTAGAAAAACCGAAAATTCCTTACAGGGAAACGATTATCAGAAAAGCCGAAGCCCAAGGAAAATATAAGAAGCAAAGTGGCGGCCGAGGTCAATATGGTGATGTTTGGCTACGCATTGAGCCGAAAGAACGGGGAACAGGCTTTGAATTTGTTGATGAAATCTATGGTGGAGCCGTGCCAGCAAAATATATTCCGTCAGTCGAAAAAGGTGTCGTTGAGACAATGGCTAATGGTGTTTTGGCTGGATATCCGGTAATTGATTTGAAAGCAACAATTTATGATGGTTCTTATCATGAGGTTGACTCTTCGGATATTGCCTTTAAGATTGCCGGCTCATTAGCATTTAAGGCTGCTTGTGAAAAAGCCGGTATGGTTCTTTTAGAACCGATTTATGATGTAGAAGTAACCGTGCCGGAAAAATTTGTTGGCGACATTATGGGTGATTTGAATGCCCGGCGAGGTAAAATAATGGGGGTTGAAGCCGAAGGCAATCTCCAAGTCATAAAAGCAAAAGTTCCTCAAGCCGAAATGTATAAATATTCAAATACTTTAAGATCAATTACTCAAGGCCGTGGATATTTTACAATGCGATTTTCTCATTACGAAGAAGTACCAAAAGAGATCGCGGTAAAGATTATCGAAGCTGCAAAGAAAACACAACAAAGCACTGAAAAAAAATAGAACAAACGTATTTTAGCTAACGCAAAGTTTAACTTAAATTAGCCGGACAGTATTTTGGTATTCCGTGCCGCATTAATAATAAAATTAGTAGTTCTGAAAATCTAATCTGTAGACTACGACAAGTGGATAACAGATAACAAAAAGCAAATTAACTTATGTCCAATTTCAGCCAGCAAGATATTTTTTATATGCAAAAGGCAATCGAATTGGCAGAAAAAGGACGCGGTTTTGTTTCTCCTAACCCTTTGGTTGGTGCCGTCATTGTCAAAAATAATAAAATTATTGGTCAAGGCTACCATAAAAAATTTGGTGATGCCCATGCTGAAATTAATGCAATAAAAAATGCACAAGAATCAGTTAGAGGCGCAACGCTTTATGTCACTTTAGAGCCTTGTAATTATTGGGAAAAGAAGACTCCACCCTGTGTTCCAGCAATAATTAAATCTGGTATCAAAAAAGTTATAATTGGAACTTATGATTGTAATCCCAAAGTGTGCAAAAAAGGTGTACTTGAGTTACAAAATGCGGGAATTAAAACTAAAGTCGGTATTTTAAAAGATGTGATTGAAAAACAGAACGAATCTTATTTTAAGTTTACTAAAACTGGATTACCTTTTATTGTCTTAAAACTTGGTCTAACACTTGATGGTCGTATTGCCACAGGAAACGGTGAGTCAAAATGGATAACGTCTGCTTTAAGCCGAAGATTTGACCAAGAATTACGAAAAGATGCCGACGCGATTCTGGTTGGTATTAATACAATATTAAAAGATAATCCGAGATTAACTTGCCGAATTGAACCGAAAAAAAGACTAACAAAAATTATTTTAGATTCAGAATTAAAAACGCCAGCAAAAGCAAAAGTATTAAAAGGACCGAGTCCAACAATTATATTTACAGGCGATGAACAAAAAATAAAAGATGTTAGTTTAGCAAGAAAAAATCTTGAGATAATAAACATTAAACGAGATAAAAAGGGGCTTTTATTATGGACAGAAATTTTACAAGAATTAGCAAAACGGAATATCGCGTCAATCTTAATTGAGGGCGGAGCAAAAGTGGCGAGTTCAGCATTGCAAGCCCAAATTGTCGATAAGATTTATTTGATATTCGCTCCGAAAATATTAGGGAGAGGAATCACATTTTCTGATTATCTAAACATAAACAGTTTGAAATCGGCAATTCAACTAAAAAAATATCAGATTATTCAAATTGATAAGGATTTTATTGTTGAAGGCTATTTATAAATTTAATATATTAAATAAATATGAAAACATCTGACCTATTATGTATAATATAAAAATTGGAGAATTATGTTTACGGGCATAATCGAAACTTTAGGTAAGGTAATACGCATTGAGCATAAAAATAATAATAAAATTTTTTCCATCTCGGCACCATTTATTTCTGAGTTAAAACCTTCGGACAGCATCGCGATTAATGGATGTTGTCTGACTGTTATTAATACAACAAAAGATTCATTTCAAATTGAAGCAGTTGCTGAAACATTGAAGACAACCAATCTTTCTCAACTTAAAGTCGGAGATTATGTTAATCTGGAGCGGTCGCGAAAACTTACCGACCGATTAGAAGGACATATTGTCCAAGGACATATTGATGAGAAGGCTTATATCACTAATCTTCGAAAAACATCTGAACAGATGATACTTGAGGTCCAAATCTCTCAATCAGGTACCAGAAATGTTGTAGAAAAAGGTTCAATTGCTATTGACGGAATTAGTCTGACGATTGCCAAAATTAAAGGGCAAAAGATTCGGGTTAATATTATTCCTTACACTTTTGAACACACAAACTTAAAATATAAACGAATTGGCGATCGGGTTAATATTGAATTTGATGTTATTGGTAAATATATTAAAAACTTACAATATTAAGTCAAAAGTTAATGGACATAAGAGATATGGTTTCTTGAAGCTGATGCGTTTTCTCTAAATGTTGAATATCGGGATCGTCTTATTCAATGTATGATTCATATTAAAGAAGTTATGGCTAAAAGTATACTTAACAAATCCCGTATTCCAGGAATGGTTTATTGTATTAATCCCTATACTGGCTGTTTCCATAGTTGCATCTATTGTTATGCCACATTTATGAAAGATTATTCCGGACATAAAGAAGAATGGGGTTCATTTGTTGATGTGAAAGTTAATTTAGCCGAAATTCTATTAAAAGAAGTGAAAAAGAAAAAGCCCGGTTATGTATGTATTGGAACTGTTGCTGATCCGTATCAGCCAATTGAAAAAGAAAGACGATTGACACGAACGGCAATTGAAATTCTGACAGACAATAATTTTCCCTTTGAAATTTTAACTAAATCATCATTAGTTTGTCGAGATATTGATTTGCTTAAAGGTTACGATAAATGTTCAGTTGAGATAACGATTACGACAATTGATGATAAAATTAGAAAATTATTTGAACCTAATGCCGATACAATCGAAAATCGACTTAAAAGTGTGAAGGCTTTAGTTGATACAGGCATTGAGACTAATATATTTTTCGGCCCGGTTCTTCCATATTTTTCTGATAGCGAATCTGCGCTTGATGAAATATTTGATGCTTTCCGAGATACCGGCGTTCGAAGAATATTGGTAGATAAATTAAACTATCTCAATCAAAAGGTTCCAATAATTATATCAAAAATAAAAAACTCTTATCCCCAAGGTGTAGCCTTATATGAAAACTTAATCCGTAATCACAATAATTATGTTGATATTTTAAGACAGCGTATCTTGAAAATTGCTCAGAGTAAAAGATTAAATACCGAAATTATTTTCTGAATATGAAATTGTTGTTTGAAACATTAAGTCGAATTCAACCGAATTCCAAAATAGCAATATATTCAGTACTAATAATATCTTTTTACTTTACCCTACTTAATGCTGATAATATTGACCAGTCGTTATATAATACAATCCGAAATAATTGGCAATCGCGAAGAATGGATAATCTGATGGGCGGAGTAGAATATATTTCAAGTCCTGTCAGCTTAGCATTAGGTAATTTGGCAGTTTTTTATTTCGGCAGTGAAAAAGAACACAATGTTGCTAAACTCGCCATCACATCCTGGGCAGGAGCATCAGTCACAGGTATTATTTTAAAGGGAATTTTTAATCGGCAAAGGCCGGAAAATCAACAAACTTCGCGATGGAATTCATCTTTTCCTTCTGGACATACTCTTAGTTATTTTTCTTTGGCAACAGTATATAGTGCTAAATATCATAAATTAGCAATTCCATTATACGGCTTTGGAGTAATGGTTGGGCTCTCGAGAATATATTTAGGTGAACATTATCCATCAGATGTATTCGCTGGTGCTGTTTTGGGTATCGGAATTGGCTATTTGACTTTGAGATTAGAGAAAAACTTTCAAAAATTATGGAAATGTGGCAATGAGAAATGAACTCGGGGCTTTGGTGATTAAACTAAGGTTCAAAAAGTTAAAACAAAATTCAGCATTTTATTTTCTACGCAAATTAGTTTTTGCTAAACGATAGAATATGTTGCTAAACCATTTAAATAAATTATGTCCAAACCATTCAGTTCTATAAATACATCGTATTCGTTAGCAAAAATCAAGTACATTTAGAACTCCGCGAAAGTTAATTTTCGCTACGGAAAACACTGAATCTCTTCTTTTTCTTTATCTTCAGCGGTTTTCCATAGCACTTTCTCAGAATTACCCCCCTGCATTTTATACTTGACAAATTTTGTATTTTTATTAGAATAGCCTAAACCCATTTATTGGATGATGGGTTAGATTAGTGCAGAACAGGAGGCACTATGTGTAAATATAAAGTAATACTTAGTGTATTACTAACAGCAACAATTGCCTTAGCAATTGTTCCTGTGTCGATGCGCATGCGCGGATTAGGACCGGATCTGGTTGGCATTGTCGATGACGAATATTCTGACCTATTCTTCAATCCGGCATATATTAACCACATTGAAGGAACGAATGTCTATACGAATCTATCCGGGATAAATTCTGAACCAGCATATGTTTTTGACCCCAGTTATGCTCCTTCGATGTACTACAATTTGATTGGCGGAATTACGACCATCCGAAACATCAAATGCGGCGCATTATTCGAAACCGGCGGATGGAATTTCACATTAACAAATGACCTGGATAGTATTGAAAGAGTAGGCGTCGCTACAATTATCGACAGTACAAAAACCGAAATAGTTGATAATTATATTAATAATACGCTGAATCTGATTTTGGGCAAAAAAGTCTCCCAGTACGATTTAGGTCTTATGATTGCGCCCCAGAAAATCAACGACGAATTTATCAATCGAACTACTGCTATTCATTATCAATATAGTCATGATACGATGCTAAATTATAATTATACTCAGAATGAACTTAAATCAAAAACCAATGTTTTCGCATTACCGCTCTTAGCCGGCATCATAATCGGTGAACCTGAAAACGAGATGGCATTTTGTTTTTCATTCGGCTACGATAAGACTAAAGGTGTTGTTCCTAATAATTTTATGAATTCCAGCCTACAAAGCTTTGTGAGTCAAAGTCTGACCAGCTTACTAAAAAACTTTAATGAAGTTGTCGAAAAACAAGAAAGTAGCGGAGTTTTTCTCGCGCTGAATGGTCGTAATAAGAGAAGAACCGACGAACACTCAATGTCAATTTTGGGAGAAATAGCTTATTCACATCAACCGGTTAAAGGAACTATGACCGACACAACCTATTCATTAAGCACTCAAACCAGTGGACAAAAAACAGAAATCTCGGAGTTGGTTACTAAGAAATTTGATGGCAAACTTAATTATTTCCGAATTGCACTTGGTATCGGTGGCGAAAAGAAGTTTGAGGCATTTGATATGCATAATATCTTTGCAATCGGTCTATTACCTTCATACTTCACATCGAATCTAAAAGTAAAAGCCGAACCTGAATTTAAGACCAAGTATTATTATCAAAATGTTCCGGATACTTCTGAATATATTGAAGAGATAAACAATGGTGAATATTACGATATTAAAAATTGTACCGGTGGATTATCCTTAAAAATTCCCGCGGGCTTAGAGACCTTTTTGACGAATAGATTAGTATTGAGACTAGGGGTTACACAAGAAATTACGCTTACGCTGAAAGATTGCAGCGAAATGATTTTGACAGATAAAGGCGAAACTTATAAACGCGATGTGCTTTGTTCTCAAAATCCATTATTTCGGGATACAATAATTACTGAACCGCAAGATGAATTAGATTCGTGGAATTCTAAATCTGAATCCAAGATTAAAATGAGTAATGCAACGACTTATCACTATGGATTAGGGTTTAAAGTCAATGATAATATCGAATTGAATTTCTTAAACTTTGCTCAACTTACTGATTTACGAAGATGGCAATTAGGCGTCAATATTAAGTTCTAATTCGGATTCACAATCTTTTGCCCCGCACTAACAAATTAGTGCGGGGTTATTTTTTGTTTAATGGCGAACAAGACGATAGTGTGAGAAGTTGACATTAAAAAAATATTTGGTATTCTTATTTTATAATTCGTTGGCTTTTGCTAATATGGGCGATTAGCTCAGTTGGTTAGAGCGCTTGCCTCACATGCAAGAGGTCACCTGTTCAAATCAGGTATCGCCCATTTCCTTTTCTAAGACAAAAAGCAGCACACAATGGTACCGCCGGTTTTAAGTTCTTACGATGAAAGCTCGGAAAAAGTCGCTTTCATTGATTACATCGAGTAAAAAAAACGATTACAATGATGGAAAAATCAATATAATTATTGCCGATGTTGCTATAATATCCACGCAATCAATACTTTTTTTAGTATTCTCTCAAGATTTACTCTTGACAGTAACAATTTTGTCGATATAATATATGCAAATGTGTGCATAAGTATTTTAGTTAAAAAAGATTTAATAAGGGTTAACTTATGCTAAAAAGATTGCAAAGTAAATTTATTGTAAGATGAGAAAAGAAATATGATGTATTTGTTGAATTTGATGTTAAATAATTATGAAATTTCGTAATTTGCTAAAGTAAAGAATTTTATTTTTATGAAAGATTTTGCACAAATAATTATTACAACCGGAATCCAAATTTTAAAAGGCGTGGTCACAGTACCGAGGCCGTATGGATGCTTTTCCGAATCAATTCTCCCCATCGTTTAATAAGGCGAAAACTGCGCTAATTTTCTTATCAAAAACATTTTCTTTCAGATCGTTAATATTTTTACAATTTATTCAGTTTTTATGTGTAACTAATAACTCATTAACCGATTTGCCGTTCAATCTTTCTTGAAGGTTGCCTTAATCTGGATTCAATATATGACCATTTTTGCTGTTATGTAGAGAATTATTCAGTTTACATGGGAAATTATTAAAATTAGAAAATTTTACGAAAACAGATTGAATAATCAATCTTTCATTATTTGTCGCATCGCTTGAGCGTTGGCTAACATATCTTGGTCATTATTGAAATAGATGTAAACTGCTTTTGGTTTAAGTATTTTAATGCGTAAACTTATCTCTTTCAGTTCTTTTTTTGAATAATTGTGTTGATACCAGTTAGTTCGTCCGTGCATTCTTAAATATACTTTATCTGATGTTTGATAAATTGTATTGGGAAATTTGGGAGCATCAATTGAAACCCAGGTGATATTATGTTTCTTTGCCCATTTAATTTCTTCTTCGGTAAACCAGTTTTGATTTCTTGGTTCTAAAGCAAATTTATCGTTAAGGTTAGTGTATTTTATAAACTCAGTTATAATATCTCGATTATCAGGAGTAAATGATGGTGGTAGTTGAAATAGATAGAAATCAATCAACTCGCGCATTGGGAAGAAAAGGTCATAAAACGATTGCCAAACCGAGTAACTGTCTTTATTAAATCTTAGAAGATGGGTAATGCCTCGATTTACTTTAACTGACCATTTTAAGTTTTTGCCTTTTTTCGCCCAGGATTTTATTTGATTGGGAAATGGAAAACGATAAAAGGAAGCGTTTAATTCTACAGAGTTTAATTTTGAGTTAGCGGTATACCAATCTAAACTCTGGCCTAAATTCCAAGGATAAAACCAACCTGAAGTGCCAATATAGATTTCCATAAAGTACCTAAAACTATTTTGCTCCAAAGTTTGCTTTTGTCAATACACTTTAGCATTTTGAATAAACAGTTGGCAAGTAAACAAATATATATCTTTTATAAGCGTTTTTTCTAAAGTATCCCATTGAATTTTTTTGCCGAAATTATTTTTATTTTCTCAATAAAACAGATTTTTTCAAAAATTAAAATTTTTGTTGACTTTTAATATTTTTTTATTAAAATCAAGTGTTGCAAAAGTTTTTAGTAGTAAAAACAATTTATATTTATTCTGGGGCAGTAGCTCAGTTGGGAGAGCACCTGAATCGCACTCAGGAGGTCGGCGGTTCAAATCCGCTCTGCTCCATTATTAGGAACTACAGAAAATGATAATCCCGAAAAAACTTTTTCTTACTAAAGGTGTTGGTCGACATCGTGACAAGCTTTCCAGTTTTGAGGCAGCATTAAGAGATGCTGGCATTGCACAATTTAATATCGTCAAAGTCTCAAGTATCTTACCACCGTCGAGTAAAATCATTCCGCGAAGCAAAGGTTTACAATATTTGACCCCGGGTGAAATTATTTTTTGTGTGATGTCAGAGAATTCTACAAATGAACCGCATCGCTTAATTTCCGCATCAATCGGTGTTGCCGTGCCTAAAGAGAGAAATCAGTATGGTTATTTATCAGAATACCATTCTTTTGGTGAGACTGAGTCTAAAGCCGGTGATTATGCCGAAGATCTAGCCGCATCAATGTTAGCAACAACTTTAGGTGTTGAATTTGACCCAACTGCTGGATGGGATGAACGAAAAGAAATCTGGAAAATTTCTGGTAAGATCGTTCGCACTATGAATATTACGCAAACCGCTATTGGTGATAAGCGGGGATTTTGGACAACAGTTGTTGCTGCGGCAGTACTTTTGCCCTAAGAAAGGAGTAATATGAAAAAGATTCCGTTTCTAAGAAAAAAAGTCAAGGCAATTAAAGTAAAACCTAATAAATCCATAAATCAATTACTTCATGATATGGCGCAAACTGGATTTCAAGGCCGAAAATTGGCTGAATGTGTTGATGTTTTCCAGGAGATGATTAATAATAAGAAGGTAACAATTTTATTTGGTTATGCGGGTTCGCTTTCAACGACCGGGCAGTGGAAGATTATAAACTGGTTAATTGAAAATAACTTTATTGACATCTTAATTCCTACAGGTGCTAATATTTCTGAAGATATTGTTGAGGCAATGGGAAAGAGTTATTGGCAGGGCTCACACTTAGTAAACGATAAAAATTTATTTAAGTTTGGATTAAATCGGTATTATGATGTGTACGGACGAGAAGATGATTACTTGGAAATGACTACTTTAATTGCGGATTTTATTCAAACCCTACAAGAAGATTACAATTATACCTCGCGAGAATTTTTATATCTGTTTGGTAAATGGTTAAGTCAACAAGGCATCAAAAGTATTGTTGCAACGGCAGCGGAAAACAATGTGCCGATTTTCTGTCCGGCAATAATGGATAGTCCTTATGGTGACGCAAGTTTGATTGCAAAAAGCCGGGGATTTAATCTTACAATTGATGCAGTTAAAGATTATGTTGAATTTATGAGTTTAGGAGAACGGGTGAAAGAGACGGGTGTGATTTATATTGGTGGCGGAGTGCCCAAAGATTTTATCCAACTTTTTGCCGTGACTTGTGACCTTTTATATAAAAATAAAAAAGTTCCTGGTAAAAAGGGACTGAAGCGATTACTTACTGACGAAACTTATTATCCTCATAAATATGCCATCCAAATAACTACTGATTCTCCGCAATGGGGAGGTTTGTCAGGAGCAACTTTTGAAGAAGCAATTTCTTGGGGAAAGGAAACAGATGACGGGAGATTTGTTCAGTGTTATTGTGAAGCAACAATCGCCTTGCCTATCATTGCCCATGCTTTGGCTGAACGTAGATTGAAACGAAAGCCGTTAAAGCTTTTACAATTTTTTAATTGCTAATTTTTGTCCATCACCATTATGAGGATGCTATGAGGAGGCTATAGATTGAATAGAAATGCGAATTTTAGTTATTAATCCTGGTGGCTCGTCTACTAAAATTGCTCTTTTTGAATATTCTGACAAGTTAAAACCGACCAAATCAGTTGATGAAAATAAATTGATTAGTGTTTTTGAAAAAACAATAGTCCATCCAGTTTCAATTCTTAGTAAATTTAAGAGTATTTTAGACCAGTATAATTATCGAAAAGAGTTAATTGTTGATGCGATTAACAATAATAAGTTTGATGTTATTGTTACTCGTGGCGGACCGTTGAAGCCATTAAAAAGTGGTACTTATCAGATTACTTCTAAAGTTGTTTCTGATATTAAGCGCGGCCGAATACAAAGTTTACATCCTTCATTATTAGGACCATTAATTGGATATGCTTTGGCTAAAGAATATAAAATAAAAGCATATTTTGTCGACCCAGAATCAGTAGATGAATTTTTTTCATTAACGCGGATTTCCGGGTTACCTGAAATTGAACGGAAATCGCTGTCCCATTTTTTAAATATTAAAGCAGTAATCCGAAAAGTCGCGTCAAGATTAAAAAAACCGATTACGCGACTGAATTTTATTGTTGCACATCTGGGTAGCGGAATCACGATTTCCGCAATTAAACAAGGGAAACAGATTGATGCGAATAATGCTAATGAAGACGGACCGTTTTCGCCACAAAGGACTGGTTCATTACCACTAGCACAAGTCATTGAAATGTGTTTTTCTGGTAAATATTCCAAGCAGGAAATGCTAGATAAAGTTCAAAGGAAAGGTGGCCTTTTGGCATATTTAGGAACTGATGATATTAGAGTTATTGAACAAAGAATCAAGAAAGGAGATGAAAAGGCTAAGTTGATTTATGAAGCGATGATATATCAGATTGCTAAAGAAATCGGCGCAATGTATGTTGTATTAAAAGGTAAAGTTTCTGCAGTTGTTATCACCGGCGGCGTTGCTAAATCCCGGCAATTAATTAAAAAATTGAAACAATGGATTAGTTTTGTTAAAAGACCGGTTTTTGTAATACCAGGTGAAGAAGAAATGAAAGCATTGGCAATGGGAGCATTAAGAGTTGTCTTAGGTTTAGAAAAAATACAAAGTTACTAAATAGAATAAATTAGATAGTTACGCTAAAAAAGATGAATTTTTAGTTGATTTAGAAAATAGAAAAGAGACAGTAAAAAAAACAAAAATTTAATTTGATAAAGGAGTTTAGATGAATAATATGCAACGAAAATTGCTTTCTGGTGATGAAGCAATTGCTCGCGGTGCCTGGGAGGCAGGTTGTAAAGTTGCTGCAGCGTACCCGGGAACACCCTCAACCCAAATTTTAGAAAATCTCGTAACTTATAAAGATGTCTATTGTGAGTGGTCAACTAATGAAAAAGTGGCTTTGGAAGTTGCTTTAGGTGCTGCTTTGGCTGGTGTTCGTTCATTGTGTGCGATGAAACATGTTGGACTTAATGTTGCTGCTGACCCGTTATTTTCGTCGGCTTATATTGGTGTTCGTGGTGGTATGGTAATTGTAACTGCTGACGACCCGGGCATGCATTCTTCACAAAACGAACAAGATAATCGTTATTATGGAATGTTTGCGAAAATACCGGTTTTAACGCCTTCAGATAGTCAAGAAGCCAAAGATTTTACCAAACTGGCATTTGAGATTTCAGAGGAGTATGATGTGCCGGTAATTTTACGCATCACAACACGTATTGCTCACTCTAAAACCATTGTCAGTTTAGAAGACCGTAAAGAAGTTACTGATAAAGGTTATACCAAAGACATTACTAAGGCAAATCTTTTGCCTCAGTTTGCTCGGATGCGTCATAAATCTTTAGAAGAACGGATGCAAAAACTAACTGAATATGCAAACACGACTCCGATCAATCAAATTATCGAAGGTAAAAAGAATATTGGAATAATTGCTGATGGTGTTGCTTATCAATATGCTCGAGAAGTCTTTACCCAAGCGTCATTCTTAAAATTAGGTATGGTATGGCCATTTCCTAATGAACTGGTGAAGAGATTTGCTCGGAGTAAAAAAACTCTTTATGTAATTGAAGAAGTTGACCCATTTCTTGAAACACAAATAAAAGCACTGGGTATTAAAGTTATCGGCAAAGAGAAATTACCATTAATTGATGAACTTAATCCCCGCATAATTAGAAATTCTTTAACTGACAAGCAAATCACTTATAACCCAGAACAATCTTTGCCCGCACGACCACCGGCGTTATGTCCTGGTTGTCCTCATTCGGGACTCTTTTATCTATTACAAAGAAAAGATGTAATAATTACTGGCGATATTGGTTGTTATACATTGGGAACATATTCACCACATAACGCAATGGACACTTGTGTTTGTATGGGCGCTTCAATAACATTAGCACATGGGATTGAAAAAGCATTAAAGAATAGTAAACGCATTGTTTCGATTATTGGTGATTCAACTTTTTTCCATATGGGATTACCGGGGCTAGTAAATACCACTTACAATAAAGGCAATCAAATTTTAATAATTGTTGATAATCGGACAACCGGAATGACTGGACATCAGGACCACCCGGGAACTGGCAAAACTTTAATGGGTGAAGAAACAAAACTGTTGGATTGCGCTGAAATTGCAAAAGCCTGTGGCATTGAAAAAGTCTATGTTATCGACCCGTATAAAATCAAAGAGAATCGCGCATTATTTCGCCAAATTTTGGCTGACAGAGGACCGGCTGTAATTGTTTCACGACAACCTTGCGCACTGCTTGCGCCCCGAAAGAGCGCCAAGAGAGTTATTGAAGAGAAATGTAATGGTTGTAAATTATGTATGGCAATAGGTTGTCCAGCAATGTGTTTTGTAAATGGGAAAGTTGTTATAAATACCGCTTTCTGTGTTGGTTGCGGAATGTGTGTTGAACTCTGCCAAAAGGAGGCGATTGTATGAAGAACAAGACAACTAATATCTTATGCTGCGGTGTTGGCGGTCAAGGCGTTCTGTTATTTACTGATATATTATCTGATGTTGCAATGCAGGCAGGATTAGATGTGAAAAAAGCCGAAGTGCATGGTATGGCACAACGAGGCGGAAGTGTTAACAGCCATTTGCGATTTGGTGAAAAAGTATTTTCACCACTTATTGAAGAGACGACTGCAGATTTTATCGTCGCTTTTGAAAAATTAGAAGCAGTTCGTTATTTACACTTTCTTTCCGAAAAAGGAGTTTTACTCACTGATACTTTAGAAATTGCGCCGATGCCGGTTTTAACTGGTACTGCTGAATATCCTAAAGATTTAATTGAGCGAATACAGGCACGGATAAAAAAGTTTTACATCATCGAAGCATTTAACAAAGCCAAAGAATTAGGAGAAGTGCGAGTTCAGAATGTAGTGATGCTTGGCGCACTTTCTCGTTTCTTAAAATTTCCCCAAGAACTTTACCGAGAATCCATTGCACGAAATGTCAAAGCAAAATTTGTTGACTTAAATCTTAAAGCATTTGATGAAGGAAGGAGATTATTAAAGAAATAAAAAGCCAGATAAACATTTGAAGAATTAAGAAGATATAGATGGAAGTTTCTGGGCGCGTTGATTGTGATATAAAAAGAATAATATAAATTTAAGGTTAATAATTTTTTGTTGTGATTATGGGTTTTAATATTGATATCAAAATAAAATAATTATATTATAAAAATTTAGTGTTTGTTGACTTACGTGTAAAGTAATTTATGTGAAAGGAGTTAAAAATGTCTCCCCAAAACCAAGGAGCCAAATGTTCTTTACATAAAGTATACAGATGGTTTTCGCCACCGAGAGCAACAATTGAACCGAGGATAAAATTTCCGCTATCTGCCTGGTTAGGAATTTTGTTTCTTGGATTGCTTATTATTTTCTTTATACAAGTGGGTTATTTCTATGTTGTAAAACTTGGAATGTCTGAAGACGGAGGCGCTCTTGAGAGAGAAAGGTTAATTTTTAATGAAATTTATTGGGCTAATAAATGGAAAAAAGATTTTTTAGTACATAAACATGTAAAAAATGTGATAGATACGGCAAATAAATATTATTTGCAGTCAGTAAACTTAATTATTCAAAAAGAATCACTATTTGTTCCATTAGACATGCGTCTTATTAATAAATTAAGACACTATCTCGCTGTAAATTGCGATACTATGAAAAAATATTTGGTTCATAATCTAAAAATTCGAGATATAGTTCGTAACGATAGCATATTTATTTCAAATGACATTATATTTATTCCAAATATTTTTAAAAAAAGTGAGATAGAAAAAGTATTAATTCAAACAAATTATAATAAACTGATTAAGGTAAAGAGAGTTAATAAAAGATGGAACCTTGTTATCAATGAAAATGTTCGAAAGACTTGTATAGATTCTTTACAGAATCAATTTGAGCACCATTTATTAAAATTGAGATTTCAAAATTGGCTGCCTTCTATTAAGAAGTACTCAATTCGTACTAGCCTTATATATTTTCTATTAACTTTATTAATTTTAGTTGAAATTTTTATTATTTTTCACTATTCTACCAAAAAGCCATTCCTTATATTGAAATCCAATAGAGTTATCTTATTTATACTACTACTTTGGATAATATTTACTTATATCTTAATGGTTGGATCAGAACGAATTGACCCTTCATGGTTCCCGCCGTTTGAGTGGATACATTCCTTGTTACCATTTTTGCGCCAATATGCACATTTAGTGTTATTAGTTATTGTGCTATTTTGGGGTATTTTTGTGCCGCTGAAATTTTGTAGTGGACGAAAAGAAAAGGGTAGTTTGTCGCCATGGTATGATAGAATATTATATCCATTGATAATATTCCTCTCGCTTATTTTTATATATTTAATATTTAAGGCAATTGGGCAAGAGTTGGCGGGAATAAAATTTGTTTCCGACGGAATCGCTAAACAAATTATACCGTCCACTCAGAAACTTTTACTAGTTAGTTTGGAAGTAGCAATTGGAGCAATGTGGTTAATCCTTACATTAATATACATTTTTTTTCCATTAGTAATAAGAAATTATTTTCAGGTTCAGGAAAGATATGAGGAATCAAGTGTTCCAGCAAATTGGATTAAGAAATTATTGCGAGATGCAGGTCGATATTTAGGTTGGAACGACAATTATCAGTATTTTTTTAAGGAAATCATAACGAAAAATAGCACTCAATTTATCATAGGACTATCGGGATTCATCCTGGTTCTTTTTGTGCCATTTCTTTTTTCATCAGCCGGATATTACAGTGCAACTATTTTTGCTTATTTAATAAGTTTTTTAAATCGATGGACTTATTGGTTAATTATCATATTTTTATTCTTGGTCGGATGGACAGTCTGGCATTGGATGAGAATAGATGTAAGGTCTCGGCATTGGCAATTCTTTTTGCCTTTATTGATTGTTTTAATCATATTAACATTTTGGTTTCCAAAATCTATAATTGAAAGAATACCTTCGTGGGCGATCCAATTACAATTAAGAACCCAAATCCCATTATATCACGAACTCTTGACAACTGCTATTCCAGCTTCTCTACCTTTAATTATTCTATGGTTAGCACCTATAATTCAAGGGTTAAATAATCCTGTCAATATAATTGCCGCAAGAACTACAAGTATTTTACAAAAAATCTTACTAGAGTTAAAAAATCATACCATTTTATTTGGTTTTGGCGACCTTGGACATAAAATAGGTGTAGGCATTGTTAAAAGAGATATAAAGCCATCTCTTATCCGGCAAGAAAGAAAATTTAATTTTGCAGAGATATATTCAACCCGTCGAAACGAAGTACTCAAAGTCTGTAAAGATGTTGTTATTGTGGATAAAAAAGAAAGTGTATTTGATGAAACATATACTGAGCCTATATATTATGGCAAGATTGGGTTATGTGATGTAGAAATACCAAGGCTCGTTGCCAAAAGCAAAATTAAAGAAATTAATGAAGCAATCCAAAAATATCCTAATGATATTGTTCTTTTAGGTATAGTTGGCGATTGCAAAGAACCCGCCCTTCACGATAAAGTTAATTTTGATGAGAGCCAATCCGTAATACTCGCAGCTCGTGATGATACTGCAACATTTCCTGTTTTCAACGAAATATACAAACTGCATAACCAAAAAGAGACTAAAGGCTTAGAGAAAAAACCGAGAGCAATCGTTGGGACCGAAAGTAGTCTTTATGGTGCATATTTGGAATGGCGTTGTGTTAATGAAGCAATCTATTTTGTTTACCCAGCACAATTACGAGGAATTATTGTTGGCGAAATTATTTCTGATGATATGATAAATCAAAAGTTTTCATTAGATTCTTTGAAAAATATAAAGGTTCTGGTTTTAGGAAGTGGCAATAAACTTTACTATATACTTCATACTCTTGCCGAAGACCTAAAAAGGTTTTTTGATTTTTCAAACTCAGAAGCAGAGAATTTTCTTCAAAATAATGTCGTTGTTGTAAGTAACGAAGAGTTTATTAAAAATAACAGCATTGATGATTTGTCGAAAAGTTGGGTGTTTCCAAATCTAAAGTGTAAAATGTGGCGTATAAGGGCAGAAGCAGTAGGTTTTCCTAATGAATTTCTTGCAAATAATTTATTTATACCAGTTATTTTAGAAAAACCTTCGGAGTCGTCGGTTTTAAAACCTGTGATAGAAAATATAAAGCCATCTATTATTGTCATTGCATCTATGACTTCTGAAGAAACTGCGGCAATAACTCATGAAACTTTATTGACGCTTGAAAGAATAAAACAAAATAAATCAAAAGAAGTACAACCACATATAATAGTTGGAACAAGAAGAAAAGAATGGTATCAAATTAGAGATGCTATAACCTGTTGGCGGATGAGTAATTTTAAATATAGCTCAAGATACCCAATTCAGAGCGTAGATACAGTAATTGATTATTATGATGATGCTGGACAAATGATGCTCGGTCTTTATGAAACTTTACAAGTATCGTCTAACGATAAAGATGACCGAGCTTCAAAACCTATAGAAATCTCGAGTTGTACTGCTGATGCACCTGGATATCTCGCACAAATTACCGCTGATTTAGCAGGATTGAGGTTTACACCTAGTGAACTAGATAAAGAAAAATTGAGACCAATTCCTAATTTTCATAATTATCGTTCTGTAAATGTAAAATTAGCAGATTTTACTCCCTTAATTGAAGGCAATGGAGGTAATTGGTCAAAAAATCTTGGTTATTGTTTCTTTAGCGGTGCAACACTTGTCCGTGATGCAGTCAAAAATATCTTTGAAGAAAAACTAAAGACTTATCCGCGTTCTTGTGTTATTGGAGCAATAAATGATAGCGACATAAACTCAATTGAGCCTCTTCTCAACAAATTGTTTCCTAAAAAAGGATGTTTAATGGACCAAACTCCTTGTTTCGTTAATGATACATGCCCAAGGCGTCGGTTATGTCCGCTTGATATTTTCAGAAGACATCTAAAAATCGCTGGTGAAAAAGAGAAAAGAAAAAGCCATTATAGATGTAATCATCTAAAAATACTCTCAAATGGGACATTCCCCAAAGTGGATTATCAATCTTATGCACAGATTGCTTTATGTGGTTATGGTTCAGAAAATCCTGGTGCAATGGCACGAGCAATAAATTTGCTTTTGTTCCGTGATGTAGTTTCAAACGCGATTAATCAACAACAATCTAATCTTGGTGACGAAGTCCTTGATATTACATACACTCGTTCTTTTGGCTGTTACTGTCCGAAAAGAAGTTATAATAAAATTTACGGGAAACTTCAAAAGAATCCATTTAACGAAAATAAAGAAGCACTTACAAGACTACAAAACAACTCTTATATCAATGCCGTATTAATAAGACCTGCGATTGATGTTGGAGGTGAAATAGATATTGATGGGGAACATAAATGTTATTTTAATCAATGGTTGAATTATGCCCAAGCACTTCACAGGATTTTGCCTAATAGAGAAATTTATAGAGTCGCAATTGGACATAATCGAAACTCAAACTCTCCCGCGGATGAAATCATTCTTATTTATAGATACAATAAAAGCGAATTTGATGCTATTGAAAGTGATTTCATAATGCCTAATAAGGGCAAGAACCCAATTGACCCAAAATTAAATGACCCAAATAAATTTCTCTACCTTCTAAGAGGTTTTCGAAATACACCTTTAATGATACGAAGCGAAGCAAATATTAATGTTAAGGACAACAACGGTATTATTGACTTTAAAAATGAGCCTGATTTAAAAGATAAAATATTCTATGAAAACCAGAATAAAAAGATAGTTTTTAAAGGGATAATGTCCCAAAATGAAAGAGAAAAATTTGTGAAATATGTTAAAGAAAGCACAATAGATAAACAAATTATTGAAACGTATCGCAACGCAATTAATAATCTTTACAAAAGTTCACAAAGATATTGTGCATTAGGTTATTGCAATGTGCGTGAGACAACGTGTCCGTTTGAAAAAATTAGAGACGAAGCAGAAAGATACGGTATAGACTGGAAAGATGTAACACCTCCTTAATTACAATGTGTTATGAAGAATCCCGATTTCCCGATGGTGTGAAATATTTTATTTTCGGTGATTTTAATATTACTATTTCTAAAAGTAAATAAGTCGAGATAAATTCTTGAGTAAGATATTGCTTTAACCCGTATGCAACCTTATAAGCTATTTAATAGAATAGTAAGCATTGTTATGCCATAAATGTAAAAAATATCATGATTTGTTATAGCCTAATGAAAAATGTATCTCTTGGACCCAATTACAAGGTAATGTATAATATTTTGTGTAAATCTAGGATTGAAATATTTTAGGATTGAAATATTTAAAACATAGGTGTATCCTCCTATGATGTTTAAAACTATAACAATAAAGAAAGGAGAACACACCTATGAGACCATATAGCATACTTAAATATCAGCAAACATATCATTGACAAAAGAGAATTAATAAGTAAAATATTATTCAACTTATATGGTCTTTTGACCCAAATTGATTTATCGCTGTAAATTATATTGCTTGGCATTGTGGTCTCAGACCAATATTAAATCCAAGAATATAATCATCAGAACCGAATAGTTTAATTAATGGTCTAATTTATAGAATAAGAAAACTCTTAAAATACCTGAATAAAAAATCAGGATAGAGTTTGGACATTATAAATGATAGAAATAATTTTTCTGAATTATATAAAAAAGACCCAGAGTTCAATTGGTATTGAATAAATGTTAAACAATAATTTTTAGGAGGAACAAATGAAAGAATATAGTACAAGGAAAGAGACGCCGAAAACAGCGAATTCGGTTAAAGAAAACTCGAAAGTCACGGTTTCCGTGATAAAAGCCGATATTGGCGGATATGTTGGACATTCATCTTCTCATCCTGATATAATAAAGAAAGCGGAAATGATGTTGGAAAAAGCAAAGCAAAATAAGACGCTGATTGATTACTGCGTTACGAGTTGCGGTGATGATTTGGAACTGATTATGACTCATAACAAAGGTTGCGATTCTAAAGAAATTCACGGGTTAGCATGGCAAGTGTTTGAAGCGGGTACGGAACTTGCGAAGAAAATGAAACTTTATGGCGCTGGTCAAGATATGTTGGCTGATGCATTTTCCGGTAATGTTAAAGGAATGGGGCCTGGTGTTGCTGAAATGGAATTTGTCGAACGAAAATCCGAACCGATTATAGTATTTATGGGTGATAAATGTGCACCTGGAGCTTGGAACTTTCCATTGTTTAAAATATTTGCTGACCCATTTAATACAATCGGACTGATTATTGACCCTTCAATGCACGAAGGTTTCAAATTTGAAGTGCACGACATCAAAAAGGATAAGAACTTCATCCTATCCACACCGGAAGAAATGTATGATTTATTGGTTCTGATCGGTTCAGCAGAAAATTACATTATTAAAGCGGTTTATACTAAAAAAGGTGAAATCGCAGCAGTTAGTTCGACACAGAAATTATACTTAATAGCCGGTCGCTATGTTGGTAAAGATGACCCAGTGTTGATTGTGCGTGGGCAATCTGGTTTACCTTCAATGGGTGAAATTTTAGAACCTTTTGCTTTTCCTCATTTAGTTACTGGTTGGATGCGTGGTTCACATTATGGTCCGCTGATGCCAACTTCTCAAAAACAAGCCAATCCATCACGTTTTGATGGACCGCCACGAGTAATTGCATTTGGCTTTCAAGTCTCAAATGGCAAATTGATTGGCCCAAGAGACATGTTCGATGACCCATCGTTCGATTATGCTCGAAAAGAAGCAAATAAAATTGCTAATTTTATGCGGGCGCATGGTCCGTTTGAACCACATCGTTTACCACTTGCCGAAATGGAATATACTACCTTACCTGAGGTCCTAAAGAAATTAGAGTCTAAGATGAAGTAAAAAAATTAGGATAGTCTTGGATTTATGCTTGCGAACATACATCTAATCGTGTATTTAATACGCTTATTTACTTATTATTAAGTAATTAATGCTACGGATTGATGGTTCTTATGGCGAGGGCGGTGGCCAAATTTTGCGCACCGCCCTTAGTCTATCAGCAATTCTCAAAATACCCTTTGAGATTTATAATATCAGAAAAGGTCGTAAAAAACCTGGTTTACTTGCTCAACATTTAACTTCAGTGAATGCAGTGGCAAAAATTTGTAATGCGGAAGTTTCGGGAAATACATTTGGCTCAACCCATCTCACATTTATCCCTGGCGAAATTAAGCCCGGTGAATACGAATTCAATGTTGCGACGGAACGCGGTAGTGCTGGTTCGGTAACATTAGTTGCTCAATCGTTAATTCCGATTTTATTAACAACTAAGAGTCGTGTGATAATAAAAGGCGGCACGCATGTGCCATTTAGTCCACCATTCGATTATCTGGCAGAGGTGCTTTTGCCGTTTTTGAGAAGATATGGTTATAATGTTGAGGCTAAAATTTTTCAATATGGATTTTTCCCAATTGGCCGAGGTTCAATTGTAATTGATTTTAAGCCCAGTTCTAATATCAAAACGGTACCAACAATCACGGAGCGGGGTAAACTAAAAAAACTGTCTTTAATTTCCAGAGTTGCTAATTTACCACGAACAATTGCTGAGCGTCAGGCATCACATTTTCTGCGATTATTGCGTATCGATTTTCCGCAGATTGAAATTGAACAAATTACTGATGAAATTCGTGCTGCTTGTCCTGGAACATATCTGTTTCTTAAGGCAGAATATGAAAACATTATTGCCGGATTTTCCAGTTTAGGAGCAAAAGGCAAACCTGCAGAAACTGTTGCAGAAGAAGTTTATCAGGAATTTAAATCATATTTGTTATCTGAACGCGGTGTGTTTGATCGCCATCTTGCTGACCAGATATGTATTTTTTTAGCCAAGCAGAATATTTCTAATATTACAATCAACACCAATAAAATTACTGAGCATCTAAAAACTAATATCTGGACGATTCAGCAATTTCTTCCTAGTTTCAAACCCGTGGTTTTACCAGTATAAAAAAATATGATACCCCATCATCACAACTAACATTAAAACAGGGAAAATTCTTTTTGGTCCCAAATAACAAGGAAGTTATAAGCTGATAATCCTATAGATTGACATAAAATCAAATTACCATATAATAAAACCTATGGATTTTCCTACTCGATATGAACCGAAACTAGTTGAGAAACATTGGTATAAATTCTGGGAAAACCAAGGATATTTTACTCCGAATTTAAAAAGTAAAAAACCCAGATTCTGTATTGTAATTCCACCACCTAATATTACGGGCGTTTTACATATGGGCCATGCCCTAAATGGCACACTTCAAGATATTATTATCCGGTTCAAAAAATTACAAGGTTATGAGACTTTATGGCTACCGGGTGTTGACCATGCGAGCATTGCTACCCACAATCAGATTGAGAAGTTGCTAGCCAAACAAGGTAAAACTCGTTTTGATATTGGAAGAGAAGAATTTTTGAAGTTGGCATGGGAATGGAAAGACAAGCATGCCAACATTATCTTAGATCAATTAAAGTCTTTGGGTGCTGCTTGCGATTGGACACGTACTCGGTTTACAATGGACGAGCAGTTATCCCGAGCAGTGCGAGAAGCATTTGTTCGGTTTTATGAAAAAGGCCTGATTTATAAAGCATATTATATTATTAATTGGTGTCCCCGGTGTCATACTTCAATTTCGGACTTAGAAGTGAAATATAAAGAAAGTGCAACTAAAATCTGGTACATAAAATATCCTCTAAAAACCGACAGTGGTGAAATAGTTGCAAAAAATTACATTGTTGTTGCTACTACTCGACCGGAAACAATGCTTGGCGATACCGCAGTTGCGGTCAATCCCAATGATGAAAGATATAAATCTTTAATCGGTAAAAAAGCTATTTTGCCCTTAGTGAACCGAGTTATTCCGATAATTGCCGAAGAAACCGTTGATGTTGAATTTGGAACAGGGGCAGTTAAAGTTACTCCAGCCCATGACCCAGTAGATTTTGAAATTGGCAAGAAACATAAATTGGAGGTTGTTAAGGTCATTGATGAGGATGCTAAAATTACTGAGCAAGCACCGCTGAAATATCAAGGATTGAGCCGAGAAAAAGCCCGCGAATTAATAGTTGAGGATTTAGCCACCCAAGGATATTTAGAAAAAGTTGAAGACTATTCGCATCGGGTGGGAACTTGTGTTCGTTGTGAAACACTTATTGAACCATTAGTTTCTTTACAATGGTTTTTGAAGACAAAACCGTTAGCTGAACCTGCCATAAAAAAAGTTGAGGATCAATCAATAAGATTTTATCCACAACGCTGGACAAAAGTCTATTTGGATTGGATGTATAATATTCGTGATTGGTGTATTTCCCGCCAACTCTGGTGGGGTCATCGGATTCCGGCTTTTTATTGTGATGACTGTAATAACTTAATGGTTACCCGAGAAGACCCTAAAGAATGTAATAAATGTCATAGTAAAAATATCAGACAAGATGAAGATATCTTAGACACATGGTTTTCATCAGCACTTTGGCCATTTTCCACTTTAGGTTGGCCGGATGACACCGAAGATTTAAGACAATTTTATCCTACCAATCTTTTGTCAACGGACCCGGATATTATCTTTTTATGGGTTGCCCGAATGATTATGACGGGTCTTGAGTTTGTCAAGGATATTCCTTTCAAGGACGTGTATATACATTCGACAGTTCTGGCAGAAACCGGAGAAAGGATGAGTCGTTCTAAAGGTATTGGTGTGGATCCGTTACTACTTATAGATAAATATGGTGCCTGTGCTTTGCGGTTTACTTTAGCATATTTAGAAACTGAAAGTCAAAGTTATCGGTTCTGGGAGAAAAAAGTCGAATTAGGACGAAATTTTGCTAATAAGATTTGGAACGCTGGTAGATTAATTAGCATGTACTTAGAAACTGCTGAAAATAGAGAAGAAAGGCATTCGTTAAATTCGATTATTTCTACACTCAAAGACCCGATCGATATTTGGATTTTTAATAGATATTTCCAGACCGTAGAATCAGTAACTAATGCTTTAGAACGCTACGCTTATTCACATGCAGCAAGTGCATTGTACACTTTTTTCTGGGATGATTTCTGTGATTGGTATCTGGAGATTTGTAAAATACGACTTAGAAATAATGATAAAATAGTTTTAGATGTGTTGAAGATAATTTTTGAAAATGTTCTAATTCTGCTCCATCCTTTTATGCCATTTCTAACTGAAGAATTATGGCATCGTTTTAATTATCAACCAACATCAAGTATATTAGATGCTGTATGGCCTAAAGTTGATAATACAGAAAAACAGATACTTCACCTGCAATCCAGTGCTATTAGTCTTTTCGAAACACTCCAGAAGTTAGTAACTGGTATTCGGAATATCCGCGCTGAAATGAATATCAGCAGTGATAAAAAGGTTACTTGTTTAATAAATACGCAGGATAAAACACTCAAAGAATATTTGCTTGCTGCCATTCCTGCAAAAATAATCAAAGAACTTGCCAAAGTTTCTGAAATCGAATCTTCTGACCACAGACCATCCCAATCCTCTGTGGTTATTATTAAAGATTTAGAAGTGTATATTCCCTTGACCGGCGTAATAAATTTTGAAAAAGAAAGAAAACGTCTAGAAGATGAATTGCAAACCGTTCAGAAAGAACTTGATAAGATTAATAATCTGCTGGCTAATGATGACTTTTTAACTAAAGCCAAACCATCAGTTGTAGAACGAGAACAAGAACGGAAGATGAAATATGAAGATAAAATTAAGAGACTAAGAGCTGCAATTGCATCATTAGGATAAGAGATTGACATAATAAAATCTTATATGGGAGAGAACCATTACTTAAAAATGGAATTATGAGATATGCAGGTTGGTTTTTTTCTCTCTTGATACTTATACTGTTTATTCTGTTCTTTAATTTGCGATTCCGCCCCTTATATTACGAATTTACAAAGATTAAACAGGAAAATTTGCTATGGCAATCACAAGTTAAGGAATTAGAAAATAGGCTAGAGAAATTGTCCGAAAGCAAACAACCGATATTTAATCAGACATATCTTTGGGATGAATTATTTACCAGTCTTACGAGTCTTACTTTGACAGAAGCAGCTCAAGCTATGCTTAAAGAAATTGTGCCAAGACTTAAAGAGTCAGAAGGAGAAATAATTATTGCCGGTCACTGTGATAATATGCCAATACCCGCAGAGTTACAATCAAAATATGCGTCAACTCGAGAATTATCTTTTGCCAAAGCAATGGCGGTAATTAGTTTTTTGGAATCTTTGGGAGTGGCTAGAGAACGATTGGTCTGTATTGGCTATGGTGATAGCCGACCTGTTGTGGATAATAATTCAGAAATCAATCGAGCAAAAAATCGTCGTATTAAGATAATGGTAAATTCATTTTAAGTTTATCAAAAGAAGTAATGAAGCGTACTGAATCATTTTGTTTCATAGACAAGACATTATTAATTTTATTTGTTTTGAGTAACACATTTATTATTTGTTTAAATCTGTGCGCACAAATTTCAGTAGATACACTTAAGAAAGAGATAAACCCGACTAAATCTTATCAACCAGTTTATTATAAATCCAGCGGTAAAGCAATGCTTTTATCGGTAATAATACCCGGGGGCGGTCAATTTTACACCCAGAATTATTTTAAAGGTATCTTTATTGCAGGAATTGAAGGCATTATTGCATCTTATGCCATAAAAAACTATTTAGATTATAAAAATACTAATAATTCCGAATTTAGAGGTCGGGCAACAAATCTACTATGGTGGTTAGGATTAGTAAAAATTTTTTCTATCGCTGATGCTTATGTTTCAGCAAATATGTTCAAATTCAAGGAACAGCAGAGATTGTTATGGTACTATAAAACTTTTGAATCTGGATTAGTTGGTTCTACGAGTTCTCTTTATTACAATGAAGTTGTATATCAAGTTGGAATATATATACCTGTTGGAAAGAATAAAACAAAAGATAATATTTTGCGCAAGAGCCGATACAACTTTGAAAATATATATTGAGAGCATATATTCCATTTTGTATAAGATAGTTTGTGTGTTCGGTTTTTGTGAAATTTTTGTTATAGGAAGAACACTAAAGAGTTTGTAAGGACACAAAATTTCTTTGAAAGCCAAGCAGCATCTTGTATTACACAAAAATAAAAAGTTTTTCTTATAGATTATAAATTATTTCTTAGACACATAGCAATTTATTATTGACAAGATACCATTTAGTTTTATAATATATATAATGAAATTAGTTATTGAGATCGGGAAATTTATCGTAAACAACCATAATCAAAATATAAATTTTTTAACGAACACCGACGCGATGGAATAGTAAATTAAAAATAATATGCCAGATGAAGATTTGGAGTTATCGTTAGAACGGCAATACGGCGTTCCGTATATTGATTTATTGCAGTTTAAGTTAGACCCAGAATTGCTTGGAAGTTTTCCTGAGCAGTTTTTGCGAAATTCTAAAGTATGTCCACTTTTCCGTTCCGGTAATATTTTAGCGGTTGCAATGGTTGACCCTCATGATATAGTTACGATTGATGAATTAAGAAGGCAGACTGGCTTAGAAATTGAACCGATGGTATGTAAAGAAAGCGATTTGTTACAGGTGATAAATCAATTTTACAGCACACAAGTAGAAACGACGGCCGAAGAAGTTTTGCCGGAACCAGAAGAAATTGCAACGATAGAACCAGATGAAGAAGTGGGTGTGGCGGAATTGGATGCTTCGCCTCGTAAATTAGAAGAAATGGCTTCAGAAGCACCGGTGGTGCGATGGGTCAATCAAATGCTAATTCGCGCAGTACGAGAACGGGCATCGGATATTCATATTGAGCCATCACGAAGCGGTATTACAGTTCGGTTTAGAATTGACGGAGTACTACATCCAGTTACATCGCCACCTAAAAAATTGGAACTTGGTGTTGTTTCTCGTATAAAAATCATGTCGCGAATGAACATTGCAGAAAAACGAGTTCCCCAAGATGGTCGCTATGGAGCAATAATTGATGGTCGAGAAATAGATTTCCGGGTTTCAACATTTCCTACGACCTATGGCGAGACTGTAGTTATGAGAATTTTGGACCGGGTACGACTGCTCTCGCTCAGTGATTTAGGATTCTCAAAACAAGATTTTGAAAAAACCAAATCGATGATTGCTAAACCTCATGGTGTAATAATTGTTTCAGGTCCGACTGGTAGTGGAAAAACTACTACTTTATATGCTATTCTGAATGAAATTAGAGGAACCGAAAAAAATATTATCACAATTGAAGACCCGGTAGAATACGATATTGATAATATATCGCAATCCCAAGTCAATTTACGAGCCGGTTACACATATTTAGTTGGTTTACGACATATTCTGCGACAGGACCCGGATGTGATAATGATTGGTGAGGTGCGTGATGGTGAAACAGCCGGAGTTGCGATTCGTGCTGCTCTTACCGGACAACTTGTTTTTACTAGTCTTCATGCTAACGATGCGCCAGGTACTATTACTCGTTTAATTGATATGGGCGTAGAGCCATTTTTAGTAGCATCAGCCGTAGAAGGTGCAATTGCTCAACGTCTGGTGAGAAGAATTTGTCAAAGATGTAAAGAACCGTATCATCCGCCAGCAAAACTGCTTGATGAACTCGGACTAAGTAGTGATATTCAGTTCTTTAAAGGCAGAGGATGTGACCGTTGCCGGAATACCGGATATTCAGGAAGAATCGGTATTTTTGAAATCCTAAAAAACACTGATAAGATTCGCGACTTAATCATTACTCGACCAACCACAAGTGCCCTAAGGCAGCTTGCTCGTCAAGAGGGTATGCATACTCTTTGGGAAGATGGACTACAGAAAGTGATTGCGGGTATTACAACGCTCGATGAATTAATGAAAGAAGCCGAAAAAATATAAATTAAAAAATGATTAATTTTGCCACAGAAATTCCAAGATATAGAGACAATCAAAAAATAATCTCTGTATCTTCGGGTTATAGTGGCAATGTATTTTAAGATTCTATGCCTTTATTTCGATACAAAGTCAGAAACAAAGATGGTGTCATTTTATCGGGGACATTAGAAGGAGTTGATTTAGCTGGTGTTCTCGAGCGACTTGATGCATTAGGTTATATTCCAATTTCGGTTAAGGAAGATAAATTAAAAAAACCGCTTACCGGAAAGGAAATACGCATACCTATTTTGACGCCAAGGGTAAAATTGGTCGACTTGATCAATTTTACTCGACAGTTTGTTACGCTGCATAAAGCAGGATTACCTATGTTAACTGCGATTAATGCGTTAAAAGCACAAACGAGGAACAAAGAAATGGCACGAGCATTAGATGGTATTTCTCGAGATTTGATGGGTGGAGTAACATTATCTACTGCTTTATCTCGTTATCCACATATCTTTAACGAAATGTATGTCAATTCTGTATGGGCGGGTGAAACCGGTGGCGTTTTAGATGAAATATTGTCTCGGGTGGCAGATTTATTAGAACACGAAAGAAAATTAAGGTCTGATATTCTCTCCGCGCTGCGATATCCAATGTTTGTGGTGGTTTTCTTTTTCATAGCAATAATTGTTTTAGCCACCTTTGTTTTGCCTAAATTGCTTAGTGTTTTAACTGCCCTAAAAGGTAAAATGCCTTTACCAACCAGGTTGTTGATTGCGATTACGAAAATATTACAAAATTATTGGGTATATGGGTTTTTGGGAATTGGACTATTGATTCTTTTGTTCTATCTTTTAATTAGAACAAAAGGTGGTCGATTATGGTGGGATAGAGTTAAGTTGAATCTGCCCATATTTGGTGGAATATCTTATCGAACGACATTAAGTCGTTTTGCGCGTATGTTTGAAACATTAGACCGTACGGGATTACCAATTCTACGCACTCTAAATTTAGTAAGCAAAACTGTAGGAAACGCTTATTTTTCAACTAAAATCGATGCAATTGCCGAAAGTGTTCGTCGAGGTAAAGGTTTAGCCGCACCGATGCGTGAAGCAAAGATATTTCCGCCGATGGTCGTGCAAATGGTTGCAACTGGAGAAGAATCCGGAGCATTAGATGATATGTTACGACAAGTTTCTGAGCACTATGACAACGAATTGGAATACATTGTCAAAAATCTTACCAGTATGATCGAACCGATTCTGATTATGATATTAGGTGTGGGTGTGATATTTGTAATATTGGCGGTCATATTACCATATATGCAAATTCTCGCCAGTATCCAATAATTAGAGAATATTGTTGAGTGCAATTTAGACTATCTGCTGAGAACAATAGATTATATAACGGACTAAAACCAGATTGTTTTATTTTGAGTATACTTGATGACTCACCAATTTATTAAACCAGCAATTAATGATATGAATCTTATAAAATCATTTCAACTGGGCAGGTTTCTGTGGACAGTATTTGTTAGTTGGTATTTTATAAATTTTTCTCGGAACTTTTTCAATTCATTGACACCAACAAAATCTCAAATCCCAATAATTTTCTTTATAATATTAGTCCTTTGGATGGCAATAGAATATTACTTTGGCTCACCCTTTTTCCAATCTGGACTTGTTGAAATTGGTTCGAAAAGAAGAAGTGTTTTTTCTCTATTTTTTTATAGTATAACAATATATTCAATTGCGGACTATTCTTCACTTAACTGGACACAATTAAATATTTTATACCCATACATTAATATTTTGGGACTTATTTTATTTATTAGTGGCGTATTATTAAGATTCTGGACACTTTTAATTTTAATTAGAACACCGGTTCAAAAGTTAATGAGCAAAAAATCCTTTCAAATATGCCGGCATCCTCGTTACTTGGCAACACTTATTCAAACAATATCTATTCCTTTAGTTTTTTCAACTTATATGGGCTTTATTCTGGCAGTGGTCGTTGGCGCATTAATTATTAACAATGAGATTAAAATTGAAGAGATTTTTTTGAGCAAGGTTTACAAAACCGAATATGAAGAATACAAGAAAAAAATTCCGAGACTTATTCCTAAATTTTTCAATATCGTTAAGAGATAATTGTTAGTAAAGAGTGTTTAGGTAAATCCGATTAATGTTAGAATAGAGGCGTATAATAAGTTTAAGGAATTGAACATCACGACAGCAACATATTTTTACAGTTAGGCACTTTTTTTATTGTTAAAATATTTTAACTTTCCAATTATTAAAATAATTCAAAATAGCTTTTATGCTGTTTCTCACTATTGCACTTATTCATTACTCGGAAGAACCATTTTTTGCCTTCTCATCAGCAGGGCAAATAGAACTTTTGGTGAGGGGGCTAGGGTAGGGCTAGCCCGAGCCTAACTAAATGCCAGCATATGAAAAGGGATAACTTATCCAATATGCGATATACAAGGTCGCCTATGCGTTAGCCATAGTTTTAGAGTAAGATGTCTTAAAATCTATATTTCAATCTATAAAAGAGTGCTACCAATGCGAGTATTTTCAAGATATTTGGTTCAATAAATAACCAATTGCTACTAAAGCAATTTCTCGGAAGATTTGTTTGTAAATATAATTTAAGAGCTCTGAAGATGTAGAAAAGAAGGAAAACTTAGTGATTTAATAGCTAAAATTGACTTTCGCAGTGTTCTTTAACTTTAATCCAAATAAGAATATTTCGAGTGAGATTGATATTGGGTATATTGGAGAATTTTCTCTTATTTACTTAATAATAATTTGTTAGCACAAGTGTAATAATTCTGACCAGGATTTTAACGCCAGAAAAGATAGATAAATAAACATGAAGTCGTAACCGCAGCAAGTGTAAATGGTAATCCAATTTTAACAAAATCTAAGAAATGAATTTTATACCCCTTTTTCCTTAGTAAACCCACGCCAACGATATTAGCTGAGGCACCAATTGGCGTAATGTTGCCTCCAACAGTTGTGCCCAAGATTGTTCCAAATAGCAACAGATATACCGGATATCCATAAGTTTGGGATAATGGGAAGATAATACCGACAATCGCAGCAAAATATGGAATATTATCCACGAAGCCGGAAATGAAGACCGAAAATAAAACTAAGACGATATAAGTTAGAATAAGATTACCTGAAGTTAAATTGCCAACCCAATTTGCTATTAAGTCAATAACGCCGGTATCTTTTAAAGCACCTACTAAACAAAAGATACCAGCAAGAAATACTAATGTTCCCCAATCCGCATCTTTTAATACCGAATAAGTTTTAATTTTCTTTGAAATCATACTGTAGATAATTGCACCAATCGCATAGCCTACACAAATCAAACCACTAATATTACCAATTTTATTTTTTAGAAACGATGCGATAATTAACGAAAGAATTAGCAGACCTAAAATAATTCCAGGAACTTTGCTAATAATCCTTTCTGGTTCAACCTGACTTATTGGTTGATTGTGTTTACGAAATATAATATATAGCACAATTAGTGAAGCGATGACTCCTATTTGAACTGCAAAAAATAGTGAAGGTTTACCCTGAAAGAAAAAGAAATCATTAAAAGTCATTCCGGTATTAGCGGATAAAATCATACTTGGTGGGTCACCAACTAAGGTTGCCGAGCCTTGGAGATTTGCTGAAAGACATATACCTAAAACAAAGGGTATAGGGGACACTTTTAATTTTTGAGCAATTTCAAAGGCAATTGGTGCCATAATCAAAGTTGTTGAGACATTTTCCACAAACGCTGAAAGTAAACCGGTAAAACAAGATAGTAATATAATTGCCCAGATTAGATTTTTCGATACATCAATTAACCGTTCAGCAAGATAGGCAGGTATTTTCGAATGGATAAATAGTTCAGCAACGACACTTGTGCCCCAAAGCACCCCAATGATATTCCAGTTGACATGTTGCACTAAGCTTAAAGGACTAAGAATTTTTCCGATGACCAGCAATGCAACACCTATCCAGACTGCTAATATGCGAAAACGATGTGTTGCAATTAAAACTGCATAGACCGTGATAAAAACTGCTGCGGTAAGAATTTGAGACATCAGATAAGAAATAAATACGAGAGAGATCTATTTGAAGTGATATTGGTTGGACACAAAATGGACAATGAATTATCAACGAAGTTATCTCTAAATTTAATTAAAGTAGTGCGCTTGTCAGTATCAAATGGTAAATCTGGAGAAAAAAATGAAATCTTTTTAGTTGGCAAATTATTCACTACGATATTCGATTAGAGACTCAGTAGTATCTGCGTAAACCCGTTTAATTAATCCAACACCAGGAGCAAACCATTCGTAGCCAAACTGTTGTTCATAATAATTATTGAGGGAAAAGGTCTCATAAAATTCAATTTTATAAACTTGAGTAAAAGTTCCTGCAGGAACGGTTATATCTGACACTTCCCAAATCTTTCTGAAAACAGTTTGTTTTATTCTGAAAGTGTCACCTAATATTATTACTGTATCAGTAAAAACATCACTCCAAAAGTTACCCAAAACAAAAGGTAATTTATATTCCAATAACCAACTTTGTTGTAGAATATAGTCAGTGCCACCGTAATTAATTTTTCTTATAATTAGTTGCTTAACTTCTTTGCCATTTTTTGTCCAATATTCACTGGCACCATTTCTTAATAGATGCCAAACAGAATTACCATAAGCAATAGTTTCACCCTTTACTTCGACCAACTCAACAACATTTCCCTTGTCATATTTCCAATAATTACCACCTTTTAGAGGAAAATAATCTTGTCCAGCACGATATAAAACCCAATCAGAGTTATTACAAGTTATCAATAGAGCCCAAATAAGATATGAAAAAATTATGCAAATTTTCATAATTGCTAATACTTATGAATATATACCTTCATCGATTATTCTGTTTTTATAAGAATTGGTAAAACAATGTGTGATGAATGGTAATTTCATTATTTTCCGAATAGATTAAAGCCGATGCCAAACATTAATAAAATAAAATAATCAGTATGACACATCATTAATGATTGATAAGTGCGTGTATGAATAATTTGGTTTAGATAAAGATGAGAAATAAAAT
This sequence comes from Caldifarciminota bacterium, assembly GCA_039801465.1. Classification (GTDB taxonomy): domain Bacteria; phylum Hydrothermota; class Tepidihabitantia; order Tepidihabitantales; family CAIPLT01; genus JAOABV01. The sequence continues at coordinate 35,169 of JBDRUT010000003.1, forward strand.
TAAACCTACTTAATTTTTCTTGATAATTAATTCCAGATCTAATTCCCCAGAGATGATTTTTCTCATTCCCTTGTTCAAAATGCCTAAGAATTTGATTATAGGTACTACCTAAGGTAATATTAAAACTTCTACTAACTTGCCTGAAAATCGGAAGTTGATAAAATCCGCTGACGGTATGCACAAAAAGATAGTCGTCATTTCGATTTTTACCGAGATATTTAGTAAAAACATAATCAATTTGGAATTTGTTGTATTTACAGAAGATAGCAGGTGAAGTTGCAAGAGAATAATATCGTCCAATATTGCTGACAGGAAGGTTATATCCATATTGGGTGCCAAATTCCAGAGAGTGGAATAGTAATAAAGTTGTAATTAGATTGAGGGTCATATTAATGATTTAATTTATCATAATAATAATGAAGTGTCAAGCATCAAATTTTAGAATTGGGTAATAATCAATTATTACAAAGGGGAAAATAGGCTAAAATTGGTTTCCGCCGTGTTCTCATTGAAAGAGATTTCTGATAGAGTCTTGATTGTGCGCATACTTGAGCGACACCAATAATAACGACATCAATTTCCCATTGTTGTAATCATTATTTTAAACGCTGGAAATAATGGAAAGTGACATTTTCTGAACTTTCTTGATATTATTATTGCCAAATGCCGCAAAGATTTTTCGCCCTGATATTAATTATGCTTTTTAAAGACTCTGGTTTTTTCTTTCTAAAACCTATTTTTTTCTTTTTGTTCTTTTCTCAGTATCTTCTATTTTTTGTTTATACAAAAAGATTGACAAATATCTAATTTTAGGTATAATTTTACTTTAATATGATTAAAGACCGATTAAAAAGACGACATTATCGTATTCGAAAAAAAATTGCAGGCACAGATAAAAAGCCTCGGCTTTGTATTAAACGAAGTAATAAGCATATTTATGCTATTTTAGTTAACGATATTGCTAATAGAGTTATAACGACAGTATCATCAATTAGTAAAGAATTTAAAGCAATGTCAGAAAAACTTGAAAATAAACAAAAGACTTCAATTGCAGAAAGAGTTGGTTTACTTTTGGCAGAAAAGGCAAAAGCTCTTGGTATCAACGAAGTCGTTTTTGACCGCGGTGGTTATCGATATCATGGCCGGGTAAAAGCCTTGGCTGAAGGTGCCCGCAAAGGAGGCTTGAAATTTTAAGACCTATGATTAATATTCCTGATACAGTTCAAAATCGAGATTCAAAAATTATTGTCGATACCGAAGAACCGGAAATTGCGCCTGAGTTTATTGAACGAGTAATTTTTATTAAACGCATTGCCAAAGTTGTTAAAGGTGGCAAACGAATGCGTATTGCTGCAGGTGTTGTTGCTGGTGATGGCAAAGGTAGAGTTGGAATTGGCCATGGTAAATCAGCTGAGGTCGCTTTGGCAGTTCGTAAAGCTGCAACCCGAGCAAAAAAGAATATGGTTCCGATTGCGGTTTCCGGCAATACAATTTCTCATCAAGTTGAAGGTAAATATCGAGCCAGCAAAGTGTTATTAAAACCAGCACCGGAAGGGACAGGTTTGATTGCTTGTCCTCAGGTCCGTGCAGTGGTCGAAGCATTAGGAATTAAAGACATCTATACTAAATCACTCGGTTCAAATACTCCTTATAATCTAGCGATGGCAACTTTACGGGCATTAATGAAGCTTCGGACTCCAGAAGAGATTGCACGCGTTCGTAATAAGCCTTTAGAAACTATCCTCAAAGGGACTAAAAAGAAAACTGCTCAAACCGTTGATACAACAAGAGAAACATCAGCAGCGATGTCAGACAGTATATCAACTGACAATTGAGGAATTAAGACTTAATGAAGAAGATTAAGATAACGCTTGTTAAAAGTTTAATTGACACTAAACCAGTGCATAAAAAGAATGCATTAGCATTAGGTCTAAAACGGGTCAATAGTTCCCGCATTCATAATGATACTCCGGTGATCCGGGGAATGATTGAAAAGATTAAACATTTAGTGAAGGTTGAATATGTTGATTGAATTACATCCACCAAAAGGTGCGAAAAAACGTCCTAAAAGAGTTGGTTGTGGTCCAAGTTCTGGCCACGGCAAAACCTCAACTCGGGGACATAAAGGTTCAGGTCAGAGAAAGGGTAAAGAGTATGATGCTCGCTTTGAAGGCGGCCAGATGCCCCTTTATCGTAAAATTCCGAAACGCGGATTTAAGAGTCCATTTAAAAAAGAATTTGCAGTTGTAAATCTACTTGATATCACAAAAAAGAACTTATCAGGAACTATAACGCCTGAGATATTAAAAAATGTCGGTTTAGTAAAAAAAGACCTGCCAATTAAAATTCTCGGCAAAGGCGAAATTAGTTCGCCAATAACGATTCAAGCCCATGCGATTTCTGAGTCCGTTCGAAAAAAAATCGAATCCGTTGGTGGAAAATTTGAACTGATAACTACTGGTTCTAAAAAATAAGTATGCTTCAAAACGTTCCCAATATATTTAAGATTCCGGACTTAAGAAAGAAAATTATTATAACTCTGGCATTAGTTGTCGTTTATCGTCTCGGAACCCATATTCCAATTCCAGGTATTAATGCTCAAGCTTTAGGTCTTTTACTATCTCAAATGCGGGGCACAGTTTTTGGACTTTATGACATATTTGTTGGTGGTGCCTTATCCCGTGCCTCAATATTTGCTTTGGGTATTATGCCTTATATCTCGGCATCAATTATGTTTCAGTTGTTAGGTTCGGTATTCCCTTATATTGAAAAATTAAATCGCGATGAAGAAGGCAGAAAGAAGCTTAATCAATATACACGATATGCTACTGTTTTATTAGCGATTATTCAAGCTACCAGTATCTCGGTTTATTTAGAATCCCAACCACCAACTGCAGTAGGACCGATTGTAGCGATTAGTGGATTTTTCTTCCGAATTTTAACGATTGTGACGATGACAGCTGGAACCATTTTTGTAATGTGGCTGGGAGAACAGATTACAGATAAAGGTATTGGTAACGGGATATCTTTTATTATCTTTATCGGTTGTCTTGATAGTATGCCCCAGGACTTTGGACGCACAATCCAAATGATGCGGGCAGGGGAGATTTCTTGGCTGGCATTGATATTAATCATTATTATCGTCTTTGGAGTTTATGCTGGAGTTGTTTTAGTTACTCAGGCGATGCGTAAGATTCCAGTCCAATATCCCAAACGAATTGTCGGAAGAAGAATGTACGGCGGACAGTCAACTTATATTCCTTTACGCATTAATACTGCAGGTGTAATTCCTATCATATTTGCACAAAGTCTCATTGTCTTTCCGTCAACAATCGCAACTTTTATTAAAGCACCTTGGTTAAACACAATTCAAAATTTTCTTGCACCTGGTGCCTGGTTATATAATTTATTGTTTGCTGGACTAATTGTCTTCTTTACTTATTTCTATACTTCGGTTGTGTTTAATCCTAGAGATTTAGCGGATAATATGCAAAGATACGGTGGATTCATACCTGGTATTCGACCTGGAGAAAAAACTGCCCAATATCTTGACCGTAGTCTTTCACTTTTGACATTACCTGGAGCAATCTTTTTGGCATTTATGGCACTTTTACCTTATTATTTAATGCATTCACTGCGAGTACCATTCTATTTTGGCGGAACGACACTCTTAATTATTGTCGGCGTTGCGTTAGATACCATTCAACAAATCGAATCGCATCTTGTAATGCGACATTATGAAGGGTTATTAAAAGGTACAAAAGTAAAAGGCCGGCGATAGAACTTTTTCCCCTCATTTTTAAAATTTCACCTCAGAAGAATTTAAGATAGTTTAAACTGATATTTCATCTTAAATTTAAGACTTGTTGGCAATCTCAAAAACTTAGATAAAGATAAGTATAAATCATCTAATAATTGTCTCAGACCTATTAATCTTTACAATACGCTATTCCATTAAAATGATTCAGACCAATAAATAAAATATAGTTCAAGACATTGTTTGAAATCTCATTATAATTTCTATAGTTGATTTTAGTAACAAGCTAAGTTATAATTTATTATGATTATGAAACGGTTTTTTAGTGTTTGGTTTTTGATTTTTAAACCATGATTTTATTACGATTACGAAATAGTTTTTAGTTTCTAATTTATAATTTATTATGATTATGAAATAGTTTTCTGGTTTTTAATCTACAATAATTTATTACGATTATGAAATGGTTTTTGGTTTTTAGTTTTTGGTTTTTAAGCTATAATTTATCTAATGGTCAGGCTCAACTCAAGATTTATCAGATAGATGTCAATACTGGTGATGCGGCATTAATTGTGTCGCCAACCAATAAATACATTCTGCTTGATGCCGGTGACGACCGTTATAACTACGGTGATACGGTTTTAAGGTTTCTAAGAAATCTTGATATTACCCATTTAGATAATATTATTGTTAGTCATTATCATCAGGACCATATTGGGGGTATTCCCAGAGTAATTTATGGGTTAAGTGGTACTAATACCAACGATTCTATTTTAGGCTGGTGTTATGACCGGGGAGACACTTACACAACTTCAACATTTATCAACTATAAGAATGCAGTCGGTTCTAAAAGACGCACAATTGGACTGGGTGAAACTTTAGATTTAGGTGCAGGTGCTTTTATGTTTTGTGTGGCAAAAAATGGTAAAGTTATGAATGGTGATAGCGTGCTTCCTAATACTGAAGAAAATTATCGTTCTTTAGTATGGGTTTTACAATATGGTCGCTTCCGGTTTTATACCGGCGGTGATTTAGTTGGTTATAATGTTTCAGGTGAACGGGATGTAGAAACTAAAGTTGCACCGGTAATCGGCAAAGTTGATGTCATTAAAGTGAATCATCATGGTAGTCGTAACAGTTCCAATCCAACCTTTTTAGATTCATTGCGACCAAAATCTGCAATTATATCTCAAGGCGTCCATCCGGTTAATAATAACCATCCCCATCAAGAAGCGCTTGACCGCTTAGCTCAGCGTAATATTTACATATATCAAATGAACACCAATCCTACTGGTGGTGTTATTCCAACTGGACATGGACGCATTCTTAATACATCAGCAATTATTACAGTTAATAAGGCATCTTATACAATTAATGGTGACGAATATTTATTATCCGGAGTTCAGCGAGATGGTGCTTCCCTATCAATTTTATCTTTACCAGATACAATCTTAGAGCAAACAATAATTACACCTAAAGCACTAATACAAAATTTGGGAAATGAGACCGAATCCTTTAGAGTTAGATTTAAAATTGAATCAGGCTATAATCGAACGAAAACTATTTACGACTTAGCACCGAATGATACAATGACAGTTACCTTTGATACTGCATGGAGTGCAATCAGAGGCGTATATCAAGTTAGTTGTTCAACAGAAGTATTTGGCGATACCAATCCTGATAATGATAAACAGACTAGATCATTAGTAGTCGCTTATTATGATAGTGAGATTGCTGAAATATTAAGTCCGCAACCAAATGGTTCATACTATTTCACCGAGACGATAATGCCAACTGTAGTAATCAAAGATAATTCTCAGTTTGCTTATCCATCTTTAGTAAACATCTACTGCTTAATAAAAAATGACAGCACCGTCTATTATGATTCTCTTCGAGTTCTTTCTTTACCCGGAGCTATTGATACCATCTCGTTTACACCGTTTGTCTTGCAAGGATTAGCTTCAGGAACATATATTTGTTCAGTCTGGGTGGCACGTGATATAGATTTAATGGGGACTAATAATACTGCTACCGTTCAATTTAATGTAGTTGACCCTACTGGAATAAGCGAAAGAGATGTTACGCCAAATGTAAATTCATTTTTAAATTTTAAGATAGTAGCATATAAACTTTATGATGTAAATGGACGCGTAGTAAAATTCCAACATTTTTCCGATGTGTCAAATGTCAATCTTAATTCTGATGATTGGTTGAAAAACATCAGTTCTGGCATTTATTTTCTTCACATCACAAAAGTGCCATATGACAAAGAAATGGGTGACCAAAACGGACTTCAATATAATAATAAAAAATCCGTTGCCGAATCTTATATAGATAAAGCGGTTTTCGATTTAATAAATAAAAATCTGTATCGTATATCGGGTGAGATTAAATCAATTCAAAAAATAGTCAAACTAAAATAAAACGGCATTAAAATGAAATCTAAATACTTAATCACAACAATTATTTTTCTGAATTGCCTTTGGGCACAAAATACGTTAAAAATATATCAGATTGATGTCAATCAAGGTGATGCCGCACTGATTGTCTCACCAACTAATAAATATATTCTGATTGATGCCGGACATATCATAGACAATTATGGAGATACTGTGTTTAGTCTGCTTCAAAATTTAGGTATTACTCATTTAGACCATATTATTGCCAGCCATTATCACGAAGACCATATCGGTGGAATACCCCAGGTGATATCCAGGTTAGGTGGCTTGGATTCAATCTATGGTTGGTGTTATGACTACGGAGACACTTACACATCAGCAACTTTTCTTAACTACAAGAATGCAATCGGGACTAAAAGACGCCCAATCGGGCTTGGTGAAACCTTAAATTTAGGTGGCGGTGCGTTTATGGTCTGTATCGCCCGTAATGGTCAAATAATGAACGGTGACAGTGTGAACTCGCTTCCCATAGACTATCAAAATTATCGCTCAATTGTCTTCTTATTAAGATACGGTTATTTTGAATTCTATACTGGCGGAGACCTAACTGGCAGTAATGATGAACGAAATGTTGAAACCAAAGTTGCACCTCTAATTGGAGATGTTGATGTCATAAAAGTGAATCATCATGGAAGCAGAACCAGTTCCAATTCAACATTTTTGGATTCATTGCGACCAGAAGTTGCAATCATATCTCAAGGCATACATCCGACAAATTATGGTCATCCTCATCAAGAAGCAATAAACCGTTTAGTTGCACGCAATTGTTATATTTATCAAATGAATGAAAATCCATCCGCGGGAACATTTTTAATACCAGATTTAGGTAAAATATTAAATACAACCGCAGTAATTACTGTTAACAATTGGGAATACATTATAAATGGTGATACTTATCCAATTGATGGTGTCAGAAGAGATGGTGAAGTTATGAGAATTCTATTTCCAAAAGACACAATACCTGAAGGAACAACGGTGAAACCAAAAGCCCGAATTAGAAATCTTGGCAACACAACGGAAACATTTTCCATAAGATTTAAAATTATACCTGGTTATAATAAGACTAAAATTATTAGTAACCTTCTTGCTAATGACTCTACAGATGTAGAATTAGACACAACCTGGATTGCAATCAGAGGCAATTATCAAGTCTTCTGTTCAACTGAAGTCCCGAGAGATACATTTAGAAACAATGATAAAAAGACCGCATCTTTAACTGTTGCTTTTTATGATGCGGAATTGAAACAAATAATTAAGCCGACCGCAAATGATACATTTTTTACGACCGAGACCCTTAGACCTAAAGTTGTCGTCCGAGATAATTCCCAATACAGCAATCAGTCATCAGTCAAAATCTTTTTTCAAATTGATAATAGCACAATATATATAGATTCCATACCTGGTATTTTCTATCCAGGTATGACCGATACATTCTTATTCAAACCGATATTACTATCTAACATTGGAACCGGTATTCATCGTTGTTCCAGTTGGGTAAGACGAGATAATGATTTAGTGCCGATGAATAATTATAAGACATTATCATTCTTTGTAAAAAATCCAACAAATGTGCCTTGGGAGAGTTTACCTTCAATACCCTTAGGGGCAAAAGGAGTTAAGGATGGCGGATGTCTTGTTGCGAGCAATGAAAATATATATGCGCTAAAAGGAAATAATACTCGTGAATTCTATGTGTATAATCCGATAAATCGCACCTGGCAATCAAAAAATCAAATCCCGTATAGTCCTTATAATTCTAAGAATGTGAAAAAAGGCGGAGCAATGACTTATGGCGAAGATGCTTTTGGTAATAAAGTGATTTATGCATTAAAAGGAAATAACACCTATGAGATGTGGCAATATTATATTGCTGATGACTCCTGGCATTTATTGTCAAGTATGTCAGGTCAAAGCATTAAAGCCGGTTCTGGTATTGCTTATGTAAAAACTGCTAATGATAGCAAATATGTTTATTGTCTTAAAGGTTCAAATAAAAACTATGAATTTTTAGTCTATGACATATATCAAAACCGCTGGCGATATTGTAAAAATGCTTCTGCTGGACCTGATGGGAAAACATTCAAAGACGGTAGTTGTATTGTTGCAGTTGGAGAGACGCTCTTTGCCTTAAAAGCCGGTGCTAAATATAACGAGTTCTATTATTATGATGTTAGACAAAATGATTGGACTGAAATTGAGAGTTTACCCCAAACTCATCCTGCAATCGGACGGAAAAAGAAAGTCAAATCAGGTGGTGCAATAACTTATGATGGCAATAATAGGCTTTATGCTTTTAAGGGAGGCAGAACTCAAGAGTTTTGGTGTTATGAGATTAATAACCGCAGTTGGATACCACTAGAAACAATTCCAAAAGGCAAGAACGGTAAAAAAGGCATAATAAATAGTGGTGGTAGTTTAACTGCATTGGATGGAAAAATCTATGCATTAAAAGGAAATAATACTTATGAATACTGGTGCTATAATCCATCTGCATCAGAAGAATTACTAAACTTTAGATTAAAAGAAGCATGTAAGATATATATCTCAAGACAAAAAGTTTTTGAGAATCTAATGTCGGCTACCCAAAGCAATTTTTACCCCAATAGTGATTCAAAAAAGATTGAAGTTTTATTGTACGATTTATCAGGCAGATTAATAAGAACAAAAGATATCCTAATTCCCCATAATCAAGAATTTTCTAAAATTTTAAGTAAAGAAATCATCAAATCTACGGATATTCCGAAAGGAATTTATTTTGTTGTTGTTAAAGGAACTGATATTAGAGATTGGATAAAAATAGTTAAATTTAATTAAGATTCGTTCATATCTGATACAAATAAATGAGAAATACTTTTGATATAGTTAAGTTAGTAATTGAACAAACTATTGACGGACAGAGATTTTTAGATAGAATGAACGCTGATGGATAGGTATTGTTTTATCTTTCCTGGTCAAGGTTCCCAATATGTCGGGATGGGAAAAGATTTGTATGATTCGTTTAATCGGGCAAAAGAACTTTATGAACATGCTGAAGATATTCTTAAAATCAATATTAAAAAGTTATCTTTTGAAGGACCAGCTGAAGATTTACAAAAGACACTTTTCACCCAGCCCGCAATTTTAGTTCATTCAATTGTTTGTTTTGAAATTTTACAGGGAAAAGGAGTTTCGCCCCAATTGGCTTGTGGACATAGTTTAGGTGAGTATTCTACTTTATATAGTGCCGGGGTTTTGAGTTTTGAATCGGTGCTCAAGTTGGTAAAGAAAAGAGGCGAATTGATGTTTCAAGAAGGTGAAAAAAAACCTGGAGCAATGGCAGCAGTCATTGGTCTTTCGGATGAAATAGTTATTGATCTATGCAAAAATGTAAAAGGTGTAGTTGTGCCCGCAAATTATAATGCACCAGGTCAAGTGGTTATATCCGGTGAGCCTAATGCGGTCAAACTAGTCTGTGATATGGCATCGGCTAAAGGTGCATTAAAGACAATTATGCTTGCTGTGAGTGGTGCCTTCCATTCGCCTTTATTACAAGAGTCAGCAGAGAATTTTAAGGAATATTTGAAGTCATTTGAATTTAATCCACCAAAATTTCCAATTATTCCCAATCGCACGGGAATCGCAACTGATAATACTGATGAGATTCGTTCTGCACTTGAAGAACAACTGATAAATCCAGTATTATGGACAAAATCAATTTTAAGTGCCAAAAATCTTGGCTTTACGACATTTGTTGAAGTTGGTCCTGGCCGCGTGCTTTCCGGTTTAGTTAAAAGAATTGATAAATCATTGAAGACAATAAATGCTGGTTGCGTTGAAGATATAAACAGTTTTAAGGTTGCATAAAATTAAAGGAGTTTTATGGATAAATTAATACCGTTATTTATTGTCATACCAATCGGAAGTGCATTTATTATTTATTTAATCGGTTCTATTTTAAAAGAACGCTCACGCCGATTTGCCGATATTTGGTCAATGCTTGCTGTGATTTTTCTGTCTTTGTTCTCAGTCTATTTCTTAGTCCAAGCACGGTTTGGGTCTCCGATTCTATTTTTTATGGGCTCGTGGAAACCTCCAATTGGAATTACGCTCGTTTTGGATGGTCTATCCTGTTTTATTTTAATTGTGATTAATTTTATTGCACTGATGGCGGTGCTGTTCTCCATTAGTTATATGGAGAAATTTACTGCTAAATATAAGTTCTATGCTCTGTTAATGCTCTTAATTGGTGGAATGAATGGCATTGCGATGTCGGGTGATTTGTTCAATTTCTATGTCTTTTTAGAAATCTCTGCAATCGCTTCTTATGTACTGGTCAGTTTTGGTGTTGAGCCATTAGAACTTGAAGCGGCATTTAAGTATATGGTATTAGCCAGTATTGGCTCAATCTTTATTCTGCTAAGTATTGCATTATTGTATGCACGCACAGGTACCTTAAACATGGCTGATATTAGTCAAACAATAGCCAATAATCCCAATTATCCTTTTATGGTATTAATCTCAATTCTTTTTATTGTCGGTTTCGGTCTTAAAGCCGCTTTAGTGCCATTTCATGCGTGGTTACCAGATGCTCACCCTTCAGCACCTGCACCAATTTCGGCTCTGCTTTCCGGCGTAGTGATAAAAGTATTAGGTGCTTATGGTCTGGTCAGAATATTCTATAATGTGCTCGGTATGTCGCATAATGTCTCACTGATAATATTAATTCTATCAGGTCTCTCAATGCTTATCGGTGTTATACTACAATTAGGGCAAACTGATATAAAGCGACTTTTAGCATATTGTAGTATTAGTCAAATTGGCTATGTGCTTTTAGGATTTGGACTGGGAACACCTTTAGGAATTTTAGGTGGTCTATTCCATCTATTAAACCATGCGGTATTTAAGTCTTTATTATTTTTTAATTCTGGTGCGCTTGAATATGAGACTCATACTCGAGACATAACGAAGATGAGTGGTATAAGCCAAAAGATGCCGATTACCAGTTTCAGTTGGTTTATCGGTTCATTTTCTGCATCTGGCGTACCACCGTTCAATGGTTTCTGGTCAAAATTAATCCTAATTATTGCTGCGGTTCAAGCGCAACATTATATTCTGGCAGGAATTGCTGGAGTTTCCGCAATTTTGACCCTGGCGTCGTTTATTAAAGTGCAAAAACAAGTCTTTTTAGGTTCATTACCAGAATCTCTTGCCAAAATAAAAGAAGTTCCAATCACTATGACCGCAACTTTGATTATTTTGACTATTTTGTGTGTAACAATGGGAATTATGTTAATACCTTCAATCCGACATACGGTCTTAGATTCAGCCCAAAATGCAATTCTTATAGGAACTGACTATGCTAAAATTGTATTTGAAAAGGCATTACAATGAGTGCGCTTATATTGCTTTGTCTTGCAATATAAATTAGGAGGCAATAATGGCTTTTTGGGACACAATTAATTTTGGTCTTGCTATTCCTGTTCTTGTGCCGTTAATTGTTGGATTACTGATTGCCTTATATTCGAAACGAGAATTAAAATCATGGAAAAATATGGTCTATTTCTTAACAGTTCTGGTTACTGTATTTATCTTTGCTTATACCTTATATTTAGTGCTTAATGTCGGATGGCGTATAAATATGGGAAATTGGCTATTATTATATCCATTTTCAGGTTTTATTTTACTGGCGACACTTCTGTTTGGCTTTTTAATTGCAGTCTACTCTTATAATCAGATGAGAAAGAGTTATTTCGTATATCTTTTGTGGACAATTTCCGTTTCCTGTTTGGCAATTCTCTCAAACAATTTAGTCGTATTATTATTAGCCTGGGGTGCAGTTGCAGTTCTGCTTTATCTTTTGGTCAGTTTGGGTAAACCCGGAGCAGAAGTCTCTGCATATAAAGCATTAGTAATGGTTGGTGGTTCTGATATTCTTATGCTCATCGGTGTCGCAATTGTATATTATCTAACCGGAACATTAACAATGAATGAAATTTCAGTTCCACTGCAAGGTGCTATGCCAATTATTGCCTTCATCTTACTACTAATCGGCGCTTTAACTAAAGCCGGTGCGATGCCTTTTCACACTTGGATTGTCGATTCCGCAGAAAAAGCACCAGTTTCTGTTATGGCATTACTTCCTGCATCTTTAGATAAACTATTAGGAATATATCTTTTAACTCGTATTTCCCTTGATTTATTCAAAGTCTTACCCGGCTCAGCAATGTCAATTGTATTGATGATAATTGGCAGTATCTCAATTATTGCTGCGGTCTCAATGGCATTAGTGCAAAAAAATGTGCTAAAACTTTTAAGTTTCCACGCGGTTTCACAAGTAGGATATATGGTATTAGGCATTGGCACAGGTGTTCCTATCGGTATTATTGGCGGACTTTTTCATATGATAAATAATGCGATATACAAATCCGCTCTGTTTTTAGGAGCCGGTGCAGTAGAAGAAAGAACTCATGAGACCAGTTTAGAAAAACTTGGTGGATTAGCAAAATATATGCCAATAACTTTTCTTGTGATGTTCATCTCCTCAATGGCAATATCAGGCATTCCGCCATTAAACGGTTTTGCTTCTAAATGGCTCGTGTACCAAGGTGTGATCGAAGTCGCAAAGTCCAACTCTTATGCTATATTCTTCCTTGTCATTGCAATGTTTGGTAGTGTTTTAACTTTGGCGTCTTTTCTCAAGGTTTTGCATTCAATCTTCCTTGGCGAAAAATCAAAAACAATATCTAAAGTCAAAGAGGTCGGTTTGGGAATGTATTTGCCGATGCTGATATTAGCAATTCTTTGTATTGCACTCGGTATCTTTGCTAATATACCTATCAATTATCTGTTCAGTATTGCTTTAGGAACCCCTGTTTCAACAATAGGAATTTGGAATTCAAACCTCACAACGATTCTTCTAATTGTCGGCATCATATTGGGATCGATTGTTTATCTATTGAGAAAACAACCTAAAATTAGAACTTCGGAAGTATTTATTGGTGGTGAAGTAGTATCTCCAGAACCACAAGTAGTTGTTTCATTACCTGATGGTGGTGAAACAAAGACTGGTGTTGTTGATATTGAAGAAGCAAAAATTCCGGGCACCTACTTCTATGATTCAATAAAAAAGATTAAACTCTTAGATGACATATATCGGGTCGCAGATAACAAATTCTTTGATATCTTTGAGCAGGCCAAGAAAACAATCTCATTAGTGATTAAAACCGGCAGACGAATTCATAATGGGCTATTGCAGACTTATCTGGGCTGGTTATTTTTAGGTGCTATTGTCGTAATTGCAATCTATCTGATACTACTTTTAAAATAATAACGCTAACGGGAAGTTATAATTCTTTTTAGTTTGGTCATTTTTAGACGGAATCAATTCCAATCTTTCATAATAAAATAAAATTTTTAGATAAACATTATTTCATTATATAGATTAGTGTTTTTTAGCGAAATTATCTGATATTACACAAATTTAAAATGTATACATATATTTTAACTAAATTTTAATTAAAAATTATTTTATCACTTTGGATATTAGACGCTTGACTTTAAATCGCAGTGATTTGACGGTATGGCTCCTCTCCCGAGGCATTTTCGCTTATGGTGGATAAGCGGTTTTCGAAAATCCTAAAATAAAAATCTTCAATTATTGTAATGCAAAATATACTTAATAACGCATCAGCCGGTTTCTCTTTTAATGCGTATTTTAATCGTACAAAAAGGATATCTCTGGAGAAGCCAAACAAGATGTCGTTCCGAAGATAAAATAGAGAACCATTAGGCAAACCATTTTTTTATTCAAGGAGTCTTAAAATCTTTAATAAAATTTACACATATAATATATTTAGCCTGTTGTATTAATCTGTTTTTTATTACTTTTCTTGTTGATATTTTGTTTGTTATTTTTAATGTGGAAAAATAAATTCCAGGGTTAACACTTGCACCTTTACTATCTTTATCATCCCATTGGACTGAATATTCGCCTGCTGTTTTAGTTTGAGAAACTAAGGTCTTAATTAATCAACCGGTAATATCATAAATGAAATAAAACATTGGTTTTAGTCGGTTAATAATAGTGAATAGTAGTTTGAGTTCTAAATGGATTGGGTACTGGGGGCTTTAAAAGTTAATGAATGAAATCTATTTGTTGTCTTTGTTCTTCAATACCAGCAGAAAACGGAACCGGAATAATGAAGCATAGCAATTGGATTTCTGGTTGCTCTACCTTGATTTTTGACTGTTGACCTACCAATAGAATCGATCATAAAAGTAATATATAAAGTATCATAAGCAACGCCTGCTGCGCATGGATATAGTTTTGATGTATTATTGGGTGTTGTTACCCGACGCACCACTGGCCAGGTTAAACCATTATCTCGGGATTCCGCAACCAAAATATCAGCACGATTAAAGTTTGTCGTTGATTCAACATTAGGTATAGAATCAAATTTTTCCCACACCACATATAAATATATAATTGTTAAATGTTGAACAATTGAAGGACGACACGCCCCAATATAGTCAGAACCGTCTCAGCAATAAAAGTATCTGTGTCAGCATGCTTAACAAGATTCCATGCTGGATTATTAGTTGGACAATAATGACAGATTTCTGCTGGCAATACAACCGGTAAAATATCATAAAGCACAGGATTAAAAGCCACGACAATGTGTACATTAGCAAATTCATCAAACATACTATAAAGCGAGCCGATAAAACATGATTGTTTTGCCGATGAAATTCCCTGAAATGCTTGCGGAAATGATAGCAAAGTAGGAGATTCCCGAGTTATGCCGCCGTCATTTGATAGTATATAATAAGCCGAGTCGACAAAAGCAAATGGGTTACCATTATGCTCCCATTGTGTCCGTGTGATAACTACTTTATTAGAAATCTTAGATGCATGGATATTTTGACAAGGTCCATAAGGGTCTGGCATCGGCGGAGATACTTTTATCGGTGTTGACCAAGTGTACCAAGGTTGAACCCGTGAATAGTATAAAGTATCATCACAATCACCAACCGGGTCCTCTTTAATCATTGCAATATGAATTGCTTGGTTACGAGTTAATGCGACTACAGGCCATTCAAAACCAGTTAGTCTAAACAATGGACAAAATTTCCTGCTCCAGATGCTTGGTCTTTGCCAACAATAGGTTTTAATCGACATCTGATTACTTGGTGTGCACTAACAACTGCAATACCATTAATTGGGTCATAATCAAGATTTTCATAACCATTTTTTTGAGTAAAAACATTAGATAAATCACCAAAAGCCCAAGAATGAGTCAAAAAATTATAAAAATTATATACTATATTCCGGTCGGTCCAACTAGACAATTGATTACGATGCATACAGCTTGCATGTACCCCATTAGCAACTGAATTAACTCGGGATTAGGTCCAAGTTGGACCACCATACAACCAATTATAAGTATTATATCCTGCAATACTCATTGTATATCGCATACTATCAGTTGATGTGGCTTTCATGGAAAGTCGGCAAAAGGTTTTAGTCGCATTAGCATAAAGTCCTGTGATAATAATAAAGAACAAAACTGATACGACTAAACATATTGAGTTTTTCATAATATCCTACTATAAGCACGGATTAATAAAAAAATAAACTTTTCTCCTATCAACTTTGTCTAATAATACACTCTTCAAATTATTATGTCGATAGTGAAGTACAATGTGCCCAAGAGATACTATACAGTTTATGAGATTTAATTATAATGGTTATATGAAACATGTTTTTAAATCAGAAAAAATTAAAAGACTGGCAAAAGTCATTTTAATTGCAGGAATTCGAATTTTATTTAATCGCTAATAAGATAATGTCAAGTTTTTTAGCAAATTCTTTTTTCTACTGTAAAGATTTGCTTTTCCATTGCTTATTATTTGTTGAAAACTATCTGTTTAGTAGATTCATATTGACGAATATAAAAAATTCAACTATCATTCTTTTTACGAAGATATTTTTATGAAGATAAACGATTATAAAAAATCAGTTACTATTCATTTTTTATGAAAATTAATTACCATTCTGTGCTATGAACATTTTAGTTATTAACTGGCGGTGTATTAAAAATCCGTTAGCCGGCGGCGCAGAAATCTATTTCCAGGAAATTTTCAAACGGATTGTTAAAATGGGGCATTCGGTTGCGCAATTGGCAGTTAAATTTGATGGCGCACCGGAACAAGAAACCATTGATGATATTAAAATAATCCGTATTGGGTCGAAAAACACTTTTAATTTTGCGGTCTATCAGCGACTTAATCAAATACTTGCGCAAGACAATTACGATATTGTTATTGATGACCTAAACAAGATTCCTTTTTATAGTCCTTGGATAACTAAAAAACCAGTATTAGCATTAATGATGCATCTTTTCAGAAAAAGTATCTTTTCTGAAGTGTCTTTTCCGTTTGCCAGTTATGTCTATTTGATGGAAAGTCTAATTCCTTTATGTTATAAGAATAACAATTTCGCAACTCTTTCTGAAAGTTCGAAACAGGATTTGGTGAAAATAGGAATTAAACCAGAAAAGATTGTTGTTATACCTCCAGGAATTGATTTAAATATGTATCAACCTAATTATGCAATTAAAGAAAAGAATTTAATTATTCATACCGGTCGTCTTAAACGATACAAATCAGTTGACCATTTACTATATGCGACTCAGAAATTGAGCCAAAAACGGAAGGATTTTAAAGTCGTGATTATTGGTGATGGTGATGATTTGCCAAGATTAAAAAATATTACTAAAAAGTTAAATCTCGAAAACTATATTATTTTTACTGGATATATTACGGAGAAAGAAAAAATAAGTTATTATCAGAAGGCAACAGTATTAGTTGAGAATTCAATTAAAGAAGGATGGGGAATGATTGTCATTGAAGCCAATGCTTGCGGAACACCTGTTGTCGCAGCACGTTCGCCGGGTCTAAAAGATGCGGTACTTGATCAAAAAACTGGTTTTTTATATGATTACGGTAATATTGATGACTTGGTAAACAAAATTGAACGCCTATTAGATGATATCAACTTAAATCGTCAGATGTCAGAAGCCGGTATCAAATGGGCAAAGAATTTTAGTTGGGATAAATGTGCTAATGATATGTTAGATGTTATTGGAAAAACTTTAACAGGAAGTGATAAGTAGCAACCGATTATGAATGCAATTGAAGTTAAAGATGTTGTAAAGAAGTTTAAGCGAGGTAAAGGCTTAAAGAAACGAGAGATATTTGCAGTTGACAAGGCTAATTTTACTATACCTGATGGTGAACTGTTTGGGCTTTTAGGTCCAAATGGTGCGGGTAAGACAACTTTAGTGCGTTGTATTGCTACCCTTTTAATTCCTGATGAAGGGTCAATTAAAATTTATGGTAAAGATATCTCAACTTATTCTTTGCAATGTCGCCAGCAAATCGGACTGGTAACTTCCGGTGAGCGGTCACTTTACTGGAAACTTTCTGCCCGAGACAATCTGAAATTCTTCGCGGCTTTATATGGCTTAGATAATAAAGAACGGGACAAACGAATTGATTATTTAATGGAATTACTTGAGTTAAAAGATGTTCAATATGAACGAGTAGAAAAGTATTCTTCGGGTATGAAACAGAAAATATCTTTGGCGCGGGCGTTAATTCATGACCCACAAATACTATTATTGGACGAACCAACGCTTGGTCTCGATCCGCAGTTTTCTCGTTTTATTCGGAATTTTATTAAGAATACTCTTAATAAAGAACAGAAGAAAACTGTGCTATTAACAACCCATTATATGGACGAAGCCGACGAATTGTGCGAACGGATCGCTTTTATCAATTACGGTAAAATTATTGATATTAAAACACCTTATGAATATAAACGAGATTTGCCGCATACTGAAGTTTTAGATGTGCGCTGCACGAATATTGAAAATACCGATGAATTAACTACACATTTACAGTCAATACCATCGGTTGAGAAAGTAACGGTGAGTAATCAAAATGGCATAACAAATATCAAGTTGATATTACCCCGTGCTGAATTAGTTTTAGCCGATCTAATTGAATTAGTTAGACAAAAGGGGCGTATTTTGGCAATCGATGTGAAACAGCCGACTTTGGAAGATGTTTTTATTTATGTCACCGGTACTCGTTTAAGCGAAGATACCAGCGAATTTAGGCCAGAATCAAATGAGGATTAAATTTCTTATGAGTTCTAAAAAAAACTTAAGAATTATCTTTGCTGAGTTTAGAAAGACCGTGAAGATTTGGTTTTCGTATCCAATCATAATTATCTTTTGGTTTATTGCACCATTGTTATGGTTAATGCCTTATGTATTTCAAGGCAAAGCGTTGGTTGGCGGGATGTCCAGTGAAGCATTTAGAAATCTTACTGGTTCACCAAACTTTTTACCATTTATCCTAATCGGGACAATGATCTCAACTTATATTTTTTCAGGCCTTTGGGGTGTAGGAAATTCATTGCGAGAAGAAACTTATTGGGGAACCTTAGAATATATTATTGCATCGCCGACTAATCCAATTGTTGTGCTATTAGGGAAAACACTGGCAGAATTTGTTTATGCAACGATTAATGTCGTTTTGCAGGGAATAGTTGCAACAATATTTTTAGGATTAAGTTTAACTATTGCTAAAGTTCTACCAGTGCTTTTAATTGTGCTTTTATTGGTAATCGGTTTTTATGGATTCGCCATTGCATTTGCTGGCTTTACTTTATTAATTAAAGAAGTTCATGGTTGGGTGCATACTTTGGAATGGGTCTTTTATCTATTTTCACCGATTCGTTATCCAGTTGAAGTAAGCCCAATTACTAAGACATTATCCGCATTTATTCCGTTGACTTATGCGTTAGTAGCAATTCGCGCAATCATCCTTCTGAATAAGAACATAATAAACCTCTGGCAAACAGTCTTAATATTAATCGTTATGGATATTCTGCTAATATCAGTTGGATATTTAACATTTCGCTATTTAGAAAAAAAGACCAAACAACAAGGAACAATTTCTCAATATTAATTTAATGGACCAGTTTCTTGAGAAAATTAAACATTATTTACGGGCTATCTGGCAAGAGAATTTAAAAGAATGGAAAATTGAGTTGACTTATAAACCAGATTTTATCCGCGGAATGATTGACCCGTTAGTTTATGCTTTACCTTATCTTTTATATGGCGTAGCATTAGTTGGTGGTAAAACTTCAGCGTCTTTACAAAAATTAACTGGCACTAACGATTTAATTACCTTTGTTACCCTTGGTTATATCTTTATTGGATTTCTCAATATGGCTTTATGGGCAATGGGGTTTTCTTTAAGGAAAGAACAATATTGGGGAACATTAGAATCGGTCTTTGCTGCACCCGTGCCGCGATGGGTTTTTGCACTGGGAATGGCTTTGCATTCAACACTTCATCAAGGTTTAATGATTTTCTTTCAATTATTAGTTATTAATTTAATATTTAAGTTAACAATAAATCCGGCAGGAATTTTACCTTCTCTGATTATTGTAGCATTAATGCTAATTGCTTTATATGGTTTTGGAATGATGATTGCGAGTCTAACTCTGATTCTAAAACAAGGTTGGTTAGTTTCTGAAGCGCTTTCAGGAATTATGATGGTAATTACACCAATCGCATATCCATTAGCAGTTTTACCGGTTTTTATGCAGAAGGCATCTTTATTTCTGCCAACAACATATGGTGTTATGACTGTCCGCCATTTTTTAATTGGGGAAAATATGCAATTTTCTGTGGCAGCTGCATTTATTAGACTTGTGATATTAGGAGTTGTTTGGGTTGGTTTCGGACTTTTAGTTTTTGAAATCATTGACCGACGCACCCGTCGAACTGGAACTATTGCGCACTACTAATTTAACAATGGTTGGTATTACAATCGGCGACCCATCAGGAATTGGCCCGGAAATAGTACTAAGAGCAATTTCCTTGAAGGGATTACTTATAGATAAATTTATAATTATTGGTAATAGAAAACTTTTAGAAAAACTTCAAAAGAAAATTGCTAAATACTCGGTACAATCTCTAACAAGATGTAAAGTGCTCGACGCCTTTGACTATTTCGATTATGAATTCGGTAAACCTCAGAAAAAATGTGGCTTGGCTTCGCTGCTTCAATTGCATCTTGCTATCCATTTATTAAAAATCGGTAAAATTAAGAGTATTGTCACGGCGCCGGTTTCGAAAACTGCTTTATCTTTAGTAGGCTTTCTTTTTCCTGGCCAAACTGAATATTTTGCGAGTGAATTTGGCATAAATAAATATGGTATGCTTGCTTGGTCAAAAGAACTAAAAATCATTTTGAGCACGATTCATAAGCCCTTAAAGGATGTTCCTAATTTAATTACCAAACAGAATATATTAGAGAAAATAATACTCTTGAATAGTTATCTAAAACATTATGAAAAGATTAAAAGACCGAGAATTGGTGTATTTTCTTTAAATCCTCATAGCTTTGAGTTTACTTGTGGTGCTGAACACAGAATTCTTTTGGCAATCAAGCAAGCTCAAAAACTCGGTATTAATGTTGACGGACCAATTCCTGCTGATAGTATCTTTGTGAATCGCAGTATAAGCAAGGCAAAAAATGGTTATGTGGCAATGTATCATGACCAAGCAATGTTGCCCGTGAAACTTTTATCTCAAGGAACAGGAGTTAATGTGACATTAGGATTACCTTTTATTCGGACTTCACCCCTGCACGGAGTAGCATATGATATTGCCGGTAAAGGAATTGCTAGTCCTTTAGCAATGTATAATGCCATTAAATTGTGCCAAAAACTATCTGATTAGAACTACTTGTTTTGCCCTACAAATTAAGCTATAATTATTGTATGAGACAAGTATACTTAGATAATCATTCAGCAACTAAAATCGACGAGCGAGTTTATAATGAGATGCTTCCCTATTTAGAAGAATATTATGGTAATGCCCAAAGCATGCATTCTTTAGGCGCAAAATCCTATGAAGCAATTCAAAAAGCCCGTGAACAAGTTGCAAATTTAATTGGTGCAATGACAGAAGAAATCTATTTTACATCTTGTGGTTCAGAATCAAATAATCTCGCAATTAAAGGCGTTGCTGACGCTTATAAAACTAAAGGTAAACATATTATTATTTCAAGTATTGAGCATTTTTCTGTTCTGTATTCAGCAAAAAGATTAGAACAATCGGGTTTTTCGGTCACTTATCTACCAGTTGATAAATACGGGTTAGTATCAGCGGATGATTTGAGACATGCGATTAGAAGTGATACGATATTAATCTCAATTCAGCATGCCAACCCGGAAATTGGCACAATACAACCAATTGAAGAATTAAATAAAATTGCCAAAGAGAAAAATATTTTATTTCATACTGATGCAATTGCAACTGTTGGCACAATCCCGGTTGATGTTAATCAGTTAGGAGTAGATTTATTAAGTTTGGCTGGTTCGCAATTCTATGGTCCAAAAGGCGCATCAGCACTTTATATAAAAAAAGGTGTAAGAATTATTCCTCAGATTGATGGCGGAATTCAAGAAGCAGGCCGTCGAGCCGGAACAGAAAATGTGCCGGCAATTGTCGGATTAGGTAAAGCATCGGAAATTGTAAAACAAGAACTTGATAATAACTATAATAAGATGCTTTTATTACGAAATCGATTAATAAAAGAATTAACACAGAAGATAGACTATATATATTTGAACGGTCATCCGAAAAAAAGATTGCCAAATAATGTCAATTTTTCAGTTGAGTTTATTGAAGGTGAAGGGATGTTATTATTTTTAGATGAAAAAGGGATATATGTAACAAGTGGCTCAGCCTGCACCTCAAAAGCACTTAAGATGTCGCATATCTTAGCTGCAATTAAGGTTGATCCGGCAATTGCTCAAGGTTCAATTACAATGACACTTTCCAAATATAATACTGACGAAGATATTGATTATCTCTTACAAGAATTTCCACCAATTGTAAAAAAATTAAGAGACTTATCACCACTTTATGCTTATTTTGTGAAAACCGGCAAAAGACAAGAAGCTAGACCAGGAACAGACTATCAACATCATCATGAACAAGCAGAAGAATAGATAAAGAGATTTTTTATATTAATCTCAAGTTATCTTTGAACTTAAGATAAGAATATGAAAGACAAGATGACAATTATATTATTTTCTGGAGAAATGGATAAGGCAATTGCCGCATTTATCTTAGCAACAACTGCAGCAGCAAGTGGAATGGAGGTATCCATCTTTTTTACTTTCTGGGGTTTGAATATAATTAAAAAATCAGCAATCACGATTACTAAATCTCAAAACTTTATCCAAAAGATATTTAATGTTTTATCCACAAAAAACTTACCGATAACGAAACTCAATATGTTCGGATTAGGTCCTTGGATTATGAAAAAATTAATGAAGAAAACTAAAACGGCGACTTTAGAAGATTTGATGAAACTCGCTAAAGAACTAAATGTAAAATACATTGCGTGCACAACGAGTTGCAGTGTTTTAGGATTAGATAAAGATAGTCTGATTGATGAAATTGATGAATTTGCTGGCGCATCAACTTATTTAGCTGAAGCCAAAGATTCAAAAATTAATCTGTTTGTCTAAATGATTTTTAGATGACAGAAAACATTTATATAATATGAAATCAGATAGAACATTAGATTGTATTGGTCTTTTCTGTCCCATGCCAATCATCAAGACCAAACAAGAACTACAAATTATGAAGCCCGGTGAAATTTTAGAAATTCTCGCCGATGATTCGGGTTTTGAAAAAGATTTAATTCACTGGTGCAAAATGACCGGTAATGAATGCCTGGGAATAGAAAAAGATGGTAATATTATTAAGGGATATGTGAGAAAAAAATAATCTTAATCAACTTAGCTTAGCTCAATTCAACAAATCTTGACATAATCTTAAATTGATGTATGATTATTTAATCTGCATTTCATAACTATGTCAATTTGCAAGAAAGGGATATTTTTTACCAGCACAATTAAATTGTTAAGTTTGGTTGAAAAAGTAGAGAGACTAATTTAATGAACCTTGGTATATTGAAATTATATTAATTGGAGGTAAAATGAATGTTTTTGACGTTTATTTTTCACCAACAAAATTTTTTATAAGACTCAAGAATAAACCGCAATGGATAATTCCATTGATTCTGATTGTGCTTTCCGCAATTATTGTTTCAGTAGTCACACTTTCAACATATAGTCCAGAAGAGAGAATGGCTCAGCTTCGCGAAAGGAATTTAACTCCGGAACAAATTGAACGTGCGGAAAAATTTATGAGCGGTCCTTTAGTTTGGATTTCAGCGATAATTTCCTCAGTAATCTTTACGCCCATTGTATTACTTATTGTTGCAATAATCATAAATTTCTTGCTACCATTATTAGGTTCTAATAGTAACTTTTTGACAACTTTTAGTTGTGTTGTTGGAGCAAGTCTGGTAAGAATTCCTGCAATGATTGTGAAAATAATATTAATGTTAATTAGAGGAACACCTTTTGTCTACACGAGTTTTATCTTGTTTTTCCCAATGATTTCCCAAGATACATTTTTCTATCGTCTGCTTTCGAAATTAGACTTCTTTACAATTTGGGAAATTATATTGATGGTTCTCGGATTAAAAATAGTTTATGAACTTAAGGGTAAAAAAAGTTATTTTCTCCTTTTTGGAATCTGGTTCGTTTATATAATCATCATTTCACTTTTCCCTGGACGAGTAAGATAGATCCTTAAACCAAATGTTATGAAAATGTATGATTGCTAATATATAGATGTATGCTCGTTATCACAATTTTTAGTGCAGTTTTGAATAGAAAATCAATCATATACCTGGTCTGGTTGTTATCATTTATTTCAACGGGAAACGCCCAAAGTGATACGCTCTATCTTTCTTTACCTGAGGCACTTAATTTGGCACAGAAGAATAGTCCAATTTATCTTGAGGCGAGTATCGATAAGAATAGTAGTTGGTTAAACTTAACAAGTAATATTTCAAAAGTGCTACCAACACCTGTAGCCTCAGCGACTTATACTGAATCCCAAAACAATAATTTAGCACCATTTACAACTAAACACAAAACTTACGCAGGCTCAATTGGATTAAATCAAGTTCTGTTTGATGCGGATGCCTGGACTGGTATTTATAAAGGTAAACTCTATTATGATTATTATCAGTTGCAAGCAAAAGATAAACTTGCAAATTTGTCTTATAGCATCAAGTTAAGTTATTTTACATTAGGTAAAGCGTATAATTTGTATGAGAATGCGGTAGTTGCCTTAAAACGCGCCGAGGATAATTATAAACTTGCTCAAGAAAAAAAACGGCTGGGTCAGATAAATGAGTTTGAACTTCTGCGTAGTGAAATCTATAAAACACAAGCAGAACTCGATCTCTTAACTGCTGAAAAAAATCTAAAAGTTTGTACAGAAGACTTAAAAAGACAATTAGGTATAGTCGAAAAGAGCATAATTAAACCGACCTCAGTGCCCGAAGTTCCAGATTCAGAAATTGATTTTGAGACAATCTTTACCAATATCTTAAAAGGGAATATAGCATTGAAATCAAGTAAAAAATATAAATCGATTGGTCAGATAAACTTAGTTCAGGCAATCGCTAATTTAATTCCTTCAATGTATCTATTTTGGAAAAGCACTTATTCTGACTCTATAAGACCAACAGCAGTTTCTCATTGGAAAGATAATGATGTCATAAGTTATGGAGTTCAATTAAACTTTCCAGTTTTGGAAATCAAATCGTATTTATTAGGTGTTGCTAATGCGCGCAATGAAATAAGAAAGAGTAGTGTCCTATTAAAGAAAAATGAACTGCTTTTGTGTAATAATGCAATTAATGCCATCTTTAGTTACCAAGAAGCCAAAAAACGATTGGAATATGCGAAAAAAAATCTGAACTTAAACCAAGAGTTACTGCGACTAGCTCAAAAGCAATATCGTTTAGGCGGAATCAGCCAACTGGATTTATTGAATGCGGAAATTAATTTTAACACTGCACAGAATAGTTATATCAATGCGCTTTATGATACTTATACAAGTTATGCTCAGATTGAATATCTTTTAGGTATTATTTCAGATTGGACAAGAAAATAATATTTCTGAAGTTCACTTAAAAATGACAATACTAAATAAAATAATGATTAAGGAGTAAATTGTGATATGAAAACAAAGACTCGGTTTTTTATTATAATTGGAGTAGTTTTCCTATTGATATTGATTATAATACTTAATCTTTCATTTAAAGACCAAGGAATCAAAGTTGAAACAACAGTTGTTGATTACGGTTCAATTGTATCAAAAGTTAGCGGCGATGGTCAACTTAAAGCTAAAGCGCAAGTTAATGTTCAATCGCAAATTATGGGAACGGTTGAAAAGTTATATGTTAAAGAAGGTGATGTTGTTCAAAAAGGACAGTCGGTGTGTTTGTTAGAACAGACAAGCACTAAAGCCGATTTAATTTCAGCTCAAGCTCAATTTGAACAGAATCGACAGGTTTTTATCAGAAGCGAAAGTTTATATCCGCTTGGATTGATTGCACCGCAAGAATACGAACAAGTAAAAGCCCAATACCAAATTGCTCAAGCCCGTTTAGCCCAAGCTCAGGACCGATTTAATAAAACAATGATTACTGCACCAATTTTTGGAACAGTAACCCAACTTAATATTGAAGAGGGCGAAACCGTAATTGTCGGTACAATGAATAATCTTGGCACAGTAATGATGGTAATTGCGGATTTGACGAAGATGCTCGGAGTAATTATGATTGATGAGACAGAAGTGCCTTTTGTCAAACCGAACGCAAAATCAATTATCAGAATCTCCGCGTTTCCTGATACAGTATTTGAAGGCAAGGTTCGTAAAGTGGGTTATATGCCAAAACAAACCACTCCTACCAGCATTACTGAGCAAAGCACAGATTTTGAAGTTGAAATTGAACTTGCTCAATCTTCACCCAATTTAAGACCAGGAATGTCAATCAACGCGGAAATAATTACTAATGAAAAAGATAGTATCTTAGTCATTCCAATTCAAGCTGTAGGACGTAGAAAAATTAAAGGTGAAGAGACCTCAACTGTCTTTGTGTATGATAAAGGAATCGCAAAATTAACTCCAGTTAAAACTGGTATTAATAATGAAACCGAGATTGAAATTATTGACGGTTTGAAACCAGGTATGCAAGTAATAATTGGTCCTTACAAAATACTGACGAAATTAAAAGATGGTGACCGAGTGAAGGTTGATAAGAAAGTATAATTTAGCCGAATTGCCAAACGTTAATTAAGAAATTAAAAAAGGAAAAATAATGAAACTGAAATTGAAAGTTTGAAACCAGGCCATGCAAGTAGTTGTCGTCCTTGCAAAGTATTAACGAAATTAAAAGTTTGTTAATGAGTGAAGATTAATAAAAAATCATAAATTAGGCTAATTGCCAAATGTTAATTAGAACAGAGAATCTTACCAAAGTATACAAATTAGGAGCAGTGGTTGTCTCAGCCTTAAGAGGCGTTAGTGTTGAAATTGATAAAGGCGAATATGTTGCGATTACTGGTCCTTCTGGTTCGGGAAAATCTACTTTTATGCATCTTCTGGGATGTCTTGATACGCCAAGTTCAGGAAAATATTTCTTTCAAGGAAAAGATGTAACCGGTCTTTCTGATATTGAACTTTCTCGGTTACGAAACAGGTCAATCGGATTTGTCTTTCAAACTTTTAATCTTTTACCAAGATTGACTGTTTTGCAAAATGTCGAGTTACCATTGATTTATGCTAAGATTGATTCCAGAACCAGAATTAAGAAGACCGAAGCGATGTTGGAGAAAGTTGGACTCAGACATCGTAAAATGCATCGACCGAATGAACTTTCTGGAGGCGAAATGCAAAGAGTTGCAATTGCGCGAGCACTAATAAATAATCCTGAAGTCGTATTTGCTGATGAACCGACAGGCAATTTAGATTCAC
The DNA here is from genome assembly GCA_039801465.1 of Caldifarciminota bacterium. Taxonomy (GTDB): domain Bacteria; phylum Hydrothermota; class Tepidihabitantia; order Tepidihabitantales; family CAIPLT01; genus JAOABV01. The sequence continues at coordinate 62,366 of JBDRUT010000003.1, forward strand.
AAACCGGTAAAGAGATTATGTCACTCTTTAATGAACTTGCTCAGGAAGGTAATACGATAATTTTAGTTACGCATGACCCGAATATTGCGCGTTATGCTCGTAGACAATTGAAAATGTTAGATGGAAAAATTGAGGAGATAAGAGAAAATTGAGAACTAAGGATTTAATCAAATCATCTTTCAGTATATTAAAAACTCATACCCTGCGTTCGTTTTTGACAGTTCTTGGAATTGTGATTGGCGTAATGACAATTATTTCAATTCTCTCTTTGATTGAAGGTATGAATAGCTCAGTAGAAAAACAGATTCAATCTTTAGGGTCGAACACGATTTTTGTTCAGAAATATCAATGGGGACAAGGCAGAATGGATATTCAGCAACTAATGCGTCGTAAAGACATTACAATTGAAGATGCGTGGGCGATTGCTAAATTACCTTCAGTTGATAAAGTTGCTCCGCAACGAAGCAGCGAAATTGCATCATTAGATTATCTTGGCAGAACCGCTAAGTATGTTGAAGTTACTGGTTCAACTCCTGATTTACAATATATCGCTAATTGGACCGTAGAACAAGGTCGTTTTTTTAACCAAGAAGACTATCTTCGACGACAGTCGGTCTGTGTTATCGGCGGGTATATTGTCGATAATCTTTTCCCTAATGAAGAACCAATTGGTAAATATCTCAATATTATAGGAAAACGATTCTTAATCATTGGTGTGCTTGGTCGAAAAGGAAGTTTTTTAGGACAAACTCAGGATAATGTTATTATTATGCCTTTATCAACATTTGAGAAAACATTTCCTAAACCCACTGGATATAATGCTGTCTTTCGAAGTCTTAGTATTCAAGTCTTACCCAAAAGTGGTAAAGTGTTAGAACAGACAATTGACCAGATAAGAGAATTAATGCGACGAAGACATGGTTTGAGTTATGATAAACCGGATGATTTCGGAATTAATACTCAGGAAAGTTTGCGCCAAATTTATAAAAATATTACTAACATTGCCTATATTGTAATGATTGGGGTTGCAGCAATTTCATTGATTGTCGGTGGTATCGGAATTATGAATATTATGTTGGTTGCAGTCAGTGAGCGAACTAAAGAGATTGGTTTGCGAAAAGCAGTTGGTGCTAATAATCGTGATATTCTATATCAATTTTTGTTTGAAGCGGTAATGTTGTCAATTATTGGTGGGCTGATTGGCGTGATTTTAGGGTTAAGCATTGCTAAAATCGTTTCAACAGTATCTCCATTACCAGCAGCAGCACCTTTATGGACGGTTTTGCTCGGTATTAGTTTTTCTGCTGCGGTTGGAATATTCTTTGGTATCTATCCAGCAAATCGGGCTGCACAACTAAATCCAATTGATGCATTAAGATATGAATAGGAAAATAATTTTGATTTCTCGCGAAAATGTCATTTTTGGTGTTTTTAAGGTGTTTATAAGATTATCGCCCCCCAAATAAAATTATGGGCAAACGAAGAGACAAGAAAAGATGCAATTTTGGGAAAGGTATTTACTATGTAATTTATTTTTTTGTTTAGTTATCTCTGATCTATATTAAATTCTATCGAGAAGAATTAGTTGTTTGTTTTAATCAAAAAGAGCTTTAAAAATGAATTTTTAGAAATAAGCCTTGTTTAGTCTTTTTTAAATACTTTTATCTCGTTTCGACCTGTCTCTTCTAATAATTGCAATAAATTTTGAAAATTGTATTCATTACGATATTGACAAAATTTTATTAATATTGGAAGATTTACTGGACAGATTAATCCGATTTTAGTTTGAGATGGTTCTGTTTGTTGATTGGTTTCTTCGGTCTTTTTATTTTTGAGAATTTTGGTGCTAATAATTCCACAACTTCCACCTAATAAATCAACAAAAATTATTATATCGTGTGATTTTAATTTTTGAATTGCTGATTCGACCCGTTTTTGTAGTTCCTCGCCAGAACAATCTTGATTGGAAATTACTTCAAAATTAGGAACTTCACCAAAAATTGATTTGATGATATCATACAGTGCGTAGGGAAATTTCCCATGCCCAATTAAGATTCCAGCGACCATTATAATCTATCTAAGTAAAACGACAGACAAGATGCCTTCTTGATATTGAAAGCAACCTGATAAAATCTTTAAGATAATAGTGAAGAATTTTAATATACAATAATGAATGAAAGTGTCATTCCATATCATTAGTTATCCAAGGGTCAATTTTTGGTCTGCCCATCAGTTTCATTAGTTCGTCATTAAATGCTTTTGCTGGGTAGTATCCGAAAATTTTTAGCAAATGATTTTTGGCAATCACTTCACAAACTAAGGCTAAATTTTTGCCAGCAATCACTGGTATTCTTACCAAAGGAATTTTGACTCCGAGAATTTCTGTATAATTTTCTTCTAAGCCGATACGTTCATAATCTAATTCTTTGGTCCATCGGACTAATTCCACTTGAACTTCAATCCGTTTTTGGGTACGGATTGCACGAATACCATAAAGGGCATAAATGTCGACGATACCTACACCACGAATTTCAATATGGTGTTGAAGGGTAGGAGTTTTGGCTGCACTGTAACCCATAATTATACCTTCACCACGACGGAGGATTTTTATTAAATCGTCTGCGATTAACCGATGACCGCGCTCAACTAAATCTAAAGCGCATTCGCTTTTACCAATACCAGACTCACCAACAATAAGTAACCCGACGCCATAAACATCAACTAAATCACCATGAACATAGGTTTCCGGTGCTAATCGAAAATCCAAATAGGCGGTAAGCATATGAATAAACGGGGTTGTGTCCAATGTGGTTCTTAGGACCGGGACACGATACTGCTCTGCAAGGTCAGTGAACATTTTCGGGATTTCCAATCCTTTAGCAATGATAAAACAAGGTGGTGCAAATGCCATTACTTTTTCGATTGCTTTCTGTTTTGCCTCAGAGGTGAGTGTCTCTAAATAGGATAATTCAGTTCGGCCAATTATTTGGACGCGTTCTTTAAGAAAATTTTCTGTATAACCGGCTAAGGCTAATCCCGGCCGATAGAAATCTGGTGAGACAATCATTCGAGAATCTAAAAATGAACTACCGGCTAAGATTTCTAATTGAAAATCATCTTTTTTTTCGTCGTAAAGGGTTTTTATTGAGATTGATTTTAATGAGAAATTAGAGGACACTTTTGCTCCGAAGAGATTTTTTTTTGCTTTTTAATTTCTCGTAATGGTGTTTGACTTGCTTGATTAATTTATCAGCAAGAAGTCCGATTGCAAGATATATGTCGTTAGCTGAGGCTTTAGCCAAAACATAGCTTCCTTTGAGATTGACTTTACCTTCGGCAAACATTTGTTTCGAATCCTTGGCTAAAACTATATCAATATTAGTTAATATATTTTCAAAATGATTTAATTTGTCTAATTTCCTCTGAGTGTAGTCTTTTATTTCTTCAGTTAATTCAAAATGACGAGCGGTAATATTTATCTGCATTTTGCCTCCTAGCAGGTAGTTTATTCATACTAAATAATATTAAATAAGAAAAATAAAAATGTCAAGAAAAATAAGCCAAAATGGACTAACTAAATCAAATTGCTTTTCTCGTAGTTTAATTAAAGCGTCAAAGGTTCACCTAATTTGTCTTTTGGTATCTTTAGTATATAAAAATACGGTTTAAATCACGATACATTTGAAACATTTCGGTTTATATAACATAAAATATAGGTGTTCATTATCTTTCCTAATTGACAAAAAGATATTTTGTTGTAAAATTTAATGTTATGGAAAAAATTAATTTTGCAAAGTTAGCCGAGAAATTGAAAACCCCATGGGAACCAATTGAAGTTCTACGAATGAATGGTTTTCATGTTTTATTGGCTTTATTTCATGGACAATATAAATTTCATAAACATGACGGTGATGAGATGTTCTTTGTGATTAGTGGCGAAATTGAAATTGAACTGGAAAACGAAACAGTTAAACTTAAGCAAGGTGAAGGATATTTGTTGCCTCAAAACACTACACATCGGTCTCAAGCAAAAAACCCCTCAATTGTTATGGCAATTGAACGTGCAAATTTGAAAACAATTTGGACGCAACCAATGAAATAATTTAATAAAGATGAACATTGTCGCTAAAAACCAGAACAGAGAATAAATCTGTATAGTTCAATCAAAAAATGTATTTTGAAGAAGATAACATCCCAACCGATTGGGAAAAGTTCGGAAAGAAACCGACATACCAAAAAAACATAGATATTTTTGCTTACATTCAATTAATGTTATGATGAATAATAAATTATTTGTGAGTAGTTTGACCAGATTTAAATTTACAGGAGCATAAAATGTCAACAAATGTTTGCAAAAGGTTATTAGAAATTCGCTGGCATGGACGCGGTGGTCAAGGTGCGAAAACCGCTGCGCTTTTATTTGGTGAAGCCGCTTTGGAAACCGGCATGTATATTCAAGCGTTTCCGGAATATGGACCGGAACGGATGGGTGCACCAGTCGTTGCTTTTAACCGTTTATCCGATAAAGAAATCAGAACCCATGCAGGTATCAAAGAACCTGATATAGTCGTTGTTTTAGACCCAACGCTGATTGAAGTTGCAAATGTTGTCGATGGACTTAAAGAAGGTGGTATTTTATTAGTTAATACCGAAGAAACCCCAGAACAACTAAAAGAACATTATAAGTTAGATAACCGTAAAATTAAAATCTACTGTGTTAATGCTTCAAAAATTGCTTTAGAAACGATCGGACGCGATGTCCCAAATACACCAATGCTGGGCGCTTTAGTAAAAGTAACTGGTATTTTTAATTATGATACAATGATGGAATCGATCAAGAATAAATTGAGTGCTAAGTTTCGTGGGCGCGATGAGATTATTAAAGGCAATTTGGAATCGGTAAGACGTGCCTACGAAGAGGTAAAATCCGAATGTTAGTTTTAATAGAAAGGATTACAATAATTTTATGAGATTCTTGAGTAAATCTTTCTTAAACATAAAGGAACAGAAAACACTGAAGGTTTTAACATTTTTTCTGTATTTAAGGAGTTTATTCAGAGTTCTTAATTAGATATTAATCATATGGAGCAATAAAATGGCAAAACTTAAATCATGGAAAGAGCTGCCTTGCGGTGCAATTTTAACTGACACCAAGGCAATTTTAGAAAATAAGACAGGTGCCTGGCGCAGTTTTCGGCCGGTGTGGAATAAAGAAAAATGTATTAACTGTCTGACTTGCTGGATTTACTGCCCAGATGCCGCAATTATATTAAAAGACGGTAAACATCAAGGGATTAATTATGACTATTGTAAAGGCTGTGGAATCTGTGCTGAGGTTTGTCCGAAAAAGGTTCAAGCAATTACAATGGAAAAGGAGAAGAAATGATTGTTGCAAAAACTGGTAACGAAGCAATGGCTTATGCAATGAAGCAATGTAATCCAGATGTTGTTGCGGCATATCCGATTACACCATCTACTGAAATTGTCCAAATCTTTTCCAGTTTTGTTGCAGATGGATTAGTTGATACTGAATATATACCAGTGGAATCAGAACATTCGGCAATGAGTGCATGTATTGGCGCAGCAGCAGCAGGTGCAAGAGCAATGACGGCAACTGCTTCTCAGGGATTAGCATTAATGCATGAAATGTTGTTTATTGCTTCTGGTTTGAGATTACCAATTGTGATGTGTGTTGCTTCCCGTTCGTTGTCGTCACCGTTGAATATTCATTGTGACCACTCAGATTCAGTGGCATCAAGAGATTCTGGTTGGATTCAAATCTTCTGCGAAAGTTCCCAAGAAGGGTATGACAGTGTGATACAAGCAGTAAAGATTGCGGAAAAAGCATATCTGCCAGTAATTGTTGCCATCGACGGATTTATTCTCTCTCATTGTATGGAACGGTTGGAAATTTTAGATGATGCGGATGTGAGGAATTTTTTGGGCAAATTTAAGCCGAATTATTCGCTTTTAGATGTCAAAAATCCTATCACGGTTAGCCCGGCTTGTTTGACTGATTCTTATTTTGAACATAAACGGGCTGAGGCTGAAGGTATGCGACAAGCATTACCGATAATAGAAGAAGTAATTGAAGAATATGCGCAAAAATTTGGCCGTAGATATCCAGTGATTGACGAGTATCGAACCGAAGATGCGGAAGTTGTTATTTTAGCAATGGGGTCAACTGTCGGCACAACAAAGATTGTTGTTGACGAATTAAGAGAACAAGGTAAAAGAGTCGGTGTAGTCAAATTAAGGTTTTTCCGTCCTCTATTCTATAAAAAAATGCAGGATGTGTTAAAGAAATTCAAAGTGGTGGGCATCTTAGACCGAGTTGAATCGATGAGTGCTTATATCAGTCCTTTAGCGACCGAAGTCCGCTCCGCATTATATAACATAACACCACGACCTTTGACTCCTTCTTATGTCTATGGTTTAGGTGGTCGAGAAATTTCTCAAAATGATATTAAAATGGTTTTTGATGAATTACTGCAGATTAAAGAAACAGGTAAAATAAAAGAAGAAGTAATGTATATTGGAGTGAGGTAAATATGCCATCAATTAAAGAACTCGCTAAAGAACCAGAACTATTCTCATCTGGCCATAGAGCTTGTACTGGCTGTGGCGAAGTTTTAGCAGTAAGACAAGTGTTACTGGCAGCAATTAAACCAGTAGTGTGCGTGATGCCAACAGGATGTTTAGAAATTGTCTCAACAATCTATCCCCATACTGCTTGGCAAGTGCCAATGTTTCATAATGCATTTGAAAATGCTGCGGCAACTATCTCGGGTATTGAAGCGGCATATAATACTTTTAAACGCAAAGGCGAGATAACAGAGAATATAAATTTTATTGCTTTTGGTGGTGATGGTGGAACTTATGATATTGGATTCCAAGCACTATCTGGAGCAGTGGAAAGAAATCATCGTTTCTTGTATGTTTGTTTGGATAATCAGGCATATATGAATACAGGTATTCAACGGTCTTCTGCAACACCATTAGGTGCCCACACGACAACTTCACCTGCAGGAAAAGTTAAGCCAGGTAAACTTCAGTGGCGCAAAGATATTGTTGAAATTATGATTGCGCATGATATTCCTTATGCAGCGCAAGCTACAGTCTGGAACTGGAACGACTTGGCCAATAAGGTTCAAAAGGCACTTTCGGTTCAAGGTTCAAGTTTTATTAATGTATTAGCCCCTTGTCCATTAGGCTGGGGATATCCTTCAGCAAAGACGATTGAAATGTCGAAACTTGCAGTAGAAACCTGCTTCTGGCCACTTTATGAATGTGAAAATGGCGTATACAAGATTAATTATACGCCCAAGGAAAAGAGACCGGTTGAAGACTGGTTGAAAACTCAAGATAGATTTCGACACTTGTTCAAACCCGATAATAAACATTTACTGGAAGCGTTCCAAAAAGAAGTTGATAGACGCTGGGAACGTTTACAGAAAAAGGTAAATTTATAACTTTTCAGTTGATACGGATAAGTTAATAACTACATCCGTTTAGAAAATTCAAATACTGACAGATTAAGGAAACGGGTCTGAAGCCATAATCTTGATATTGTCAATCGTTCCATAAAATAACAAAACACAAAACTAAAAATCTAACAGAATCAATTTATAAGTTTTCGAATAAAGATTGAGATATTGAGATTTCAGACACCTCTTTCCCGATCCTCAAAGTGATTTCTAATATTTTGAGTTCTAACATTACTTATAAATCTAAACCAGTATTTTAATATTGTTATCGTTGATAAACCTAAATGCTTTTGCAGATGAGTGTATATTGGTTCCTTATAAGTGTTCGCCGGGATTAAGGAAGTCGGTTATCCAATAGGTAATTGAGTCATACGCCGGGTAGATAATCTGGTTAATTATCTACAAGACAAAGGGTTAGATTATATTATCCGCAATCCAGGGGGTAGGCAGGGGGGCTTGCCCCTGGGCAAGCCGCTCGGCAGCCCCCTGGTCTGCCGAGCGGACTGCTCTTTAGAATGCGGATTAGATTACCGAGAAGAACAAGTACCATATCCGAAAAGCAGAATTAAATAAAATTTGGTGGAAAATTGGGAATTTATATTTAAGAGAATTTCTCTAAAACGCTCATAATATATCAATAATTAAATTTTATAAAAAGATGCTAATACTAGCTGAAGTATTATTTGAAAAAGTTATTTAGCTTCTATTTGGGTTAGTAGTAACCAATCTATCGGGATAAAAAGAAAATCGCGATTATTGCAGTAACGACACCAATAATATGGTTTAATGTAATTGGTTCAGCAAGAAATATATAACCTAAAATGACTGGGACAACAATATATAAACCAGTAAGAGGCACGACAACAGAAGCTGGTCCTTTGGCTAAAGCATAATAAAATGCGACTGTGCCAACTGCACCTGCAACACCAACTATTATTGCCCATATCGAATCAACCGTAAAAAATATTTTTGCTTTAGATAAATAAAATATAGCAATCGCAAGCCAAGCACCAATGGAAGTAAAAAAGGCTAACTGCTCAGTACTGAGATTGTGGCTGAGTACTTTAGAAAAATAAGTCCACAATCCCCAAAAGACCAACGCCATTAATGAATAAATCCGGTAATCCATATTTTCAAGAAACATCAAATAGTTAAACTATTCTAAACTAAAACCAAGGATGAAATTTACAACTTGTCCAACTCGCTTATTAACTTCTCAAATAGTTAGACTTTTTACTGGGGGACAGGGATTCGAACCCCGATACGCAGATCCAGAGTCTGCAGTCCTGCCGTTAGACGATCCCCCAAAATTAATTTTTATTGTAATGGAAAAATTAATGATTGTAAAGTATTTGTCACAATTTGTCTAACTTGACCAATAGCAAAATTTAATTTTGGTGAATAGTTTTTCTGAGTTATACTATAGAATTTTATATTGTAGATGAGTCGATAGAAAAGATTGACTTGCCGGCATTTTTTAGGTATATTATTATTTTAATAAACTGTGAAATGTTATTACAAACAATAATAGAAAAATTTATTTTATTAGGAGGAAATTATGGCGATAAGAGTAGCAATTAACGGCTTTGGCCGCATTGGCCGTTTAGTTTTAAGAGCAGGTATTAATAATAAGAATTTTGACATTGTCGCAGTTAATGATATAACTGACGCTAAAACTCTGGCACATCTATTCAAATATGATTCAGTACATCGGACATTCAATGGCAATGTCGTTGCGAAAACAGATTCGTTTCTGGTTAATGATAAAGAAATCAAGGCATTTTCGGAAAAAGACCCATCAAAACTTCCTTGGAAAGATTTAGGCATTGATATTGTTGTTGAAGCTAGTGGTGTTTTCACTTCTTATGAAAAGTCTAAAGCCCATCTTGATGCGGGTGCGAAAAAAGTAATTATCACTGCACCACCAAAAGGCGAGACTCCAGTAAAATCGATTGTGATGGGTGTCAACGAGCATATCTACGACCCAAAAACCGACCATATTATTTCAAATGCTTCCTGCACAACTAATTGTGTGGTTCCAATTGCCAAAGTCTTACACGAAAATTTCAAGATCGTCCGCGGATATATGACTACAATCCATGCGTATACTAATGACCAAAATATCTTAGATGCTCCGCATAAAGATTTACGAAGGGCGCGTGCTGGAGCATTGTCGATGATACCAACTTCAACTGGTGCAGCAAAACTTATCGGCGTAGTCTTTCCTGAACTCAAAGGAAAAATTGACGGCACAGCAATTCGTGTACCTACGGCTGATGTTTCTTTGGTTGACCTGTCTTGTGTAGTAGAAAAAGAAACGACTAAAGAAGAAATTAACAATGCTTTTGAAAAAACCTGTAATGGGCCAATGAAAAAATATATCCAATACCTAACTGAACCGTTAGTTTCTATCGATTTTATTGGCAGTCCTTATTCAGCAATCTTTGACGCTACCTTGACCACAGTGATTGATAAAACTTTAGTCAAACTCTTTGCCTGGTACGATAATGAATGGGGATATACTTGTCGGGTGATTGATTTGATTGAATATATTACCTCTCATAAATAAGAACTTAGAAAAAGTTTACAAACATAGATAATGTTATTCGGGATCAATACTTAAATTAGATGAAGAATTGAAAGTAATAAGAACGATTAGATATCTTCTTTTCGTTCAAGATAGTAAAAGTAGACTTTTCCCAAGTTTTTACAAAGGTAAGTTATGAAGAAACTATCAATTAAAGATTTAGATATCAAGCATAAAAGAGTTTTAGTGCGTGTTGATTTTAATGTACCACTTTCTTCTACAGGTGAAATTAGTGATGATACCAGAATTCGTGCTGCGCTACCGACAATCGAATATATTATCAAACAGAATGGCATTGCGATTTTAATGTCGCATTTAGGAAAACCTAAAGGTAAACCTGACCCCAAATATTCTTTGAAGCCAGTTGCGCAACGCTTATCAGAGTTAATTAAAAAAGAAGTGCTTTTTGCTGAAGATTGTATCGGACCAAAAGCACAGAGTGTTGTTGGCCAAACAAAACCAGGAGATGTCGTTCTTTTAGAGAATTTGCGGTTTCATCCAGAAGAAGAGAAGAACGACCCTAATTTTGCTAAAGCACTTGCGGAATTAGGCGAATTATATGTAAATGATGCGTTTGCGACTGCACATCGAGCCCATAGTTCGACTGATGGTGTTACACGGTATTTTGATAAACCGGCTGCAGGATTCTTAATGGAAACGGAGATTGAATATCTTAGTTATGTGGTCGAATCACCTAAACATCCTTATGTTGCAATTATTGGTGGTGCTAAGATAACGGATAAACTGGGTGTTATCAAAAATCTATCTCAAAAAGTTGACCATTTGCTTTTAGCCGGCGGACTAATCTTTAATTTCTTTAGAGCTCAAGGATATGAAATTGGCAAGTCAATCTTTGAACCGGAAATGTTAGAAGAAGCGAAAAATCTCCTTAATGAAAAAAAGATAAAATTGCCAACAGATATTGTTGTGGCAGAAAAAATTGATGCTGACGCTAGTACTAAGATTGTCAAAATTAACGAGATTCCTAATAATTGGGCAGGAGTTGATATCGGGCCAGAAACTTGTCAAAAGTATGCGGAAATCATTAAAACTGCTCAGACAATTGTCTGGGCTGGCCCAATCGGAGTTTTTGAGATTGATAAATTTGCTCAAGGAAGTAGACTCATTGGTTTTGCCATTGCGGATGCGACAAAAGCCGGAGCAATTTCAGTTGTTGGTGGCGGTGACACGGTTGCTTGCCTTAGTAAATTCGGATTAAAAGATAAAGTCAGTTTTGTCTCAACTGCTGGTGGCGCATCATTGGAATTCTTAGAAGGCCGAGAACTTCCTGGAATTAAAGCGCTAAAGGATATTTGAGATTATAGATCTACGCACGATGAGAATACCACTGATTGCTGGCAATTGGAAAATGAATAAATCGCCAAACGAAGCACAAGAATTCGCCCAGGCATTAGTCGAAGCACTATTAGAAGAACCTAAGGCTGAAGTATTAATCTGTCCACCTTTTACCGCTTTACCCGTAGTAGCCGATGTAATTAAAAATTCCAATATTAGACTTGGAGCGCAAAATATGCACTGGGAGACTAAAGGTGCTTTTACCGGCGAAATTTCCGGCGAATTTCTTAAAGAACTTGGCTGTCAGTATGTTATTTTAGGCCATTCAGAACGCAGACAATACTTTGCGGAAACAGATATGATAATTAATAAGAAAATTCATACTGCCCTGCAAATTGGTTTGAAGCCGATTTTATGTATCGGAGAAACGCTTGCGCAACGAGAAAATAATCAGACTTTAAGTATAATAAAAAGTCAATTGGACACAGGACTTGATAATATAAATGATATAAGTAATATTGTCATCGCGTATGAACCAGTTTGGGCAATTGGAACCGGGAAAACCGCAACTCCAACACAAGCCGAAGAAGTCCATAATTACATTAGAAATAATATTGCACAAAAATGGGGTAACCATATTGCTGACAAAATCAGGATTATCTATGGCGGAAGTGTTATACCAGAAAATATTGATACTCTGATGGCGCAACCAGATATTGACGGTGTTTTGGTTGGTGGCGCTAGCCTGAAATTAGAATCGTTTCTGAGAATAATAAATTTCCAGCGATAAACCATTTATAATTGAAAATACGCGAAGCCGATAGTAAATTTACGACCAAAATTTAATTTGTTAGGTAAAATTTCATATTTGTGATCAAAAATATTTTCCGCAGAGAGAAAAAATCTTAATTTTCTTAACTGATTTGAAGGTGAAAAGATTAAATTATAACCAATCTCAGGAGTAAAAAGCCAATAAGATGAAAGTCTTTGCTGATAACACGACCTTTTACTGGCGATAAAAACATTAAGGTTAATGTCAAAGTTGCCAACGATTATTTGTAGAGACTCAGCAAAGATATAATTGGGGATTAAAATTAGTCCTTCAGGGATATAACTCAAAACCGCAGAGCTATTAAGAAATCGCCATCGATTCTGAAGTTTACCGATATATTGTTGATATTTGTTATGATTATTAGATGGTATTAACCAAGAATCTTGCAAATTAAAAGTGATATAAGATTGATATTGGCGATAGTCAAACGAGATCTGATGGTGCTTTATTGATAGTGAAACAGATGCTTGCCAATCATTTATCGGATAATCTAAATCATTATTAACCAAGATGGGATGGACATGTTGATACAGGGTATCAAAATAGCATAATTCGGTCTGTTTTTTACTAAAATGGGTTAAACAATTCAAGTTCTTAATAAAAAATCCATTTACTACGCTAGTCCCCAGCCGAGTTTTTTTAATATCATATGTGATTTCTGGTTTGATAAAAAAATTATCACCTAAAGTAATAAAATCATTCAATCTGAAGATGCTGTAAAGTTGATTTTGAAAGAGAAATTCTGTGTTAGTGTTAATATTGCCAATAATAGTTGGATAATTGAAAATAAAGTTAGAGTGAGCGGAGGGAAAATTTTTTCTTGACTGTTCAAAATACCGTGTTGCCCAAAGACTATTTTTTAGTTGTAATATTCCGCTCGCAATAAACCAGGTTGGGGTGTAAGATAACTTTGCTGTTTCATAATATTGTAAGTTTCGAATTTTTTTCTGAAGTGAGAAACCAAATTCCTGAAAAAAGTTTTTTGTCAGACAATCAAGATTTATGGCACCATTATAATCGTGCACTTCACTAAAATCAGAGTCTTTTGATCCGTGTAAAGATAAATTACAGAGCAATCTTTTTCTTAGTAGTTGGTTTAATGATAAATCTCCACTTAAGATATTGCCTGCACGCAATTGAATATAAAAAGAATCTATTTTTATTTTGGTGAATGATGTATCATGATAAGCCATTTCGATTTTCCATAGTTTGTCAAATGGTAATGGTGGTAGACTATCCGACATTTTAAATGCTGATAATAAAAAAATCCAGACTAACGGATTTGACATTTATCTGAGGGCTACAAAGATTTTCCAGCAAATTGTGCTGGTCATTTTGTCTAAAGGCAGACTGTTATCAAAAGCGGATGTATTTTTTTCTCCGAACAATTTTTCTAATCGTGATTCTTCACGTTTGTACTTTGGGCATTAATGGAGGGAATAATTGACGAACAATGTTTTTATTAAAAGGAGGGTGAATAATTCCTTTTTCAGTAATAAATCCTGTTATTAGGTTGTAAGGAGTGATATCAAAGGCAGGATTATAGACTGAAACATTAGTTGGCGCGATTTGCTGTTCACCGCAATAAATTACTTCTTTTTGGTTACGCAATTCAATAGGTATCTCTTGACCACTAGATTTTGTTAAGTCAAAACTGGAACTCGGCGCAGCAACATAAAAGGGAACTTGATAATGGTGAGCAGTAATGGCTAAGGTTAAGGTTCCAATTTTATTAGCAGTATCGCCATTTTTAGCAATACGGTCAGCACCAACTAAAACCAAATCTATTTTTTCCATAACACTTGCCATCATATTGTCAGTAATCACAATGCAGGGTATTTTAGCCTTAAGAAGTTCAAACGCAGTAAGTCGAGCACCCTGAAGTAAAGGACGAGTTTCTAAGACATAAACTTTAATATTTTTCTTTTGTTGGTGGGCAGTGAAAATTACGCCTAAAGCAGTGCCAATTCCAGGGGTTGCCAGCCAACCTGTGTTACAAATTGTCATAATCGTATCATTTTGCTTAACGAGACTTGCACCTAATGCACCCATCTTGTATGAGCTTACTTGTTCTTCAAGATGAATTGTGACGGCTTCTGCTATTAGTAATGAGGATAAGTCTTGCTCAGAGATTTTAAGATTATTAATAATTTGTAAAAGTCGATTAATTGCCCAACTGAGATTGACTGCAGTTGGACGCGCAGTCTTTATCTTTTGAGCAACCATTCTTAAGTAGGAACGTTTACTATGTCTGTGACTACGAGCGGACAATGTTTTTTTTATAAGTTCGTATCGCAAAGATTCAATTGCTAATCCATATGCACCAGCCACGCCGATAAGCGGTGCACCCCGAATCTTTAATGACTTTATTGCCGAAATTACTTCCTGATAATTTTTAAGCCTGAGATAGCAGACTTTTTTGGGAAGTTGCGTTTGGTCTAAAATAATTAGATGATTCTGTTCAAAGCGTAGGGCAGATAAATTTGAAGCCATTTGCTGAACGTGAATTTTAATTTAACTGTTAATAAATAATTTTAATACTATTACAAGAGACAAATTGTTTCCTTTATTCGATAGATAAAAGAAAGGGTGCAGTCAAGATGGAATAATTCTTTACTGCCCCCTTCCGTTATCATTATCCAGTTGGGTTTTTGGATTATGCTTTTTTGACCATTTCTTTTAATTCTTTGCCGGGACGAAATACTGCCTTTTTCTTGGCAGGGATATTGATTTTTTCGCCGGTTGCGGGATTACGTCCGATTCGGGCTTTGGTTTTTCGAATCATAAATGTTCCAAACCCTGGAATCGCAACTTTATCACCTTTTTTCATCGCAGTCATAATCGTCTGGATTAAAGTATTTAGGAAAGTCTCAGCCGATTTCTTAGGAAGTTCAGCACCCTCTGCAAGTTTTTTAATTAATGCAGCTTTAGTAATCTTTGCCATTTTATACTTCACCTCCTTTCATAATATATTCCGCGTTTCAGCAAAATCTTTTGGAGGTATTACAATTAATGGAAGATAGCGATAAACCATATTACTTTATCTAAAGATTCTTCAATAATAAATGCTGAAACGCATGTGTTTTATTTATTAACATAGTTGTAGTATAATATAGAAAAAAATCAGTATCTGTCAAGCACAAAAATTAAAAAATTAAGAAGCGCTGCTGTGGTTTGGTCTAAACATTTTACGTATTTCTTAGTTTATAATTACAATCTTTTTTACAAAATTCTGCCCATGGTTATTATCTTTAATCAGCAGAAAATACACTCCGCAAGGCAGACTTTTTTCCCTCTGGATCTCTATTAAATTGCTATTGCCGGTAAGTTTTTGGACCAAATGGCCTAATTTGTCATAAATGAAAATTATGTGTCCAGAAGATGTTGCGGATAAAAGTGAGCTTGATTTTGAATTGAGATTATTTGAATTTATAATTGTTCTTAAGGTTTTTTCTGTTTTCGGGATACATCGTAAAAAAGTCGTTGTTTTGCTTCCGACTAATCCAGAATATGAGGTTGATTCAAAATTGACACTATTGGAATATGAGGTTGTTTTACTTGTCTTTTCAATTTCTGGAATATATCGATAAAAATTAGATGTTCTACTACCGGCTAAACAATAGATTTTACCTGAAGCAGCTGTTAATGCGCTACCGCCAGTTATCTTTATTGGCAGAGAATCCAATTCTTGCCATTTATCAACCGGGTTATATCGGTAGAATTTTTTAGTTTTACCACTTGCGAGACAATAGACATTATATCCATCACAAGCCAAACCAGCACCCTTTTTTACTTTGATTGGAACCGATTCGATAATTGACCAAGAATTACCTGAAATTGAATAGCGATAGAATTCTTTGGATGAACCGCGTAAAGCATAAAGATTTCCGAAAGTATCACCAGTAAGCGCAACACCGTTCTTTATTTTTACTGGCAGTCCTTTGATATTTTCCCAAATATTCGTTGTCATCCCAAAACGCAAAAAGGTGGTATCGCCAATTAAAGCATAGATAAAGCCATTTTTACTGTAAAGGGCAGTATATGATTTTGGTTTTTTGGGTAATGACTCTGCAGGCAGCCAATTGTTTCCAGAAATTGAGTATTTATAGAATTTTTTCTTATCGCGTAATAGTGCATAAAGCGTATCATTACTTCCTGAGACCAGTCCCAAACCTGATTTTGGTTTTAATGGGATACCTTTTTTCTGATGCCAGTTGTTTGAATCTATTTCGTAGGCATAAAAGGCAGTATCATTTGCAAGTAGAGAATATATAAAACCTGTGCTATCAAAACAGATGCTTGAGCCGGTTGTTTTTACTATTTTAGGTAATGGCAGTAATGATTGCCAGACATTGGTCGTGCGGATAATAAAACTACTATAACAAGTGTCGTTGTTTCGATTATCATCATTAATTAAATTAGTATAAGCACAAGTATTGTAAGAACCTGAGTTTAGTGTACAAGCAGGAAAGTTTATTATTGTATCCAGACCAGCAATAAGAATAACAGTGTCAGATTTCTCATAAGAACTATTAATTTTAAATATCACGGGAATGGTTTCAGTTGCTGAGCCGAAATTTTTTATTCTTACTGAAGGATAGACAATGCTGTCAAAATTTACACCAATTGGTGCTAAAATCTGAGTAACTCCAGCATCGTGTGAAGAATAGATTGTTGGTCCGGAAATATCATCTAAATAGATACCATTGCGTAAATCACCTAAAGGAGTATAATAACGGAAAGCAATATAAAAGGTTGAATCCACATAATTATGTAATGAAATCTTTCCTAAACCATAGGTTGTGTTATTAAATCTTCTTCCCCAGAGCACTTTAGTAAAATCTGAGGCTCGAGCACCTTTTAAAGAGAGACGAACTTCAAGGCTTTCTAATGCTGAACTAGCAAAGGCACGATAGAAGAATTTCAAGGTATCGCCAACGCTACCAATAAGCCGAGGTGTAATAAGCCAATCATCACTGGTAAGAAAAAAATTATCAAATAGACACATAGCGCAAGCAGGTTCAGAGTAATAATTTGAAGTGGCGCGCGTCCAAGTCTGACTACCAAAACCATCATTATTAATAATTCGCCAGCCTTCCGGCGGAAATACCGCATCCGTAAATGACTCGTTAAGTTGTTGGCTGAAAAGAGTACACCCAATACATAAACCGATAAGACAAGCTTTATACATTGACATAGCCATCACCTCGTATTATTTATTAAGGACATATTAAACATTATAAAAGTTTCTGTCAATAGTTATTTAATGTGAGTTTTGAAAAAGTACAATTGAAAAAAGCTGAAGATACATAAAGACAAAAGAAAATCAGTGACTTATTAGTGGAAAAGACTTTTACAGAGTTGTATTTAATTTGGATTACACTTTTTGATTAAGACATTAATAAAGTTTCAATTTTGAATAACATAAAAATAAAATAAACTATTTTTTACTTTTTCATGGTCTGAGTTGTCTATATATTATATAGGGTAAAAATATATTTTGAGATGTGTACATTATTGTTAAGGAATATAGAGTTTATAATTGAGAGTACTAAAAGTATCCCTGAAAACACTGGATACACAGAAAACAGAAGAAATTCAGTGATTTCAGTAAAGAAAATTGACTTTCGCAGGGCTTTTTATGTATTCTTTGACAATGCATATAAATAAAAACAAAGTTCAAAATTTAATAATTTGAAAATATGCTTGGGGACGGGGTGGATGCAAGATGGATACTACTTCTGTGCTATTCCTTCCGCCATTGAATACGTAAAAACTTATGTCTTTTATTGTCCTAAAATCATTTTCTATTATTTTGTGTATTTTTCTGCCAATATTTTCAAATCAACAAAGAACTATTATTTTGTCTCCTAACTCATCAATTTGCTTATCATCTAACTTGTCTTTGACCGTAACCTTGAATTTAGCATTAAAAAGATAAATCACAATACCATTTTCAGAACTCAGAAAATAAGTAATAGTTCTTTTTACTTCTAATATAAAGATGTTAGTAATTAGAAATGCTTGAAAATAAAATTTAAAATTTTTATGAGTGGCTTTTGATTCAAAAATAAAAATCGTACGAATCAGAAATCTTAAGATAAATAGTGTATAAAATATTTTGTGTAAATTTAGAATTGAAGTGTTTAAAATAAAGGTGTATCCTCCTATGATATTTAAAACTATAACAATAAAGAAAGGAGAATACACCTATGGACTTCTTGACAATTTTTTATTATCCGATATTATTACAATGTAAACTCAAATGTATTAGAAAGAATTTTACAAATATCATTGATAATATTGATTAATGATGAGATTTAAATTTATTCAAATAATTTTGCAATGGATTAACCAAGATATATCTCTACAGTATTTAGCTAGAATTATTTTTATATATGAAAAAACCATTATTGATTGAAATTGGGACTGAAGAAATACCAGCTTCGTTTTTAGCACCAGCAGTCAATGATTTTAAGGATAAGTTTTGCCGCTTTCTAACAGAAAATAGAATCACATTTGGTGCGGTTAAGACCTATTATACACCAAGAAGATTGGCTTTAGTTTTATCTGATGTCGCAGAGAGACAAAAAGAAGAAGTTTTAGAAATTCAGGGTCCACCTAGTAAGTTTGCATTTGATGAGAATGGAAAGCCAACTCAGGTTGCAATCGGATTTGCCAACACTCATAAGGTTAAAGTATCCCACTTATATATTAAAAAAACACCAAAGGGAGAATATGTCTTTCTAAAAAGACCTGCGGAAACTAAAACGCTGGCACAGTTATTAAAAGAAAATCTCGAACGGTTAATTGCAGAGATACAATTTCCCAAAACGATGCGTTGGAAAGATGGTAATTTTCGATTTGCTCGGCCAATACGCTGGCTTACTATTATTTTTGGTAATAAACCAATTGGGATTTCTGTATTGGGTGTTAAAAGTTCTGCTTACACTTATGGACACCGGAATTCAAAAATAAAAAAAATAAAGATAACTGGTATAAAGACTTACATCTCAAAATTAAAACGGATTGATGTTTTAGTAGATGCTAATGAGCGAAAAAAATACATTCAGGAAAAATTACAATCACTCACCCGAAAAGTTAGTGGCAAAGTAGTCAATGACGAAGAATTATTGGCAGAAACTACTAATATTTGCGAAAAACCTTTGCCGGTCTTATGTAGATTTCAACCTGAATTTCTCAAATTGCCGGCACCGGTTCTCATAACAGCGCTAAAGACGCATACTCGCTCGTTTGCAGTTCAAAAAACAAACTCCAATGAATTATTACCATATTGTGTTGCGGTTACAAATACACCAACTTGTGATAGAAATCAAGTTAGATATTGGTATGAGCAAGCAGTTGAATCCCGACTTAAAGACGCTAAATTCTTTTTTGAAGAAGACATAAAAATCGGTTTAGAAAAACGAGTTGAAGAAGAGAAAAAAGTTATTTGGATTGAAAATTTAGGAACTTTGTTTGATAAAAGTACAAGATTAGAAAAGTTATCATTAGTCATTAGCCAAAAAATACCCAATGTTAACACCAATTATTTGCTGCGCGCAGCATTTTTGGCAAAAGCGGATTTGTTGACTAATATGGTCAAGGAGAAAGAATATACGAGTTTACAAGGTATAATGGGAGGAATTTATGCTCAAAACTTGGGCGAGCATAATTTAGTAAGTAAAGCCATTTCAGAACAATATCTGCCCAAATATCTCGGCGATAAACTTCCAGAGACAACTGAAGGTTCAATTTTAAGTATTGCAGATAAATTAGATAATATTATCGGCGCATTTATCGCTAATGCGATTCCTAGTGGTTCGTATGACCCTTGGGGTCTACGACGACAGGCAATGGCGATTTATTTAATCTGTTTAAATAAAAAATTTGATATTGACTTAGAACCAATTATTGAATTAGGTTACAACTATTTTAATCTACCTGAAAACCTAAGTTTAATAAAAAGTATCAAAGATTTTCTTAAAGACCGGCTAAAAGCAGTTTTGCTTGACCAAAATATCCGTTACGATGTTAGCAATGCGGTCTTAGCCGTATGTGGTCTTACACCACTGGATGCATATGAACGATGTATTGCCCTTACTGAGTTTAGAAAACAAAAAGACTTTGAATCTTTGGTCATTGGACAAAAACGCGTAAGTAATATCCTGAAAACTATTCAAGAATCAGACCAGCAATTGCTATCTCAGACAACTATCAATGAATTGTTATTAGTTGAACCTGCTGAAAAAATTCTATATCAAAAGGCAAAAGAAATTGAATCAGATTTAATAGTATCGGTAAAAGAGCACAATTATAAAAAAGCATTAGAAATTCTTTTGTCGCTTAGGCCAGCAATTGATGATTTATTTGATAATGTTTTAGTAATGGTTGAAGATGAGGCTATACGAATTAACCGGTTGCAATTAGTTCAAAAAGTTCGGTCACTTTTCTTGGAGGTTGCAGATTTATCAGAAATTGTTATTGCTAAACCATAAATATTCTTAATGCTAGTATAAAAACCTTGACACTATTTTCCCTGATGCACTCGGTTCAATTAATTAAAATTATTAAAAGTAAGAATCTTAATAGAATAATGGTGCATATTTAATTTTACATTTGGTTATGTCCACAAAAAGATTTTTTTATCTAATTTTTTTGATAATAATTGTTGTTGGGGTCTTTTTAATCTTTAAAAGAAGACCGATGATTGATATCATCTCAAAATCATATAAAGATTCGTTTCCGTTGCCGAAACAACCGGAATTATCGCATTCACCATCAGAGGAGAAAATTACCCTAAAAATTAAAGATAAAGAGATTGAAGTTGAACTAGCCAACACACCAGAAAAAAGGGCATTAGGACTGATGTTTCGCCAAAGCTTAGAAGAAAACTCCGGTATGTTATTTGTATTTGATAAGGAAGGCATTTACCCGTTTTGGATGAAGAATACCGGGATTCCTTTGAGTATTGCCTATATTGATAAAAAGAGTGTTATTATTGATATTCTGGAGATGATTCCAAATCAAGAAGTCATCAGGTATTCGCCGTCAATGCCATTTATTGCTGCTTTAGAGATGAATCAAGGCTGGTTTTTGCGAAATGGAATTAATATTGGAGATACAGTTTATGGGATACCTTAATTCAAAATCAAAAATCAAAATTCAAAATTCTAAAATAAATGTATTAGCACCCGCGAAGATTAACATCGGATTAATTATAAAAGAGAAACTCGCTTCTGGATATCACACTATCGAGACAATATTAGTCCCAATAAACTTATTTGATACGATAATTATTAAACGAACAAGCAATGGCTTTAAATTTACTACAGATAGTATTAAGTATTTGCCTTTAGGTCGCAATAATTTAGTGGTTAAAGCAGCGAAATTATTTTTCCAAAAAGCTAAGATTAAACCGTGTGTTGATATTTATCTTAAAAAAAGAATTCCGATTGGTGCTGGATTAGGTGGTGGTTCAAGTGATGCTGGAGCAGTGCTTGTAGGACTAAATCAACTATTTCAAAATCCTTTAAGTGCACAGACTCTTTATAGGGTTGCTTGTCAAATCGGAATGGATGTACCATTTTTTTTGTATCGAACACCGTGTTATGCAACTGGTCGAGGAGAGATTTTGAAACCGATAAAAATCCCTGAATTTAATGTTGCACTGTACATTCCCAACTATTTTATTTCAACACCCTGGGCATATAAGAAAATTGATGAGATGGGGTTGACAGAATCCAATTTTTCTCTTAAGATACTTAGTAAGAAACTAAGCCAAAAAAATTGGCAAGAAATTAGTAAATACACTGTAAATACCTTTGAAAGAGTTCTTTTTCCTAAATATAGTGATTTACTTGTTATGAAGACGCGATTGCTGTTCTGTGGTGCAAAAGTTGTAAGTTTAACAGGGACAGGTAGTGCGATTTATGGTTTAGTTGAGGACGAAGATATTGATATTTTTCGGGCTAATGCTAAAAAATATAATCTAAGATTGTATTTTACCAAAACCCTGTGAAATTAAAATTGGGGCGTCGTCTAGCTGGCAGGACCCAGGATTTTGGATCCTGTTGGGAAGGTTCGAATCCTTCCGCCCCAGTAAATTATCTAAACTCATACATTAGAACAAGAGTCTATAAGAAATCTTGTACTAATCTAAGTATTATAGGTTTATGTTCATAGAAAACCAAAAAATGAAAGTATTTTCGGGTCGAGCCAATCGACCATTAGCCGAGAAGATATGTCAGCATTTAGGAATTGCCCTTGGTAAAGCAAGTATCAGTAATTTTTCTGATGGTGAGATTAAAATTAATATTGAGGAGAATGTAAGGGGTGTGGATGTATTTGTGGTACAACCAACTCATCCACCTGCGGAGAATCTTTTAGAGCTGTTGTTAATGTTAGATGCTTTTAAGCGCGCATCGGCGGAGCGGATAACCGCGGTAATACCTTATTATGGTTATGGCCGCCAGGACCGAAAAGATGAACCGCGAGTTCCAATTTCAGCAAAATTAATTGCGGATCTAATAGTCAGTGCCGGTGCTTCAAGAGTCTTAACAATGGATTTACACGCTGAGCAGATTCAAGGATTTTTTAATATTCCGGTTGACCATCTTTACGCAACACCGGTTTTAGTAGAACATTTTAGTAAATATGAGTTATCCAATTTAGTGGTGGTAGCACCTGATACTGGTCGGGCAAATCGTGCTCGTGGTTTTGCTAAACGTTTAGGCGATAAGATTCCTATGGCGATTATTGATAAACGAAGGCCAGCACCAAACCAAGCAGAAGTTGTTATGGTAATCGGAGATGTTGCCGATAAGGATGTCTTACTTTTTGATGATATTATTGATACCGGTAATACGTTAATCGTCGCAGCTCAAGCCCTGGAAAAACAGGGTGCCAGAAAGATAATGGCATGCGCAACACATCCGGTGTTATCTAATGACGCTGTTTTAAGATTGGAAAAATCTAAAATTGCTGAAATTACCATAACAGATACAATTCAATTGCCCCAAGAAAAGATGAGCAAAAAACTGAATATTCTCTCAGTATCAAAACTTTTAGCTGAAACAGTTTTGCGCATTCATAAGGGTGAGTCGGTCAGTTCATTATTTATATAGAACAGAGAAATGCTTAGTGTTTTTAATTCCACAGTATATAAATTACAGGAAAATTATTTCTTAATTCAATTTTATCGGTATTTTAGCCGCTGACAACAATGGCGAAAATAATTAGATTTATTTGACGGAGGCAAATATGGAATATAGTTTAAAAGCAGAAGAAAGAAATGCAGTTGGAACCTCAGCAAGCAAAAAATTGAGACGCGAAGGACTGGTGCCTGGTGTCATCTATGGTCATCATGAGAATCCGTTAAGTATCTTTGTTTCGGAACGAGAATTTTCTGCATTATTAGATAAAATCAAAGGACATAGTCCGATTATTAATTTAGAAGTCGGCGACACTACAATAAAGGTGATTTTGAAATCTTTACAAAGAGAGCCAATTTCAAAAAAACTCTTGTCGGTCGATTTTCAGCGAATACACGCTAAAGAAAAAGTTACATTAAAAATCCCGGTGATATTAAAAGGAAGTCCGATTGGTGTTAAAATGGGTGGAATTTTAGACCATCCGCTACGGGCAATTCCCGTAAAATGCGAAATTGAAAAAGTTCCAGAACATATTGAAATTGATATCAGCGGATTGAAATTGGGTCATTCGGTCCATATATCGGATTTAAAGATTGAAGGCGTTGAGTTTATGTTACCACCGGATACACCGATAGTTTCAGTCTTAACACCACGAAAACTGGTTGAAGAAGCAGTCGCCGTAACCGAGGAAGTTAAAGAACCTGAAGTAATTACCGAAAAGAAAAAAGAAGAAGCTGAGACCGCAGAAGCTGAAACTGGTGCTAAAAAGAAAACAACGGGTGAATCTGCTAAAGCAACAACAGAACCTAAAAAATAATAAATTGATTGTTTTTGGTTTAGGAAACCCAGGTCGAAAATACAAAGAAACTCGGCATAATGTTGGTTTTATGGTCCTCGACCGTCTGGCTAAAAGATATGCTCTGCATTTCTCGGATTACTCAGATTATCACTACGCTCAAACTAAACTTAATCAGCCCCAATTGGTTCTAATAAAACCAATGCTTTATATGAATAATTCAGGAATTGTTATTTACAAATACCTACAGAAACACAATGATAGTTTTTGTGTCGTTTGCGATGATTTAGCGTTACCCTTAGGAAGAATTAGAATTCGTAAAAGAGGTAGTGATGGTGGCCATAAAGGTTTGGCTTCAATTATTCATTATTTACAGACTACTAATTTCCCTAGGATTCGGGTTGGTATTGGTAAACCAATCGATATGACCGCAACCGAATATGTGCTAACTAAATTCTCCGCCCAGGAAAAATTAACACTTGATAAAGTATTAGAAGGGACTTGTGATGCCATTGAAATGATGGAAACCAAAGGTATTGAATCTGCAATGAATAAATATAATCCGATGGTCTTTAACCAAAGCAATTTTGGTTATCTAATTTAGATTTGTTCAGATGAAAAGTTTTGGGAAATTCTGATAATGTTAAAAATTGGTCTGGTCGGATTGCCTAATGTTGGCAAATCTTCGTTCTTTAATCTGTTAACTCATGCACAGGCACGGGTTGATTTATATCCTTTTACGACTATCGAAAAAAATGTTGGCATTGTAACGGTTCCGGATGAAAGATTAAAAATCATTAGCGAAATCTTAAAGCCTCCTAAGGTTACGCCCGCGACCATAGAGTTTATCGACATTGCTGGTTTAGTAAAAGGAGCACATCAAGGCGAAGGTCTGGGAAATAAGTTTTTATCCCATATTCGGGAAGTTAATCTGATATTACATATCATCCGGAATTTTGAAGATGAAACCATCCCTCATATTTATAACACAATCGACCCAATGCGAGATTTAGAAATTGTTGAAAGTGAGTTAGCTTTAGCGGATTTAGAAATTATTAATAGACAAATTGAGAAACAAAGAAAGGAATTGCACACTGCAGAAGATAAACATCGGCTCAGTGTTTTGGAATATCTAAAAAACAATCTCATCAAAGAATTTTCCTCAATTAAATTAGAACCATCTGATTATGAACTAGTAAAAGACCTAAATCTCTTTGCATTAAAACCAGTAATCTATGCCTTAAATTGCTCTGATAAAACTAAGATCGATTTGACTTCCTTTCCTTTATTAAATAATAAGAATGTTTATCTATTCTCAGTAACTTTAGAACAAGCGTTAGAAGATTTTAGCGAACCTGAGAAAATCGAGATGAGACAGGGTCTTGGTCTGTCAGCACAAGGCATTGATGGAATTGTTGAAGAGTGTTTTAAACAACTTGATTTAATTCGTTTTTATACTATCAAAGGTGAAGAGAGTAGGGCATGGGCAATTAAACGAGGAACTAACATTGTCGACGCTGCAGCAAAAATTCATTCTGATATGGCAGAAGGTTTTATCAAAGCCGAAGTATTACAATTTAATGATTTAGTAACCGCAGGTAGTTTTGCTAAAGCCAAAGAATTAGGCAAAGTGCTGGTTGAAGGTAAAAATTATATTGTGAAAGACGGGGATATCATATTAATTAAATTTGTATCACATTAGATTGCCAAGCACTATTATGAAAAGACAAAGCTCACAACAATTTTTGGGGGATTACTTTAGTCCCATTACTAACCTAAGAATAAAATTAAAAGAAGAAAAAAATAGACAAATTTTAGTATCAAAACTACACTTTTCATGGAGTTTTGTAATTTTATTATGGAGGCAACATGGAAAGAAAATATGAAGCAGTATTTATTATTTCCTCAAAACTCTCGGATGAGGAATTAAATAACCTTAAAGACGAGTTAAGAAATATTATCGCCCATCAACAAGATGTTAAAATTTTGGAAACTACTTCACAGCAGCGGAATTTTGCATATCCGATAAGAAAAGAAACCAAAGGAACATATCTGACAATTCGTTTTACTGCACCGCCAACAGTAATCGCGCAGATTAAAGAAATAATTAAACATCGCGAAGACATATTGAGAACCGCATTTATCAAAAAGGAATAATCTAATGGTAGATTTACTATTTTCTAACATTGAGTTGTGCTTAAAATTACTTTTATAAAATGGAGTGTCTAATGGTAAATTTATATTCTAAGAGGACTTACAAAAATTTTAATTGAAATCTTAGAAAAGGAGAACTTTATGGCAGATTTAAGATTAGGTTCGTTAAATTATGTTGTTATAATGGGACGTGCAGTTCGAGAACCAGAATTAAAATACACACCCAAAGGTAATCCGATTTGTAATTTTTCGATTGCGGTTAACCGACGCTATCAAGACAAAGAAACTCAAGAATGGAAAGACGATACTAGTTTCTTTAATATTCGCGCCTTTGGCAAATGGGCGGAAATGTGTAATGACCGACTTAAAAAAGGCAGTTCTGTGCTCATTGAAGGTAGGTTGAACAGTCGAACCTGGACTGACCAAAATGGCAATAAACAAAGACGAGTCGAAATTATCGCCAATCGTGTCCAAATTTTAGATAAATTGGGCAGCGAACCAGAACCCTTGCCGGAAAATGATATTGATGAGGAGAACATTCCTCAAGAAAACATCGACGACTTACCATTTTAAATATCGAATTTATTCCTAAATATCGCAAACTTTAACCCTGCTTCTTACTTTTCTACTTTTCCTAGTCAATTTATTGACAAGTATGACTCGGTTATTTATAATACACTTTATTTATACGAATTTATAAGTTTTAAGAGACATAACAAATGAAAAACAACAAGAGGTAAACATGATGAAGACAAAAAGTATTGGAATCGGCGTGATCGGGATTGGATATTGGGGGAAAAATATTCTGCGTAATCTTTATGAATTAGGAGTCGTAAGTAAAGCATGTGACGCAGATCTTAAAACTATTGAGGAACGGAAAAAAGAGTTTCCGAATCTGGAATATACTGAAAATGTCGAGGTAATACTCAATGATAATAAAATCACTGCGGTTGCAATTGCAACGCCTTCAGCAACTCATTACCAGCTAGTTAAAAAAGCCCTTAATGCGGGTAAAGATGTCTTTGTTGAGAAACCGCTGGCATTGAACTTTAATCATGGAAAGGAATTGGTTGATTTAGCAAAAAAGAAAAACAAGATTCTAATGGTCGGACATATACTGCAATACCATCCTGCAGTTATTAAATTAAAAGAGTTAATTGACCAAGGTGTATTAGGTAAAATCCAATATATCTATTCAAATAGACTTAATATCGGTAAATTACGGATTGAAGAGAATATATTGTGGAGTTTTGCTCCTCATGACATTTCAATTATTCTAATGCTGATTGGAAGTGAACCAATAAAAATTAGTTGCTTTGGTGAAGGCTATCTTAATAAAGATATCTTTGATGTTACTTTAACAACATTAGAATTTGATAATGACATTAAATCTCATATTTTTGTTAGTTGGCTCCATCCTTTTAAGGAACAAAAGTTAGTGGTGGTTGGTTCAAAAGCAATGGCGGTGTTCGATGATTTAACAAAAGAGAAATTGTTTGTTTATCCGCATAAGATTGAATGGACAAAAGGTAAAATTCCTGTAGCACATAAAGCCGAATATTATTGTGTTAACTTTGAGTATAAAGAACCGCTAAAAGAAGAGATGAAACATTTTATTGAATGTTTGTCAAAACGGTCGAATCCTAAAACCGATGGAGAAGAAGGTCTGTCGGTATTAAAAGTTTTAGAACATGCCGAAAAGTCTTTGAAAGACCGAGGTCAAATACTGTCAATGTGGGAAGATAAAAAATATTTTGTACATCCCAGTGCTTTAATCGATAATAATGTCGAAATTGGGGAAGGCACGAAGATTTGGCATTTTTCTCATATTTTATCCGGGACTAAAATTGGCAAGAATTGTGTAATTGGCCAGAATGTTATGATTGGACCTGATGTGAAAATTGGCAATAAATGTAAAATTCAGAATAATGTTTCTATCTATAAGGCGGTGACTTTAGAAGACGAAGTGTTTTGCGGTCCGAGTTGTGTGTTTACCAATGTTTATAATCCACGAGCATTTGTTGAGCGCAAAGATGAATTTTTACCGACCTTGGTTAAAAAAGGCGCTTCGATCGGTGCAAATGCAACAATCGTTTGCGGTAATACCATTGGTAAATATGCATTTGTTGGTGCCGGTGCAGTTGTAAAAAAAGATGTGCCAGATTATGCTTTAGTCGTCGGTGTCCCGGCACGACAAATTGGCTGGGTCTGCAAATGTGGTGTGCCATTAAAAAATTTTGATAAAAATAAAAAAACAACGTGTAAAAATTGTGGTAGTCAATATTCCTTAAAAAAGGATACACTTGTTATCATAAAAGAAACCCTATGATAAATTCAGATTTTTTTAAATTTTTAATGGAACTCTATGGCTAATTGGGACTATTTTATAAATCGTGAGAAAGGTTCAGTTGCCAATTTGAATTTTTCTACAAGTGTTGAAGTTGAAAATACAATAGAAGATTTTGCCAAGGAGATACTATGAAACAGATTCCAATGTTGGATTTAAAGTTAGAATATAACTACATGAAAAATGAAATCGATTCTGCAATTGCTAATTGTCTTGAACATCAACAATGGATTTTAGGGCCGGAAGTAAAAGAACTGGAAAAAAAACTTTGTCAATATCTGGGAGTAAAATATTGTATTGGAGTTTCTTCTGGTACTGAAGCCTTAGTTATTTCTTTAAGGGCATTAGCAATAAAACTTAAGGGACAAGAATATTTTAATCCTAAAGACGAAATTATTACTACACCATTTACTTTTACCGCAACTGGTGATGCGATTCTGCGAGTAAGGGCAAAACCAGTATTTGTCGATGTCGATAAAGATAATTATAATCTTGACGCAAGAAAAGTCAGAAAGTATATTGAAAAACACAATAAAGTAGTCGGAATCATACCGGTTCATCTGTATGGACAGGCTTGCAATATGGATGAGATTATGGCAATCGCTAATGAATTTAATCTTTTTGTGGTTGAAGATGTTGCACAGGCATTCGGGGGTATGTGGAATAATAAAAAACTCGGCTCAATCGGAACCACTGGTGCGTTTAGTTTTTTTCCTTCAAAAAACTTGGGTAGTTACGGTGATGCAGGTATGGTTGCGACAAATGACGATGATTTGGCAGAAATCATCAGAATGCTGATGAAACATGGTGGAAAAGATAAGTATAATGTTGACCATATTGGCTATAATGCGCGATTGGATACATTACAGGCAGGTATTCTATTAGCAAAATTTAAGTTTATTGATGAATTTAATGAGAAAAGAAGAAGAATTGCCCAATTCTATAACGAAGCATTAAAGCGCCTGAAAGGAATAAAACTACCTGCTGAATTACCTGAAGCCTATCATGTTTATCATCAATATACAATTAGGATATTAGATGGTAAAAGAGATGAATTGCAAAATTTCTTAAAAGAAAAAGGTATTGCGTCTATGGTCTATTATCCGGTGCCTTTACATCAGATGAAGGTGTTTGAAGGTAATATGAAAGTTGTTGGAAAACTAAAGGCTGCTGAGAGATTATGTCGTGAAGTTTTAAGCCTACCAATCGAGCCACTTTTTACTGAAGAAGATTTAAAAATCGTTGTTGATGCAATAAGAGAATTCTTTCAATAATAAAAAGGAACTGACCATGAAACAGTTAAGTGATATGAAAGTTTTAGTAACCGGTGGTGCTGGTTTTGTCGGTTCGAATTTGGTTGATGCTCTTGTTAATCGGAATGTGAAGACAATTGTACTTGATGACCTCTTTACGGGTAAAATTGAAAATCTTCCTAAATCCGACTTGGTCGAATTTGTTAAAGGCAGTGTGTGCGATGAAGAACTGGTTAGAAAGTTAGTTAAAGAAGTCGATTTGGTATTTCATCTTGCAGCAAGAAATATCATCGTCTCCACCAAGAATCCACGAGAAGATTTTAGTGTTAATATTGGTGGCACATTGAATATCTTGTTAGCCGCAAAAGAAAAAGGGATAAAGGTGGTTTACACTTCCTCAACCTCAATTTACGGAAATCCCCGTTATCTACCAATTAATGAGGACGATGCAATCAATCCGTTTACGCCTTATGCAACCAGCAAATTAGCTGGAGAAAACTATTGTTTTTCTTTTTACGAAACCTACGGACTGCCAACTGCAGTTGTAAGATATTCCAATATCTATGGGGTAAAACAACGACCAGATAACCCTTATTGTGGTGTTGTGGCAAAGTTCTTTGATGCAGTAATGAGAGACCAACCACCAAGTATTCATGGTGATGGAGAGCAGACCCGAGATTTCACTTATGTTGATGATGCAGTTGAAGCCACAATCTTGGCTGCAAGTGAAAAGGCAAATGGTCAAATTTACAATGTTGGCACTGGTATTGAAACTTCGATTAACACCTTAGCGCAAAAAATCATTAAACTTTTTGGAAAGAATATTACACCTACTTACATTGATCGCAGAGATATTGACAATATCCGACGCCGGGTAGTAAACATTGAGAAGATTCGAAAAGAATTGCGCTGGATACCAAAATTTTCACTGGATGATGGTTTGAAGAAAACGAAAGAATGGATTATGGCAAAAAGGTCATAGTAAATTTGAAACTTCGGAAGTCATCTGTTTTTCGCATAATGCACAGAAGTTACTGAATATCCGTGTTATTTTTCTGTATCTTTACCAGAGTTTCGTAAGAGTTTAGAATCGATGAAAGTGTTAGGGAATTAAAATTCCACAGGTGTGATGCAAGTTTTATCTGCGAATAATAAGAAGGTCTTAATTATTATTCCAGTCTGGAACGAAGAAAAAAAGATTGGCAGTGTAATTAGAGATTTAAAAAAAAGTTTAGATTATGACCTTTTAGTTATTGATGATGGCTCAACCGACAATACAAGTAAAGAAGCAATTAATGCCGGAGCTCCGGTTGTTAAACACGAAAAAAATTTAGGTGTAGGCGCAGCACTTCGAACTGGAATTAAATATGGAAAAAAGAATGGCTATACTATCATTGTGCCAATCAATGGCACGGGCAAAACTAAAATTGAAGAGATACCTAGTCTGGTCGAACCGATTATTAAAGAAAATTATGATTTTGTGCAAGGTTCTCGGTATCTTAAAGGTGGCGGCTGGGCTAATATGCCCAAACATCGTAAATTCGGGACCAAAGCATATAGTTTCATCTTTTCAATTTTAGTTGGTAAAAAAATTACGGATGGTTCGAGTGGGATTCGAGCCTTTAAGACCTCAGTTATCTCGCATCCCAGAATTAATATTAATCAAGATTGGCTCAACCGATACGAACTTGAACCTTACTTGTATTATAAAGCAGTAAGGCTCGGATTTAAGACTAAAGAAGTGCCAATTACAATTAATTATCCTAGCCAAAAGAATGTTCCATATACAAAAATGCGACCATTAATTGGTTGGTGGAGTATCACTCGACCGATTATCTATTTGCGATTCGGGCTGAAAAATTAAAAGGAACTTATAGTTTATTATGAAAGAGAAGATACCAAAATGCCATTGCAATCAATAATCTTTACTCTACTGAAGTTATCATGAAAAAGAAAATAACCAAAAAGCCAACGCCATCAACAAAAGTTATTCTGCCCAAGATTTCTCCAAAAACAATTTTTATTATTGCCATATTATTGAATCTAATTCTCTCATTACTTTTATTTGACCCGAAACTTGAGACCGGCGGTGACAATGCTTTGTATTTGATACTTGGCAAATCAATTATTAGCGGTCAAGGATTTCGGGATATCCATAACCCTAATCAGCAACCACATACCACCGTGCCACCGGGTTTTCCTTTTATTTTAGGGATTGGCCAATTACTCTTCGGCAACAATTTTGTTGCAATAAAATTTATAATCTTACTTTTTTCAATCGGTTCTTTGACAATTGCCTATTATTTATTTAGACACTACTTAGAGAAAGATTATCTTTTACCATTATTCGTCTTTGCCACATTACCGATATACCTTCAATACTCATTTGCTTTATTATCCGAAATACCGTTCTTATTTTTCGGGTTGTTGAGTTTTTATCTGTTTGAACTTGCGCTCAGAAAAGAATCATTGATTTTGCTTATTGCCAGTGCTATTGCCGTTGTCGGTTCCTATTACCTGCGCGCAGCCGGAATCGCATTTATCGTCGCTTTTCTCGGATATCTTTTATGGAAACGAAAAATTAAATGGTTCATTATTTTTCTGTTAATCATTTTAGCATTAGTCTTTCCTTGGTTGATGCGCAATTATGCAATTAATAAACAAAATCCGTATGTCGATGTCCTATTTGTGCGCAATCCTTATAATTTGCAAAGTGGCAAGATAACATTCGGTGACTTTATCAATCGGATTATTGCTAATATTAAAATCTATTTTCTATATGCTTTGCCCCAAATATTTTTGCCTGCAATTAATAATAATGCAATCCTAACGCTATTAGGAATCGTAATCACACTAATTGTAATTTTAGGTATCTTTTCTAAAAAAGGCAGAGTTTTTTTGGCTTCAATTATTGGCTTAGTTGTTTATCTTGGTATGCTGATTATCCGTCCAGAAGTTTGGAGTGGTGACCGATTTCTCCTTCCAGTTGTGCCAATCATTTTGGTTTATATCTTTTTCGGCTTAATCACACTTGAGTCAAAATTCAAGATTAAGAATGCATTCAAAATACTAGTTGGAGTGCTCTTTATTTTAGTAAATATTATAGCAATTATCCCTCAAGCAAAAATCGCAATTGCCAACAATTCGCTTTATCTTAAAGGCGAAAAATATGCTGGCTATTCTGCAGATTGGGTAAGATGGTTTGAGACGATTGAATGGATAGATAAAAATATCCCCAAAAATAAAATTATAATGTCACGAAAACCAGAATTTGTCTATCTTTTATCTGGGTGTAAATCAATTGGCTATCCATTTACCGAGGACGAAAAACAAGTTAAGGATGCAATTGCCAACAGTGATTATATTCTGCTAGATAATTTTTATTGGACCGGAACAACCCGTCGGTATCTTTTGCCGGTTATACAAAAAGAACAAGACAAATATCAAATTGTATATAAGAGCAATAAACCGGAATTTTATGTCCTACAAGTAAAGAAATAGTCATCTTTACTAAGGTTATAGATCATTATTTTCTGTGAATTTCCATAGATAAGATAGCTATGCGATTATTATTGAATAATATTAAAAACATAGGCCTTTATAATTAAACTAAATACCCTTTGCAAACATTTAGATATTTCAGACCTAAATTTAAAGAAAAAGAAGCAGAGTAACTTGTAATCAGACCGATCAAGTGTTTAAACCCTTTCTTAAAAGATGGATTTTTAGAAACTATTGCCAAATTGAATGCAACTTCTTGCACTTTACCGAAATTCAGACTGTTTTTTTTTAACCATCTACAGAGAGACATAATAAAATTTTGTTGGAAATTGAAAATATTTTATTCTATGAATATGATAAAAAAGCCATTATTTTTAAATATTTTGTTTTAAGTTATTTGACTGACACAACCAGGTAACATCCGATAGGTGAGACGGTCAGCAACCCACCGGCTTACCTGTCCGGCCACCAAATCGACAATCTTTTAGATTGCCCACCTAATTGCTGATTAAGCTAACCAGTGGACTATCAATAAGATAGTATAATATATTGTCTAATCGATTATCCATCGGGTTAAACAGACCGGTTGTTGAAGATATCGCTAATTTATTCTATTTTATGAATTAATAATGAAAGATAAGACTGATTGATTCATCCTGAATTAGTTGCCGCAATTGTGTATCGTTAAAAACAACAGTATGGTAAATTAAAAACCTAATGAAAGGGATATGCCGATTTTTGATTTAAAAAAATTTCACAAACAATATATTGCAGACAAAATTTAGCCTTTTCCATAATCTAAAAAGTTATACATATATATAAACATAAAATCAAGGAAAATTTTTATCTAATCCTTTGAATTATAAAGAATAAAGCGAAATTTTACCGAAATGATGGTATGACTCCCCCTGCAGAGTAGTAAGCCCAAAAAGTTATGTAAAAGATTGTATAGCAGTTTTTCTTTTATCATTTTTAAAATCTTATCGATTAAAACATCTAGTTGGAAATCGGTTAAAGAACCTTTTATCGGGTTTTTTTTATTAGACTTATACAAATTCTTTTGGGTTTTATAATTAGTCACAACTTAGAAAGTGTAATGGTAAGTTTTAGACAAAGTGGATTTTTGAATCAAAAAATTCATTATAGAAATTACCAGAATATTGGATATTATAGTTGCATTAAAGCTTTTTCAAACAGTAATTTTTAATGATTTTTGCATAGTCTTATTTGCCATTATATTTTTTCTACGAAACTTCTTGGTTATCTTCTAAATTAATTTCTTGACTGATTAATTGAATTTATAATATAATATTTTAAGACAATAAAAATGAATTTAATATCTTTTACAGGAGATTAAATGTGTGAATTTTGTGAAAAGCATGGCGAAGGCAAGAAATGGTATTTACAGATGAAAAATTATTCTCGCGAACTTTTAACTGAAAAACTAACTCCGGCACAACAAGCAATTGTTAAAACTAAGACTCGACGTCATTGGTTAATTAATTTCTATCGGTCTTTCACCTTCCACAGTCAACCGATAGGAGATTTACCCAACATATTGAAATTATCAACCGAACCTAAGACCGAAGAACAGATTGTTTACGAGGCTAAAGTTGAACATTTTGGTCAAGTATTGCCAATTGAAGATGTTGAGAAAGTAATTGACCTGGTCAATAATATTACTCGTCTACCCTGTGGTTGTCGTTATATCACAACAGGCAAATCCGATGAGCGCTACTGCTTTGGTGTCTCAGTCGGTCCCCTTGGCAGTAAAGGCACTGAACCTGACTCGTCATTTGAAGTACTTTGTAAAGACCAAGCTAAAAAACTTTTTCGTCAGTTTGACCAAGAAGGTTTAATACATTCTATCTGGACTGGAGTAACTCCATTTATTATTGGTATTTGTAATTGCGATTATGATTGTTTGGCTTATCGCAGTTATATTGTAAACAACGGACCTTCTTATTATTTTCGTGCGGAATATATTTGTGAAGTCAATTGGGATTTATGCCGTGGCTGCAAAAAATGTATTCAACAGTGTCAATTTTCTGCGCTTTACTATTCCATATCAAATCAAAAAGTCTATATCAATCCCAGAAAATGTTTTGGCTGTGGCGTTTGTCGAAGTGTCTGCTCTCAAAATGCCATTAGTTTAATACTCAGAGAAAAAAGTCCAGAGGCAAAAGATCTCTGGCTTAAAAAATAGAAGGGCGAATATGTTCAAAAAATCAAAACCCGAACAACTTAATAAAAAAGCAGCATCATCACAAAATAAACCACAAGAAGTAATAAAAAGTCTTAATATAAGACCCGGTGATATAATTGCTGATATCGGTTCCGGTGGTGGTTTTTATGCGTTAGAATTTGCTAAAAAAACTACGGAAACGGGCAAAGTTTATGCTTTGGATACGAACCCGATTTTTTTAGATTATATTAAAGAGCAAATCAAAAGCCAAGGTATAAAAAATATTGAGCCTATTCTTGTAAAAAATAATGATATCGGGTTATCGGAACGAAGTATTGATTTGATATTTATGAGAAATGTCTATCATCATTTGCCTGAACCGATTAAATATTTTGCGCGCTTAAAAAAATATCTAAAACCCAACGGTCGGATTGCAATCATTGAATACAACAAACCGCGTCCGTTTTTATTTCGCCTGTTCCATCGTGGACGCCACTATACTCCAGAATCCGAAATCGTTGATACATTAATTCGTTGCGGCTTTATAATTTCAAATCGATTTGACTTCTTATCTGACCAGTCATTTGTCATATTCAGAAAAGAATGAATCCAAAGAGTTGAAAATTTCTGAATTCTTAGTAGTCGGCTAAAGTAGAATTAGGTAAAAATTTAAATCGCGAACGTCCAAACTTAGTAGCAAGAGTTCATTGAAATAATACACCAGACCGATATATTAATTAAAACTTAATAAATTAAAACCAATACCAGCAATTATATTTTAAAAACATAGGTTTGATCGGATAATCCTCTTCATTCAGCAAAATATCTAAGTATAAATAAATCATAAGCTTAAAACCCCTACATCTATTTTTCTCTCTTTTTTACTTAAAATTTTTATTTTCAAGATAACTTCTTTATTTTCATAATGATAAGAAATTACGATTTTAAAGATTTTGCTTGACAAATTCAAATTTTATATTTAACTTTAATTAGTCAGTAAGATGATTTGGTGTAGATAATATTCGGCGTTAAGATTTCCAGTATTTAAAATTATATTTGATATTTAGACAAGATAAATATTGGGCGGTCGTAATGTTAGCAATCTTCATAGAGTAGGCGCATAGCGCACCAATCTAAGAATATAAAAACAGACTCTTTTAGAAGATGCTTTACGACCGCTTTTATTATATTCAAAAAATCAATACTGTCAATACTCAGTATCATATAATAATATATTTTTATCTTAGATGTTTTAATTCTAAAAATTACCCTAATTCTGTACTCAAACTGTAAATATTATGGATAATTAGTTTTATAAAAAGTATTTGAAAATACTAATTGCATTTTACTTTTTATATTATGTTTTTTTGGTGATAGAAATTTTATTACGGCGGTTCTTCTATGAATAAGAAACTCCTAAATCCCATGAAATATTGTTTTTATTCTAATTTTCGGACTTTTTTCTCTATTTCTTTCTCATTACCTTGCTTGCTTATTTATTCTTCAGTTTTTTTGTTTGTCTTGTTGTTTTCATTGCTGTCATTCTGAGTTTTTCCGCATCGGATGGATACGAAATATTTTCAACATCATTTTTAGGTCCTGGCTTTCAGAATTATAATCTAATTTTTTTGTCACCTTGAACAAACTGAAGATTTTCTTGGAAAATATTTCAGTCCAGTTATCATCCTGAATTAAGTTTACAATTTAAACGCACAGGTGTAAATCACAAACTGGATAGTGGAATAAGAGAGGGACTTTTCCAGTATTTTTATAATGGTTTTCGCCCCCAAAAAGATATTCAGAACAAATTTCATAGACACCTACAACAGAAATCCAACATTTTTATTTTTGTAGAAGATACCAAAATATTTTTGTTGACAAATTAAAAAAAATATGTAGATTATGGTATATGTTAGGTATATTATGTAATAAAATGGATGATACGCTTTCCCATTATAAAAAATCTAATTGTGCTGGGAGGCATTATGGCTTTATCTAAAGAGATAAAGAGAAAGTTAATAAGTGAGTATCGGTTACATGAGACCGATACTGGTTCACCTGAAGTTCAAATTGTAATCTTAACTGAACGCATTAATCTTTTAACCGAACATCTCAAAGCTCATCCGAAAGATAAACACTCACGGCGAGGATTAATCAAGATGGTTAACGAGCGCAGGCGTCACTTAAATTATCTCTATGAGCATCATCGCGACCGATACAAAGCAATTGTTGAAAAATTAGGCTTGCGTGGAGTATGAAAAATATAATTAAAAGAGATAAGTGTATTCAATATAAATTAATTATTGAAAAATCAAGTCTGTGTGCTGAATAAAGATAAGTTTATTATTTTATGAACAAAAAATTAGCGCCGAGATGTATTCAGGCCAATTAGACAATGAAAAAGGTTGAGATTGAGATTAATAAAAGAAAATTATCGTTAGAAACCGGTCTTTTAGCCCGCCAGGCTTCAGGAAGTGTTTTAGTACGTTATGGTGATACTGTAGTATTGGTGAGCGCGGTATTTAATAAGGAAGTATCTTTAGACCAAGGATTTTTACCCCTGACAGTTGATTATCGAGAACCGACTTATGCTGCGGGTAAAATTCCCGGTGGTTTTTTTAAGCGTGAAGGTAAACCGCGTGACAAAGAGATTTTAGTCTCAAGATTAATGGACCGACCAATCAGACCGCTTTTTCCTAAAGAATATAATAACGAAACTCAAATCACCGGTTTTTTGCTATCAAGTGATTTAGAAAATGAAGGCGATTTTTTAGGGATTATTGGCGCTTCTAGTGCTCTGCTTATCTCGGAAATTCCTTATACCACTCCAATTGGTGCAGTCCGGGTTGCGAAAATTGATGGCGATTTTATTATTAATCCCTTACTTTCTGAACAAGACCGCGCTACCTTGAACTTAATTGTTTGTGGCACGAAAGACTCAATTGTAATGCTTGAAGGCGGTGCCAAGGAAATAAGTAATGAAGATTTTATCGCCGCATTAAAATTTGCTCAACCGGAAATTCAAAAAATTATTGAAATGCAAGAAGAATTGCGTAATGCAGTAGGAAAACCCAAAATAGATATTGAGGAATTATATTCTAAAACCAAATTAATTAAAGAACAAGAATTGAAGAATCTAATAATCGATAAAGCATTACAAAACGGAGTCTGTGATGCTAATAATATTCAAGATAAAGAACAACGCCAATCCGCAATTGTAGAAATAATTAATAGGATTACCGAAGAGTTAGAAACAAATTATCCTAATTGTAAGACAAAAGTAATCGCTGTGGTCGATGATTTACTTAGAACAGATATGCGACAGCGCATTCTTACAACCGGTATTAGATTAGATGGTCGAACTGCAACCGAAATTCGTCCCATTACTTGTGCCATTGGTATCTTACCACGCACTCATGGTTCAGCAATCTTTACGCGTGGTCAAACGCAATGTCTTGCGGTCACAACTCTAGGTACAAAACAGGATGAACAGATTGTCGAAGACATTGAACGCCAGGAATCAAAATCATTTATGCTCCATTATAATTTTCCGGGGTTTTCTACAGGTGAGGTCCGACCGTTACGCGGTCCAGGACGTCGGGAAATTGGACATGGTGCTTTAGCTGAACGAGCTATTGAGCCGGTTTTGCCGCCGGAAGAGACGTTTCCTTATACGATTCGAGTTGTCTCTGATATTTTAGAATCAAATGGTTCATCTTCGATGGCAACTGTTTGTAGTGCATCCTTATCATTAATGGATGCAGGTGTTCCAATAAAACACGCGGTTGCAGGAATTTCAATTGGGTTAATAAAAGAAGCAGATAAATATGTTTTACTTACAGATATTATTGGTGCTGAAGACCATTATGGAGATATGGACTTTAAGATTGCAGGAACGAAAAATGGTATTACCGCAATCCAACTTGATTTGAAGATTACCGGAGTACCAATTTCAATATTAGAACAAGCAGTTAATGAAGCCACTCGGGTTCGTTATGAAATTCTTTCGATAATGTCTAAAACCATTGAAGCACCGCGAACCAGTATTTCCCAATATGCTCCGCGGATTACTGCTTTCAAAATTAAAAAGGAAAAGATTGGAGATGTTATCGGGCCGGGTGGTAAAGTAATTCGGAAAATTATTGAAGAAACCGGCGCAGAAATTAATATCGAAGATTCTGGCGAAGTTACTATTTCTGCACCTAGTGCTGAGCAACTTGCTAAAGCCCGTGACCGAATCTTAGAAATTACTGAAGAGGTAGAAGTTGGTAAAATCTATACGGGAGTAGTTAAAAGAATTACTAATTTCGGTGCTTTTGTTGAAATCTTACCTGGTAAAGAAGGGTTAGTCCATATTTCTCAACTTGCTCCCTATCGGGTAAAGAATGTCTCGGATGTGGTAAAAGTTGGCGACCGAATCCGCGTCAAGGTAACAGAAATTGATGATATGGGACGAGTGAATCTTTCTAAACGAAAGGCGGAAACAGGGTCTAATGGTAAAAATCGTATGGACCGACGCGAAAAAATCTAATGTTAATTTTCAAAACTACAAGCATAAGTTTGTCTTTTCACCCTGTGGCTAAGCCTATTTCAAAGACCAAAAAGTTTCCGCATCTAAGATTTTAATGGAAAACATACAGAAAACTAAAATTAATAATAATATTCAACTAATAACAGAAGAAATTCCGTTTCTTAATTCCGCATCGTTAGGTATATTTTTTAATCAAGGGTCAAGAAATGAAAAAAAAGATATTCAAGGTATTACCCATCTTATTGAACATATGCTCCTCAAAGGCACGAAATATAAGACCGCGACGGAAATTTCTCATTTTGTCGAATCCCGCGGTAGTATCATTGACGCTTTTACCGGTAAAGAATCAACTGGCATCTATAGTCGTTTTCTGGTCGATAACTCGTGTTTTGAATCTATGGCTGATTTATTATGTGAAATTGTTATTGATTCGGTTTTTGATGAGCAAGAATTGGAAAAAGAAAAAAATGTCATCTTCCAGGAAATTTTAGAGAGTCAGGAAGACCCGTCCGATTGTGCGTTTTCATTATTATTTACTGCACTCTTTCCTAACCATCCGCTGTCTTTTCAAATTGCTGGTACACTTGACACAATTCAAAATATCAACCGGAACTATTTAGTGAATCATTACCATCATAATCATTTAAGATCAAAAATTTGTATTGTCGCAGTTGGTAAAGTAAATCATAATGAAAATGTGACTAAATTTAAAGATAAGTTCAGCATTTTATCATCAGCAGAAATAACAAAGAATAGTTTCTTCACACCAGCGCAACCACAATATGCAGTAGGTATTCAACCGAGAACTGATTTGAATCAAGTTTATTGTGTTTTAGGTACGGATACTTTCTCCTATTCAGATAAACGAAAATATGCTTTGTCAGTAATTAATACTGCTTTAGGCGGTTCTTTATCATCTCGGTTATTTCAACGCCTTCGGGAAAAAGAAGGTTTGGTTTATACAATTTCTACTTTTGGTGATTTGTATGTTGATATCGGCGTTTGGGGATTATATTTTATCACCGATAACAAAAATCTGACGCGCGTCTTGAATATAATTTTTGAGGAAAACCAGAAGTTGCGGAGAGAAAAATTGACCCAGAAAGAATTTGAACTGGCAGTAAATTTTTGTAAAGGCAGTTTAGTCTTGGGTTTAGAAAATCCGATGTCCCGAATGATGCGCATCGGCAAAAATGAACTGTTGCTCAATGAGATCATTCCTATTGAAGAGACACTAAATCGCTATACCCAATTGACTTTGGATGATGTTAATAGTATTATTGACGAAGTTATTAAACCTAATTTTTCCGCTGGAATTGTCGGACCAATTAATGAGCTCGAAATCAAAAAATTAGAATTTATGCCAGAAAATATCTTCATAAAAGATACCGAATGTAAAAATAATCATTGAATGATTTTATGAATATGTTAATAATTGTGGGGAATAAAAAAGTCAGCGAATTTCCCCAGCATCGTATAAAAATATACCAAGTAAAACCATGGAGGTAAATTATGAAAATACTGTTTCTCAATGAAGCAGAAATAAAAAACATCTTAACGATGGCTGACGCAATAAAAGCAGTCGAATTGGCTTTTTTAGAGAAAGGTCGCGGTACTGCTCAAATGCCACCGAAGATGTATCTTTTTTATGAAAAATATAATGGTGATATTCGTGTAATGCCATCATATATTCCGCGATTAGATATCTCTGGTGTAAAAATTGTCAATGTTCATCCTAATAACCCCAAAAAGTATAATTTACCAAGTGTTATGGCAACAATTATCTTAATTAATCCGAAAAATGGTTGTCCGGTCGCAATTTTTGATGGCACTTGGATTACCACGATGAGAACTGGTGCATCAGCCGGTGTTGCTTCCAAATATTTAGCCCGAAAAGATGCCAAAACCTTGGCATTGATTGGTGCCGGCGTTCAAGCGGAAACCCAACTGGCTGCAATTACCCAAGTACGAAAAATAACTAAAGTAAAAATTTTTGATATTGTGGAAAAATTATGCCGAGAATTCATAAGTCGTAATCTCAAAAAATATCCTGTAAAATTTGAAATCGCCAAATCGATTAATGAATGTGTTGCTGATGCTGATATTATTTCGACCCAAACTCCAGTCCGAAAACCAATCATTATGGCTGAATGGATTAAACCCGGAACGCATATTAATGCTATCGGTGCCGACGCTCCAGGAAAACAAGAATTGGATCCCAAAATCTTGCAAAAAAGCAAGATCGTAATTGATGATTGGGAACAAGCAAGTCACTCGGGTGAAATTAATGTTCCTTTAGCCAAAAAGATAATTACCAAAAATGATATTTATTGTGAAATTGGCGATATTGTCGCTGGTAAGAAAAAAGGACGCACGAATGACAAAGAGATTACTATTTTTGACTCAACCGGACTCGGTATCCAAGATTTAACAACCGCTTTCCGAGTTTATAAGATAGCCAAAACAAAAGATTTAGGTGTCGAACTCACATTAATTTAATATTTATTAATCTTTTACCTTGGCTCGGCATCTTGGCAGTGCCGGTGGATTTTTCATATTAATTTAATAATAAGTTGATATTTTAATTATCGTTATTAGCTAACAATCAATGGGCAGAACCATCTAATAGCAAATTGCTATTAGATATTGAGGATTTAGATGATGGCGGATCAATTAAAGGTCTGTATGGTTTCGGATACTTATTTCCCTTATATCGGTGGTATTCCTGAACATATCTTTCATCTTTCGCAAACCTTACGAAAAAATGGACACATCGTTAAAATTCTCACTGCCCGGTTTAGCGCTAAGATTGTCAAATCGTTACCCTATTTACCGGATGAAGAGTTTGTCTATCGGATTGGAAATGCTATGCTTATTCGTGCCAATAAATCCTTTGCCCGTTTAACTATCGGCTGGCGTCTTTCTGATAAAATTGAGAAATTTTTCGAAAAGGAAAGGTTTGATATTATTCATATTCACGGCTCATTGGCGCCAACTTTACCGATTTTAGCGATTCGCCATTCTTCTGCCATCAATATTATTACTTTTCATGCAACACATCCTAAAGATAAAAATTATTTATTCTTTAGACCACTGCTTTTACCATACATTAGGAAATTACACGGAAGAATTGCAGTTTCCGAAGCAGCACGGGAATCAAATATGTATTATTTTCCCGGCGATTGTCGAATTATTCCGAATGGTATCAATATTATTTTATACAATCCATCTGTAGCACGATTAGAAAAATTTTCTGACCCGCGGCCGAAGATTTTGTTCTTGGGTCGATTTGAACCTCGTAAAGGACTGAAGTATCTTTTACAAGCTCTGCCTATAATAAAGAAAGAAATACCGGATGTTCTACTTATTATTGTTGGTGCCGGTGTTTTGGGTTATGCCTATCAAGAATACATTGCTAAAGAAGTTAAGGAAAATATTCACTTTGCAGGTTTAATCCCGGAAGAAGAAAAACCCCATTATTATGCAAGTTGTGATGTATTTTGTGCACCTTCAATTGGATATGAAAGTTTTGGTATTGTTCTTTTAG
Organism: Caldifarciminota bacterium; assembly: GCA_039801465.1. Lineage (GTDB taxonomy): Bacteria > Hydrothermota > Tepidihabitantia > Tepidihabitantales > CAIPLT01 > JAOABV01. The sequence goes on from JBDRUT010000003.1 coordinate 106,035, forward strand.
AAGCAATGGCTTGTGGAAAACCAGTCGTGGCTTCAGATATTCCTGGCTATCGAACTATTATTAATGATGGTCAGGAAGGATTTTTAACCCAGCCTAAATGTCCTGAAGCAATTGCAGACCGAATCATCAAAATTTTAAAAAATCCCGAATTAGCAAAAAAAATGGGCGAACGCGGCTACCAAAAATCTTTGAAGTATTCTTGGGAACGAGTTGCACAACAAGTTGAAGAATATTATGTGGAGTTAGTGCATCAATATCCTTATTATAAGCGAAGATACACAATTTAGATACTGACTGATAAAGATTTGTTATAGATAATTTAAAAGTATCAAATATTTACAAAAGATTATTTAAAAAAGAAGAAATGATAAATAGTCACAAAGACACTGAAAGTCATAAGTCCAAAAATTTATCCAACTCAGAAATCAGTGTTGAGCAAGTAACCGATGAACCCTATCGATTAAAAGAACGAAGTCATTTCCTTTCTGTTCTCAAAATTCGTAATTTTATGATTTTTAGTTTATCTCAGGCGATTTCGCTTTTTGGAGACAAACTTGATTATATGGCTTTGTTAGCAATGATTGCTTTTTATTCGGAGAAATACGGTTGGCAAAGTGCTCGGGCAATTTCATATTTATCTGTAATCATTACTTTACCCACAATTGTTTTTGGACCATTGGCTGGAGTTTTGGTTGATCGTTGGAATCGACTAAAAGTACTAATTTTTTGTGATAGTTGTCGAGCTGTGCTAGTTCTGTTAATACCATTTATCGTGATTAGAACAAACAGTCTCTACTTAGTCTATTCCATAGCGTTTTTGGTCTTTTTATTTGGGTTGTTTTTTAATACAGCGCGCTTATCAATAATTCCAAATTTAGTCGCTAAACGTCGACTTTTAGCAGCAAATTCATTTATGAATTTTGTGGGTAGGATCTCAACATTTTTAGGAATGTTTTTTGGTGGTTTAATTGTTGATTGGCAGATTTGGCAAAAAATTGGGATTAAATATAGTTGGAGTGCTGGATTTTATCTTGATGCACTGACTTATTGTTTTTCTGTGTTTGGTTTAATATTAATTGCTATAAAAACCAATGTTTTTGGACAAAAATTTCTCTATGCAGAAGATTCTCGTTCCACCAAGAAATTGCGGTATTTTCGTCCTTTAATTTCATCGGCACGCATCCAAGAAAAGAGAACATTTGAAGAATTAAAGTTGGCGTTTCAATATATTAAGCAAACACCAAAAGTGCTCTTTGTTTTTACCACAATTCTTTTGTTGGTTATTATTGGTGCTACTGCCTTTGTCTTATTAGTTCCCATTATCCAAAGTTCAAACCCTAAATTAGGCTTAGGTGTTGGGACAAAAGGTGTCGGTTTTGTTGCTGCTGCCGGTGCAGTTGGTTTAGTGTTAAGTTCGATGAGTTTCGGAATTATTGGCCATCGTATTAATAAAGAATATATGATGATTAGTGCTTTTTTGTTATTAGGAATAATTACAATTCTTATGCCCTCATTAAATAGTTTTATTGCTTTATTACCTTTAGCATTTATTGCCGGATTATTGATTTCTCCAATTTTTATTATTCAAGATACGATATTACACGAAACAATACCAGAATCAGTGCGTGGTCGAATTTTTTCAGCACGCGAATGGCTCTTACATTTGTCTTTTGGATTAGCATGTTTAATTATCGGTGAATTGACGAATTTTTTTTCTAAACAGCACTTAATGTATTTTACAGGGTCTTTAGTGGTCATAATTAGTATAATTGGATTTTTGGGGGTTAAAAATAAGTTACACTAACCACCTTTTTCCAAAAAGATTAAGCAAAAAGCTATCTTAAATTCGTTCACAAATATCGTTTTGACTTTAAGTTGTTTAACTCTATATATTAAATAAAAACTGATTACTAATGATTTATAATACTTGGTATATCTATGTTACACAATGGAAAAATTTTTATAACCACCATATATTATTTTATTCAATCGTTAGGTTTTCTTTCGTAATATAATTAAAATTTATATAAGTAAGGATATTTTTATCTGGAAATTATGTAGATATTTTTGATTGTTTGTTATTAATACAAGATGAATTAAATTTTCCTAAGCAAAAAGAGGTGTTTTGACAATTAAGACAAGTTTACAACAGAGTATTCCACAGCACACGCCAGGTTTTAATATCATCAGGATTTTTGACACGGACAATCATTGCGCCCATCATATGACCGTCATCGTATAGTATTAAGAGTTTATCTTCAGTAAGAAATTTGATACTCTTTTCTGACCAACAGCCCCAATTTCCACCTAAACTCGGTTTTATTTTGATGAGCTGGGAAATCTCAGGATTATTTACTAAGGTTTTTAGAATTGCTTTTTGCTTTTCCGTATATGATGGGGTTAAGTCTGCAACTTTTCCTTCAAGTTGCTCAACTTTTTCTTTTAGGTCAATTCCTAGCCGTTTATGTTGATTTAATGCAATAGACATTGCGACGATTATCGCCAAAAGTCCTAAATTGACAATTATAGATACAAACGAAATTACAAAAAATATTCGAGAACGGTTCTTGTTATTCATCTCTTATCTCCTTAAATTGGATTTGCACTTTTGAATAGTAAGGCGACTGATATGGATTTAATGTCAGAAAATATTTGTCTTTGAACCCATTTGCTCAGCGTAACCCAAAAGGGATCGACATAATTGAGGTTATGGTAAATAATTGGTCTTAACATTTTTTATTCCCCAGAAAATATTAGTTTTAATTCTTGGGTCTTTTTTATATAATTGATTAAGAAATTTACGGATCCGGTTTCTTTCACTCATATTTTCATATGGACATCGGTTTTTAATTTCAGGTAATTTATACGTATTAAGATACCTCGAGATTAGAGGTTTGTCAAAGAAATATAATGGTCTAATTATATAAAACCGCTTTTGGAAAAAATCTTGTTTGGGAACAAATGTTGTTATTTCGGAAGCATAAAACAAATTCAACAAAAAAGTTTCATTAACATCTTCTAGATGATGGGCTAAGGCAATTTTTTTAATGCCATACTGGTCAGCAATTTCGAATAATCTTTTGCGTCGTTCTCGAGAACAGTAAAAACAATATTTTTGTTTTCTTTTTGTTATCTGAGCAAGTTTTTGGAGCACATCAATCTTGGAGATTAAGTAAGGTATCTTTATTTCCTCAAAGAACTTGGCAATTTTCTTAGTATTCCACTGCGGAAAACCTGGGTCAATATGTACTGCCAATAAATTCCATTCTTTATGTCTTCGAAGATTATATGCATTAAAAAGGTGTGCTAATACAATGCTATCCGCTCCGCCGGAAACTCCAATTAAAACTTTTTCTTTATCTTGTAGTAGCTTGTATTCTTCTAAGGCTTTTTTGAATAGAGAAAAACTGGTCTTATAAAGCCAATTATCAAACATTGAAAGCAATTCAAAAGAGAAATTTATTCCTAAGGGAGTTTAACATCATCAAATTTGTTTAATTGCTCATAAAATATCTGCTGAATCTCTTTTAGACGTTCGGGTGTTTTCGCTTCAAATCTTAAAACTAAAACCGGCTGGGTGTTGGATGCTCTAACTAAACCCCAACCATCGGAAAATATTACTCTTACACCATCAATGTCAATTGTCTCGTAGTTTTGGGTCTTAAAGTAATCTCGTATTGCGTTGGTAACTTGGAATTTTAATTCGTCTGGACAGTTAACGCGGATTTCAGGAGTTGAATAATAATAAGGAATATCGGCTACCATTTCTGAAAGACTTTTGTTTGACTCAGAAATTATTTTGAGCAATAGGGCTGAAGCGTAAATTGCATCATCATAACCATAATAATTTTCTGCAAAAAACATATGGCCGGACATTTCGCCTGCAAGTAAAGCACCTTCTTCTTTCATTTTGGCTTTGATTAAGGAATGTCCTGTCTTCCACATTATTGGAATTCCGCCAACCGATTTTATATATTCAACTAAACCTTGAGAACATTTCACTTCAAAGACAATTTTTGTATTTGGTTTTCGTTTTATTATATCCGCAGCAAATATTGCTAAAAGTTTATCTCCCCAAACAATATTCCCTTTATCATCAATCGTACCGATTCTGTCAGCATCCCCATCATAACCAATGCCTAAATCTGCATCCAATTCTAATACTAAACTCTTAACATCTTTCATATATTCAGGTATAGTTGGGTCAGGAAGATGAGAAGGGAAATTACCATCAGGTTCAAGATTAATAAATACTGGGTCTATTCCTAATTTGTTAAATAACTCTTCAATAACAACTCCGGCAGTCCCATTACCTGGGTCGAATACTACTTTTAACCCACTTTTGATTTTAATTTTATCAAGAATCATATTAATATAATCTGGAATAGGATTAAGCGTTGATACTTTTCCCTTGCCCGATACAAATTTTTCCGATTCAATTAACTTTCTCAAATTCTGAATCTCTTCACCATAAATTGTTGTCTTATTTAATCCAATTTTAAAACCATTAAACTCCTTAGGATTATGACTACCCGTAATCATAATTCCGGCATCTTTGTTATAATGAAATGCTGAGAAATAGAAAACAGGCGTTGGAATTATACCTAAATCAATAACATCACAGCCCGTAGAAATTATACCTTCAATTAGAACATCTCTAATTCTTTGAGATGAGAGCCGAACATCCCGACCAATTAAAACTTCCGGATTTTGGTTTTCGAGTTTCTTTTGAACATAAGTACCATAACCTTGACCAAGCATAAACACAACATTATCAGGCAGATCTTTATCAGCAACACCTCTTATATCATATTCACGAAAAATTTGTGGATTTAGCATAGTATTAGTTTATTTTCATTTTTACAAAAGTCAATATTATTAAAAAGGGCAGGTAATACCTGCCCTTTTTATGCTTTGAAGAGACAAAGTTTTGTCTCCCACTTTATTTTTTATTTACACAATAAATTATTTTCCATACGCTTCTTGCACTTTATAAACATGCCATTTAGCAAATTCGGGGTCACGCAGGTTTTCCTTAATTTCAATTTCAGTCCAAGTCACACCATTCCAGATATCAATCCATTGAAGAATCACTGGTAAAGAGAGGACTAATGTTAACCATTCCATCATCCTAATACCTACACCCTCATTATACATATAACCCGCACGAGGTCCAAAAAACCACGCATAAAGACAAGCAACGCAGCCACCGCGTTTGGGTTTAGACGGCGCTTCAGCGTAAGCAATACCAGATACTTGCATTAATATTATGCCAACTAATAAGAGTGTGATTATTTTTCTCATATATTATCACCTCCTATTTGTAATTTATTATATCAAACATAATAGTTATATTACTAAAAATCATAGCATTGTCAATACCAAATGCAAAACTTTATATCATTGATTTCCTGTAGCAGGTAAAATAACTTTGAATAAAGTTGCTGGTAGTTCGGAGTTAAATTTCAATCGTGTTAGCCGTGTCTTGACAACTAAAACACCTTCTTTTAATCCCATTCGTAGTTCGGATTTACTTGGAATAGTAAAATTTTTATCAGAAAACAAACTATCGACAACGAAGATCATTGTAGGATTATCAGTTTTGCCATAAGTTTCAAATCTTAAAGGGACATAGTTTGTTTTATCAATCCAAACGAGAATTTTATTATAATGCGGAAAATCTTCAATAATTGTATCTTGTTTAGGATTGCCTTCCAAAAGAAAAACATTGTAATCTTTTACTTTACCATCCCATTTGAGTTTAAAATTAAATCCTTTATCGAAATAATTGATAAAATTTAATCCGATGCTAATAAAATCTTTAAGTCCTTCTAAAGGATCGGAAACTTCTTTTATGTGCCATTCCTTTTCTTTAGGGATACGCGTGTATAAAAATTTTCCATCAAAGATTATTTCTTGTTCTTCTGGACTAATTAGATTTAGCCGAAAAAGGTTCGGAGATTGATAATAGAAGAACCCTTCGCTTATAAATTTATTTTGTCTCGGTGCTGAAATCTCTCTTTGAATTGCACCAGATAAACTTTTAATTTTACTTGTTGCAGTTTTGGCACGAATCAGAATTGAATCACAATTAATCGATTCTGTGTTGAATATAAATAACAATGTTATCATCAGCATTGTTTTAATATAATTAAAATTTGATAAATGTCAATCTGATTTTCCTGGAGATTTGTTTAATACAGTATTTTTGTAAATCTGATTTTACATCTGAGATTTATGCTTAAAATTTCTTCTTCTTAGAAAAGTTATATTGTCAATATAACTTGAAAAGTTGTTGATGTTTAATCTAGTTTATTGATTTTCATAAATTTTAGGCAAACTATCCTTAAAATAAGGGTATAGTCCCATCCGCCGATTATATTTTCGTATTTTAAGTGAAATAAAGTGTTTCTCTTTGTTGCAGTTAACTTGTTTTCTTATATTCCTATGCAACCGCTTATTTGGGGGGCTCTTTTTACAATAATCAAGAGAGCAAGATAAAAGTTTTAGATTAAGCAATTTAAGGACTCGGTTACCAAACGATTTCTCAAATTAAATATCTAATCAAATAGTAAACTGACCAGGAAAGCATGTTATGCGAAAATAAAAATTTTTAATTTTATGCTGTTTTTTTTGTTTTCAAAAAATTATCTACTATGTAAAAATCTAATGAGAGTTTTAGGTTTTAAAGAATGGAACATAAAAGCCTTTTCAGTCAGTGCAAAAAGAACTAATTGACTTCATCTAATTAATATTTTATAATGCGTTAATGAACATAGGAGGAATTATGTGTAATAGTAAAAAGTTGTTGCTGATTTTGATTGGTCTAATTATTGTTTTAATATCCTTGAACTGTGCACCAGGGAATTATCGCTGGGACCCAAATGTTGAAGGTTCAAAACCAGCAAACTTCTGGGTTGGTTTGTGGCATGGTATTATTGTTATCGTTACTTTTATTGTGAGTCTATTTACAAACACGGTTAAAATTTATGAAGTCAACAATGTTGGTTGGGCTTATAATCTGGGATATATTTTAGGTTTATCAATATCTATCGGCGGTGGTTTTAGATACACTTACACTAAGAGACGAAAGGTTAAAAAATACGACTGGAATAAAATTGAAGAGAAAATTCGTGAAGGGATAAAAAACTGGCTTGAACAATCTGAAGACGAAACTAAGAAAAAAGAATGGGAAGAAATCGGCAAAAAAATTGAGGAGAAAATTAAACGCAGATTAAAAGAATGGGCAGAAGAGGAATAGGTCCATAGTTTGAAATATTTACCTTCATTCGTTTTATTCATTGGTTTCGGTTTAGTTATACCAATAATATATTTTTCTATTTTCCACCGACGCTCAGTCTTAGATAAAGTTCCTGCTTGGATTTGGTCAATAACCGGTCTTTGTGCTTTTCTGTTTTTCCCGATATTTCTCTTTCGTAAACATTGGGAAAAAGCAATGATGATAGCATATAATAAGTTTTGGTATGTCGCGGGCGTTGTTCAAATGGATAACAATTTTTGGGAAACCTTAGCAAAATTCCTGATAATAATTATATTTATTGCCTTAACTCGCAATAAAGGTAAAGATGTTTTCTCACAGAAAAGCAGTGGAACTATCTTGGGCTATTGGGTTGGACTTTGTTATGGTATCGGTGAAGCAATTACTTTATCCGTTATCGGATGTTTTCCAGTTCTCAATCGGATTTTTGGTATTAATCTTTTTTTGTATTTTACAACTTGGTATACAGTTTGGGAACGAGCTTATGCGATTCAAATTCATGCAATTATCGGAGCCTTGATCGGACTCGGTTTTTATCATTGGTATGGACTCGCGAAAAAAGCGTGGTTGTTATTATTTTTCATCTTTGGAATGTTATACCGCGAATTGGTCGATGGCTTAGTCTTAGTGATGATATATTTCCCCAAACTTGAATTTGTTAAATTTGCCCGTTCTTATATTTATCCAATAACATTGCCAATATTGTTAATCATTGGCTATCTCGGATTATTAATTGCTTATAAAATAAGTAAAAATATTAATATAAAAGAAGTAAACTAAGCAAAGGAGATAAAATGAGATACACTATAAACATTGTACTATCTACATTGCTAATTATACTGAACTGCGGGAAAAAAGAAATTCCCGTAATTAAATTATCTTCAAGCAATTGGAATGAAATTAACCATTACCGAGTCTTACTTGATACGGCAAATGTCGGTTCGTATTATTTAATTTATAAGTCTATTTCAGAACCGGAATCAGTTATCGAATTGCAATCAATCACTGAAATTAAGCAGGCTAATGCAATATCCCGCGATTCTACAGTTTTATTATTAAAACAGAAAAACTTAAAACCAATATCTTCAACAAAAGCATTATTCACTAGTGGTATGATAATTACCAGTGAGATTAAATATCACGGTAACAAAGCATCAATTAAAGCCCATTTACCTCAAGGTGACAGGTCAATCGATATCCCGGTTAATATTAATACTTATGATAATGACCAAGTAACTTCTATTTTGCGTGCGATTGATCTAAAACCTGATGACGAAAAAGAAATAAATGTTGTTATTGGTTTAAGTGGCACTACCGTTCCATTAAAGATAAAATTAATCGGCGAAGATAAAGTTCAAGTACCTGCAGGTGAATTCGACTGCAATAAATATACATTATCCGTTGTCGGTAGAAATATTGATGTCTGGTATGAAAAATCTACGGCCAAACGAATGGTTAAATATTTAGACCCTCAAGCTCAAATGATAATGGAACTTTTACCACAATAAAACTCAGAACTCTATTACCATACCTGCCATTGGCCAAAATCCGAATTGTTCAACGGTCTCTATTTCTTTTTCATTATTTTTGTAATAGTAAAACCAGATGTTTTTTCTATTGAGTAAATTTTGAATTTCTAAATACCAGGATAGACTCCAATTTTTATGAATAAACTTATGGTCCCAGCGAAAATCCAGTCTTTGATAACTTGGATAGCGAGCAGAATTTAACAAATCACTATTATCAATCCATCTTCGTGTTGTTGGAACCCATTGCTTCGGAGTATATGGCCGACCACCGAGATAGCGAAAACGCAGACCAATATTTGCAATATCGGAAAAGATGAAACCACCGATTGTGCTACGAAACCACGCAGGTAAATTTTGATTCCAATCTTTCTTATAAAAATCGATTTGATAAGTGCTGCTAACACTAAAAACATGCCGATAGTCAAATTCATTGGGTATCTTTCGGATTGGATTTTGAGGATTGTTCATTTGGGCATTTGACCACGCATAAGAAATTGTTCCATTGTAATTGTCGGTAAATTTCTTTAGTAAGAAAATCTCGATTCCATTTGCTTCTGCTTTACCAATATCAAGATACTTCGTTGAAATATCATAAGGGTCAGAAGTTACCAAATGTTCAGGAATTAAAAGATTGTCTATATACTTTTGATAGATTTCCACGGATAATTTAGTATCATCAAAAAGCAGTTTTTCCCAACCAATAACATAATGTACTGAACGCTGACTTTTCAAATTATGATTGGCAATGCTATCCCATAATAAAATATAATAGGCTGGTGATTGGTAATGCCAACCATAACCTGCGGTTAAATTTATGCCTTGCCAAAGCGGTTTAGTTATTAAACCTAACCGGGGTGAAAGATAAAATTTATTAGTATACTTAAAGTAGTCGGCGCGTGCGTCTAAGGTTAAAGTCACAAAATCTCTAAATGCAATTTTATGTTGTAAATAAGTATTAAACTTAAAAGATTGAGCGCGGGCATTAGTATTTACCAGTTGTGTCTCACCGATAAAAGTTGAATCAATAATTGTGCTATCAATTGGATTATAATCATAAAAGTAAATTGGTTCTTTGGATGCATAAATCTTATGAGAAAACGGAACTCTTGATAAACCAAAACCAATTTGTGAATGTTGAGTCTTTGCCCATTGTAGATTAAATTCATATTTAGCACCCGAGCTTTGTTCTGTAGAAAATAATTGGATTAGAGTATCGCCTTTTATACCTTGATTTACGTCCAGTGTTATCGCATCCCAATTGGAACGCACCCAGGAGAGAGTTAATTTTCCATAACCGATATCCCCCAGAAGTATTTGCCAAATAAGTCCACTTACTAATCTTTCGGTTTTTGATTCGGTAAAAGTTTGAGTCTTCATAACATCTTCTTCAGGTTCAATCTTTATATAGTCTTTGCCGTAAAGTCCCATGATTGAAATTTCGTTATTCGATGACAACTTGAAATTTAATTTTGCCAAATAATTGTCATAATATGGCACAGCAGTCATTTCACCCCAAACTTTGGATTTTGCCATAATCTCTAAAAAACTTTTATGATACGAAGCAATCCAAGTACCTCTTTGCTTAGGAAACGGACTTTCTAAAATCAAACCTAATCCAGCCATGCCAATATCCAGATTACCAGCAAATTCATTTGTTGAGCCATTTCTTAATGTTATGTCCATTACTGATGATGCTTTATCACCATACCGAGCAGGAAAGGCACCGACAATGAAATCAACTTCACGAATTAAAAGGGCATTGAGCATGCTAATCGGTCCGCCTTGCTGATTGAACATTGTAAAATGGTTGGGATAGGGAATTTCAATGCCGTCGACTAAGAACAGATTCTCATTAGGATTACCTCCGCGAACAATAATATCATTATCCTGGTCACCAGAAGAAACTACTGCAGGCATTGCTTGCACAACTCTTTGAATATCACCTAATCCACCAGGTTGAACTTGAATCTCTTCTGAATTAAAATTGCGTTCACTGACTGATGCATCTTTGACTTTTGGGAAATACTCAGGTGTAATAGTTATACCAGGTACTTCAATAATCGACTGGATTAATTTAAAAATTAATTCGGTCGTACGGGCTGGTTCGACTACAACATTAGTTTTGACCTGGCTGCGATAACCAATCATTGAAACTTCAATTGTATAAGTTCCAACTTCTACTCTATCAATTATAAACCGACCTTGGTTATCAGTCGCAGTTCCAAGTTGTCTGCCAACAATCACAACATTTGCACCAACCAATGGTTTATTAGTTGTGCCATCAAAAACCTCTACGGCGATTTTACCTATGGCTGAACCAGAAGCAAATGAAATTAGACCGACTAAAAGAAAAATAATAGAGTATAACTTACGTTTATTCATAATTTATTCCTCTCATTTAAGTCTAAATAAATTTAGGAGTTATTAACTGTTAATTTGCCGTAATATAAAATAATATTTGATAATTGTCAAGATTAACCATAATCATTTGGTATCATAATGATAAAAAAAACGAATATAATACTGAAACTCTAATGATTTTATATCGAAAGGTAATTTAATATTTTAATTTAATGAACGATATATAAAAATTGAAGAATTTCTATTGAGATTGAACCAAGATTTTAATGCGAGAAATTAAAGTACTCTATTATGATGGGTGATACATTAGAAATCTCAATAGATTTCGTAGTGAAAGTAATGTCTTTTTCTTCGAAAAATTAAGCCAAAAACTAAACCAACTAAGAATCCGCCGATATGAGCAAAATAGGCAACACCAGAACCTTGACCAGCAGTTCCGAAACCGAAAATCAATTGGAGAAAAATCCAAAAACCAAGGAAAACATACGCTGGTAACATTGTGAATCTTATAAAAAACCCCAAAGGAACCAATGCGACAACTCGGGCATTAGGAAATAGAATTAAATAACATCCTAAAACCCCTGATACTGCGCCTGACGCACCGATAGTCGGAATTGGTGAATTCGGAGAAACTAAAATATGAGCGAAACTACCAATTATTCCTGAAAGTACATACATTGTAATAAACCAAAACTTACCTAAAGTGTCTTCAACATTATCACCGAAAATCCAAAGATAGAGCATGTTGCCTAAAATATGCCAAAAATCACCATGCAAAAACATTGAGGTAAAAAGACTATGCAAACCAATGCCGGCTAAAATGTTTTGGGGAATTACACCGTAAGAAATAAAGAAGTCACGCAAACCTCGACCCAGTGACATTTCGTAGATAAACACAATCACATTAATAGTAATAATTATGTAGGTAATAAATGGTCTGCGTTCTGAAGGAATATCATCGCGTAAAGGTAACATAAAATTAAATATTAAATATACTTTAAACCAAGAAGAGAATTTTTCAACATAATTTTATTTTATTTGATTGCCTCTTTTTGTAATAATACTATTGAACAGGAAATTATTCCCTGCCTTTCCCTTGCAAACCCTAGACCTTCAGTAGTTTTGGCTTTAAGACCGATTGCTGATTTTTCTATTTTTAAGATTTTTGCGAGATTGCTTTTTATCTTATCAAAATAAGGATTGAGTTTTGGTTTCTGACAAATAATTACTGAGTCAAGATTTATAATTTTATAGCCATTCTTTCTAATCATTTTCATTATCTCTGCAAGGATTTTTAGACTTGAAATACCCTTCAATTTGGGTTCAGTATTAGGGAAATAGCACCCGATATCATTAAGTCCGATTGCTCCTAAAAGTGCGTCACCAATCGAATGGCATAAAACATCTGCATCTGAATGGCCATACAGGCCTAAAGAAGAAGAAATTTTAACGCCTCCCAAAATCAATTTACGATTTTTCCTTAAAGGATGACTATCAAATCCTAATCCAACACGATATTTATATAACATCAATTCTATTGTATCTCACAATATTACAGTGGTCAAGTAAATCTGTTTTCTTATCATTTGAGTTTAAAATTGTGCGTATTGCAAAGGACGATCCGCTACGGTTAAAGTATTCTACTGGATAAGAAAATTAGTTTTTAAGATTTTTAGATGTTTTTCTTTAATTTTCTGACAATATTGAAAAAATTTTGAAAAATCATTTCTCCAACTGAACCGGAACGCTCAGGATGAAACTGAACTCCATATATCGGTAACTCAAGATGTTTTATTGCTTCAACCACGCAGGATGGCGAATTGGCTAAAACTTCAAATCCAGCAGCATTTAAACCTTCTAATGATACATATTCTTGATGACTTTCCCTTACCGAGATTTCTGGGGGCAATCCTTGAAACAGCGGGTCGTATTTGATTATTCTTACTACTTCATCGCGTTCAATTCGTTCTTTTCCAGCAAGCACTATGCCTCCAAATGCTTTTGCCAGCATCTGATGTCCATAACAAATGCCTAAACATGGAATTGTTATATGGTGCAAAAACTCCAAATATCCTCGAGAATATACACCTTTAGATATCAAGTCTGGCGAACCAGACAGCACTAATGCGTCGCACTCAAGTAAATTAGCGTAACTATAGACATCAACATCTTTGATAACCCGACATTGACTGAATTTCTTTACCATTTCAACATAAGGAGCAATTTTTTGTTCTGGTTGGACGCGATAACTATTAACAACTAGCGTTATCATTTTATTTTTACTTCAGATTCTTTCTGCGTAGCATCTAATATCTGAGACAAAGGAACATATTATTTACGATTTATCACAACGAAATCATATAAATCATTAATTTTCTTTTTCTAAAAGTTTTTCTAATTTTCTTATCATCTTTTTAGCCTGCACAACATATTCACTTTTAGGATAATCCTCAATCAATCGTTCCAGTTCATCAATTGCAGTATCTAAATCTTGGTCAGGATTTCTTGGGTCACTGAGAATTTCTGCGATTAAATAAAGCGCATCATCAGCAAGTTCATCTTCAGGAAAATCATCAACGATCGAATAGAGCATTTCTAAACTTTTCTCAAAATCATTAATATCCAGATACTCTCGAGCCATCTTAAATAGCTGAGCTGGCGGTACACCTGACTCTGAATAAATGGCCGTCGTATCCTGTTGGATAATTTCAGTTTTTTTAACTGCTCGCGAAGAACAACCAGTTGTTAAAGATATTACAAATAAACTCAAAACTAATATCAAAAATCTAAAAGAAGATAATAAATTGTATCTTTTCATTGGGATACTCCTTTTGTGTACATTGAGTAAGCAATTAGAAATAAAATATTAATTTTAGAATCTTTGAAATTTCTAATCGTGATTTTTAGCATCGGTCAGTCTTAAGTTAGCCTGAATGAACTATTTTCTTTTCTAAGGAAGCATAGGCATCATGGTTATGAATTGATTCATAACTTTCGGCTTCAATCCGATACCACGTGATTATAGGATTCTGTTCTAATTTTTGAGCAACATTACGCACAACATCTTCAACAAAAACTGGATTCTGAAAAGCGTGTTCAGTTACAAATTTTTCGTCTTCACGTTTTAAGAGTGAATAAACCGGGCTTGAGCCACAGTCTTCAATCATCGCAATCAGGTCTTCAATCCACAAAAACCCTTTAAAGCGCACTTCAACTCGAATCTCACCTCGTTGATTATGAGCCCCAACCTTCGCCATTTCTTTAGAACAAGGACATAAAGTAGTGATTGGAACTGCAACACCAAGGATTAATTGTATTTTTTCTGAAAGATTGCCAATAAATTTGCATCTATACTCCATCAGTCCAACCAAATTTGAGACCGGTGCTTTTTTTTCAATGAAATAAGGGAATGTTATTTCAATGTGTGCTGATTCCGCATTTAATTCCTGCTTCATCGTTTTTAAAATCTTTCCGATATTATGGATTGCAATTTCGCGATGGAAACGGTTGAGAATTTCCACAAATCGACTCATATGCGTGCCACGGAAATTATGGGGTAAATTAACATACATATTAATTTGGGCAATTGTATGTTGTCGTTTATATGCTTTATCGGAAAGAAAAATCGGATATCTCAAATTCTTAACACCGACTTTATCAATGTTAATGTTCCGAAAATCTTGTTCATTTTGAATGTCGCGCACAATAAATATTTTAACATTGCTAACTACATTGTCAAGTTTAACCGTAGTGTTCTTTAATTTATAATTTTCTGATTGTGTCTTATACCCCCGTTTTGTTATTTTAACCACTAGTTATGGAGACATCTTCAATGCGACAATAAGGAACGAAAAAAATACCAATTTTTTTGGTCTCGACTGATAATCCGGAAATCTGATTTAGTAATGTAAAGATATTACCAGCAATCATTGTTTCAATTATTGGTTGAGTCAATTCGCCATCTATGATTAGAAAGCCACCTTTGACCACGCCGGAAAAATCACCACTAAAAGGATTTGGTTGGGTAGAAAGACGCGTTACATAAATTCCTTTCTTAATCTCCTGAATTAGTTTTTGTTTTATTTCTTTTCCTGCTTTAACGATAATATTACTTGGTCCAACTGATGGAATCGAACGAAAACCACCGATAGCATGGCCTGTTGAAATTCGATTTTCCTTGTTAGCACAGTAAGTGTCGTATAGAAATGATTTTAATACTCCCTGTTCAATTATGGTTAAAGGTCTTCTTGCAACGCCTTCTCGGTCAAAAGCACTGGATGCTGGACCACCAGATAATAACCCATTGTCTTCAATGGTTAAGCAATCAGATATTACTTTTTGATTTAATTTGCCAATCCATCGACTCATTCTTTTTTGAACATTATTGGCTGAGACTGCATTAATAATAACTTCTAACAACTCAGCCAAAACTTCTGGTTCTAAGAGTATTGTTCCCTTAAAAGTTTCGCCTTTTTTAGCACCTAATGTTTTAAGAACTTTTTCCGCAAAACTTATTGCCACCTTTTGTACATCTATTTCCGCACATTTTCGTGTCGTATCGAACTCATACTGGAAACAAGATACTTCATTATTATCTCGTGCCATTCCCATAATACCATATTCAAAAGAACTTGCTTTTTCTGAAACTTCGATACCTTTTGAATTAACAACCGCCTTATCACCATAAAAGCCTGTAAATGCTCCGCTATCAATAGTAATGCGTTTGTCATAATTCGTTGCGGTTTTCAGTAAGTTTGTTGCATAATTTAAGACATCGTGCATTGTCAGATTTTCGACCACCGGATCGTAGATGTCTTGGACTTCGGGAATTGTTTCGCTGGCACCAGGTAGAATATTGCCATAATCACTGGGTGCCAAATTAGCTAAACGGACCGCATTGCTGACAGCGTCTAAAATCTTTTCTGGAGATAAAATATTTACTGAGGCAAATCCTAAACCTTGGTTTTTAAAAACTCGAATGCCGACACCATCAGTAATATGACTTTTGGCTAATTTAATATCATTAGATTCAAATGAAACGTTGAATGATTTACCTTTAACTAAATACGCTTCAACTTCATCTGCTCCCAGTTCTATTGCCTTGTTAACTGCGAGTTTTCCTAATTCTAACAGTTCACTCATTAACGACCTCCTAACACAACATTATCAATCTGGTAAAAACTTTGATTTAATCCACGCGATAAAAATAAAAACCTGTGAAGGTCTCGCTATCGATAGTAGTGCATTTGTCATAATTAGTTGCGGTTTTTAGTAAGTTTGTCTCATAATTTAAGATATCGCGATTTAAATTTTGGGTGAGCGATTTCCCAATATTGGAATGACGAAACTTCTTCTGTTTTCAATTCCAATATCTTTCTAACTGCGCATTTACTCAATTTTGTTAATTTAATCACTGCCGACCGCCGATAATTGCTTGACAGCGTAAATAAGGGCCACCCCCGTCAACTTTTGCAGGTTGCCATTTACCGCAATGACCATATCCCATATCCCATTGGAAATCTTGACTAATAGCATCTACGCTCATAAGAACATCAAAAGCCTGTCCTGAAATTGTCACTCCTCGATAGCATTCACCAATTTTACCATTTGTGATTTTATATGCTTCTTGGACACCAAACATAAATTCCGCATTAGCATCTGCTTGTCCACCTTTAGCACCTTTTAAGAGATAACCGTTAGGAGTGCTATCAATGATCTCTTCCAAGGTTAGATTTCCCGGCATAATACCGGTATTGCGCATTCGAATAATTGGCTCATTCGCATATTCAAAGGCACGAGCATTACCGGTTGGCTCCACACCATATTCCGCAGCACTTTGACGGTTATGTAGATAAGACTTCAAGATACCATTTTGTATAATCAAAACTTTTCTGGCAATTACACCTTCATCATCAACTAAGATAGTGCCACCAGCAGTTCCTTCAGAACCAGAATCGAACAGAGTAACCAAATCGCTGGCAACCCGATGGCCAATTTTATTTTTGGTAATGGCACCGGCTGAGACAAAATCCGCTTCTACGGTATGTCCAATTGCTTCATGAGCGATCAAGCCTACTAAACCCGGGTCAAGAATTACAGTCGTTTTTTCGCCTTTGGGATATCCTGCTTTAAGCAATAATTCAATTCTTTTAATGACTTTTTCAATAAACTCATCAGGCGTTTTTCTACCAAATAAATCCTGCCAACCGCCTGTGACCCCAACACCTTCAAAGGATTCGACCATATCTTTACCGTCAGCGCCAACCGCAAAAATTATAAATTCAGGTTTAGAATCGATAACTTCACATTCCGCACCATCTGTGTTGATAATAAATTTTCTTTCTAATCGCTCAATATACGATACTCTTGCGGATTGAATGAGTGAAGATGCATTTCTTAATTTACTTTCAGTATTTTTTACTAAATCCAGTTTTTCTTCTAAGGTATGATTGGTTAATGGGTCATTTATTATTGGTGAAAATTTACCTTTTGCTAATGCGGCTTTAGCTAATTTCACATTTTTATTGTTCTTACCAACACTTGCAATTTTAGCTGCAGCACAAGCATCATTAATTGCTTTTTTAATCTCGTTGGCATCAATTCGACTCGTAGCGGAAAAACCCCAGCCACCTTGATATAATGCTCGGACACCAACGCCTGAATAGGTATTGTGTGCCAATGTTTCCAATTCAGCTTGGCGGATGGAGATCCCTGTTGCAATCCGTTCGTGAAAGCGAATTTCTCCGTAATCCATTCCATCAAAAGAACTCAAAGTACTTTTTAATATTTCAATCATTTATTTTATCCTCACGTGAATAAGTTCTTAATAGTTCTTGTGCTTTTTTCTGAATCCACCGTTCTTTTGCAATCGGTGAAAAGAGAAAGACACTTAAAAAATGGGCGAAAAGGCCGATACCCCAGAATAATAAAGGAAAATAGAACCACCAAAATCCACGGTTAAAACGATAATTAATAAAAAAGAATACGCAATTTACAAATAAATAAATCAACAGGTGCACAAAAAAGTTGACTCTTTCCTCAACATATTTTCGTGCTTGCTCATACGCTTGTTTCTCATCCATAATATGCCTCCTGCGAAAATAATAATAACATAATACTTGCAATAATCTCTTTGTCAATATTATGCTTACTCACATTTTTGGCAATCATCTTTCCATAAGGTAATAAATTTTACATAAGTCTCTAATGACCATTAGATTAAACAATCAATTTATTTTACTAATCTTCACTTTGGAATGTTGAGTTGCAACTTAAAATTCTCCATTATTTTTCATTACGGGGCTAGCCCCGGGCTAGCCTTTGGTTAGCATAAATCTATCCAATCTCTAAAGAACCTCAAGAACCGGATTACTCTATATGCGACTTAGTAAGCCGCTCAATAAGACTTTGGATTTTAGAATTATAGTCTTACTAAGAAAAAATAATAAACACAAAAATTTGTAGTCAATTCTACGAGAAATCAAATAGTATATTAATTATAATATTAAAAAGCAAACGACAACTTCAGTTGATAAGTCTATTTCATCATATGTTAAAATGCCTGTAATAAACTTTTTTGTTAAGCATATGTCCTAAAATAGGTTGGAATTCGGTTAATGTAATGTATTGTGATTGTATAAAAATCTGCATTTGGGAAAACAGAAAGATTTTATTGTTTATATTAAAATTGTTTATTGATTGAAAGATTGGCAAACTAGAAATATTTTAAATCACTTCCATCTCATCTATCAGTTAAATCATAACCCTTTTTAAGATAGGCAAGCATCGTATTGATTCTAACATCAACAGTTTGATTCAAAATTTGTTAAAATAATTGACTTTAAGGTCAGATTTTGTTATAATAATCTAAATACACGCTTAATGTTCTTTGTAATATCTAACTAAATAAATAAATTTAGACATTAATTTCTATTTAGACCCTGCTGAATCTTAAAACACTTACTATGATTCGCCAAAATATGCAAAGGGTCTGAAAATTTTTGAAATAGAAAGGAGCTTTAATGTCAAAGCCCAAAATTATCACAAATTTACCGGGCCCAAAAGCCCAAAAGATATTAAGAAAAGACAAAAAATTTATATCTCCATCATATACAAGGAGTTATCCCGCAGTCATTGAATCTGGTGAGGGATGTTGGGTTTGGGATGTGGATGGCAATAAATTTTTAGATTTTAATGCCGGTATTGCAGTTTGTTCAACTGGCCATTGCCATCCTGAAGTAGTAGAAGCAATCAAGAAACAAGCCGAAAAGTTGATTCATATGTCCGGTACTGACTATTATTACCCATTACAAACTGAATTAGCGGAAAAGTTAGCAGAAATAACTCCTGGAGGAATGAACAAACGAGTATTCTTATGCAATTCTGGAACTGAATCTGTAGAAGGTGCTTTTAAGTTAGCCCGCTATATGACTAAAAGAAAATATGCGATTGCCTTTTTGGGTGCATTTCATGGTCGCACTATGGGTTCATTATCATTAACCGGTAGCAAAGTAGTTCAAAAGGAAGGTTTTGGACCATTAATCGCAGGAATTTATCATGTTCCTTTTGCTTATTGCTATCGCTGTGCTTATAATTTAGAATATCCTGGTTGTGATTTTGCCTGCGTTAAGTATATTGAAGATGAATTGTTTAAAAAAGTAATTCCAGGTGAAGAAGTTTGTGGTATTTTTATTGAACCTATTCAAGGTGAAGGTGGCTATGTTGTTCCACCACCGGGCTATTTTCAAAAATTAAGAGAACTCTGCGATAAATATGGAATCTTATTAATTGACGATGAAGTGCAATCAGGAATGGGTAGAACCGGTAAGATGTTTGGTATTGAGCATTGGGAAACCATGGCTGATATCTACTGCGTTGCCAAAGGCATTGCTTCCGGAATGCCCTTAGGTGCATTTATTGCTAATGCTGGTTTAATGAAATGGCCCAGTGGAACGCATGCTTCAACTTTTGGCGGTAATCCAATTTGTTGTGCAGCGGCAATGGCAACAATAAGACTTTTAGAAAATGGACTAATTGAAAATGCGCAAAAAGTCGGTGCGGTCATAATGAAACGATTAGAAACCTTGCAAGCAAAATATGAAGTAATCGGCGATATTCGGGGCAAAGGATTAATGATTGGTATGGAATTAGTTGAAGATTCCATCTCCAAGCGACCGCTTACTGAAAAACGCAACGGCATCATTTATAAATGCTTTGAAAAAGGATTGCTAATGCAGGGATGTGGCACAACCGCAATCCGATTTTCTCCGCCACTAATTGTTACTGAAGAAGAAGCCCATACCGCATTAGATATTTTTGAATCGGCTTTGAAGTCAGTATTACGCGGATAAAAGTAAATTGCCAACTAAACAAAAATCTTGCATAAAAACTCGTTGAGTAACTCGGTCTTATGACATTAAATTGGAATAATAGGAGTTTTTGAGTAAAAACCTTGTAAAATAGAAGAGCGTCAAAAAAAACGATCTGACGCTTAAATAGTATTCCTAATGATTGATGTTTTTGAACAAAAAGTCCTCAATACGATTAGAAAACACGCAATGATTTCTCCCAAGGACAAAGTTTTAGTCGGTTTTTCCGGTGGTCCGGATTCAATGGCATTATTATATTCTCTAAATAGATTAAAGGACTTATTAAATATTCGTTTATATGCAATGCATATAAACCATCAATTGCGGCCGAAGTCAGCAGATGAAGACGAAAAATTTTGTCATCAAGTCTGTAAAACATTGTCCATCCCAATAAAGACTTGTAAAATTAATGTCAGAAAATATGCTCAGAAAAACAAATTATCAATTGAAGAGTCAGCGCGCGAGTTGAGATATGAACATCTTTTGAAGACTGCCCAGAAATTGAGATGCACCAAAATTGCCCTGGGTCATAATGCCGATGATAACGCAGAAACAGTTATATTAAATCTGATTCGCGGCACCGGTTTAACTGGTTTAGTCGGAATTCCACCTAAACGGAACAACATCGTGCGTCCTTTAATTGAAATTTCTCGGAACGAGATTTTGACTTATCTAAAGGAATATAATCTCACCTACTGCCAGGATTTAACTAATATTGAATTAGGTTATCGACGCAATTATATTCGTCATAAAATATTACCTTTATTTAAAGAAATTAATCCCAATTTGATTACAACAATTTATCAGACTTCTGAATTATTACGCACTTGTAATGAATACATCAATCAGGTAACCCAAAATGCTCTGTCCGATGTCTTATTAGGACAAACAAACCAATCCATTATTCTTGACATCGAAAAACTTTTATCATATAATTTATTTATTAGAAGACAAATTATTAAAACGTTAATACCAAATTCGGAATTTAAACAGATTGATGCGATTTTAAATTTAACTGAAGATAAAACTGCCGGCAAAAGGCTAAAGTTATCTGAAGATTTATGGGTCTGGAAAGAATATGATAGATTATATTTCGAAAGGTCGATTAGCAAGAACCGTACTCTAAAGACTAATCATTGGTTAATTGATATTGGTAAGGTAACAAAGATTAAAGAACTGGGCATTGAAATAATGGCGAAACAAAAATCAATAAAAAACCAAAAAGAACTTACGCATCTTTTGAATTTAATTGAACAGCAGCCACCAGTTAATTTACTAAGACCGATGGAATCATCAAATAATCGGTCAAGGATAGTATTACGACAGTGGTTTGATATGTCAGCAATAACACTTCCTTTATTCATTCGTTTCCGTCAACCTGGCGACCGATTTTTAATCCAAGCAAGTCAAACTAAGAAATTGAAAGATGTCTTAATCGATGAAAAAATTCCCTTAAGAATCAGGAATCAATTACCTTTATTATGTGATGCGCAAAATATATTATGGATTATTGGATCCCGTCGCGCGCAAATTGGTCTAATAAATAAGAACACAAAAAATGTTTTAGAAGTACAGGTGAATATGTTACCAAGTCAGAAATTGCCAGCAAAAAGAACGGCTATAAAACAATTTCAGAAATGCCAAAGTTTGTCCCCATTCTCTCAAGATATGTTAAATGAAATATAATTTTGTACTTACAGTTTAAATATGCCGAAACAACCTTTACGCAATCCAGTCATAAGTAATATTTTAATCTGGCTCCTAATCTTTTTAAGCGTTTGGGCAATTTGGAATTTCTTTGTTGCTCGAAGAAGCGGACGAATCTCAATTGAATATTCACAGTTTATCAAAGAACTAAATAATGACAATGTAAAATCAGTTATTATTACTGAAAAAGAGATTACAGGAACCCTGAAACATGAATCTGAAATTCTCAGTTCCAAGGGTAAAACCAAGTATAAAGATTTTAAAACCTATATCCCGTTCGATGACCCGAATTTAGTAACTAAATTAGTGGAACATAATGTTAGTATTATTGCCAAACCACCATCACCTTGGGGTTCGATAATTGTCTCCGCGATTCCTTGGGTTTTGATATTAGGACTTTGGATACTATTTATTCGCAGAATGTCCTCGGGTACTGATCGCGCTTTCAGTTTTGGCAAAAGTCGAGCCCGATTGTTAACTACTGACCGGCCGAAAATAACTTTTGATGATGTAGCTGGTGTGGAAGAGGCTAAAGAAGAGCTAAAAGAAGTCATTGAGTTTTTGAAAGCACCGCAGAAATTTCAAAGATTAGGCGGAAAAATTCCTAAAGGTGTTTTATTAGTTGGACCAACCGGCACGGGCAAAACTCTTTTAGCTCGGGCTGTGGCAGGCGAAGCCGGCGTTCCATTTTTATCTATTTCTGGTTCTGATTTTGTTGAAATGTTTGTCGGCGTTGGTGCAGCACGGGTTCGCGATTTGTTTGAACAAGGAAAACGGAATGCTCCGTGTATTATCTTTATTGATGAGATTGATGCGGTTGGCAGACAACGAGGTGCTGGCTTGGGTGGTGGACATGATGAACGGGAACAAACCTTAAACCAACTTTTAGTCGAGATGGACGGTTTTGATACTCAAGAAGGTGTTATTATTATGGCTGCAACTAACCGACCGGATATTCTCGATAGTGCATTACTCAGACCGGGTCGTTTTGACCGGCAGATTGTTGTTGACCGACCGGATGTAATTGGCCGTGAAGGAATATTAAAAGTCCACACGAGAAAGATCCCTTTAGGGAAAGATGTTGACTTGAAGATTCTGGCGCGGGCAACCCCAGGTTTTTCTGGAGCGGATTTAGCCAATATGGTAAATGAAGCGGCATTACTTGCTGCCCGGAGAAATAAAACTGTAGTCGAAATGCAAGATTTTGAAGATGCTAAAGATAAAGTCCTTATGGGTGTTGAACGCAGAAGTCTATTAATTTCTGATCAAGAAAAGAAATGGATTGCATTTCATGAAGCCGGACATACTTTAGTATCAAAATTAATTCCTGGTACTGACCCAATTCATAAAGTTACAATCATTCCTCGTGGTCAAGCATTAGGAGTCACGCAACAATTGCCTCTTGATGACCGAAAGATTTATTCTAAGACCTATTGTCTCAATCAATTAGCAGTTATGTTGGGTGGTCGGTCAGCAGAAGAATTAGAATTTGGTGATATCTCAACTGGCTCTCGCGATGACATCAACCGCGCTACTCAATTAGCAAGAAAAATGGTTTGCGAATGGGGAATGAGTGAAAAACTCGGACCACTAACACTGGGTAAACCGGATGAAGAAATCTTTTTAGGTAGAGAAATGGGCTTACATCGTAATTTTTCTGAAGAAACCGCAAAATTAATTGACAACGAAATCAAACATTTTGTTGACGAAGCCCATAAAAGAGCACTATCTTTATTAAAAGAAAATATTAAAAAACTAAAAACTTTAGCCCAAAAATTATTAGAAAAAGAGATTCTTGATGGTAATGAAATCGACGAAATTATCGGTATCACATCCTCAACAAGTCCATCGGCAACAGATATCAAAAGTGAAGGAATTGCATAAGAGTTTAGTAAGAATATTTTTATAAAATTTGATGCAAATATCAGGTTCAATTGTTGCTTTAGTTACTCCCTTTGATAAAAATTATCAACTCGATTTAGAAGGTCTAAAAAAAAATATCAGATTTCAATTAGCCAATAACACCAATGGTTTTGTTCCCTGCGGCACAACCGGCGAATCGCCAACTTTATCGGTTGAAGAATGGGAACAGATTGTTAAAACAACGATTGAAACCGTAAATGGCCAAAAACCGGTAATACCTGGAACTGGTACTAATTCTACAGACAAGACCATCGCCCTAACCAAAAAAGCTAAAGACCTTGGCGCGGATGCTTGTTTAATTGTCACGCCTTATTACAATAAGCCAACTCAAGAAGGTCTCTACCAACATTACCGTGCAATTGCGCTTTCAGTAAAATTACCAATAATTATTTATAATATACCAGGACGAACTGCAGTTAATATGCTTCCAAGCACACTGGAACGATTGTATAAGGAATTTCCCGATATAATTATTGGCGTTAAAGAAGCATCAGGTAATTTAGACCAAGTCTCAGAAATTATCCATCGCTGTGGAAAAAATTTTATTGTGCTTTCCGGTGATGATGCTTTAACTTTACCAATCTTGTCAATTGGTGGCAAAGGAGTAATTTCTGTAATCGCCAATATTGTTCCTCGAATCCTGGCAAAAATGATTGAACATTTCTTTAATGGCAATATCAAAAAGGCATATGAATTAAATACAAAATTATATATATTGAGTAAAGCAATGTTTATTGAGACCAATCCCGGACCAATAAAATATGCAATGTCTGTTTTAGGAATGCCTGCTGGGCCTCTCCGATTACCATTAACCCTACCTTCAAAAGCAAATCGAACTATTATTAGAAACACCTTACGCAATCTTAATCTCCCATAACAATTTTGCGATGATTAATGTTATCATTGTTGGTGCTTGCGGTAAGATGTCGACTGCTTTGGTATCGGCAATTGCCAAAGAAAAAGATATTAAAATTGTCGCCGGAATCGAATCTATCGGTCATCCTTTAATCGGAACGCCTATTGGTATAGGATTTATTCAAGATAATTTACAGAAAGTGATTCATCATGCGGATATTGTGGTCGAATTTGCAATTCCGGAAATTACGCTTGATAATGTCAAAATTTCAGCCAATGCCCGAAAACCATATATTATCGGCACAACTGGGTTAAAGGATTTAGATGTTATTAAAAGATATTCAAAAAAAATTCCCATTCTGATTTCAGCAAATTTCTCATTAGGAGTAAATTTACTTTATAAGTTGACAGAAATTTCCGCAAACTTATTAAGAGATTTTGACGTTGAAATCATTGAGGCTCACCATAAAATGAAACGCGATGCTCCCAGCGGCACGGCTAAAAATTTAGCCGAGATTATTAAAAAAGTCCGCGATGAAAAGGAAGTGAAAATTCATTCGATTCGCGCTGGCGATATTGTTGGCGAGCATTCTGTTATGTTTATTGGTCAGGGTGAACGATTAGAATTAGTGCATCGTGCAACAAATCGAAATGCTTTTGCTACAGGTGTTATCCACGCTATCCGATTTCTGGTTAAACAAAAACCAGGACTCTTCAGTTTAGAAGATTTATTTTTAACTAAACCTGCATCACAATATTGAGTTTATCTGATTTCCCAATTATTAAAGAAGTCGTAAATAAAACTGCAGAATCTTATGCGATACGCGCCTACCATCAATAGCAAAATAAGGAAATTATCATTACGAAGGAACGAGTGCCTGTATCTCAATTATTGAAATGCTTCGACTGCGCTCAGAATGACACTTTTCGCCTTTCTCTCATTCTGACTCTAAATTGAATTAAAGTAAAAATCTTAATTGGTGACGAATGTCCATATCTGAGATGCTTATTATTCTTGGTCTTTGGGATGAATAAATAGCCAGAGAATTATTTATTGTGCGGTTGCGACTTTATATTTCAGCAAATATTAATTAAACTTTATTTTTCCCCAATACTTACTTCTCAATGAATCTTTTGATGCGAGCAATTGCTTCTTGGATGTTCTCGATTGAATTGGCATAAGAAAATCGAATATACCCTTTACCATATTCACCAAAACAAGTTCCAGCCAAACAAGCAACTCCAGCCTCTGACAGTAATCTGTCGGCAAGTTCCCGGTGATTGTAACCGGTTTTTTGGACATTAGCAAAGACATAAAAGGCGCCTTTAGGTGTTTTGCAAGAAATTCCTTTAATTGAATTCAAGCCTTCGACAATGACATCGCGTCGCTGGTGGAACTGTTGTCGCATCTTTTCCGGCTCAATTTGGGAATCGGTCAAAGCAGTAATACAAGCTCGTTGAATAAAAGTCGTAGTGCAGGAATTAATATTGGTTTCAATTCGAGCCAGTTCTTTTGCCAAATCTGGATGCATTATGCCATAACCAATGCGCCAACCGGTCATCGCATAAGTTTTAGAAAAACCATCAAGAATAATTGTGCGGTCCTTCATTCCAGGGTATTTTGCAATAGTCTCAAATTTCTCTTCATAAATTATCCGGGAATAGACTTCATCGGAGAGAATCCAGAGATTTTCATAAGGTTCAAGAATTTTTGCCATCTCTTTGAGATAATCACCGCTCATCACACTACCGCAAGGGTTATGGGGTGAATTAATTATTAACAAGCGTGTTTTCTTGTTGAGAATTTTTTTAAGATATTTCAAATCCGGCAAAAAGTCATTCTTTTCTAATAAAGGCAAAGGAATTGCTTTACCACCCATAAACTTTATCATCGATTCGTAGATAGGAAAACCGGGGTTAACATAGATTACTTCGTCACCATCTTCAACCAATGCCATTATCGCAAATGACATTATCGGTTTTGCTCCAGGTGTTACCACAACTTCTTCCGGAGTAAATGTCATTCCGCGCAGTTCTCCTGCTTTTTCTGCAATGACCTTTCTTAGTTCGGGTAAACCTTGCGAAGGTCCATAATGAGTATAACCTTCATCAAGTGCTTTTTTCGCCGCATCTTTGATATTTTGCGGAGTATCGAAATCCGGTTCGCCGATTTCTAAGTGAATGATATGTTTTCCTTGGGCTTCAAGTTGTCGGGCTCGAACTAACACATCAAATGCGGTTTCGGTGCCCATCTGAGTCATTCGGTATGACTCGGGAAGTCCGCAGGCTAAAGTACAGGCTTTAATTTTTTTAATTCGTTTTGCTTTTTTTCTCGGCATTTAATCTCCTTTATTCTATTTACTCTTTTATTCTTTTATTATCCGTCCAAGTTTTTATTTATTTTTCTTCACAAAATCATAGACTTCTTTTGCTTTTTGGGCAATATGTTCGCCGGAAACTTCAAATTCCCACATTAGTTCCCAGGGTTGACCGGATTCGCCAAATCGGTCTTTAACGCCAACCATTCCCATAAGAATCTTTTTGCCATAAAGTTCTGGCGCCTGAGCAACTACTGCAGCAACGCGATTGCCCAAACCACCAATTTGATGCTCTTCCGCAGTAATAATCACATTAGTATCTAAGGCACATTTAATAATTGTTTTTTCATCTAATGGTTTTAGAGTATGCATATTTACTACGCGAGTTTCTAAGCCGAAATCATTTTTTAGAATCCAGGCTGCACGCATTGCTTCGGGAACCATTGGTCCACAGGCAATAATTGTCAGGTCTTCGTTTTCTGATTTATAATCTGTTGCCAGATAGACATCAAAGGCATCAATAAAATTCTCTTTTTCTCCTCGAAATCGGTAGATATTGGAAACGCCCCAAACATAAGGTGTTTTTTCAGTTGTAACAATTGGTGTTGCCTCGCGAGCAAAACGAATATATTTTGGTCCTTTAATATTGAAAAGCATATATTCGGTTGCTCGTTTTGTTTCTAAAGAGTCACAGGGCACAGAAACATGCA
Organism: Caldifarciminota bacterium; assembly: GCA_039801465.1. Lineage (GTDB taxonomy): Bacteria > Hydrothermota > Tepidihabitantia > Tepidihabitantales > CAIPLT01 > JAOABV01. Next base: position 134,085 of record JBDRUT010000003.1, read on the forward strand.
TATTTGGTAAACCACAGATTTGGAATAAGTCTTCTAATGTTTGATGAGTCGCACCATCAGGTCCAACCGAAACGCCGCCATGTGCACCGGCAATAAAGACATTGAAATTACCGTAACAAACTGTTGTCCGCAACTGGTCAAGATTTCTACCAGAAGCGAATACACCATAAGTTCCAAAAACCGGTAATTTGCCTTCTTTGGCTAAACCGGCGGCTAATGCAGTTGCCGATTGTTCGGCAATGCCTGCAGATATCCAACGGTTTTTTCTTTCTGGGTGTTTTTCATAAAAATAGCTGATAGTAATTGAACCAGAAATATCAGCGCCAATGCAGACAACTCGTGGGTCATCACCACGCGCTTCCAGTGCTTTGCCAAATCCAAAACGAGTTGGCTCCATTTTAACTTTCATATTGGGTTGTCGATTCCAAAAATAGTCGCGGCTGAATTTAGGAATTTTTTGCGATAATTTGGCATCAACTTCTTTTTGATAATCTTCTGCCCGTTTGAGTAGTGCTGGAATATTTAATTTTTCGGTTAGACCGAGTTCAGCAATTGCTTTTTTCATCTCTTCAATACTCGGTGCTTTGCCATGCCAACCTGCGACATTTTCCATAAAGCTGACGCCTTTACCTTTTATTGTATGAGCGATGATAACAGTCGGTTTACCTTTTATCGTCTTGGCTTCTTCAAATGCGGCAAGAATTTGTGCCATATCATGACCATCAATTTCAATCACATGCCACTTGAATGCTTCATATTTTTCTCTTAAAGGGTCAATATCTTGAACATCTTTAACCCAGCCATCAATTTGTAATCGGTTCTTATCAACAATTGAACAGAGATTATCTAATTTCCAGTTACCGGCTTCCATTATCGCTTCCCAGATTTGTCCTTCTTGTAATTCGCCATCGCCATTAAGTACATAAACTCGGTAATCTTTATTATCCAATTTAGCTGCCATCGCGATACCAACACCAATTGAAAGTCCTTGTCCTAAAGAACCTGTTGACGCTTCCACTCCCGGTAGTTTTAACCAATGCGGATGTCCTTGATAAGGTGAATATAGTTTACGCAGACGAACCACATCTTCAATATCAAAATAGCCTGCAGCACCTAAACCGAGATAAAGACTTGGTGCTTTATGACCAGTTGACCAGATAATTCTATCTCGGTCTTCCCAAAAAGGATTTTTCGGATCATGACGGGCAACTTTCAGATATAATGCCGCAGTTATATCCATAATTGACATTGTTCCGCCAGAATGTCCAGAGCCCGCAGCAGCCAATGCTACCATATTATAACCGCGCATTAAATTGGCTTTTTCTTTTAGTTCTTCTATCGTATAATCTTTAATAACCTTACCGGTTTTTGAATCAACAATTGGCATTTAGCCTCCGTAGTTTTAGATTAAACTTCGTCATTTCTTAGGAATTTTCTGATAGTCTTCAAAAAACTTCTTAATTCCAATATCAGTTAGGGGATGACCAACCATCAGTTTCAGCACGGCAAACGGAACTGTCGCAATATGTGCACCCATTCTTGCGGCTTCAACCACATGTAAAGGGTTTCTCACGCTGGCAACAATAATCTCAGTCTCAAATCCGTAATTGTTAAAAATTTGCACAATATCGCCAACAATCTCCATTCCGAAATGAGAAATATCATCCAATCTTCCAACAAATGGACTAATAAAAGTTGCACCGGCTTTTGCAGCTAAGATTGCTTGATTCGGACTGAAAACCAGTGTCACATTAGTTTTGATATTTTTAGTTTTAAGTATCTTAACCGCTTTTAGACCTTCAATACCCATCGGTATTTTAATTGTGATATTTTTCGGATTAATCTTTGCCCAATCTTCGGCTTCTTTTACCATTCCATCGGCATCTGTACTGATAACTTCAACTGAAATCGGACCATCAACAATTTGACAAATTTCGGTAACGCATTCTCTAATTTCACGACCAGTTTTAGCGACTAAAGTTGGGTTTGTCGTAACTCCATCTAAAATTCCCCAACTCATAACTTCTTTGATTTCTTTAACATCAGCAGAATCAATAAAAATTTTCATGGCTTTCCTCCGAAAATATAGAATGTTAATTATTGATTGTTATGGGCAATCTAAACTTGATACGATTAAAAAAGAATAACCTTATGATAGTTTTACTTGCGGGGTTCTTCTTTTTAATCATTCACTTAATTTTACTAAAAAAAATCACCTTGTCAATCTAATTATCGGCTATTTATTTTGGTTGTAGTTAAAAAGTCCAATATGAGAAGAATTAAAATATTATAAAATAAATTTAGCTAAAAATCTATTTTATTTAAGCGTCTTTCCTAAATTTGAAACTGTAAGATAAATACTGATACCAATAATTATACCGCCAATGATTTCTTCACTTGTTGGCGCTTGTTTTAAGATTAACCAAGATAGAAGCGATGCGCCAATTGGTTCGCCCAATATCACTAATGCCACAACTGAAGCAGATAAATATCTTAGTGCCCAATTAAAACTGCTATGACCAATCAATTGTGGACCAATACCTAACAGGATAATAAAAAGATATGATTGAAAATTATATCCGCTAAACTTATGACCAGTAATAAACACAAGTGCAGTTAATATTACTGCTGCGGTTGAGTACATAATATAGATATAAGATAGCAAGGAAATATTAGGCCTAACTTTCCTGCCAATCAACAGATAACCAGCAGTACAAACTGCACCGCCTAATGCTAATAAATTACCTTTTGTTATCATAAAAGAACTTATGCCTTGACTCGCAATGATTATGGTGCCAGTCAAACCTAAGATAATAGCAATAATAAGAGTTAAGGAAACTTTTTCTTTAAGTAAGAGCGGAGATAAAATTGCAACAAAGATTGGCTCAGTTGCAACCAACACTACAGAACTGGGAACTGAAGTGTAATTTAATGATTCAATCCACATTGCGAAATGAGCGCTTAAAAATATACCGGCTAACACTATCAATTGCCACTGGGACTTTTTTATTTCATCTCGTAGCATTCGAAATCGAATCCAAAATAAAGGTTGTAAGATTAGGGTTGCAATCATAAGTCTTCCTGAGGCAATCACAATACTCGGTGCATTGATAAGTTTAATCAAAATTGAAGCAAACGAAAGAGTAATCAATCCAATAAAAATAAACAGAACAATTTTCAATTGCGACATTTTTTGATTATATTTTACCGAATACAAAAATCAAGTTTTATCAATAATAAAATGTTTGCTAATTTGAGCATTACTCCGATTACCTTAATTATAACCTATCAATTCTTATCGCTTCACTTGTCGGTATTTATTCTTTATTTTTTACTTATGCAATCGGCAACTCCTTAATAAAATAAAAAATATTAGATAGGATTCAAATCAGAATGAAAGCAAATACTATAAAGGACTGGTTGTAATCTTAATATCCCATTAATAATTTTCTGTCCTAAATTGAGAAGAATGATTAAGTTATCCTTGACTTTAGAATGAGTATTAAGTTATATTTATTGTATGAAAAATTTTCCTAAACCGAATGTAGTTGTGAGTAAATGTCTGGGCTTTGCTAAGTGTCGCTATAATGGCGATATGGTGATTGATTATGTTGTGGAGCAACTTAAACCTTATGTTAATTACATTCCAGTATGTCCTGAAGTTGAAATCGGTTTGGGTGTGCCCCGTGAACCAATTCGTGTTGTTTCTTATAAAGGCAAACTACATCTGTATCAACCAACTACTCAAAGAGATGTTACCCAAGAAATGGTATCATTTGTTGATAAGTATCTTAATGCTTTAACTGATATTGATGGCTTTATCTTAAAATATCGTTCGCCTTCCTGTGGTATAAACAGTGTGAAAGTTTATCATAGTTTTAATCCTGATGCTCGTTCATTTCCCGGTGCTGGTTTTTTTGGTGGTGAAGTCATTAAACGATTTAGCGGTTTGGCAATTGAAGATGAAGGCCGGTTAAAAAATTTTACTATTCGAGAATATTTCTTTACTAAATTGTTCACCCTTGCACAATTCCGATATACTAAAAAGTTAAAGCAGATGAAAGAGTTAGTTCGTTTTCATACTATCAATAAACTATTATTTATGGCACATAGCCAAGTAAAATTAAGAGAACTCGGTAAGATAGTGGCAAATCAGTCCAAAATGAAAATCGACGCGGTTTTAGGTGCTTATGAAAAAACTTTATATGAACTATTTAAGAAACCTCCAAGCTTTTCCGCATGGATTAATGTCTTGATGCATGCTTTTGGTGGAATAAGTGATGGATTGAGTAAGTCAGAGCGTAAATTCTTTTTAGACTTAATTGAGGAATATCGTGACGAACGGATTCCTTTAAGTGTTTTAACTAAAATAATTCAAAGTTGGGCAGTGCGATTTAACAACCAGTATTTGTTAGAACAGACTTTTTTAAACCCGTTTCCGAAAAAATTAGTTGAGATTACTGACTCCGGCAAAGGCAGAAGCCGATGAGAATTGGTTATCCTTGTATTAACCGGTCTATTGGTTGCACTGCTAATACCACTTTCTGTTTAGCGTCCTATTCAGAAAAGAATCTTATTGAGAAAGTTAGCAACAATCTAAATTGTCTTGAGCAGATACTAAAATATAATGTTGAACACAATCTTTTATTCTTTCGCATCAGTTCAGATTTAGTGCCTTTCGCATCGCATCCAATTTGCACTTTTCGCTGGCAAAAATATTTTCAGAGCCGATTTTCAGAAATCGGAAAGTTGGTCAAACGACATAAGATGCGGATTTCAATGCATCCGGACCAGTTTGTTTTAATTAATTCGCCTAATCCGGATGTTGTGAACCGAAGTATTAAAGAGTTAATTTATCATTGTGAAGTATTGGATTTACTCGAGCTTAATTCTACTGCAAAAGTCCAAATTCATATTGGTGGTGTTTATGGTGACAAAACTTCGTCAATTAGACGATTTATTAGTAAATATCAAGAATTACCGTCCTTAATTAAAAATCGTTTAGTAATTGAAAATGACCATATCTCATATAGTCTTCACGATTGCCTTTTAATTCACAAAGAGATTGGAATTCCGGTCCTGTTCGATTCATTTCATCACGAGTGTTTGCATAATCATGAAACGATGAAACAAGCAATGTTATTAGCAAGCAAGACCTGGCATAAGAAAGACGGTATCTTAATGGTTGATTATAGTAGTCAAAAACCTAATTCAGCCCAAGGCAATCATGCGGAACATATCAATATAAGACATTTCAAAAACTTTATTCATCGCACAAAAGATATAAAATTTGACCTTATGTTAGAAATAAAAGACAAAGAGAAATCAGCCCTTAAGGCAAGAACAATAATAGATAAAATACTAACCTAAAAAATTTAATCATCAAGCTTTGAGATATTATTTAATTTATGTGTCTTTATTAATTGGGTATATCTATCTGATATTTACATTGGCAAATTTGCTCAACCTCATTTCTTTGTTCTTGATATTAACTTTTGTGCAGCAAAATCTAATGCTTGTTGGGGAGTCATTTTGCCTAAAGTTGCTGGTTCTAAACCATCCGTGATGAGAATATTTCTGCCTTCAAACCAAGCTTCGCCTCTTGGTTCAAATACCGCATTTTGCATTTGACCATATGCTTCTTTTAAACCCGGAGTCTTATTAAGATGTTCTTGCATTCTGGGGTCGTCCAGAGCACTTTTCTGAATCGGAACATAATAAGTACCTAAAGACCAACGAATTTGATTCTCTTTACTAATAAACCATTTAATAAACTGCCATGCTGCTTCTTTTTGTGCATGCGATGCGGACTTAAACATTCCGATATTGGTACCATAAATTATTGCTGCTGGTTGATTCCATATTGGCAGTGGCGCCATACCAATGGGAAAACTTTCAACTCCTTGCATTATTGCCCGGCGTGCACAACTGAATGGAATCATCACAAGGCGTCCGGCTAAAAAATCGTCAATCAAATCCGCACCAGTGCGCATACTCTGAAGTTTGTCTCGATAAATCAAATCTACTTGAAATTGCAATGCCCGCACTGCTTCTGGACTATTAAATAATGGCAGATTATTCTCTTCATCATAAAGTTTTCCGGCTTGTTGATATACCATTGAAGCAAAGACCCAAATATCTGTGCCATTTGCGGTCGGTGTAATCTTGTTACCAAACTTGTCTTTTATTTTAGAACAGACCTGATAAAACTCATTCCAAGTTTTGGGAAACTCTTTTATCCCTGCTTTTTCAAAAATTTCTATATTATAATAATAAACTGGAACACTCTTATTAAAAGGCAAAGTAATAATTTTATTATTCCAGGTGTTATTTTTTATTAGCACTGGCCAAATATCGTCTAATTCCGATTGAGACAATCCATTTTTACCTTTGACATAATTGTCTAAAGGCTCTAAATAATTATGAGCTAAAAGTTGCGTTGTCCAATTCTCGTACATTTGTGCGATGGTTGGTGGTTGATTTATTGCTGCTGCACTCATTAATTTTTGTGCCAAGGTATTATAATCTGCCATACTCACTAATTTAATATCAATATTTTTATGAGTTGATTCAAAATCTGCTACCATTGCTTGTAAAACTTTTTCAACATTACCACCCATCGCATGCCAAAAGGTAACTTCAACCTTTTGGCTTGATTTCTTAGAGCAGGCAACAATCAAAATCAGAATTCCCAAGACTAATAATATTTTCTGCTTCATAATAACATTTTAATATTTTCTGGTATTAAGTCAAACAAAAATTCTCTGATTCATAATAATACTTCAACATTTTATGAAATTAAGTTAAATATAACATTGCAAGTGTCTAAGAGATACTTTACAGTTATGTTATGAGATTTAATTAAGATGTGTTTGCCTTGAGACCCTTCGTTTTACTCAGGGTGACAATAAGAACAACTGTCATTCTGAGGAGCAAAGCGACGTAGAATCCCAAATCCTGAATAATATCCGCCTTGAGACCCTTCGTTTCACTCAGGGTGACAAAAAGAACAACTGTCATTCTGAGGAGCGAAGCGACGAAGAATCCCAAATCCTGATGAGTGTTTGCTTGGAGACCCTTCGTTTTACTCAGGGTGACAAAAGAGGAGACAGAGTGACAAAAGAGGACTCAGGGTGACCAAAAGGGGTCCAGAGTCACAAAAGTGAATCCATGGTGACAAAAGGGAAACTCAGGGTGACAGCATTAGAAGACAGGGCAATAAGAAAGAACAGGTGCCAAGGGGATAAAGTGTGAAAGTGTCAAGATGACAATCATTTAGCAGGTTCTTGAAATATTCTGGACGCAGGACTTGGTATACTCGGTAATCTAATCCGCAGTCTAATG
>JBDRUT010000004.1:0-126615 GCA_039801465.1 Caldifarciminota bacterium
AGTTATATGGTCTCATAGGTGTGTTCTCCTTTCTTATTATTTATTATTTAGTTTAAACATCATAGGAGGATACACCTTTATTTTAAACATTTCAATTCTAAATTTACACAAAATATTATACATTACCGGTGTAAAACATTTATTTCTAAAGCATATTTCACTAAATTTACTGTAGTCTAAAATTATGTTAAACGCGTTTATCTGCTTCATAGACAATACTTACAAATCTGCACCTTTTGGGAAGAAACTGGAAAACGAAGGTATTTAAATTTACGCATATGCTTAAATACCTGTTTCACGGTAATTAAACTCTAATTAAAAACATGTTATGTTTGCTGTGATTTTCGTCAAAATAAGTTTAGCCATCAGGCTTTGATTGTTACATATTGTCATCAAACTCTATGAGGGACATCTTTTGTTTTTAGATTATAGGTTTTATAAATTAATAAAAACATTTTCAAAATTTAAAGTGATAATGACAACACAATGGTTATTGGATAGAATTCATTTAAATGCAATGACTAATTTATTGATTTAATCTGCTGAAAGTAATGCTCGGACAAATGTATCAGCATCGAATTCATTGATTGCGTCTTCGGTCTCTCCCATTCCTATATATCTGATTGGTAAATTCAGCTCTAAAGCAACAGGTATCACAACACCGCCTTTAGCAGTGCCATCTAATTTCGTAATAATTACACCAGTTAAATTTAATTCTTGATGAAAAGTGCGTGCTTGAACAATTCCATTCTGACCAACAGATGCGTCTAAAATTAACCAGATTTCGTCCGGTGCATCGGCTCGAAATTTCTGACATACCCTTTTTATTTTTTTACACTCTTCCATAAGGTCTTTACGGGTATGTAAGCGACCCGCAGTATCAATTAAGACAATATCGAATTTAGCGGATTGGGCTTTCTGAATCGTATCAAAAGCAACGGCACCAGCATCTTGTCCTTTTTCAGAGAAAACAATATTAACACCAACCCGTTCTGCCCAAATTTTCAATTGTTGTGCTGCTGCATCACGATAAGTGTCAGAAGCTGAAATAATGACTTTCTTGCCTTGTTTTTGCCAAAGATTGGCTAATTTAGCAATCGTTGTTGTTTTGCCTGAGCCGGGAACACCGACAATCATTATAATCTGAATTGGATGAGTTGATGTTTTAATATGAGAATTTGGCTTTTGGAGAATCTCTTTAATAATTTCGATCAGGGCCTGGTGATAATTCGACGGTGCTTGGGTCTTAAGTTTATTAATGATGTATTGGGTGCTGGTAATGCCGATATCAGCACTCAGCAGGATTGCTTCTAATTCTTCAAGATTTTGGGCATTAATTATACCTTGAAAAATTTGTCGGGTTTTTTTGAGAGTATTTTTGAAGAGTTGAAATAATGACATAGTTGTTTTTGTCGGTTAAAGTCTTTGTAGCGCTATCATTGGTTCCTTATCATCAATTAAAGTCTAGGGAAAATCGGATATTGGAGTCTAAAGGATAATGCAAGGAACAATATTAAATGACCTGATTAGGATTGTTCTTTTCTTAAAATTATTGTTTCTATTCAATCCGGTAATAGTCAGTTGGTTATGCATTATAAATGTTCTTTGTGTTATTGGTTATTGTTCAAGGTCGGAATATCTTTGAAACGCACTGAGACGATTTTAGACACTCCAACTTCTTCTGTAGTTACACCAATAACTGCTGCCGCAGCTTCAACGGTCAGGCGGTTATGTGTAATAATTATCACTTGAGTTGTTTCTGCAATACGTTTTAAGAACTGAGTGAATCGTTTAACATTAGCATCGTCTAATGGTGCATCAACTTCGTCCATAAAACAAAATGGCGCGGGTTTAATATCATAAAATGCAAATAATAGCGAAAGCGCTAAAAGAGCTTTTTCGCCATCAGATAACTGGTCAAGCCGTTTAGGTGTTTTCCCTCGGGGTTGAGCAATAATTTTTATATCTGATTGTAAAGGATTAATTTGAGATTCTAAAATTAGATCTGCTTCACCTTCAAGAAATATTTCCTTGAATATTCTTTGAAAACTTTGTCGAACCGCATTATAAGTTTCAAGAAACATTTGCTGAGCACGCTGGGTCAGTGCTTGCAATGCTTGAGTGAGATTATCTTGGGCTGAAACAATATCAGCGCGTTGGCTAATCAATTTGTCAAGTTCGGCTTTTTCTTTTTCATACTCTTCTTTGGCTAAAGGATTAACTTTACCAATCAATTCAATCTTTTTCTGTATTGACCGTAAATGATTTTGAATAACTTCAATTGGCACCGGTTCAGCTAATGGTGTTTGTAAGATTTCTAATCCGTTTGATAATAATGACCTAGCATGTTGTTCAATTTCTTGTCGCTTTCTTCCAATTTCATATTTCTTAATTAACTGTTCATTGATTTTTTGTTTTTGATTATCACAGGTGATTCGTAACTCTTGAATTTTAGTTTCTAAAGCATCATATTCTTGCGTTAAGGTGTCTCGAGATAATTCTTCCCGTTTGTGCTTTAATGCGTTTAATTTTTTATTGAGTTCAATCACCTGTTGTTGTAATTCATTCTCTTCCTTACGAAGAGCCAATAATGTGTTGGTGATTTTTTCATTCTCCGCAGATACCGAATCTTTGCGTAGTTCTTGTCGAGTAATTTCATCTTTAAGAAAATCTAATTCGGCTCGGATTTGAATTAACTCTTCTCGTTGTTTGGTTAGGTCAAATAACATATTACCGGCAACTTCTAAATTCTGTTTAACGATTTTCTTTTTATTCGCAATGATTTGTGATTTTTGATTGATTTCTATTTGAAGTTGATTTCGATTTGCTTCTAAAATTTGTTTCTCTTGCTTAAGCGATTGTAATTGTTGTTCTAATTCAATTCTCTTTTTTTCAATAAGTTCCTTTTCTTTATGAAGTCCTTGAAGTTTTTCTTGTAACTCTGCGCTTAATTTTTGCGTATTGACTTTAGCCGGAATAACCAGTAGCCCATTGTTAAATAAAGCAATCCCAGACTTGGTCACAAAAGAACAATCAGGATATTGATGAGCATAAGTTATGATTTGTGACCAGTCATCAACAATAAAAAATGAATCGATTATCGATTTTATGAAATTAGGCAATCCGGCTTTATATTCTAATAATTTGGTTAATTTTGGTAAATGAGGAATTTTCGATGGACGGCTTATCGTTTGGTAGAAAGAGGAGAGGGATATCATAACTAATTCTTTCTCTTGTGGTAACTCATCAATACAAAGCTTGTCAATCTTATCGATAATAAGGGCTTCGGAAATACCAAAAAGAACAGAATTGAGCGCTGACTTATATTCCGGTTGAATTGTAATTAGGTCTTGCACAGAACCAATAAAGTTGTCACCTAATTTTTCTTTCAATTGGACTTTATCTTGGACAGTTAACAGTGCAGTAGATTTAATGTCGCCGGTTTGAGCAAGTGACAGTGCAACCAGAGAGTCTTGAAGAGTTTCTTGATACCGAGATAAACTTTCTAATTTCATCTCGTTCGCAGTTATTTCAGCATTTATTGTTGAAAGCCGAGTGATGGTCTGCTTTTCTTGTTCTTGTAATTGTTCTAGTGTTAACGATTCAGTAAATATCTCCTGCTCTAAAACCTTTGTTTGTTTGCGTAATTCATTTAACTCCTGCTCTTTAGCGGATAATAATTGCTCGGCTTGAATAAGATATTGATTTTTGGTGTCATATTTCTTTTGGTTGGTTGATAGGCCTTCAATAATGAGTGTGTCCGACTGAATTCGCAATTGTTGTTCTTTGAGATAACTTTGTTTATCTTGATTAGCCTTTATCCGCTCTTCACATTTAATTAGTTCTTCTCGAGCAGTCTCAATTTCTTTTTGTAGACATTGGCGTTGCAATTCTTTTTCGGCTAATTTGGTTTTTAATTCAGCGCGTCGCGATTCTAATTCATTTATCTGTGTTTCAAGCCTATTTTCTGCTGCCTTCAGTTTTGCAATCTCTTCTGTAATAACTTGTTCCTCAGCATAAATTTTTTCATATTCAAATTTCAGAAGTTGACATTGGAGTTCTCTTTCTTGTTGTTTTGTGCGTTCAAAAGCCATTAAACGGTAGGCTTGACGTTTCAGACTACGAGTAACACGTTCACGTTCTTGAATGATATCATTAATCCGAAGTAAATCGTCGGTCGTCAGTTTTAATTTACGTTCAATTTCATTTTTTCGTTCTTCATAAAAAGCAAGTCCCGCAGCTTCGATGAATAAGTCCTTCAGATTAGAGCTAATGATTTGTCTCATTTTGGGCAAATCGAATATTGAATAAGCATGTCCGGAACCGCCGCCACTGGTAAGCAAATCTTGGATGTCTTTTAATTTACATGGTTTGCGGTTGATATAAAACTCCGACTCGCCAGAACGAAAGAAACGGCGCTTAATTTCAATTTCTGAAGATTTGTATAGGGCAGATATTGGTGTTAATGAATTGTTTGGCGTGTCAAAAGGCTTGTCGTTTTGCAGGACTAAAACAACTTCAGCATAATTTATTGGTGCATATTTAGTGTTACCTGAGAAGATTAAATCTTCAGTTTTAGCACATCGCATCTGAGAATAACTGGTCTCACCCATTACCCAGCGTAAGCCGTCTAAAATATTAGTTTTGCCACAACCATTGGGTCCGATAATCGCATTGATTGTTGGCTCAAAAGTAATCGTAGTCTTTTCAGGAAAAGACTTAAATCCATTTAGTATTAGTTGTTTAATTCGCATAGTATAATTGGTCTTAAATTAATCAATTGGTCAACACACATAAACTACACTGATTTAAATATATTATAAAACACCCAATAATTAATTTGTTAATCTGCATAAACCAAGATGATTTAATATTATCTAAAATCATTTTTATACATTCTATCTTTTAATGTAGAATACAAAATTGTAATATATTTGTCAATAATTTAATTGGGTCGTGCGAATTTTATTTTCCTAAATGGGAATTATTTATTCAAAAATTTATAAACTTCGTAGGCAGCCGAAGCGCCGTCACCAACTGCGGTGGCAATCTGACGAAGTGTTTTTTTGCGTACATCACCAATTGCCCAAATGCCAGGAATATTAGTGCTTAAATTTTCATCTGTAATGATATATCCCTTTTCGTCAATGTTGATAAGTGATTTGACAAAATCGCTATTTGGTATGAATCCAATATAAACAAAGATACCATTGATTTGTAATTCTTGAATTTGATTTGTAAATACATTTTTGATTTTAATTGCCTCAACTTTATTCTCACCGATAATTGAGTCGACAATACTATTAAACACAAGCGTAATGTTAGAGATATTTTTTATCCGGTCTTGAAGTATTTTACTGGCACGAAACTCACTACGACGGTGAACAATATAAACTTTTGATGCTATACTTGCAAGATAAATACTTTCGGCTAAGGCTGAATCACCTCCGCCAATTACCGCGACAGGTTTATCCTTAAAAAAAGGACCATCACAAATTGCACAATAGGATAGTCCTTTTCCGACATAAAAATCAGCATTGGGAACAGGTAATTTTTGAGGTGTATTACCAGTAGCAATAATTATTGCTCGAGAAAAATAGTTTTGATTATGAGCAACTACGATTTTCTGGTCAGCATCAAGATTTATAGTTTGAACTTCAGCCATAATAATTTCTGCACCGAATTTTCTGGCTTGTTGTTCCATTGCTCTTATCAAATCAATGCCGGAAATCTCATCAGCAAAGCCAGGATAGTTTTCAATCCGGTAGGTTTTGATTGCTTGTCCACCTGGTAGTAGTTTTTCGATGATTAAAGTCTTTAAGCCAAAACGGGCACAATACATTCCAGCAGTTAAGCCCGCTGGTCCAGCACCGATGATAATCACATCATTTAACATAGACATAGATTGTAATATATTTAATATTTAATATATTTTATATTTTATTCTTCTTTAATGCGATTATAGAATTTTGTTATTATTGATAAAAATATGTATTTATTCCTTAGAAAAATCCTTCGACCGTATAAAACATTAGATAAATTATTCACTATTTTTTGATTTCTTTTGAATATTATGTTTATAGATTGCATCCAAAATACCGTTGATAAAGCGGGCGGAATCGTCCGTCCCGTATTTTTTGGCAATTTCGATTGCTTCATTAATGACAACTTTATAAGGAACTTCTGGAAAATATATTAATTCACCGCTGGCAACCCGTAAGATTGCCCGGTCAATTAGTGCTAACCGGGAAAAAGACCAACGCTTAAGATGTTTTTTTATAATCTCATCAATTGTTGATAAGTTTTGTATAGTAGTTTTTACTAAATTTTGAAAGTAACCGTATCCTTGTGGAGAAAATTGCTTGCGATTTTTTATTTCTTCGGTTGTTTTTTCAATTGGTTCGTTAACAATATCATATCGATATAGAACCTCAACTGCACTCTCTCGTGCTCGACGACGTTGGGTCATTTTAGATTTCGCTAATAGGCTTATGTAATCTGAAGTTAACTCGATTTCTTCTTACTGGGAATTTTTTCCATTAAGTCGACCATTTCAATCGCAGAGAGAGCAGCAGTATATCCTTTATTACCGGCTTTAGTTCCTGCTCGCTCAATTGCTTGTTCAATCGTATCTGCAGTGATAATGCCAAAAGCAACCGGTATCATCGTCTCATAATTGATTTTCGCAATACCTTTAGAAACTTCAGATGCGATGTATTCAGCATGAGGGGTATCGCCACGGATAATCGCACCTAATGCAATAATTGCCGAATATCTATTAGTTTGTGCTAATGCACGGGCAATGCCAGGAATTTCAAAACAGCCTGGTGTCCAGTAGATTTCAACATTTTCTGCGAGATGTCGTTCCAAACAATCAATTGCACCAGACAACAACTCTTTGGTTAGAAATTCGTTAAATCGAGATATAACAATGGCAAAAGATTTTCCTTTGGCAGTTAAAAATCCCTTAAATTCTTTCTGGTTCATCAGTCACCTCCAATTTCTATGTTTATTAGATTGCATTATTTTCTTGAGAATCTTTTACAAATAAATTTTTAATTATTTTAATATCTTTTCGATTGGACCCAAAAGATGTCCTAATCGGTCTCTTTTAGTTGTTAGGTACTTAATATTTTTCTTAGTTGGCTTAACAATAATCGGAACTCTTTCGACGACTTTAAGTCCAAAACCTTCGAGACCAATAATTTTTCTTGGATTATTAGTCAAAAGCCGAATTCGAGAAAGACCTAAATCGGCTAAAATTTGAGCACCAATACCATAATCTCTTAAATCCGGTTGGTAGCCCAAAGCAATTGCAGAATCGACTGTATCTAATCCTTTATCTTGTAAAGCATAAGATTTTAATTTACCCAAAAGACCAATACCGCGTCCCTCTTGTCTCATATATACTAAGACTCCTTGTCCTTCTTGACAGATTTTTTGTAATGCAGTTTTTAGTTGAGTTCCGCAATCGCAGCGCAAAGAATGAAATACATCACCAGTTAAGCACTGCGAATGGACTCGAACCAGGACATTGTCTTTTCCTCTAACATCACCTTTTACTAATGCTAAATGGAGATAACCTTCGGTTTTATCTTCATAGACATATAAATTAAACTCTCCGTAAGGAGTTGGTAGTTTTGTTTCAACAATTTTAGTTACTAACTTTTCAGTCTTTCTTCGATATTCGATAAGGTCGCGAATTGTGGCAATTTTCATTTTGAACTTTTGGGCAATTTTAATTAAGGCAGGAATTTTCGCCATCTTACCATTAGCATCCATAATTTCACATAAGACACCTGCCGGAAAAAGATTAGCGAGTCTTGCTAAATCGACAGCGGCTTCAGTATGTCCGGCTCTCTGCAATACACCGCCTGGCGCTGCCCGTAAAGTAAAAATATGACCAGGACGGGCTAAATCACTGGGTTTGGTTTTAGGGTCGATTAAAACTTTGATGGTTAAAGCTCGGTCATAGGCAGAACTGCCGGTTGTAGTGCCTTTAACTGCATCAACAGGAATAGCAAAAGGTGTGCCTAATTTAGCAGTATTTTCTGTGACCATAGGCGGTAGGTCTAACCGGTTAAAAAGTTCCTGAGTTCCAGCAAAACATATCAAACCCCGACCATGCTGTGCCATAAAATTTATCTTTTGCGGAGTTATATGTTCTGCGGCACAAATAAAATCGCCCTCGTTTTCGCGGTTCTTATCATCAACGACAATAATAATTTTGCCTTGCTTGATTAATTTTATTGCTTCAGGAATTGTAGCAAAGACCTCTTTCATAAATTAGTTATTTCCCAGCTGACTTGAGATACTGTTCGTACCATTGCTGATAAAACCTTTGATATTCCTTGCGACGTTTTATTTTTTGCCACCACCAAACATTTTGTTCATACCATTTGATGGTTTTTAGAACACCTTCACTAAATTCAGTCTTTGGTTGCCACTTGAGGATTTCTTTAGATTTCTTGGTGCTGGAAATTAATCGTTCAACATGACCAGGTCGGTCGGCAATCATTTTAATAAAAGATTTTGGTTTATTAAAATAATTTAAGATAATGTCGGCAATTTGTAAAACATTGTACTCTTTACCCGTGCCAATATTAAAAACTTCGCCCTTAATTTTATTAATATCAATTTCTAAAATTCTTTTTAGTGCTTGGACGCAGTCCTTGACATAAACCCAATCACGAGTATTTTTTCCGGAACCATAGACAAAAAGGGGTTTATTTTCAATTGCATTAGTAATAAAAAATGGTAATAATTTTTCGGGATATTGATTTGGTCCATAATTATTAAAAGGTCGCACAATTACAACCGGTAAATTATAGGTGCGGAAAAAAGAATAAGCTAAACGGTCAGCACTGGCTTTGGTTGCAGCATAAGGACTTTGGGGAGCAATCGGATGTTCTTCAGTCATTGGAATACTTTGGGCACTACCATAAACTTCACTGGTTGAAATTTGGATGAAGCGTTCGCGTGGTTTTTTGCGAAATTCATCTAAGAGCACAAAACTACCAATAAAATCAGTTCGGATAAATGGTGCAATATCAACTATTGACCGGTCAATATGAGTTTCGGCTGCAAAGTTAATAACGATATCAACTCTTTTGATTAGTTTTGATACAACTGAACGGTTAACAATATCACCTTTAATAAATTCGAATCTGGGATTTTTCATTGTATCATCAGAAAAATTATCAAGATTACCTGCGTAGGTAAGTTTGTCTAACACTATGACTTGGTAATTCTTATCTTTTAGTAATTCATTAGTGAAATTAGAACCAATAAAGCCTGCGCCACCGGTTACCAAAACTTTTGTCATCTTGTTTGCTTTAAGAGATTAAAAATGTGTAAAATGGTAAATCCGAGAAAATAAAAAGATATGATTTTTGCCAATAGTTTTCATCCATATTTTGATTCCCATTTATAAGGAATTTATGGGTCAAACAGGACAATTCGATATTCATACATTTAATTCCTATTTATCCGGAATTCGTTTGTCGAATGTGTCAAATTGATACTCGTCCATGTTTTAATTCATCTTAAAAGGAATTTTGGGGTCGAATGGGTTAATTTTAGCTTCATCCATGTTTTAATTCCCATTTATAAGGAATTTGTGGATCAAACGGGTCGATTCGATACTCATCCGGTTGTTGATAGTTATAAGTTTCAGTTGGAACATTTATTAGATATGCTGGTTCGATTCCAATACCTTTCATACCATGCACGACTAAAGGTGGAATGACAATAAGACAAGGATTTTGTTCGCCTAAGAAAAATTCATTTATTTCTTTATAAGTTGTTGAATTTTTGCGCTGGTCATAAAGGACTACTTTTGCCATTCCTTTAATTACCGCAAAATGGTCAGTTTGAATTTTATGGTAATGCCAGGCTTTAATAACTTCTGGATATACCATTGAGAGATAGACTTGACCGAATTTTTGGAAGAAACTATCGTCAGCGCGAAGAATCTCCATAACTAATCCCCGTTCATCAGGAATGACTCGAAGTTTTTTAATCTCGACACCTTGAATCATTAATTAGTAGTTTAACCAATTAATCTAAAAAGTCAATAAGCAATGTGTCCAAGAGATACTATACAGTTTAAGAGATTTAATTTTTATAATTGAAACCAAACCACTAATAAGTATGAAAATTGATTAACGGATAAAAGAAGAATATGCGTTCAATGTATCTCTATATAAACAACTTAAATTATAAATAATAATATTTTCAATGCGACTGAACTTATTTCAGACTTGCTAAAAAATTTTAGTCTAAAAAGAGAAGCAAAAAGTAATCTTTAGGTGTATTAATTGGATACAATTTATTATAGTAAAATTAAAATGTGTCATAATTTCTTAAATGAGGATGAGGAATTATAGATGAAGTTACAGACGATAAACACGACAAGCGGGTACTTCGCAATTTGTGGAAGTGGATAAAGCCGATGTGCAGGCTTGCTAATTATGTGCGTTGTAATCGAATAGTGTATGTGGCATTAAACAAATATAATAACCAAATGGGAACAAGACCGATATTAAAGAAAAAATATGATGTACACATAAATCTTGATACTACTAAAACACAGAGCATTAAGAGACAATCAAAAAGATGACTTTGTTAAGATAATAATAAGACTGGAATGCAATCTAATACCTGCTATGAAGTCTAAGCCACACGACGCACAAAATATCTTTTACAGTCGGCCTGTTTGACCTGATGGATAATCGATTGGACAATACATTCTTCTATCTAATTGATAATCCATTGGTTAGATTAATCGTTAATCGGTTAGATAGTCTATAAATTTGTAGTTTTGGTAGTCGGATGGGCAAGCCAGCGGGTTGCCGACCGGTATGCCCCTCGGCATGCCCCCTGGCTTGCCGACCGGCTCGCCTATAATAAAAATTAGGCTATTATTTGATAAATAATATTGGAGCAAGCAAAATGCTCGATCTTATTTTTTTTGTTATGGGTTTATTAAAAATAGGTGGTCGTTTTGTTTATCAAAAAGTTTTTTCCGAAGTTAAAAGGCAGAATTGGGTAAAGGGTCACGAAGTAAAAATGCTGAACAGAATAAATGAATTGGTATTAACAAAGTAACAAGAAGAAAGTAATTATGCCTGACGAAAATAATAAATCACGTTGGGATTATTTGGAAAAATTGCGAACCGAATTTATTTAAAAGCTGAGTAATGCTGAAGTCTCACTGACTAAAGAAGCAAAAATTACAAAAGACCGGCTGGAAAATATTCTTCAGCGTTTCGCAATGGAACGGAAATGGGTGTTCTATCCGCCCTTGGAAGGAACTTATGAGTTTAAAGCGAGTCTTTTTGTTGACGCTCGATTAGTTGTCTGGTTTTCTATTTCGCCTGGTGGAACCACCTACCTCAATTTCAATTTTGTTATTGGTTCAATTGATAGAGAATTGCGTGCTGATGATTTTGGGACTTTATTGAGGATGAATTCAAGTGGTTTTGGCGGGTCTGCCTTCTTTTTATCCGCTCGAGAAGTTGGTGAAGGTAAATTTCTGGCGCTTGAATGGTGCTTTGTTATTACCAAAGATGCTTCGGATGAAGCAATTTTAGCAGCCTTGCACGGTTCTTTCGACACTCTATTCGCTTCCTTCCTAATGATACCATGGGAAAAAATGATGAAAATGGGAATTGATATTTTCCTATTCCCTGAAGAAATGCAAAGGAACTGAACTAATGATGTCTAATGAAGATAAAAAAAACCATTGGGATTATTTAGGAAGAGAATTGAGCAAACTCTCAAGCCCAATTCAAAATGAGGCGGAAAGAGAAAAAACGGGAAGAGACGAAGAATCTCAGTATATAACATTGATTAAACAATGTCTTGAAAACCCCTCCGAAGAAAATTTACTTAAGGCAATAGATTTGTTCTATAATAGTGATAAAAGAGTCCTTAAATACGCAAAAGAAAGACCAAAGGAATTTATTTTTTCATTGGTATCAGCGGCTTACGGTCAAAAAGCTTCAATGAAAGTTGGTTTGAAGGAGCTGCGGAGAAATTTTTTATCGGGATAAAACAGTTCCCCCAGAATTTAATGTGTATTACTGGTTTCATTGACGCTTTAACTCGATGTCAAAAATTTGATAACAAATCCGCAGAAATATGCTACCAGTTGTATGAGAAGGTTCTTAAAGACTATCCCGATGAATACCAAACAGGCAGTTGGTTAGCTACTCGCTTTATTGAGAAGCAACAATTTGAACTCGCTTATAAAGTAATAGAGAAGGCAATAGCAATCCATCGGAATGTCAGACCTGAGGATATAAATATACGGGCTGACATGTTATGTCTTAAAGCTGGAGCAATTCTATCAAATCCAAAAATGGATGACCCAATAAATTTTTATTGGACGGTAAATAAAGTCGTTGAGGCAAAAACAGCACTTGAAGAGGCCCTCAAATTGAAACCAGCACTGTTTTTATCTGAAGAAATTAGAAAGGTTATGAAATGCCTAGAGACTTTTCTGAGTCTTGAAAGGAGTGAATAAATGCCTCTGTATAAATTGAATGATTTGAAGCTTTATAAACATAGTATAATAAGAGCAGAACCACATCCCGATATGCTATCGGTAAGTTTTCATTTCTCCAGGCCCCTTAAAACTGCTGCGATAAAGAGCTGTAATCCTCACGGAAATGGAATTCGTTTAATGGCTTGGCTGTATGATTTAGAGACACCAAATCTCTATCCTTTGAACGGCAGAGTGGTTTTTCGTTGCGGGAGATATGAGATGGTTACAGATAAAAATCCAAACGACCCTATAGGCGAAGTATGGATTTCGTATCCACCGGCACGGGTGGAAAAAATACGAGAATATGATTAAAAAATATCCAAATTAAGGAGGTACAAAAATGGCAAATAACAAACTTCAACCCGTGGTTCTCAATGATTATAACGAAAAATACGGAGAAAAGAACCTACCGTACGCTTGGGAAGAAGCAGTTCAGCTTTTCCAAGAGCTATATATCCCACCTTTTGAATCAGGTGGCTACGGATATGTAATTCAAGAGCTTGAGAAGGGAGTAATGAAGAAAGTAACTACAAACCCCGAAAAAATGGATGAACTGGATTTAGTAAAATTATATTTAGTCGGTAAATCCCATCTTGCACTTGGGAATGAGGAGGCAGCAATTCGTTGTTTCAAAATCATCCAAAGCCAAATCGGCTTTCAAAAATACATCTTACCGGAATATCATAAGTATCTTGTTTTTGCCATTGATGAGCTTGAGAATCTCGTCAAAACCTTAGGATATGATAGTGTCAATTCAGTAATAATTCCTAAAGTTGAAAGCCCGGCCACTAGATCTGAAGAGAAGAGGGGTTGTTTTATTGCTACAGCAGTTTACGGTTCACCGATGGCAAAAGAGGTTAATTTGCTTCAATGCTTTCGAGATGAAATTCTTCTTAAATTCATCTTAGGGAGATTCTTTGTTTCGACTTACTATCTCTTTTCTCCACTGATTGCGAAAGTTATATCTGGTAGCGATTTACTGCGGAATGTTGTAAGAACTTTGATAATTTCTCCTTTATTAAGGATAGAAAAACGAAAGTTAGCAAAAAATGAAAAAAAATTGAATGAAGAAAGAGGTGATTAAAAATGAACCAAATAATTGTACCCAAAGATGGTCTTCAATTTATTAGCGAAGACGGCAGAGTTTTGTTAGTAATTCATCCGTCTGAAGATAAACTCGGATTATTTATTTGTAATAATCAAGGGACACCAGTTATCAATATGGTCGCTTCAAAAGATGGCGGTATATTAGGTGTTGCTGATGGTCGGGGAAAACCTGTCGCATTAATGAGACCTGAGAAAGAAGGCGGTCATTTAGTAATTTTTAATAACCAAGACAAAGTTGTTGCCAGAATTCTAGCTCATGAAAATGGTGGTGGTTTAATTATTTTTAATAACCAGGAAAAAATTGTGGAAATCTTGGCAGTGAATAAGTATGGCGACGGCAGGTTAGTAATTACCAACAATAGTGGCGAAGTGATTTTTGAAAAATAAGTTAGGAGGAATTATGCTTACTGAAACTGAAAATTTTTTAATTGCACTAACTCAAAAAAGTGATTTTATATCAAAAGAGATAATCAATGAGTTAGAAAAAAATTAGAAACAGAAGGAAGGAAAGAGAGCGTGGATAAAATTTTAGACTTAAAATTTCTCATGACAAAATGTCCTAACTGCGATACAACAGGTTGGTTTAAGTTATACCCGCTCGGACGCTGTTACCATCCAGATTGTGGTTGGTCTTGGTATATAAATCCGCTTCGGTATTTAGGATGTCAAGTAGTCAAAGCATTTATGGCTTCAGGTCATTATGCTGGAAAAGAAATCGAAAGAGATAAAAGAGCAGGTGAGCAAGGTTGTTTTTGGTTAGCTTTAACAGCTATTTTTTCGTTTCTTTTAGCAATTGTTTTTTTGTTACCATTTGCTATTATTTCTACTTTAATTCAAATGATTTTTTATTTCACACAAAAAAAGTAAAAGTAAAGGAATCGGTATAAATGCCAATATTTTGTCCAATATGCGGCGATCCCTATAAACTAGAGGGACTGTATCCTTGCCCAATATGCGAGGGAAGAGGTTGTGTTGCATGTAAAGGCATAGGCAAGATGTGTTATTATTGTGCCAAAAATATAAGGGAACATAAGACTAAAACTGACAAGGACTTTTCCTCTTCGAACGATACTGATACCCCATGGTGGGTTTCAATACTTTTAAGTGCCGGTCTTATTGGACTATATGTTTTGCTCTATTTTTTGGTATGTAAAGGTGCATGCCGATAATATAAAATATAATATGAGACTTTGAAGGGAGGTGATAATAATGGCGACGATAACATCAAAAGATAGATGTAAGGATTGCAAACATTGCAGAGTTTGGTCCGTTGACCATACAAAGGCGACGTGTACCCTTTACAATGAAGAAGGCTTCCATCCTGATAGACCTGTTCCAGCAAAATGTGTTGGACAAGTAGGAAGGAAGTTTTTAGACTAAAAAATAACTTTAAACCGCGACGAAAAGGTAATTTTATGTAGGTAGAAAGGAGGATACAATGAAAGGTACAATGTGTCCATTTTCGTGGGTTTCTAAAACCAAATACGAAATAATTCCCGAAAAGAAAGGATGCTTAGGTATAGGTGCAACTCCGGAACAAAAGATACCTTACGATGTTTGGGAACCAACTGATTGTGTCAGAGAAAAGTGTAAATTATGGGATACGACAAAGAACGATTGCTCGTTAGCAAAATAACTAAACAAAAAGTAGGGCAGGTCAAACCTGCCCTACTTGTAACTTTTAAAAAAGATGAAAAAACTCATTATAGTAGCAATAAGGTTATATCAGCGATGTTTTTCAAAATATATTTCAGCAGGCCAATGTCGCTTCACACCTACCTGTTCAGAATTCGCCATATTAGCACTAATGAAATATAGCCTGCCTAGTGCTATCAGATTAACAATTATGAGGCTTCTTAAGTGTCGGTATCCTTACAAGGGGGTACATCTGCCATGATAATAAGATTATGAAAAAGCTCAGTAAACATGGCAAAGAATGTTGATGTCGCAACAACTTAAAAAGACAAAGTAAAAGCGTAAGCTCTAAAGAAACAAAATAGCAAAAGCAAAGAAGAGTTACTCGCTAGGGGGCAGAAGAGTTTATCAGATTTTAAGTATCCCAATAATTATCTGGTTCACTTCTCAAACATCAACTGCTCTAATAATGAAATATGTCCGCATTGTGCTGACCAATTTGGAAATAAGGTTCAGTGGCCAATATGGTATCCACTACAAAGCCCTAATTCTACCACTAATTTATCAAACATTATCGGCACAAACTTTCGAATCTCATCGTTTATATCAGGCATTTATTTTTAGGATATTTAGGAGGTATCTGATAGTTATGTGTTTAATGTTTCTATATTGAGTACTTTGCGAAAGTCAATTTTCGCTATTGATCTAAGCGGTCTTTTTTGATTAAACAAAAGTCCGTATCGGATGAGCGCATTGGTCTATGATTTCGTAAATAAAAATCCGCGTCGGATATCGAACGAATCACTGAATTTACTTTTGTTTTTCTGAGACTTCAGTGTTTTCCGTTTCTCTTTTTAGATTTTTCTAATATAAATCTTGACATTTATATTAAATGCTATATAATAGCAATAACTATGCCAAAAAGAACATATCAGCCTTCAAATATAAAGAGAAAGCGGACGCATGGTTTTCGCGCCCGAATGTCATCGCATTGGGGCAGAAAAGTTTTACAACGGCGTCGAAAAAAAGGCCGCAAAAGATTGACTGTTTGAACTAGGTTTGAGAACCTATATCCATTAAATGCGACCCAGATATAGGTTTTGCTCTCTTAAAATACAGACTGCTTTGATAAAATACCTAGAATGGTTCAAAAGAATAATGGTGCGATACAGACAAATCTGATACAGATAAATAAGAAATTACGAAAAAGTGAGATTCTGTCAACCCGAAAAGAATTTAATACAGTGCTTAAAGATGGTAAAGTAGTGAGCAGTCAATCCTTGTCAGTTTATTTTACGAATGGGCCGAATCGCAGAATTGCATTTTTAGTGCCAAAGGATGTGGCGCGAAACGCAGTAGTACGCAATCGGCTTAAACGGTATCTGCGAGAGATTTATCGTAATCACAAAGATGAGTTTGCGGTTAACTATTGGTATATTGTAAAAGCGCGTACTCCCGCAATCAAAAAGTCGCTGACCGAATTAAAATCTGAGTTAATTGAATTAGTGAAAAAAGTCGATAATACAAATGTTAAAAATGCAATGGTATGCGAAACATAGATAATGACAAACACAGTAAAGATGAGTGTCAAAAAGTATTATGAGCAGAATTTTTACAGACTTAATAATTGTGCTAATTAGTCTATATCAACAATTTGTTAGTCCATTATTACCTAAAGTTTGTCGATTCTATCCATCTTGTTCAGAATATACTAAGTTATCTTTGGAAAAGTATGGATTATGGAAAGGTTTATTTTTAGGTTTGAAAAGGGTTTTGCGATGTCATCCGTTTAATCAAGGTGGATATGACCCAATACCATAAGATATTATGAAAAAGAGTTTTAATCAACATTATAACAGGGTGTAGATAAATGAGTGATACTACCAGAATGTTAATTGGCTTTGTATTAATTATGCTGGTGCTTTTTCTCTGGCAAGCCTTTATACCCAAACGAATGCCAACTCCGCCATCAAAGACAATGCCTTCCCAAGCGACACTCGAAACCACTCAAACCACAATCAAAACCAAGGATGCTGATTATCTAATGAAAGACATCAAACTCCAAAAAACTTCTTCCGCAACCATTGCTGAAACAATAGTGGTTTTGGAAAATAATGAAATGCGTCTGGTATTTTCCAGTTATGGTGGTAGTATAAAATCAGTGTTTCTAAAGAAATATGCAGTGGAACTTGTTCCTAGTCAATCTTTAATCTTAGAAACTCCGATATTCATTGAGCAGAATGAAATCGGCGTTCATTGGTCTTTAAAATATCAAGACGATTCAACTGTAACCTTCCAAAACTTTATAACTAAAACCTATAAACTGCACCCCAATTATGCCATCACCCTAAAAATCGATGATACCAATTATCGTCAAGTTTCTTACCCAATTATTTATGCTTCAGGATTAGCGTTAACAGAAGCAAATCCTAAAGATGAGTTAAGGCATTTTATGATGTTCTATCAGTCGGAAAACAAAATAAAAAAACTTTCAGCAGGTAAATTAAAACCAACCCAGTTAAACAATGTCTTGTGGGTTGGGCTAAAGTCCAAATATTTTACCAGTATTTTTGCCGGTCAGGATTCTTTAGGCGAAGTTAAAGTCCATCCTTTAAGTGATGGTCGGATTGGTTATACTTACCAACCAAGTGGCAAGTATCCTGATGAATATATAATTTATTTCGGACCTTTAGAATATGATATCTTAAAGAAATTCCATCGGGGATGGGAAAATGTGGTTGATTGGGGATGGACAAAATCAATTGGTTTAATTATTCTGCGTATATTAAAACTGCTCTATGCACTTTTTAGAAATTATGGTGTTGCTATCATCTTTTTTTCAGTTCTTATGAAACTAATTTTCTTTCCTTTGAGCCGGATGTCGATGAAACAGATGCGACAGATGCAACTTCTACAGCCGAAATTAGAAGAACTGAAAAAGAAATATAAGGATGACCCTCAGACATTGAATCGCGAGACGATGCAATTGTATCGTCTTTATAAAATAAATCCTTTTTCCGGTTGCTTGCCGTTAATTGTTCAACTGCCGATTTTTTGGGCACTCTATTCAGTACTGCAAAAGACAATTGAGTTGCGACATGCTCAGTTTGTCTTTTGGATTAAAGATTTATCAGTTAAAGACCCTTATTATATCCTACCCATTTTAATGGGTGTTTCATTTTTAATTCAGAATTTTTTGACTAGCACCGATAAAAAGAATATGGTGCTTTTAATATTTATGCCTATATTTCTTACTGTAATCTTTCTTAATTTTCCATCTGGATTACAGTTATATTGGCTATTTTTTAATATACTCTCAATTGTGGAGAGTTTAATTGGCCGAGGAGGAATAAAATGGAAGAAACCCGTAGTGTAAATGAAGCAAATGCAAACCAAGATAAAAAAACAGAACAAATAAGCCAGGATATTTCCGAACAACGTCCGATTGATGCATCTGGCGTTTCGGATACATCAACAGTTGAGACATCTCCAACTGTTGATGTGGAACAAGAGATCGGTACGATTGTCAAAACGATTATTGAGTTAATGGGCATCAGAGTGCAAGTTAAAGTAAGTTTAATGGAAGACCGCTATTATGTTAATGTTCGGAGTCGGTCCTCAGATGGTCTTTTGATTGGACGACGCGGAAGCACTATTCAATCAATTCAAGCAATAACTAACCAGATAATCAAACATCGTTTCCCCGAGGTGCCGGATATTTTTGTCGATGTTTCTGGTTACCGAATGCGCCGAGAAAATTTCCTAAAGAAAAAGGCTTTAGCAGTTGCGAAAATTGTATCAGATACAAAACGAGAAATGGCACTTGATATTTTAACGGAACGCGAATTAAGGATGGTCGAAAAAGAACTTGCTCCCTTAGGTACAGTTAAAGTCTATAGCATCGGTAGTGGTAGTAAACGGACTGTAGTTATTGCACCAAATGTTTAACTATTGGGCATTAGTGCTTAAACTTGATGGTGTAATGACTGACTTGTTACTATATGTCTGTATTCGATTCTAATGATAGTAACTGCGTCTGGACACCCCAAAATCGCAGATGTTAGTATCCTTCTGTAAGGTGATTTTTATTTATTGCACCAAATGTTTAATTATTGGGCATTAGTGCTTAGACTTGATGGTGTAATGACTGACTTGTTATTAAATGTCTGCATTCGGTTCAGGCAGGAGTGATAGTTTCTGGACAGCATAAGATCGCAAATGTTTGTATTTCTGATGAAAGGTCCTCCTATTTATTGCACCAAATGTTTAGTCATTAGTTACATTGTCAAAATGGTTAAGGACTAACTTACTAATAAATGTCAGATACAATTGCTGCGATTGCTACTACTTCGGGACAAGCCGGAATTGCAGTAATTCGTATTTCCGGCGAACAAGCTTTTCGAATTGCGGATAAGATATTTGAAGGCAAAATTAAACCTTCTCGCGCAAAAAGTCACACAATTCATTACGGTGCAATTTATGATCCAGCCTCAAAACAACTAATTGATGAAGTCTTGCTTGCTGTCTATAAGTCGCCAAATAGTTATACTGGTGAAGATATGGTAGAAATATTTTGTCACGGCGGAGATTATGTATCAGCTTCAATTCTTGATGTTATCATAAGTAATGGCGCACGGCTTGCTGAACCAGGCGAATTTACTAAAAGGAGGGTGCTAGCAGGAAAAATGGATATAACCCAAGCAGAAGCAGTTTTAGATTTAGTCCAATCGCACAATACCTATCAACATCGTGCCGCAATACACCAATTACAAGGAAAATTATCATCCTATATTACTAATATCCAAAATACACTTATCACTATAATTTCTCAATTAGAGCATTTATTGGAATTTGAAGAAAACAATAAGGTTGTAAAACTTCAATATAAAAGCCTCTTATCTAAAATCAAGAAATTGCGAATCGACATTGAAGAGTTAATAGCAAAAAATAAAGAACTCAAATTTTTGCGATACGGAGTAATTTGTCCGATTATCGGTCGGCCTAATGTAGGGAAGTCTTCTCTGTTTAACCGGCTTTGTGAGTCAGAACGGGCAATTGTTACAAAAATACCTGGGACAACGCGCGATAGTCTAGAGGCATTGGTTTCAATTCAAGGTATCACTTTTCATTTCATTGATACCGCTGGTCTGAAAACGATAAAAAATGCAAAAGGACATCAAAAGATTGAAGCCATTGGCATTGAGAAAACTAAGGATTGGCTTGAAAATGCTGACTTAGTCTTAGGCGTTTTTGACAATTCGTCTGTAATGCAAGCCCAAGATAAGATGGTCTTTAATGCGGTCAAATCTAAACCCCATATCTGGGTTCTTAATAAAATTGACCTCAAATCCCGATTTAATCGCAATATATTTAATGGCGACAAAATCTTTCTAGTATCAGCAAAATTTAATATCGGTATTGATAATCTTAAAAAGAACATTGCTCAATGGTATCTAAAGAATATCAAGCATAAAGTTGACGATGATATTCTTTTGTTAAACAATCGACATTTAAATGTTCTCAGTCAATGCTTAGGTTTGATAAAGAATTCGGAAAACGCAGGTTATTTAGATGCTACGCTTATTGATCTAAGAAGAACCTTAGACCTTATCGGCACAATTACTAATCCAGTAAACAATGAAGAAATTTTAGATGCAGTCTTTAAGCAGTTCTGTATTGGTAAATAATAAATATGATTTTGGGTCTTACTGCAATTTTCTGATGTCAAATAATAAACCGTGACTATTTAACTATATACAGATGACTTCATCCGCAAACGTTTTGAAATGTTCTTTTTTATTATTCATTTTCAGCGATTTTCAATTATCGGAATTATTTACATCAATTTGCGATATACAGATATTCGAAGTTTACATCTACTGCTATTCAGGAAAAAGTATTTTTGCCGAAAGCATTAGATCTTTACAATGTTCAAAATGATATAGTTAAATAATCTTTTAAATATTGCATTAGTATTTGTTTGTTACTAAAATAATAACTATATGAAAATAGAGAAAATATTAGTATACATAGAACCAAAAAAAAATTCCCATTCGGTCTCAATGTTTGCAATTACCCTTGCTTGTCACTATTCTGCACAAATCATTGCGGTATCAATTATTAAACACCATCCTACTACAGTAAAAAGTAGAATTGAGGATTACGCGTGGCAAAAACTTTATGAATTCGAAGAAGATGCCTTTGAAAATGGAGTTAAAATCTCGTTACTTTTAGAAGAAGTTGACGAACTTTCGCGTAGTAATATAACTAAAAAACTTACCAACTTGACTCAGACTTTTCAACCGGATATACTGATTTTATCTAGCCAAGCACAATTAAATGTTAGTAAATTTATTGCTAACGCTAATATACCAACAATCTTTGTGCCTCAGCATCAGGAGAATATACTTTTTCAAAAAGGATAACAAAATATATATGGCAAAAATATTGTTAGCAAAAATAAAAGCGAGTAACAAGAATCAAATTCTTATAAACATAACTATATGATTATAATGAGAATATTGAAAAAATTTATCTATTAAATTTAGGGGGCGGAATGCAAAAAATATCCGAGTATTTAAGTCCGGATACAATAATTTTAGATGTTAAAAGTAATGAAAAAATTGAAGTAATCAAAGAATTGTCTCAGATTCTTATAGATAAAAATATCATAACTGATACTGAAGAGTTCTTTACCGCAATCTTGAAGCGAGAAAATTTAGAAAGTACTGGGATTGGACAAGGTGTGGCAATTCCTCATGCTCGAACCAAAGCAGTCAAAAGCATTGCTTTAGTTTTTGGTCGTTCTCATGCTGGTGTGGACTTTTCTAGTCTTGATGGTCAACCCTCACATTTGATTTTTCTCATCGCGGCGCCGGAAGATAAAAAAACCGAGTACATTATGACCTTAGCCCGACTTTCCCGATTATTGAGAAAAGACGAAGCTCGAAAAAATCTTTTAGAAGCGAAATCACCTGAGGAAGTCATTCAGACAATAAGTAAGTACGAATAAATTATACTCAATAAACATTAACCCTTACCCTATTGGGAATTAACGACAAATGAACACAGATACTTATGAACTTTATTTAAGCAGGGGATTATATTTTAGGTTGTTACTTATGTTTTCATTTAGATTCTCCTGCCATAATATTTTAATAATGTGTAATAATAACAAAAAGTCATTTAATAATATAATGAACTCTGAAAAATGGCATTGAAAACACCAAAGACACAGAAATCTAAAGAAAATTTAATAATTCATACCGAAAATTGACTTTCGTAGAATTACATATAATAATAAAATGATTTCTTCTCCCAAATATTTATTAGGTATTGATTTAGGTGGTACTTATCTAAGATTTATTTTAGCGGAAAATAAAACTGGTAATATAAACATTTTAGGCGATGAAAGTTCTAAACGAACTTATCTCAGTCCGTTTTGTCGAAACAATAAAGAGTTAGTATCAACTCAATATGAACAACTTTGTGATACCGAAAAAATTAATACATATATTATTAACAAATTAGAACACTACTTTGCTGCAATGCGAATAAAGAAAACGCAGGTAATTGGTGTTGGAATATCAGTTGCTGGTAAAATTGAATGCGATAATAGTTTTATCGGTGCTAATGTTCATTTAAGACCCGATTCTCAAAAAGGTAAATATCAAAGGATTGATTTAATTCCAATTTTAAGAAAATTCATGGGCTATCAAATAAAAATTGTTATTGAAAATGATGCGATTGCTGCAGGAATTGTTCAAGCCAATTACTATCAGCAAAAAGGCCTGGACCCAAATAAAACTTTTTATGTTACTATTAGCACAGGAATCGGTGGTGGCGGTCCAAAACGAGATTTAGACGAAATTGGACACATATTGATTGACGGCTATTTCCCGGAGTTAAAACCATTATGCGGATGTGGTTCTTATGGTTGTCTGGAAACATTTGCCTCTGGTGAAGGTATCAGAAAACAAGCAATACGAATATTAAATATTTATTTTAATGAGCCTGATACTTTTAAAGAGCTGAGTATCTTTGAAAAAATTAGAACGGAAAACAAATACGATTTATCCCGAATTGTAAAAAAATCTCAACTTATAAGTTTTTATACAAAGAACGAGTTAACATCTGAAAAAATATTCTCTCTGGCTAATCTTGATAAAAAGATGCTGAGAACTGATCAATTTGCCTATTATCTTATTGAAACTGCAGCTGACCGATTAGCCAAAGTATTAATTAGTATCTCTCGTGTTCACGACATTGAAAGGTTTGGTATGGGCGGAAGCGTCATTTTCAATAACCCTTGCTATTTGGAATTAATTAAAAAGAAAGTAGCATCACACAAATTTTGTGCCAACTTTTTCCCTAGACAACTGGTAATAGAAATTACTCCATTGGGAGAATATATTGCTGATTACGGTGCTTTGTTTTTGGCTGTGGACACAAAGTATAAAAAACAATGGCTTGCAACCATAACTAAAATCCACCATTAATCAGACACTATTCAAACATATGTCACCATTTGATAAATACAAAGATCTTCAACTTGATTTTTTATAAATGAGAAATCAAGTATCAGCTTCTCGAGTTAATGATTGAGCTTAACAATTGCTGTAATTATAATTATAAATAAGGAATTACATTTTAGATGATAGATGAAATGTATTAAAGAGATGAAACGAGATTTACTCCATAAAACCTTGAAATAAAGAATTTTTTGTTAATGACTATTGAATGATTAATGTACTTTAATTTTAAGCACAATTGTTATGGTTAATAGGTGACCAATGTCTTATTTAAATCTCAATAATATTCAGGGTTTATCCGAAGCAGAAGCATTAAATCGGCTAAAACTTGAAGGGTTTAACTCGCTTCCTTCAACTAAAGGTCGCAGTGTCTTGAGAATTGCCTTTGATATCGTACAAGAACCGATGATGCTTTTGTTAATCGCTAGTGGCTTGGTTTATCTTATTTTTGGTAATATGATGGATGCACTGATGCTTTTGTGTTTTGTTTTTGTAGTTTTGGGCATTACATTTTACCAGGAAAGAAAAACGGAACGAACCCTTACTGCATTAAGAGATTTAACAAGTCCTCGGGCTTTAGTAATTCGTGAAGGAAAGCAGAAAAGAATCGCTGGTCGTGAAGTTGTTCGAGGTGATATTATTATATTAAGGGAAGGTGACCGCATACCAGCTGATGCCGTGGTAATTTCAGAAACTAATCTTTTAGTTGACGAATCAATTTTAACCGGCGAATCAGTGCCGGTAAGAAAAATTGCTGGTCAAATTGATACACCGTTAAAACCACCTGGAGGAAATAACCTACCGTTTGTTTATTCGGGTACTTTAGTTGTGCAAGGAACCGGTCTTGCTTATGTTGTTGCTACTGGCGTTAAAAGTGAAATTGGTAAAATTGGCAGAATCTTAACAACCTTAGAACCAGAAGAAGCACCGTTACAACAACAGACACGACGACTGGTCAACAATTTTCTGATTCTCGGACTTATCTTATGTTTTGCAATAGTTGTCGTCTATGGACTTAGCCGTAAAGATTGGTTAAATGCATTTCTTGCAGGCATTACTTTAGCAATGGCAATATTACCCGAAGAATTTTTGGTTATCTTGACTATATTTTTAGCCTTAGGTGCTTGGCGAATGTCAAAGTATGGAATTCTCACACGTCGAATCAAAGCAATTCAAACATTAGGTTCGGTAACCGTCTTATGTGTCGATAAGACTGGTACTTTAACACTAAATGAGATGAAAGTCAAAAGAATTTTTGCAAAAAACAGTTACTACGATATTAAAGAAGAAAAAGAAACGCAACTCCCAGAAAAATTTCATGAACTAATTGAATACGCAATTCTTGCCAGTCAAAAGGACCCGTTTGACCCAATGGAAAGAGCCATTAGAAGTCTCGGAGTTTATACCTTGTCCAATACCGAACATCTACATGACAACTGGGAACATATTAAAGAGTATCCTTTATCTAAAGACCTATTGGCGTTTTCAAATGTTTGGCAATCGCCAGATGGTCGTGATTATCTTATTGCGGCTAAAGGTGCACCTGAAGCGATATTTGATTTATGCCATTTGACTAACGAAGAGACGATGAAATTACATGAAATTATTAGTAAGATGGCAAGTGCAGGACTTCGGGTAATTGGTGTTGCTCGAGCTAAATTCCATAAGTCATTGGACATATCACCTAAGCCAAATACGAAAGATGAACTCCCTGATGGACAACATGAGTTTGAGTTTGAGTTTTTAGGCTTAATTGGTCTAGAAGACCCGGTAAGGCCCAATGTCCGTCAGTCTATACAAGAATGCTATAATGCGAAAATTAGAGTAATTATGATAACCGGAGATTATCCACAGACAGCACAAAATATTGCCCGACAAATTGGTATGACCGCGGCTGACCAAGTGATTACTGGTTCAGAATTAGAACAAATGACCGATAGAGAACTACAGGAGAGAATAAAAACCGCCAATGTTTTTGCGCGAATTCTTCCCGAACAAAAATTGCGGATTGTCCAAGCATTAAAAAATAATGGGGAAATAACCGTAATGACGGGTGATGGAGTTAATGATGCAATTGCGCTTAAGTCCGCTCATATTGGTATTGCGATGGGTGGGCGTGGTACCGATGTTGCCCGTGAAGCCTCAGCGCTTGTTATCTTAGATGATGATTTTTCTTCCATTGTCAAGGCAATTAAAATGGGTCGACGAATTTCTGATAATCTGAAAAAAGCAATGTCTTATATTTTAGCAGTCCATGTGCCGATTGCCGGATTATCATTTTTACCAGTGTTATTTCATTGGCCATTGGTGCTTTTGCCAATTCATATTGCATTTTTAGAACTGATTATTGACCCAGTATGTTCAATTGTTTTTGAAGCCGAACCCGGCGAGGAGGACATTATGAGTCGACCAGCGATTAGTATTAAAGAACCGTTGTTCAGTAAAAAAAATATGCTGATTAGTTTTCTTCAAGGCTTTATTGCAATGTTGGCAGTCATTGGCGTATATCTCTATATGTATTATCAAGGACATGGTGATGCTGAAGCACGTACTCTGGCTTTTGCGACAATTGTTATGACTAATCTGGGATTGATTCTTACCAACCGGTCTTGGACGCGACCGGTTTGGAACAAACTCTTCACGACAAAAAATTATGCGCTTCGTTGGTTATTCGGTATCACGATTTTATCTTTAGGATTAACATTATATATTCCAGGTCTCAACAAGATATTCCGATTTGCTCCGCCGTCTCCGGTTTTTCTATTTGCTTCAATTATTGTGGCAGTAGCAAGTATTCTTTGGTTTGAAGTCTTTAAAATCATTATCAATCGGAAAAAAAATAGAGTTTTATAAGTTCTTATCGGCTTCTCTTTTGAAGGAGCCTTATGAAAAAATCTTGATTACACAGATATTCTAATAATATCAATGATAATATCATTGACTTTTCAATTGTTGTAATTGTGCCTTTAATCGCCGTAATCAATAAAAAGAACTTTTTATGAGCTTTTTGAGCATTAACTTGAAAAAGAAACGATAGGTTATAACTCATTAAAGAGAGAGAAGCAAAGCGACAAAAAAAACGAGGGTATACCTTACTGGGAAAATAATAAACTTTTGGTTGATAGGTTTGAAATTATTGTTACTTAGAATAGTACTGAAATTTCATAAATCGAAAATTATGAGCGAAAGTCAATTTTGCTTTTCTGTGATTAGAGTAAATGGCACATTTTTTTCTTGACAGTTAAATAAAAGTTGCTATGCTACATAAATTAATAATGAAAGTATCTATAGAAATAATGTACTGGATCAATCATATGTTGATATGAATATAATATGAAGTCTGGCAGCAAAAAATAATAATATATAAATAAATATGAAGTTTAACTGAATAAAGAGTTGTATTTAAAATGATATTAATTCCAAAATCCCACTTGAGTTTTCAGACGATTAGAGCAGTTGCTAAAAATCAGACAAAGGTCAATTTAAATAAGAGAAGTCTTATCAAAATTATAGACTCTTATTCACTAATTAAGCAAGTTGCTAAAGGTAAAAAGCCGATTTATGGAGTCAATACCGGATTTGGCGCTTTGCAGAATATTTTACTAGAAAAAACAGATATTGGGAAATTACAAGCAAACTTAATTTTATCTCATGCAGTTGGTTCTGGAAATTTCTTGGAAAAAGAGATTGTGCGAATTGCAATGTTTCTACGGGCTAATATGTTAGCAAAAGGATATTCAGGAGTCAGACCGCAATTGATTGAACTTTTATTGGATATGTTAAATAAAGATATTGTGCCTTTAGTTCCTGAAACCGGTTCAGTTGGAGCCTCAGGCGATTTGGCACCTTTAGCCTTTATTGCGCTGACACTTTTAGGCCAAAATAAAGTCTGGTACCAAAATAAAATAATGCCAACAAAATCAGCATTCAAGAAAGCCGGAATCAATCCAATAAATTTAGAACCCAAAGAAGGTTTAGCCTTAATCAATGGCACAGAGATAATGAGTGCAATCGGAACTTGGGTTATATCTGAAGCCGAGTTTTTGGCAAAGATTAGTGATGTTGCTTCGGCGATGAGCATAGTCGCATTGCAAGGAAAGACAGAACCTTTTAGCCTAAGGATAATGAACCTTAAGCCTTATTCGGAACAAATTGCAACTGCCAAAAATCTCTTAAAATTACTATCTGGATATAGTCCTAATAAGAATCAAGTTCAGGATGCTTATTCATTGAGATGTATTCCTCAGGTTAATGGCGCAGTTAAGATGGCGATTAATTTTGCTCAACAAATTGTCCTAACGGAAATAAACTCAGTTTCTGATAATCCCATCATTGTCAACAATAAAATTATTTCAGGTGGTAATTTTCATGGTCAGGCAATATCATTAGCGATGGATTGCTTAGGAATCGGCTTGACAACCCTAGGGCTTATTTCTGAGCGAAGAACTTTCCGGCTTTTGGATGATAAACTTTCAGGCCTACCTGCGTTCTTAGTAGATAATGCCGGCGTGAATTCGGGCTTGATGATGTTGCAGGTTTTAGCCGGTGCGCTTTGTGCTGAGAATAAAGTCTTAAGCCATCCGGCTTCAATTCAATCAGTGTCAACTTCTGCATCTCAAGAAGATTTTGTCAGTATGGGCATGACCGCATGTAATAAAGTCCTAAAGATTTTGGAGAATATACTAACAATTTTGTGTATTGAAATAATCTGCGCGCGTCAAGCAATTGAACTGGCAAAACATAAAGTCCCTAAAAAATTAGAAAAGTTCTATGAAGCATTTGTCAATGTAGTGCCATTTATCACGCAAGACCGATTATATCAAAATGACATTGAACGGGTTAAAGATTTATTGGTAAAAGACGAATTCAGGAATCTTCTTGATAAACTATGAGATTTTCAGAAAACAGTGACTACGGTTTTGTTATAGGCAAAGTTCGTGCTCGGGAAAGTAAACTGCTAAAACGCAGTGATTTTGAGAAAATTATTGACCGCCCAAATGAAAATGATTTGCTCGCAGTAATTAAAGAACGAGACCAAGTCCAATCCTCAGAAAAAGAAATCACCACGACATCAAAAACTATTGAATATCTTCTTAAAGTAAACTTTGAAGAGAATCATAAGTTTTTTTATCAATATTGTCTAGAACCGTTAGTCAAAGAACTTTTCTTAGATATACCAATAAAACAGACACAGCGTATTCGTTTTATATTAAACACTCTTGACAATATGTTCATTAACCAGTATTTTATTACCACTTTTGATTTAGAAAATATCAGGAATTTTGTGCGCGTAAAGTATTTTGCGGAAAAAGAAAAACAAGATGTTAAAATCCAAAGCGCATTATATACTAGTCGACATCTATCAGGTGGCAGTATTAAATTATCGATGTTTTTAGAATTATTTAATGAAAATTGGGACGGCGTATTACGCTGGGCAAATAATACTAAATACCATAATTGTGTTGAAGACGGAATGAATTATTTATTGAACCAGAAATCATTTCGACGATTGGAGCGACGAATCGAAGAAGAAAAACAGAAAATATTATATCAGAGTCGATTTGCTACCTTTGGATATGAACCTTTAGTTAGCTACTTTTTGTTTCGAAATGCAGAACTCAAAAACTTAAAGCAAGTCTTTTACGGGATAATGTCTAAGACACCAAAAGAACTGATGGCAGAAAGTATTGCCTGGATATTGTGAACTCTTTTATATGCACGAATATTTCCAATTATCGCATAAGATGATTTTACCAATTAGATACAGAAATTACAGAGTAAAGAAGCGGGATTTACATATTCTCGATGTATGGTCTGTAATTCTGTGGAAGACAATTATAATGTGGAAATAATTATAAAAAGATAATTATAAGAAGATAATTATAAAATGATTGCGATTTTAGGTGATAGAGAAATAATTTTGCCCTATAAGGCATTGGACTTCAAGATGCATTTCTTAATCTTTGGCGTATTTCAAAGCAACCGCAAAATGAAAATACATATGATTTTACCACTGCGACGCAGAAATCAAAACATAAAGAATTTGGGTTTTTCTCGTTCTCTCTGTGCACTCTTTGCATACAATTAAAGAATGATTGCGATTATAGGCGATAAAGATACAATTCTACCTTATCAAGCACTGGGTTTTAAGATATATCCTTGCGACTTAAAAGCAGCGCGGATAACAGCAGAAAAGGCTTTAGTGGAAAATAAAGTAATATTTTTTACTCCGGAGATATTTCCGGCAATAAAAGAGTTAATTAATCAATTTGGCAGAAGTCCTCTACCATGTTTTGTTTCTTTACCAGTATTGGAAGAAAAAGTATCAGAAGAGCGAATTCGCGAAATTGTCAAAAAAGCAACCGGCACAGATTTACTAAAGAAATGAAACAAGTTTTATTTATTATATTTATCAGGCAGTTCAAAACTAAATAATAACATGGGAACAATAATTAAAGTTGCAGGTCCTTTAGTTGTCGCAAAAGGGATGAGCCAAAGCAAAATGTATGATATCTGTCGGGTCTCAGATAAGCGATTAATCGGCGAAATCATTGAATTAAAAGGCGATTTAGCATCAATTCAAGTTTATGAAGAGACGGACGGTATCGGACCAGGTGAGCCGGTTGAACCACTTTTTACACCATTAATGGTGGAACTCGGTCCAGGACTGATCGGTTCAATCTATGACGGTATTCAACGACCATTGGATATTATATATCAAGAACGCGGGGATTTTGTGCCCCGTGGTATTGAAGTGCCTGCATTAGATACTAATAAAAAGTGGCACTTTGTGCCAACGAAAAAAGTCGGTGAGAAAGTAGTTACAGGTGATATTATCGGAGAAGTAGATGAAACCGTTTTAGTTAAACATAAGATAATGATTCCTTTTGGTATCGAAGGTGAATTATTCTCAATTAAACAAGGAGATTTTACAGTCAAAGATGTAATTGCTGAAGTTAAGACCGCGGAAGGTGTAAAGCCAATCACAATGTTACAAAAATGGCCTGTGCGCCGACCAAGACCTTATAAAAGAAAACTGCCACCTGACGAGCCACTCTTAACTGGTCAAAGAATTATTGATGCATTCTTCCCCATCGGCAAAGGCGGAACCGCTTGTGTGCCTGGCCCATTTGGTTCAGGAAAGACAGTAATTCAACATCAATTTGCCAAATGGGCAGATGCGCAAATTATTATCTTTATTGGTTGTGGAGAACGCGGTAATGAGATGGCAAATGTGCTTTTGGAATTTCCTGAACTTAAAGACCCAAAATCCGGCGAACCTTTGATGAAACGGACTGTTTTAATTGCTAATACTTCAAATATGCCAGTTGCCGCACGAGAAGCATCAATCTATACAGGAATAACAATTGGCGAGTATTTTCGGGATATGGGATATTCAGTTGCTTTACAGGCAGACTCAACTTCACGCTGGGCAGAAGCATTACGAGAAATTTCCGGCCGATTAGAAGAAATGCCTGGGGAAGAAGGATATCCGGCTTATCTACCTGCACGGATTGCGGAATTTTATGAACGCGCAGGCAAAGTTGAGACTCTGGGTCAAGATTGTCGTTTTGGTGCTTTATCTGTAATTGGTTCAGTTTCACCACCTGGTGGTGATTTATCTGACCCGGTGGTTCAAGCAACATTGAGAGTTGTGAAAGTTTTCTGGAGTCTTGAAGACAAACTTGCTTTTAAGCGTCATTTTCCGGCAATATCTTGGTTAACATCTTATTCTTTATATTCAGAAAGTCTTAGAAAATATTTTGAAGAAACTCTAAGTCCGGTCTTCCCCAGAGAAGTTGAACAGGCACTTTGGTTATTAGAACGAGAAGCTGAATTAGAAGAAATTGTTCGTTTAGTGGGTAAAGATACTTTAACACCTCAAGACCGACTAATCTTAGAAGTTGCTCGGTCAATTCGTGAAGATTTCTTACATCAGAATGCATTTTTAGATATTGATACTTATACATCAATTGAAAAACAATCTGCAATGCTGAAAATTATTCTCTATTTTTATGAGAAAGCCCGTAATGCTTTGGATAGGACGCCACCAGAAAAACAATTAGAAAAGATTAATGAGATTGAAAAACTGCCAATCCGAGAAAAAATTGCCCGAATGAAATTCACCCCTGAAACAGAACTACAAAAAATTATGGAACTAAAACAAAGTATTGATGAAGAATTGAAATAGTTATTAGGGACTGAAAGGAATTATGTTAGAATATCGAACAATTAAACAGATTTCAGGTCCTCTGATTTTAGTTGAAAATACTGCTAATGTAAAATACTTAGAATTAGTTGAAATTATCTTAGGTGATGGCACAGTCCGCAATGGTCAAGTCTTAGAAGTGTTTGAAGACAAAGCCCTGGTCCAAGTTTTTGAAGGAACTACCGGAGTTGATGTTGAAAAGACTAAAATCCGATTTTTAGGCAAAGGCATTACCTTAGGACTTAGCCCAAATATTTTAGGACGGATATTTTCTGGTTTAGGGAAACCACGAGACGGTGGTCCGGAAATAATACCAGAACAATGGGCAGATATTACTGGTTCACCAATTAATCCTTATGCCCGAGAATATCCAAATGAATTTATTCAAACTGGGATTTCCGCAATTGATGGCTTAAATACATTAGTGCGTGGTCAGAAACTGCCAATTTTTTCTGGCTCCGGCTTACCGCATAATCGATTAGTTGCTCAAATCATCCGACAAGCAAAAGTTTTGTCTTCGTCAGATGCATCATCGGAAAAAACTAATAGTGATTTTGCGATTGTTTTTGGTGCTATGGGAATAACTTTTGAAGAAGCCGAATATTTCATTGAGGATTTGAGTAATTCCGGTTCATTAGCCCGAACGGTCTTCTTTCTAAATTTGGCAGATGAGCCGGCAATTGAACGCATTGCCACTCCGCGCTGTGCACTTACAGCAGCCGAATATCTGGCTTTTACTTGTAATATGCATGTCTTGGTGATTCTTTCAGATTTGACTAATTACTGTGAAGCATTAAGGGAAATTTCAACTGCTCGAAAAGAAGTTCCGGGTCGTCGCGGTTATCCTGGCTATCTTTATACTGATTTGGCAACAATCTATGAACGATGTGGCAGAATAAAAGGCAAACCCGGTTCAATCACAATGATGCCAGTTTTAACAATGCCGGAAGATGATAAGACTCATCCCATTCCAGATTTAACTGGTTATATTACTGAAGGTCAGATTATTCTTTCGCGTTCTTTGCATAAAAAGGGAATATCACCACCAATTGATGTTTTACCTTCTTTATCGCGACTTAAAGACCGAGGTATTGGTAAAGGCAAGACTCGAGAAGACCATCCTGACTTATTCAATCAGTTATTTGCCGCTTATGCTCGTGGCAAAGAAGCTGAAGAATTAAAAGTAATCTTAGGCGAAGCCGCATTATCAGAAATGGATAAAGTATATTTGGAATTTGCCCAAACCTTTGAAAAAGAATATGTGTCGCAAGGAGAATACGAAGACCGAAGCATTGAACAAACTTTAGATTTAGGCTGGAAACTATTAAGAGTTTTCCCTCGTGCCGAACTAAAAAGAATCCGTGAGGTCTTCTTAGATAAATACTTCAAGGCTTAAAAGCAACTTAATTCCTACGACAACTTTTTGATCGACAGGTCATTTGACACGAGTATTATTTATAAATTATAAAACATAGATTTAATCTCTTTTCTGTCTTATTAAATTCGATATTAAAATTAATCGGGCTATTTATTTAATCGATTAATTTTCATAGACTTACATCCAAATTTATTGAGGGGCTAGCCCAGGGCTAACCCTGCCTTAGTTTTGGGCTAAGTTGATTCTAAGACGACTCAAGCGTAGGATTTGTTGAATGTTACCTTCTGTACGGATAAGTAGGTCGCATACAGGTTAGCCAGATTCGCTTCATTAAATCTCTTTAAGCATCTATCTTAAACAGGAAAATATAAGAACTATTTTAGAATCTGTTTAGATAACTTTTATGTTTTTTATAAAATACTGTTGGGGAAATTTAGATAGATTATTTATAACGAAATCAGTCAGAAAAACAGTTTCGAATTTAACTAATGTGTCAACAACCTTATAAGTAAAATCATTCAAGTCCTAACTTTGTTTTCAGGGTGAAACAGAGATTTATCTGATATGATGCCAAAACATGACACCTATTCCATTTTTCATTATCACGATCTGTCAAAAAAGTATGGGCTAAATCTGCGGCTGAAAATATTATTATCTGTAAATATCTTTGCGATGGCCGATTCTTAAAACAA
The DNA here is from genome assembly GCA_039801465.1 of Caldifarciminota bacterium. Classification (GTDB taxonomy): domain Bacteria; phylum Hydrothermota; class Tepidihabitantia; order Tepidihabitantales; family CAIPLT01; genus JAOABV01. The sequence continues at coordinate 34,103 of JBDRUT010000004.1, forward strand.
CAATATTCTCTTTATCAATATCAAATATAACTCGATAATCACCAATTCTAAATCGATATGTTCCAATCTTTGGGTCAATTAGTTTTCGAGCATATTGCATTGGATCGGTTGCGTATTCTTTGAGTTTGCTGGCGAGTCTTGATTTCACATCGGAGTTAATATTGGTTAAATCTCTAATTGCTCTTTGCGTAAATAGTATCTGAAACATTAAAGCACTTCTTCAATTTTCTTACATCTGCCTTCTTGATAATCTTTTCTCGCTTCTTTAATCGAATTACAATAATCCTGACATGAAAGTGCGACCATATCTTCAATTAAATCCCCAATCACATCTTTCACAACATCAGAAATTAATGCCCGTAGTTCCTCAATTGTTAAATCTTGCACTTTTATCGTCATTGATTCCCTCTAATAAAAATTTTATCTTTTTAATGTTTTAGCACATTATAGATACTATAAATCAAAATGTCAATATTTTCTAATAGTCGAAATCTTTTTCATTTGTGCATATTTTACCGAATGCCCTTTAGTGTTATTTTTACTTCAAGTAATATGAAACAAGTTGATTACTTTCCTGTCAGAAAACATAGATAAAATCATTTATTCGCCAATAGTTGCTGTAGTCTAAAGTAAACAAGATTAATTGCTTTAAGTGTTTCGTTCTCTTAGATTAATATGCAATGTTTCTGGAATGAGATTTCAGGTTATAGGTTGAATTCTTCGTGTTTTTTGCTACTCTTATTTCAAATTTCAAAATAGTTCGATTTTGTTCTTGCTGAACTTCTTAAGTGATACTATGTTTTGACTTAAGACTCCATAACTGAAATTACTAATCCAATCACCGGTATTAAGGTAATAGCCTTGTTCAATCTTTTCCAGTCTCGGCTTGTGAGTATGACCTAATATTACTATATTATAATGTTTACTGGTTATTTTATTATGAGCAAAATCTAAAAATCTATTTTCTAAACCCGTCTGAAATCTTAATCGGCTACTAACAGCAGAAAGAACTTTACTAATCGTAATTGCTAAATGTGACCCGAATGAATAAAATAATAGTAATAGAATTTTCGAGCGGTAAATCTTTAGAGTCAATTTAGAAAAGAAAGAGGGATTAATCTCTTCACCATGCCCGATAAACACTTTTTTGTCATTAAGCGAAGTTGAGTAAAACTTATCTAAAATCGTGAATCCAAACTTTTGCTTCAATATCTCTTTTAAGTGATAGTCATGATTACCGGGTAAGAAGTAAATTTTTACGCCGAATGCTTTTAATTTCAGAAGTTCTTTTATAACAACATTGTTTTCAATCAAACTATTATGTGCAGTTAAAGCCAAAGTTGTCCAGAATTCAAACAGGTCACCTAAAATAAATAGAGTTATATTGATTGATTTGTTTTCTGTCTGGTCTTTAAGGATTTGAAGAAAAGTTATTAATTGGTCTTGATGAATAGAATTGGGGATACCAAGATGAACATCGCTTATAAAATAGTACATTGGTTGGAGTTAAATTCTTAAAAGATGGTTTTAATGTTGTTTCTTTTTCTTGTTAATTTTTTTTATCAAATGGATAATTTTCTGAATATTTTTATTCAAAGGTTTTGAAGTATCAATCTCTAAATAATTTTTTCTGGATTTTATTTTATTAAAATTCTCTTTTATTTTATAATAGATTTCCGGTGTTGCATCGGATAAAGAGAATTCGTTTTCCCGTTTTTGCATTCGTGCCATTACGATTGGTTCAGGACAAACTGCATTAATGGTGATTAGAGGAACTTTAGTTTTTTTTTGCAATTGCCTTTACTTTATCTCTTGATTTTTGTAAAGAAAATGTCGCATCAACAATACAAGATTTCCTTTGTCTAAGATAATTAGTAGTTCGATGATACATTTCTTCATAGGTCTGTTTAGAAACTTCAAAAGTATAAATTCCTTTGCCATAACCTTCAAACCGATGCATCTCAATAGGTGTATTAGTTATTTCTTTTCGGATAATATCTGTGCAGAGATGATAGGATTGGATTTCTTTGGATAGATGTTGTGCTAAATAGGTTTTACCAACACCAGGAAGTCCCATTATCATAATTAGTTTGGGTTGGTTAAAAAAATTCTGAGCATATTTGTATGCTAACTCAAAATAAGCCTGTGCACTTGTTTGGGCTTGTTTTTTATCTTGTTTTGAGATTCCGGGGTCTTTGAGATTAAAACTGGTTACCTTGCCACGGACATATGCCCGATAACATTTATAGAAATCTAAAAGTTTTAGCATCTCCCAGTCGTTAGTGTAATGTAAATATCGAGCAATAAAGAAATCGGCTAACTCTTTATGATTATAAAATTCTAAATCCATAACAAAGAATGCTACTTCAGAAGCAACATCAGAACAGGCAAAACGCGGATTGAATTCCAAACAGTCAAAGATATAAACCTTGTCGGCAACAAAGATATTCCGAGAATGTAAATCACCATGACATTGTTTTATTTTGTTATCCTGTATCCGATGGTCAAACAACTTCTGATGTTCAGACATAAATTTTTCAACTGATTTCTGAATCCTTAAGAATATTTTTTTGCTGATTGTGATATCCTGAAACTCTTCAGTCTGGACAAAATTCTCATCCCAGTTATATTTGACAATTTCTAAACTACCAAATTTATGCAAAGTTTCGTTAGATTCTGATTCGCGATGAAACCGAGCAATTATTTTAGCAATTTCATCAATTGTTGAATAGGTGACTTGATTATTTTTAAGGCAGTTAGTCATAATTGCATCTTGAGGTAGTTCCCGCATCTTGATAGCATAGTCAATAATTTCATAAGATTCATTTTTGTGCGGGAATATTGTTATGAAGGAATCTTTTCTATAGACGGGAATTACTTCATAATAAATTTCTGGCGCAAGTCTCTGATTGATACGGAATTCTTCGTGACAAAAATATTCGCGTGCGGAAATACTGGTATAATCTAAAAAACCAAAAAAGACCGGTTTTTTTATCTTATAGGCGTATTTGCCAGTTAAAAACACCCAGGAAGTATGAGTTTGAATTAATTTAACTTCTTTAACATCATCACCCCAAAATTGTGGTTTGAGCAGTTGTGAAATAAATGATTGAACTGTTTTTAACATTTATTTAGGCAAACCATCCTAAATTTGCATTTCCTTAGGTATTACAACAATACCTGACTCCGTGACAAAAAATCTTTTTCGGTCTTCATCAAGATTATAACCAATCGTCATGCGTTCAGGAATTTTAACACGCTTATCAATAATTGCGCGTCGGATTTTTGCATATCTGCCAACCTGAACACCTTCCATTAGAATTGAATCAGTAACTTCAGCAAAAGAATTTATTTTAACTAATGGCGAAAGTACCGAGCGTTCAACTCTGCCTCCACTAATAATTGCCCCATTTGAAACTAAACTGTTTAATGCGATACCGACTCGGCCGGATTTAGTATCATTGAAAACAGTTTTGGCTGGCGGATAGGTGTATTGAGCAGTCCTAATGGGCCAGCGTTTATCATAAAGGTTAAAGATTGGTTCAACGGAAACTAAATCCATATGTGCCTCATAATATTCATCAATTGTGCCGACATCGCGCCAATATTTTATCCAACTACGGTTTTCATCTACAAATGGATAACCGAAAACTTTATAACCTTTTATCATCTTGGGAATTATATCCCGACCAAAATCATGCGTTGATTTTGTATCTTCCGCATCAACCATTAGAGTCGAAACTAATGCTGGTGTATTAAAAAGATACACTCCCATTGAAATTAATGCTTTATCTGGTTTATCCGGTATTGGTTTTGGGTCTTTGGGTTTTTCTTGAAATCCGATAATCCGATAATTCTTATCAACTTCTAAAACACCAAAACGATGAGCATCTTGAATTGGAACTTCATAAAGAGCAATAGTCATATCCGCATTTTGCCGACGATGATACCTTAACATCTTGCGATAATCCATTTTGTAGATGTGGTCTCCAGATAAAACAAACACATAATCCGCCGGAGCATTCTTCAAAGAATAGAGGTTCTGATAAACTGCATCCGCAGTGCCCAGATACCAATCGCTTTCAATCCTTTTTTGCGGTGGTAAACAATGAATAAATTCGCCTAATTCTGGGACAAATACATCCCAACCAGCATAAATATGTTTTTCTAAGGCAAATGATTTATACTGAGTGAGTACAAAGATTCGTTTTAATCGAGAATTAAGACAGTTAGAAAGCGTAAAGTCAATAATACGGTAGATACCGCCAAAAGGAACTGCTGGTTTAGCCCGGTCTTTAGTCAAAGGATAAAGTCGTTCACCTTGACCACCGGCTAAAATAAAAGCAAGTACTTGCATTACAAGTTTATCTTACCCTAATGTTGGTTTAATAACTTGACTCTAAAATAAAAGAAGGCCGGCGCATTAATCTGATGATGATGTAGATAATGGATTGTGATATTGTTGAGCAATTTCCACGCCGAGTTCTAATGCTTGAAGATTAGATTCTATCGTTGCTGGTGGCACACGATGCTGTAATGCTTTTTTTAGCGAATCGAGCGATACTATTTTTGTAATTTCAGAAATAGCCCCTAACAAAACAATATTGGTAAATATCTCCCGACCAAATCGCTGGCGCGTAGTTTGAGATAAAGGCAACCCACAACAATTTTTAATAAGACAACGTTTAACATAAAAATTATCAAAGATTATAATACCATCTTCTTTTAAGTCTTTAAGATAAGCATCACAGGCTTTTTGAGAGAGGCAGGCAAGTATATCTATTTTTCTTGGTTTGGGATATAAAATTTCCTCACTGGAAATAATAACATCTGATTTAGAAGCGCCACCGCGAGCTTCAGGTCCATAACTCTGTGTTTGAATCACCTTTTTACCTTCATAAACGCCTGCGGCTTCGGCAATAATTACTCCGGCAAGGATTAATCCTTGACCACCGGTGCCGGCTAAACGGATTTCTTTTCGCATATTATAAATCAGTTTAATATTTTTTTATATTGAGATTAGAACTTAAATTTCTTAACATATCTTATTTTTTCTTTTGAGCAGTCTCCACAACTTTTTTATATACTTCAGAGTATTCAGGTGCTTCGGTATCATACAGGACACCGATAACAATTTTCCCTTCAGCGTCTTTCGGGTCTTTAATAGAAGAAGCTGTAACCGAATTATCTTTAAAATATTCAAGCATCTTTACCGCATCGCCCATCCGATTTAATCTGCCATACAGTGTTGGGCATTGGGAAACCACTTCTACTACTGCAAACCCTTTTTTCTTAATTGCTTGTTTGATTAGTCCCTTAAGATGAGGTGTATGATAGGTTGTGCTTCGGGCAACAAAGACCGCACCGGCGGCTTTTGCCATTTCACAAATATCAAATGCTCTCTCAACACATCCATAAGGCGCAGTAGAAGCGCGCTTACCCTGAGGAGTTGTTGGTGAATATTGTCCCCCAGTCATACCATAATTGAAATTATTAATCACAATTACTGTCATATCAAGATTTCGGCGTGCCGCGTGGATAAAATGATTACCACCAATTGCAAGTAAATCACCGTCACCGGCAATAACGATTACTTCCATATTCGGTCGAGCGAGTTTTACACCGCTAGCAGATGGAATTGCTCTGCCGTGTAAAGTATGGAATGTATCACAGTCAAGATAACCCGGAACGCGTGAAGAGCAACCAATGCCCGAGACAACGCAAATCTCATTTTTATTTAAGCCGGATTCATTGATGGCACGAACCAAAGAGTTCATTGCTGAACCGATGCCGCAACCCGGACACAAGATGTGCGGAAACCGGTCATCTAATCTTAAATATTCAAGAATTTCAGACTTCATACTTATTGAGTAATTCTAAATTATCAAACATTGTTCTCATAAAACTGCCAGGACTTCTTCGGGCGTAATCAATTCACCGTCAACTCGATTAACACCGATAACTTCGATTCCTCGACCTACAGTGCGAGCGATTTCTCTTATCATCTGCCCTTGATTCATTTCAACCACAATAACGCGTTTAGCACTCTTTAAAATATCAGACAATTGTTGATAAGGAAATGGCCAAAGCATAATTAATCGTAAAAACCCAATTTTTTTGTTATGGGTCGATTCATATTCTTGTTTTGCTTCTAAAGCGGTACGTGCTGAACTTCCGTATGAAATGATAACTGTATCACTATTAATATCTCTCTGCTCAAAACTATAAAGCCAGTGACGATTTTCTTCGATTTTATTCTTTAAACGAGCCATTTTCCAAGCAATAATTGTTGGGTCATTAGTTGGAAAACCATCTTTACGGTGGGTCAGACCCGAGATATGAATTCGATAACCGTCACCAAAATGAGCAATTTGAGCATCATAATTGGTATCATCATCATAATGTAAATAGTCAGTAGCAGGTTTAATTGGTTTTCGGGGTGTATCAATTGATACTGACTTAGGTAGAGAAACAACTTCTCTCATATGGCCAATGATTTCATCACTTAAAACTATCACAGGTAATCGCAAGCGCTCAGCGATTTCAACTGCTTTAACCGTTAATGAGAAAGATTCAGCAACGCTCCACGGAGTTAAAGCAATCGCTGGATGGTCACCATGAGTTCCCCATCGTGCAGCCATAACATCACCTTGAGCAACTTTAGTTGGTAGACCAGTTGCTGGACCGCCACGCTGAACATTAATAATTACACAAGGCACTTCAGTCATCACCGCATAGCCAATACCTTCTTGCATTAACGAAAAACCCGGACCAGATGTTGCCGTCATTGACTTCATACCTGCAGCCGAAGCACCAATCATTGCACAGATACTGGCAATTTCATCTTCCATTTGAATAAAGACACCGCCAATTTTGGGTAATTCTTCAGACATTATTTCGGCAATTTCTGTTGATGGCGTAATCGGATAACCGGCAAAAAACCTTATACCAGCTCTAATCGCACCAATAGCACAGGCCTCATTTCCTGATAATAATTGCATATTTATTTACCAAAATCCCGAATAACACTGTTTATATTATTAGTTTTTTGATTTGTTTTCCGGAAAATCATTTGCTCTTTTTAGGTTTAGTCACAAATATGGCGAAATCCGGACATCGTAGTTCACATAGCATATCACCGTTGCAAGCCTCAATATTGCTGACATTAACTTTTAAATCAGAACCGATGGTTAAGACATCTTTGGGACAAAATTCAACACAAATACCACAACCCTTACAGAACTCTTTTATAATTTCAATCTCAATACCAGATTTACTTTTGGTCACAACTGGCTTAGGGTGGTTTTTCTTCATGATTTTTATTAATACTTAATTTATATCTGTTTCAGAAACAAAATTAGATGTTTTCATTATATTTAACAGATAGAATATAATCAAAAAAATCTAATCGTCAAGAAGAAAATTAAAAAGTCAGGGATATATTTAATAAATCTTAATCTATTACTGAGTGCGATTAAGTTAATTGTTATGATTGGTAGATTAATTATTTATTCCTTGATTAGTTTTAATGTGCTTTTGCTAGTGATATCTTCATATTTTAGAAAATAGATGCCTTTAGCAAGATTTGAACTGTCAAATTGGATTTGATAAATTCCGGGACTGAAAAAATCATCCGATAATATTCTAATACATCTTCCGTATATGTTATAGAGTTTAATCGAGACTTTGTTCGCAATAAACACATTAAATACAATCGTTGAATTCGCCACCGTGAAAACCATTGGTTTTTTATTGAGCGATGATGTCTTATAATAAGTGTTTGAGCAATAGATTGTTTGGTCTTGAATAATTCTACATTCCTGATTTGATTTATGAGGGATTGGTGAATACTGCCAAAATTCCGGTGTATTATTGCCTTTTAAGAGATAGATTCTTCCCTTAGCATAAGTTAATGATGCGCCATATTTGGGTACTGATTTATTATGTAATCTGGGAATTGTATCCAGAGGAATCCATATACCTTGTGGCAGGTATTGCCAAAATTCATTTTTGCCAAATCCTTTAATCGCATAAATGACTTCGCCATCTGTTGCCATTCCCGCACCATTTCTTACTTTATTCTTTTGAAGTAGTTGCGGATGACTTTGAGGCAGTGTCTCTTTTAAGCTCCAGGTGTTAGTTGATATGTCATAGGCATATAAGTAGTTATCTTTACCCCATCCTTTCAGTGCATAAATTTTATCACCTAATGCAATAAGACAACTACCATTGCGAAAAGTTCGATTATCCGGTGGTAGTGGTGCAGGATTTAATGGTTGCCAAGGTTCACCATTTGGGGTATCTGCTTGTGGGTCATAACAAAGAAAATTTGTTGGAAGTTTTCTGCTTTGTTCACCGGCTAATAAGTATAATTTATTATTTGTAAATACTATTGATGTGCCACCTCTGAGACCACGACTGATTATCGTTGGTACAAATGCTTTTTGAGTCCAAGAATTCTCAGTGATATTATATGCCCATAATTCTCTTGTTCCCGCACCTTTAGTAGCGTAGATCGTATTTACACCATCAAAACAAAGGGCAGAACCATTATGAACTTTTTTATAGTTAATTTTTAATGGATCGTTTGGTTTTCTGCCATATGGAATCGATTCGGCTAAAAACCATTTATTTTCATCTATAGAATATTTATAGAACTCATTAGATTTATTGCCGCGAAAAGCAAAAATATAATTATCAGTGCCAACTAAAGCACCACCATATGTGACATATTGATTAGGTATTTTAGTGGGCAAAGATTCTTTTTGTTGCCAGCCAAAAATATAAGGAACAACAATAAAATGTAATTCCGCAGTGTCGTTTTCGGGGTCCAAATCATTTGTTAATTGGCAGAAGCATTTGCCGAAATAATCACCCCGAGGTCCAATTACCCAAGTGTCAAATGTAATAATGACTTCTTCTTGTGGTAACAGAGTTTCAATCATCTTATTACTTACCCAATCATTAATTTTGAATTGAACATTGAATGTTGCTGGATATAAACCAAAGTTTTTTATTTTTGCTTTAGGAATAACTATATTTATCATCGAATCAATAATATCTCGCGGCTGAATAATATCGATTACACCCACATCATTTTCAAAACAAGTTAAAACATTTTTATCATAAGCCTGGAAACCTTGCTTAGTAACTGTGACTGACATTACGCCGTAGGTTTGAGGATTAATTGAAAACTCAGCGACACCCAAATCATTAGTGTATTGACACTGATAAATTACAGAATCTTTGATAAGCGTGACTAAGGCATTAGAGAGCGGACAATCATTTGTCGAGTCACGAACTGTTACCGTAAACATCTGGGGAGAAACATTGATAATTGTTTCATGAACTACAGACATTAATTTAGGAATATTGGTCCAAAGATTTAGTGAAGGGTCACCTAATAAGTTCCATTCCATATAGGCAACAGAACAAGCAGTTGGATGATTCAAACGGTCGATTGTTAAAAGTGAGCAGCAAGCCAAAATGCTGTCTTTGGTTCTTCGAATCGCTTCGCCTAAAACAAATACTGATTCTTTGGTGATAGTTTCGAAGAATTTTATTGCCGCAGCATTACGCCAATAAGTTTGGAATGTGTCAAAACCAGCATGATAATGAGTTGTTGTTCCCCAAAACGCAACTGCACCTCTGGGCACACTGACTGTGCCTTGTTTCATCCATTTATTACCAGCAGCAGTTTGTGGTTCGGGATATGATGGTAGATTTTCCGGGAAAAACATAGTTCGGCAAGTTGGTGAAATTACCACTGCCGGCATAGAGTCATTTCGGATTCTTTCTGGTCGGACTGCAAAAGGATTGTTCCAGTTATCAGTAGTGGAAAGCGTGCTACCACGATAGACAACAAAGTTTCGTCCATGAGTGATTGATTCTTCAACCACGCTGTAATCCGCATTATTAGAAGTATAGAGCGTATCAATTTGACTAAAGCCATAATCTAAAAGAGTGTTTTGAATATGTCTTATTGCATTAAGATAACAACTGTCAAAGCATTGATTGTTTTCTCTTTGGTCTCGAGCAATACCTGTTGCCTTTATAAACCAATCGCCTTTACTGAGTCCTTTACCGTGCTCATAATAGATAATTTTATTTACCATCACGGAACACTCTGAAGGTGTTGAACACGGCAATCGGCCCAAATACAAATCATCACGAAAATCATTTGCTTCAGTAAGATTAATGTAGTATTGGTCAGTCCAGGTACCACGATAAGGATAATAGAGAATCCAATTAGGAAAGTACATCCCTAAAGGAATAAAGTTACGGTCACCAACTAAAAGAACATACTCAGGCCGTGGATTCCAATTATTATAAGCATTACGAATATAAGACTTGATACTTGCGGTATCATTCCCTATTTCAGAAAGATTAACAATTTTACAAGACATCCCCTTTTTTTGCTTCCATAAGGCTAAAGGCTTTGCTGCGTTATAGAAATTCTCATGGGTAATGATAAGATAATTAGCACCTATGCCAAAAAGATTAGAAAAAAGCCAAAAAATACTAATAAACTCTAAATAGATGTTTCTCATCATTACATTATAACAAAAAAATCTGGCAATTGAATCAGTTTTATTATACGTTACTATGCTAGATAGAAAAGATCTAATGAAAGTAATATTCTGAAGGCAAAGTTTCTATAGAAAAAGTTTTAAGTTAAATCAGCGTACAATCACCATCTTTCGTTTTGCGACAAAATTTCCTGCACGTATTTCATAAAAGTATATACCGTCAGAAATCTTATCGCCTTGCTCATCACGACAATCCCATATTGTATTATAAGACCCGGGCTCGGCCGTCTCATTTATCAGTGTTTTGATACATCGTCCAGTAGCATCAAAAATAGAAATTTTGACATCTGATTTTATCGGTATTTGCCACGATATGTTAGTTAGTCTTTTGAATGGATTGGGAAAATTTTGATTCAATGCAAAAGCATCTGTAAGATAATATGGCTCACTTTGAGTATTGTTTCCGCTTTTGACTCTTTGTACATAGAGAAATTGTTCGATTATATTATTTGTTATAATCGAATCAACACCTCGTCTCATTTCAATCCAACTCGTCATCTTAAACCAACCTGAATCCGTGGGTGTCAAATTGGGAAATACAATGCAAACATAAGTTCTAGGATTTAAGGTTTGGTCAGTGGATTTGTTATAGATTGATTTATTGTTCTTAATTCGGGTAATTTTTACTTTTGTTCTTATTTGAGCATTAGGGCCAAAAGTTGAATTAGAAGCAACTAATACCGGTGTATAAGTTCTACCATAAACCAAAGTCTCATTAGAAACCACAGATGCGCCATATAAGAAACCTACGTAATTCGTTTGAACATCAAAATAACAAGCCTTGACTGTAAAAACTTTCTGTAGACTATTGTTTCCTAAATTCTGGTCATTTCCCTTTTTAGCTAAAACCTTAATTAAATGAAATGTTGGTTCGTTAATCCAATGAATATCTGACCACTCAGGATTCCAAGCCTGTAAACTGACATTATTTGAACCAGGATTTAATAAAGATACTATTGAGTTTTCATAAACCAAAACTGAATCTGATGGGTTAAGTGATATTTGACAAAAACTATCAAGGTTGATTCGATAACGCCAAATTCTAACATCAACAGTGCAAATTTCTGGGCCAGTATACATGCCGTTATTGTTAATTATCATTGTTGGCAGTAATTGTCGATCACTAATTATAGTATCTTCTGGTTGAGTAATTAAAGAAATTGCTATATCGTGATAAGCCACAGTCAATGTTCCAAACTTAGTATTATTAGAACTATCAATATCGCCTATAAGCATAGTATAGCACTTAGTCTGGTAATTGCCGGTAGATGCTATCCAATTTGTAAAACTTATTGTATCAATTTCGCCTTTAGCGAGAGAAATTACTATTGAATCAGTATAGACATTGCCAATCTTAAAGATCACAGGGAAAATTTCGTTAGCGCCCCCAAGATTTTGAACGACTGCTTTGGGTACAACATTAGTTCCTGAAGTAATAGTTCCTATTGGAGCAAGAATTTCGTGGACACAAACATCATGACCAGTGATTACGTGAACATTTCCTTCGTACGGCTTGCAATTACAAGTAGTTGCAGTTACTGACATTAAACCTACATTTTGAGGACTAATTGAAAAAGTGGCTCTTCCTTCTCCATTAGTATAATTCGTTACATAAATTGTACTGTCCATCGTCAAACAAACCAGAACATTATTTAAGGGATAACCATCTTTGGTTATTGTAACCGTAAAAGTTTGTGAACCAGTATTAATTATTGTATCGTGGGTTACAGTGAGCGTCTTAGGTAACGCTGTCCATAGATGCATTTCTGGGTCTCCTAATAAGTTCCATTCCATATAGGCAACAGAACAAGCCGTTGCATGTTTAGGATATCCGAGCGTAAACAGAGAGCAACAAGACAGAGCTGCATCTTGAGCTTTTCTTGCTGCCTTGCCTAAGATATATTCTGAGTCTTGTGTGATTGCTTTGAAAAAAGCGATAGATGCAGCATTTCGCCAAAATGTTTGTTCCTTGGCAAAACCTGCATGATAATGGGTAGTAGTGCCGAAAAATGCTGACGAGCCTTTAGGAATTGATACATTTCCTGATTTTCTTACCCAACGATTTCCTGCAGCGGTTTGGGGTTCCGGATACGTTGGTAAACTATCGGGAAAGAACATCGTTCGACAAGTCGGTGAAAAAACTACAGTCGGCATAGAGTCGTTATTTATTCGTAAGGGATTTACAGCGAACGGATTATTCCAATTATCTGTGGTCGAGAGCGTGCTCCCTCGATAAACCAGAAATCCTCGTCCTTTTTCCACTGAATCTTCGACGGCAGTGCTATCCGCACCTTCTGAAACAAATAACTTATCCACTTGATTGAATCCATGGGCGTACAGTAATCCAGCAATTGTGTTGATTGCTGTTATATAACAACTATCATAAAGAGAATTATTTTCTCGAACATCTCTTGCTACGCCTGTCGCCTTGATGAACCAATCACTGTTCTTTACCCTGCATTGTTCGTAAGCAAGAATTTTATTAACAATAATTGAACATTGAACTGCAGTGGAACATGGAAGTCGCCCAAGATAAATATCATTTTTATATTCACTATCATTAGTCGTATCTGCATACCATTGATCAGTCCATGTACCGCAATTGGGATAATAAAGACTCCACGACGGAAAATATTTCCCTAAAGGAATAAAACTTTGTTCGCCAACTAAAAGTACATATGGTGCTTGATATTTTATAATTGTGTCTTTGATTGAGGACGGACTCATTCCGCTCGGAACTCTAACAATCGTTGTTGCTAATCCTTTTTTATGTTTCCATTGTGCTAAAGGTTTAACTGCATCGTAAAAATTATTATGGGTTATTATCAGATATTTAGTATTTTCTGCGATAATATATGAAATACCTACAAGTATAAGAATACTGATAAATACTTTTTTCATTATAGCCCCCTATATTTTAAATCTGACGATAATCTGGACTATTCTAAATAAATTATTCAATTCGAATCGGCATTAAAAGATAAATCTTCTCGATTTCGGCTTGTGCTGATGCCGGTTTTATAACTCCAGCGGCAAGCGGATTTAAGAGTTCCATTACGACTTCATCACTATCAATATGTCTTAGAACTTCCAAAAGAAAATCGACATTAAATCCAATTTTCAAATCGTCACCTTCGTAATTAGCATCAAATAATTGCGTGGTTTGACCGATATCTTGAGTTTCCGCAAAGATACTTGATTCTTTTGCCGATAAATTTAAGACAACCAGCCGTCCGACCGGGTGAGCAAAGACGGCAGCTCGGCGTAATGCGGCGGTGAAATTTGCCACATTAGTTTGCATACGAAACGGATATTGTTTTGGCATAATGCGTTCGTAATCTGGATATGGACCTTCAATTAAACGCGTAATGATTGTAGTATTGGGGAAAACCAATCCAATTTTTGCTGGGTCAACACTAATGGTTACTTTATCAACACCTTTGGGAAAGAACGCAAAAACTTTGGGAGCAATAATTGCTTCCAATTTACCACCATACTTACCTTTCTTTTTAGCGAATGCCAAACGATAACTATCAGTGGCTACCATTCTAGTCTCGGTCGCGGACACTTTCCAATACACGCCACACATTGCTGGACGACTTTCATCTTTACTGGTTGCAAAACTCGTTGCCTTGAAAATTTCTTCTAAAGTTGTTAAAGGAAACTCGAGTTTATTATCTTTAGGAAGTTCAGGAACTTCAGGAAATTCTGTCGGGTCTAAGCCTAAAAAGATTGATGTGCTACCTTCGGCTTCTAAATATACTTTGCTATCTTTTAGGGTTAAAGTCAATTTGTCCGCAGATAATTCTCTTACCGCCTCTAATAACTTTTTTCCAGATACAATCACTTTGCCCGCCTTACCTTTTTCAGATAAAGATAAGTGTTTTTCTACATAAGTATCAAGGTCAGTTGCTTTAATAATTAAACTCTCGCCCGTGCTTTCTAAAAATACATTTTGTAAAACCGGATATGAAGTTTTGGTCATTATGATCTGGACAACATTACTTAAACTCTCCTCGAACAGTTCTTTCTCAATTACACATTGCATAATTCCTCCATAAACCAATCATAGTGCAAATAAAAGATATGACCCTTCATGATAAAATTTTATAAAATTCTCTAAATGAATCTTTTTGTTGTTGAAATTCATCATTTCGTGTCCATTCCCTATAATAAAATTAGGTAACCGGTGCTTAGCAATAATAATGAATTTTTAACAAGAGAACTCTTTTCTAATAAATTGACGAGCCAACCAAAAAGATTAATCATTAACTAATAATAATCACGGGATAATGGATGTCAAGAGTGAACATTGAATAAATCAACGAAAGTCGATCTTACTATTGAATTCACTGTAATTTTCCCCATATCTATTATCTTTTCAGTACTACTCTTTCGGAACTTTCAATCTTTATCCTTGACAAATCGTCAAAAGGTAATAAAGTAAAGTATGCAAAAACTAAAAACAACTATAAAGTTAACTTTTTTATTTTTTATACCAATAATCTTAAATTCAATACCGCTAAATGAAAGTTTTACCGGTACAACATTCCCACCGTTAGGATGGAAAGTGATAAATAATGACGGTGGCGCACAAACTTGGGAAAGATACACCACTAATTTTTATACTACTCCGGCTTGTGTTTCATCAAGATATGAAGGTCCAAGCCTACGCAATGATGATTGGTTGATAACACCGAGATTAAAATGTAGCGAGATGACTTATGATACACTTAAGTTTTGGTATCGTAAGTCAACTGCGATGGGTAACCCTGAAAGTTTGGAAGTTAGATTATCGACTACCGGAAACAATATTGATGATTTTACAATTCTCCTTTGGGGTAATAAATTCACAAACACCAGTTATATCTTAAGAACTATTTCACTTGATACATTTGATGGTCAAGAAATTTATATTGCATTTGTAAATAAAGGTCTATATGGAGACAGAATTAATCTTGATGATATTACAGGCCCGGAGATTAAAGAAATCACGGGAATAGGAATAGATGCGATTTTGTCACCAGGTATTTCTTTTTTAATGAGACCATTTGGTGCGAATTTTCACCCGCAAATAAAAATTAAGAACTATAGTAATGAAATAAAAAGAAATATTGTTATGATATGTTCGATTGTTGGACAAGGTTCAGTTTTACATTTTGAAAATATAAAATATCTTGATAGTCTTTTAATTGATAGTTCAAAAGTCATTACTTTTGATTCCTTTGTGCCAACAGTTGCTGAATTATGCACAATAAAAGTTAGAGTTTTAGTTCCTAATGATACAAACCCATTAAATGACCAACGGACTCGTTTAACTCAAATGATTAAACCATATTTCACTGGTGGACCTGATGCTGGTTATGCATATTGGATTGATTCTGATACCATTGGTGGGCCTGTTTATGATTGGATAGATATCTCAACGACTGGTTCACCATTACCAACTGGTGATATAAATGTGAGTGGACCAATTCCAATAGGCTTTACTTTTAATTTCTATGGTGAACCAATGACTGATTTCTATTATTCAACTAATGGTTTTATAAGTTTTAATGAACTATCTCTTTCGTACAATACCAATCCAGCAATTCCTTCTCAAGAATTACCTAATAATATCATCGCACCTTTCTGGGATGATTTGAATATCTTAAACGCTCGACACAAAACTTTTGATTTATCGCCTATTAAATATAAGATAATTCAATGGAAAGGTATGGTTATGAGTGCTGGTGTTACTCGCGACACAGTTGAATTTCAGGTAATTCTCTACGAAAACGGCGACATAGTTTTTCAATATAATCGTTGTGCGAATTTTTACAATTTAGGCCTTGGTCAATCAGCAACAGTTGGCATTGAAAATTCTAATGGCACAATTGGTTTACAATATCTTTATAATGGCGTGCCTCAAGGAAATTTATTGAGCGCGGGCAGAGCAATTCGGTTCTCACGCTATAGTCATGATGTTTCAGCAGATTCAATACTTATAACTTCTCAAATCGGATATGGCGATACCATCTCACCGAGAGTTCTTATTAAAAATCTGGGCACAAAAACTGAATCTTTTTACACATTTCTAAGAATTGAAAACAGTAAAGATATAGTCTATTTAGATTCAATAGAGATTATCAATATGGCACCCGCAACATCCTGCACAGTCAATTTTCAAAATTGGATTGCTAATCAATTTGGGCTATTTACTGTTATTGCCTGGGCAAAATTGGATTCTGATTATATAAGGAGTAATGATTCTTGCCGGAAAAATATTGAAATAACACTTCCAATCCCCGCTTTATTGTTTCCATCTAATAATCTATTTACTAATAATACCAATATAACATTTGACTGGACTGATGTTAATAATGCAACACAATATAATTTAAAAGTAGTAGATTTGCTTGATACGATAATCTCTACTTCTGAATGTGGACCGATTAGTTTTAATGAAGGTACATATCTTTGGCAAGTGCGTGCAGGAGCAAATAGTCACTGGGGACATTGGAGTGATACTTTTAAGTTTACAATTGATACCACACCGCCACCAGTTCCGATATTAGTAAATCCAATACCAAATTGCACACTCTCTCTGGTATATGCGAATTTTATTTGGCGAAAAAGCCTGGCTGCTTGTGAATATAACCTTTTAGTTATCAAATCAGAAGACACTTTATTAAATTTACTGACAGCAGATACTTTTTATCTATCAATTCGTCCTTTACCTGTTGGCGAATATCATTGGTCAGTTAGATGTCAAGACCTTGCTCATAATTGGTCAGGTTTTGCTCCATTTTGGCAATTTTTTGTCGATTATCCGATTTGGCAAAGAAAAGCTGATATTCCTGATAGCAACAGTCTCAAACCAGTAAAAGATGGCGGTTGTCTTACCAGTGATGGAAATAGAATCTATGCATTGAAAGGTAATAATACTCAGGATTTTTATATCTATGATATTGCCAATGACAAATGGTCTATTAAATCACCAATACCATTTTTATTAGGGATTCAGTTGTAATAAAAAGAAAAGTTAAATCTGGGTCTGCTCTGGTCTATGCGGATGGCGTTATCTACTGCCTTAAAGGAAATAATACTAAAGAATTTTGGAAATACGAACCCGCTCTTGACACTTGGATTTCTTGCCAATTAGCGCCTTGTATAAAGCCTTTTAAGGATGGTTCAAGTTTGACCTTTTATAATGGTAATATTTATTGTTTAGTTGGCGGTAGTAAAGAACTGGAGTTTCTGAAATATAATATTTCTCAAAACATATGGGAACCACTTGCTTCTATGCCTAAAGGAATACACAACCGAATTTTTAAGGCTGGTAGTTGCATTGCTTATGGTGGGAATAATAAAATCTATGCACTTAAAGGTGGGGCAAGATATAATGAGTTTTATTGCTATGATATTTCTGAAACCACTTGGACCGAAAAAGAAAGTTTACCATCTTGGGCTTTGGGTAAAAGATATAAGGTTAAAGCAGGTGGTGCAATGGCTTATGATGGCTCAAATACGCTCTATGCAATCAAAGGCAATAAATGTCAAGAACTTTGGGCTTATAATACTATTTCTGGTCATTGGCAGTTTCAAGACACAATACCCAAATTAAATAAAAGAAGTCTTCCGAAAAATGGTGCCGGCTTAACTTTTGCTAATAATCGGTTATTCATAATGAAAGGCAATCGGACCCGAGAATTCTGGGCTTACATTCCACAAAACATTAATGCGAGTCATTTCGAGTTAAGTAAGGAAAATACTCAATCGGGCACGACACAAAATCGGCAATTAATAGCACAAGAAGGAAAACACCTTTCAAAGAACATCCGAAGCGGATTCCAATTTAATAGAATAAAGACAATATCGGGCATAAGCAAAATCATTTATCTCGCAAACGGGAAAACAAAAGTTAAGATTGATAAGAAGTCAGAGCCAACCACAGTTTTAATTCGGCTGTATGATATCCAAGGTCGGTTAGTAAAATCAATGCGCACAGGAATTTCTGCTAAAAGTTCAGATTTAGAATTATCTTTAGATGGATTATCAAAAGGAATTTACTATTTAATAATTTCTCAGTAAAATCTAAGATAGAAATTATCTTAATGATTATTATTTTCGAACTATACAACAAAATCTGAGAACTTATGCATACACTCAATGATATTTAAGTTATTTTTACTTTGTAATTTTAATTAGTTTGACAGAGAAATATGCAAAGAGGACAATTTGAAGAATTTGTGCTTCAAGCCTTAGAAGATTTACCAGAATTTTTCAAAAAGAAATTAGAAAATGTTAGCATTATTATTGAAGATGTACCATCTTTAGATATTCAAAACAAGTTAAAAAAAGGAAGATTTGGCATCTTAGGACTTTATCAAGGTATTCCTTATCGAAAGCGCGGTTTCTGGTATGGCAATACTTTACCGGATAGAATTATAATTTATCAGAAACCAATTGAAAACATTGCTAAAACTGAAGAAGAAATTAAAGATTTAGTGCGCAAAGTTGTGATGCACGAAATTGGACATTATTACGGTTTATCCGAAGAAGAATTAAGAAAAGCCGGAGTGTAAATATGATAAAATACAATTACCGGATAAATTTATTTATTTTAGAACCATAACTTTTTATATATTATATAGGAGGTGAGTATGACTAAGTTCATCGCGACTACCATTATCGGTCTCAGAAGAGATGGTAAATGTGCGATGGCAAGTGATGGCCAAGTCACTTTTGGCGACACGATTGTCAAAGAAACTGCTAAAAAAATACGAAAAGTATATAATAATAAGATATTAGTTGGATTTGCTGGCTCAGCAGCAGATGCGTTTACTTTATTTGAGCGATTTGAAAATAAACTTGAAGAATACCATGGTAATCTTCCCCGAGCCGTAGTTGAATTAGCCAAAGACTGGCGACAAGATAAAGTGTTACGACGACTTGAAGCCTTACTGGCAATTCTGAGTCAACAAAACAGTTATATTGTTTCAGGGTCCGGAGATGTAATTGAACCAGATGATGGCATAGTTGCAATCGGGTCAGGCGGACCAATTGCATTAGGTGTTGCACGGGCATTGACTAAATATACTAATCTGGAACCAAAAATAATTGTTGAGGAAGCCATAAAAATTGCTGGCTCAATTAATATTCATACTAATCAAGAAATTACAATTGAAACAATTGAATGAGACTAAAGATACATACTCAAAACAAGGCCATTTTGAAAGAAGTAAATGTAACGACTGACTCACTGTATGAAGATACTATATAGAATTGATTTATACTCCTGAAACTTGACATTAAATATTTAGTTTGTATCCAATACAATGAAAGTTGCCTCTTTAGAAATAATCTATAAGACAATTGAACAATTAACTTTATCCCATTTTCAAGGTTCAATCATACGGGGTGCCTTTGGCTATGCATTTAGAAAAATTATCTGTCCGATTAGAGACAAACAATGTGTAGAATGTATCTTAAAAACAAAATGTGTTTATGCTTATATCTTTGAGACACCAAGACCTGAAGACTCTCAAATTATGCGCAAATACGAAACTATTCCCAGACCGTTTATCTTTGAACCGCCCGTTAAAAATAAACAAGAATATCAGCAAGGAGAAAAATTTACCTTTGCACTAACTCTGATTGGTAAAGCAATTGATTACTTACCTTATTTTATTTATGCGTTGGATGAGATGGGTAAAAATGGCTTGGGAAGAAATCGGGGTAAATTAGAATTGCTTTCAGTAAAACAAGGCAAACAAATAATTTATGATGGTGAACACAAAAAAATTAAAGGTCAGATTAAAATCAAAGAATTAGCAATAAACAAACCGCGAAAACCTGTAAATGCGATAAGAATAAAATTTCTCACTCCTTTTAGAATTGTTTATGAAGGTAAAGTTGCACAAAGTCTCGATTTTCACATCTTGATAAGAAGTCTTTTACGGCGGATTGGATTATTATCTTACTTTCATTCTGACGAACCTTATGGCATTGACTTTACTAATTTAATTTCTAAAGCAGAAAAGGTTAGAACATTACATTCAGACTTAAGATTACAAGACCAGTTTCGATTCTCAACAAGACAACATCGTAGAATACCAAGTGCGGGTATGATTGGTGAAATTACCTATCAAGGCGACTTGACAGACTTTATTCCCTACCTTAAAATAGGCGAAATGGTGCATCTTGGCAAAGGAACAGTATTTGGCATGGGAAAATATAAGATGGAGGTAATTGAATGAAAGGACGTCTTGAGCCAAATACAATTATATTAGCAGGATTACTCCATGATATAGGAAAAGCATTTATAGGTGACGACGCAACCATAGATGATGAATTAAGAAACATTAAATTGAAGGGGCATCCACATGCAAAAGCAAGTGCCCATTTAATAAAGTTATATAAAGATAAATTTAAAGAATATAGTAATTTAATAGATATGGTATTATATCATGGTGAACCCCGCAAGGAAAAACATAAAAACTTAAATAGGGAAGATGTGTTCAAAATATATGCAATGATAATAGCGGTGTCGGATCATTTGTCTGCTAAAGAGCGAATAGAGGAGGAAGAAGATCTAAATAAAGAAAAAAAGGATAGATTTAAATATCCATTTGTATCTGTCTTTAATGAAATAAATCTTGGACTTGCCAACATTAAATCAAAACAGGCATATGATATAAATATTCTGTGCGATGAAAAAGGAATATCGTTTAAAGATATATTATTCCCAACTTTAAAATATCCTGAATATAAAATAGCAAAAGAAAATAAAGAAAAAGAAGAAGAAAAAGAAAAAAAAGAAAAATATGAAAAAATTTGGAAAACCCTTAATGAAGAATTTAAAAATATTACGGATGATGATTATTTAAGTATATTTTATATATTATATAAAACAATTTGGGCAGTACCTTCCGCTACTCCAAGGGGAGAAAATATACATCCAGATATTTCTTTATTTGACCACTCAAGGGTATCAGCAGCAATTGCTTTATGTCTATATAATAATACTACTGCATTTAAGGATATAGAAACAATATTAAATGATTTAAAACAACATAGAAAATACATAAAGAACAACCCACAAAATGAAAATGAGAGAAATAAGTTTAACGATATAGAAAAAAGACTATCCGAAAGTAAATATTTTATATTGCTTTCTGCCGATATGTTTGGTATTCAGGATTTTGTTTACACGCCTTCGAATGAACCAGGAACTTCTAAACGTTTACGCGGAAGGTCATGTTATGTTTCATTATTAACTGATATTATTGCAAGATATATTGTATATGAATTAGAACTTTCTTTTGTAAATATTCTTTATTGTAGTAGTGGCGAATTTCAGATTTTGTTACCAAATACAAAAGAATGTAAAGACAAACTTAACGTAATTCTTGACGAGATTAATGAGCTAATGTTTATATGGACAAATGGCAAATTGGGTTTTGTTTTTGCTGATACCGAAGTTTCTCCATTAGACTTTACAAATTGGGATGATGTATTAAAAAGAGTAGATAATAAAATGAATGCTCTAAAAAAACAGAAACTAAAAAATTTATTACAACAAGAAGAAAAAAGAAAAAGGATTTTATCGCCCCAAGAAAAAATTAAAGGGAAAAAAGATATTTGCCAATCCTGTGGCAATACAATTCCATATGACAAAGAAGATAAAATATGCGATTTATGTGAGATCTTTGAACAAATTGGTAAAAAATTACCATATACAAAAGCAATTATTCTACACCAAGGAAACGGCGAAATATCTAAGAATAATGAAGGAATAGAAGTATATAAAATTAATTTTGGCAAATTTGTCAAAGCATATTTAGTAATAGACAATCGAAAAGACCAAACACCTCCATCCTTTAAAACTTCAGGTGAAATTAAACATCTCGAATATTATACTTTAAATAGTACCGATAATTTTATCAATGCCGCAACTTTTGAAAACGCATCTGCTTCTTATGGTTTTAAATTTATTGGTAACGCAGTTGCACGCGATAAAGAAAATGGTCAAGTATTAGAATTTGAAAAGATTGCGAGTATAAGTGAGGGTGCGAAAAAGTTAGGGATTTTGAAATTGGATGTTGATTTAACAAAACTAATATTCCAGATTGGACTTTCAGCAAAAGAAGATTCAGACCGCACAATTTCTCGAATCGCAACTTTAAGCCGAATGCTGGAACTTTTCTTTTCCGGATATATTAATACAATATGTAATGAAAAAGATTTTAAGGATAAGGTGTATATTGTCTATTCTGGTGGTGATGATTTATTTATTGTTGGACCGTGGAGTTTGATTCCTAAGTTGGCGCAAAAAATTTACGATGATTTTAAAGAATATACTTGCAATAATGAAGACATCTCATTGTCTGGTGGTATTTTTATTTGTGATGCCAAATTTCCTGTAAAACGATTTGCCTATTTAGTTAACGACGAATTAAGAAAATCAAAAGAGAATGGCAGAGACCGAATTACTATGTTTGGCGAAACCGTTCCTTGGACAAAAACCACGGATGGTAAAATATCATTTAAAGAGTTAATGGATTTCTCTGAAGATTTAACTAAATACTTACAAGAAAGAAAAATCTCACGGGGATTTTTACACCATTTATTAAGAATAAACAAACTTTGCGTGGAAGGTTCTTACCAATATTTTCCATATTTAGTTTGGCAGATAACAAGAAATATTAAAGATATAGATGTTAAAGAAGCATTATATAAAAAATTTATTACTGATACTGAAGGTAAAAACTGGGTTGCCAATTTAAAAATCCCAGTATGCTATGCCTTGTTAAAATCAAGGAGGTAAATAATGTACAAAAAAGAAGAAGAGCCGAAGCAAAAGAGCAAAACAGAAGATTTTGCAGAACAAATCAAAAAGTTTTCTGATTTAACAGAAAAATCCTTAAAACCAGAAGAATACGCAAAACCAGATGGCTGGGCAGAATCAATCGCTAAAGAGCAAAAAGATAAAATAAAAACTGCGCAACTTCGTAAATTCTTTAATAAAATCAAATCACTTCAACGAAATAAATCAGATATCAAAACTATCAAACTCGAACTAATTAAACTGATACCACAACTTGCTTTTGCTAAAGGTAGAAATGTAATTAGCAAAGACTTTTATGACCTGCTTATGGCTTGTATTTGGGGAAACAATACCTGTCGGATAAAAAGTAAAGAAGAATTTGATAATTTTGTCTCTTTTTTGGAGGCAATAGTTGCTTATCATAAATTTCATTCTAAAGGAGAATAAAATGAGCGAGAATAAAAATGAATATAAGTTTTCAGGAAAGTATATCATAAAATTTAACCTGAGAGTATTAACTGGTCTTCATATTGGTGGTACTTCAGAAGGTATTGAGATCGGCGGAATTGATAATCCTGTTATAAAAGACCCAATTTCAGGTTTACCTTATATACCTGGTTCTTCATTAAAAGGAAAATTAAGAAGTTTATTAGAATGGGCGCATGACAAAGTAACACTTAATGATAAAGGAAAAGCACCATCGCACAGTTGTAAAAATAAAGATGAAATTCAAAACTGTGCAATTTGTCGTATCTTTGGCACATCTGCAAGTGAAGATTTTGGTGAACCAACAAGATTAACAATAAGAGATTCTTATCCATCAGAAGAAACTATCAACAACTGGAAACAGAATTTGGGTGAAGGAATTTATACAGAGATGAAAAGTGAAAACACCATTGATCGAATTACTGCAATGGCAACTCCAAGAACATTAGAACGGGTTCCAAAAGATTCAATCTTTGAAGTAGAGATGATATATGATGTCTATAAACAAGATGATGTTAAGTTTCTTAAAGACTTATTTCAGGCGATGCAAATTTTAGAAGATAGTTTTTTGGGTGGAAGCGGTTCAAGAGGAAGCGGAAAAGTGAAATTTGAGAATCCACAAATTACTTTTAGAAGCAAAGAAAACTACTACTGTAATGAAAATGGACAAGAAGATTCAATCGAACTTAAAGATATCAAACCCGATGATTCTATTCCAAAACAACTTTATGATAAATTTGGTGCGATAAACTGGATTTTGGAAGTAACATCTGAACAGAACAATAAATGAATACCTATCGCATTCGTTTAACGCCAAAAAGTATCATTGAAAAATTTCCGTCATCAGAAACTATCTTTGGCGCAATTTGTTGGGGTATCCATCATCTTTATAATGACATTGACCTTCAAGAAAAATTGGCAAAGTTTGATGAATGGGACAAAAGATTCATTATTTCTTCGTCTTTTCCTTTATTGAAATCGAGAGATAAGGATATCTGTTGTTATCCCAAACCAATTCTTGCCGAACCAGATGTAAAAGCACTGGAAAATATCGCCAAAGACAATATAACTTTAAATATTACAAAGTCGCCCGTGAAAATTGAAGATGAAGATTTAAAATTTCAGTATTCTAAACGGGTAGAATTTAGCAGGTATAAAGAATTCCATAATATCGAATACTTATCAGAAAGTCTGTTTCAACGACTGGTAAATTGTGGGAGTTATGAAGATAATATAAATATATATAAGGATTATGTAAATTCAAGATTACTGGCTATCTCCGATAAAATTCTTCTTACTAAGGATGAATATAATAATATCAACAACAATCAATTAATTATATCAAGAGTTACTGCTCGAAATAAGATTGACCGAATAAGTTTTGCAACTGTGCCTGGTGGCGAAATCTATTATCAACAAGAAATGTATCTTAATCCCAATGTGTGTGAACTCTATTTCTTACTGATGACCGAGGACATAGAGTTTTTTAAACCAATCTTTCGTTGGCTTGAAGATACGGGCATTGGCGGTAACCGAACAGTTGGCAGGGGTTTTTATAAAATAACAATCCAAGGCGAAGTTAATTTGCCTAATGATAAGAACGCAAAAACATTCCTCGCATTAGCAAAATTTTTACCAAAGGAGAATGAAATAGAATGGCAAAGTGATAACAATTTTTATGACCTATTAGTTTATCAACCGAGATTAGATACGATGTTTTTCAAAGGCGGGCAATTTATTAAAGATAGTGTTACTTATATTAAAGAAGGTTCGGTTTTAGAAGCAAAGGAACGTAAATCCTATTATGGTATGTTACGACCGTCAATTGAAATTCAAAAGCAGAAAATTTACCAATATGGTTTAACAATTCCAATATTTATAAAATTAGGAGATAATGCCAATGAAACTAAAAATTAAAATACTTTCTCCAGTTAATATCGGGTCTGGAGAAACAAAGACTAAAATAGATTACATTATTGAAAACGGCAAAGTACATTTTATAAATGAAGATTTGTTTAATGATTTAATTTGCCAAGATAAACTTGACAAACAATTTATTAATTGGATTCAGAATGGCGGGAATGATATATCACAATTTTTAGTGAAATATCCGGCAGTCAAAGAAAAGATTATCACCAATCCCCTTTATTCATTACCAGTAAAAGAGACACCTAAAAATGAAGTGCATCTACACATTAAAGATTCAAAAAACAATTTCTATATACCTGGCAGTTCAATAAAAGGAGCAATTAGAACTGCTTTGTTATATAATGCCCTAAAAAATACTAAACTTGACCGTAACATTTTTGAAGGAATTCTAAAAGTTGACCTGAAAAAAAGAGGTAACCAAGTAGCGATGGAATTAGAAAAATTAATGTTTCGTGCTGGTGTCCGAAAGAATGACAGGGTTATTTACAATGATGCCAAATACGATTTATTACGATTTATTCATATTTCCGATGCTTTTCCGATTTCTGCAGAATATTCAATATTACCAATAATCACATACTCTGATGATGACAAAGAAATAATTAGAATTTATGCGGAAGTCATCGAACGAGGCGAGTTTATATGTGATTTTAATATTGATGTTTCAACATTACTTAAACTAAAAAATTCTAATGAAGAAAATGAATGGATTGGTTTTAAAGAAAAATTTAAAAGGGTTTTTGGTGTTGATTTATCATCAATTTCAGAGAAAAACTATGAAGAAACTAAAAATTTAATAATTAAAAACATCTTAAAAAAATGTGAAACATTCTCTAATGATGTCAAAGATACCCAAAGTAAATTAAAGATATCGTATAATCAAATACCAATATCTGAAGGTGTAATTAATATTGGATTAGGTGGCGGTTATCGTAAAAAAACAGTTGGTACAATAATTGAATCCTACACTGATATCTTTAAGAAATTACGCCTGAAGTTCGAATTGGGCAAATTAAGATATAAAGTCTTATGTAAAAAATGTAATAAAAAATTTGGAACTTTTGAAGGTTCTAAAACAAAGAATTTTCTCAAAATGCCCAAATTTAAAATTATTAAGTATGAAGATTGTCCAAAAGCAGAACCTGATCAAAAAAAGCACATTTTAATTAAAAAACCCATTGAAACCATTTCACCATTTCCAAAAACGACAGAGATTGTTGTGAAGGATGATAATACCACAAGTCATATGGGGTGGGTAAAATTAGAAAAATAAAATATTTAAATTCACTGTTGACATTTTTTGAATTTTTGCTAAAATGCTATATTATGAAAAATTACTTAAATACATATTTTTTATATTGCAGCCGCCAGTGGTGGAATCTCCCGCGGTTACAGGGAGATTGTTGCCTTTTGGGGCTGATTAAGTAATTTTTCTTATTTTCCCCTTTAACAAATCAGCAACAAAACAAATTCTCTAAACCTTAATCAGGTTTATACCCCAATTAATTAAAATCTCCCTTTAACCCAGTATCCGTTGATTTCTGACATCCATAAAGGCTAAAGGCAAGGATGTTAGAGTCAAAAGATACTGTTTTGCTCTTTGACAATCTGGATAAAAAAATCTAAAAGATAGGAGGTGATTTGTATGAATATCTTAAAAGCAATCGCAATAACTATTGCAATGATTGTAGCTGAAGAAGCTGCTAGATCATTAGCAAAAGAAATTTTTGCGACTGAACAAGATGACGATTAACCCTACGGTCCCGCGTTGATGTTAATCGCGATGTTTATCCTTGGAGGTGATGATATGACAAAAGCATAAACATAAAAAAAACGGCGGCACCTACGCCGAAGAAGGTAAAAAAGGGAAATCTTGGTGCCGGGTTTCCTATTTTAGAAAGGAGACATTATGTCTTTAACTAAAGCTATTGTTGTAGCAGTAGGTTCAATTTTAGCGACTGAAGCAATTAAAAAAGGTTACGAATACGTGTTCGAATCTTATGATGACAGTGAATCCGAAGACAGCGATTAATCAAAGTACCCGATGAAACTGAACTTCTCAATTAAGTATGGGCGCCACCGAGCCGAAGACGGTCAATTTAATAACTGGGTGGCAGTTATTAAAGAAAGGTTTTATATGGTAATTTTAATTGAATTAATTAAAAAAGTCATTACCGAAATCACAAAATACTTAGTTACAGTGTTAATAAAAGAAGTTATCGAAACCGCGACTGTTTAATGCTTAATATCTAAAAAACGGCGACACCAGTGCCGATGAAAAGTAAACGAAATGTTAACTGGTGTAAGACATTTCAGAAAGGAAAAATATGTTATTATTTATATCTGAAACATTAAAAACTGCTGGTAAAATAATAATTACGAAAGCGATTACGGATTTAATTATGGATTTATTGGATGATGATAAAGTCAAAGCCGATGACTAAAAACAAAGAGCGAAAGCCTACGATAAAAATGGGCGTATATCGCCATGGCAACATCCCGCCATAGAGAAAAAACCGGCAGTGTGAAGGATGTTAAGCACTGCCTAAGGATAAAATTATGTTAGGAGATATTTTAAAAATAATTGTTGAAACCACTGGCACTTATTTATCAAAAAAAGCCGGTGAAGCAGTAAAAAGAGCGATTGACGATAGAAAAAAGAAGACAGAAAAAAAGAAGAGATAAATAGCATCTCACGGTGTCACCGACCTTAAAAATAAAATGAGAAATCACGGTGACTGATTTCTCAAAAGGAAAAAAGAAATGCCATATTTGATTATTATCGACACATATGTTAAATATCAATTGGCAAGTAGTTCTTTAACAATCAGTAATTTCTTTAGTAGATAAAATGGCGACCTTATATTTAACCGAACAAGGCAGTAAAATCACGAAAACTTCTGAGCGTTTGATTGTTGAAAAAGATAATCAGGTGCTCTTACAAGTGCCGATAATTAAAATCGAACGAATACTTATCTTTGGTCGGGTGAAAATTACTCTGCCCGTCTTTGAACTATTATTAAACCAAGGCATTCCCACTGCATTTCTTTCGATAAACGGCAGACTTAAAGGTTTATTAGAGCCGACTTGTTCAAAAAATGTCGTGTTAAGAATAAGACAATATGAACGAACCAAAGATCCTAATTTTAAGCTGCGATTTGCTCGCTCAATCGTGCGCGGCAAGATTCAAAACCAGAAGCGATTAGTACAACGATTTGCTGGGCATCATTCGGAAATAAATTTTAAGAATTATCTGACTGAACTTAACTGGTTAGAAGATGCGATAAATCGTAAAACTAGTATCTCGGGTATAATAGGCATCGAAGGGCAAGCAACCGCAGTCTATTTTTCTGCTTATGGCAAACTATTTCAAGATGAAATTCAGTTTATCAGACGAACTCGAAGACCCCCAAAAGACCCAATCAACTCGCTTTTAAGTCTTGGCTATACGATACTTGGTAATGAATACCTTTCTTTATTATCTGCAGTTGGTTTTGACCCATATCTGAGTTTTTATCATACAATCAGTTATGGCCGACCTTCGTTAGCATTAGATTTAGTTGAAGAGTTAAGACATCCTGTGATTGATATGCTGGTTTTAGATTTGATTGGACGAAGGATACTAAAAGCCAAAGATTTCAATGAAATCCAAGACGGATTCTATTTAACTCAAAAGGGCAGAAAAGAATTCTTTACGCATTATGAACGACGAATGACGCAAGAGTTTATCCATCCACAAGAAAATACAGTCACCAATATGCGTATGGTGATGCGTTCGCAAGTTCACAAGTTAATGGCAACTGTACAAAGTGGTAAAGATTACGAACCTTATTTTATCGGATAGGAGTAGATTATGTTTATCTTAATAAGTTATGATGTTACTGACAATAAACGCCGAAATAAGATTTGTAACACCTTGAAGAATTATGGCAAACGGGTTCAGTTTAGTGTTTTTGAATGTCTACTTGAAAATAAGGATTTAATGCGACTCAAAACAAGATTACTGAAACTGATAAAAGAAGATGAAGATAAATTAAGAATCTATCAATTATGCGAAAATTGTAAGAGAAATATTCTGACTTATGGAACTATTAAAGTAACTGAAGACGAAGAAGTATATATAGTATAGTTTCTAAAAAATTACTACGAAAAACTGAAATTAATAATTATTTATGGACTTGTGTTTCTACTCGAAAACGGACCTTGACAATTCAAGAAAACTTATTAAAATGGGTATAGAAAATTCAAAGTTCTTTGAAATTCTGGACCGAGTCAAAAATGGTAAAAAGTAGGGGTGTCGGTACATTTGGCATATTAAAGATATTGAATTATACGGACTTACAAAGCCTACTGTCTGAAAGCCTGCCCTGATGAAAAAGGGATTGCGACATCGCCACCTGTGTAGACTAATGCACCACCATAACTAATAGAGTCTGAAAGCCTGCCCTGATGAAAAAGGGATTGCGACCTGGATTTACCTTTTGTTTCTATGTATTTTAAGTTTATACATTTATGTCTGAAAGCCTGCCCTGATGAAAAAGGGATTGCGACGACGATAAAATATGTCCCTTTTCCAAAAGGTTTTAATCTGTTACCGTCTGAAAGCCTGCCCTGATGAAAAAGGGATTGCGACTCAATTTATTTGGTATAACCAATTCAACTTCTTGAAACGATACGTCTGAAAGCCTGCCCTGATGAAAAAGGGATTGCGACATTATATTGTAAATGTGTTCTTCGGCAACATAAAAATTACCAGTCTGAAAGCCTGCCCTGATGAAAAAGGGATTGCGACTGTTTTCCCGCCCTTTCAGCATGATGTCTTTGAATATTTAGAAGTCTGAAAGCCTGCCCTGATGAAAAAGGGATTGCGACGAGCGGTTTGATAAACATCATCTCCGTAAGTTTGTAAGGTCTTTAGTCTGAAAGCCTGCCCTGATGAAAAAGGGATTGCGACTTTCTATAAGCTGTGTCATATATACCCCCGTATTAGTTTAGTCTGAAAGCCTGCCCTGATGAAAAAGGGATTGCGACTCTTTCAACCAAGTCATTCTGCCAATTCTTGTTGTGAACGGCGTCTGAAAGCCTGCCCTGATGAAAAAGGGATTGCGACTGATGTAAATTTATAATTTCCGAATAGAATATTATCAAGTCTGAAAGCCTGCCCTGATGAAAAAGGGATTGCGACGCATTAGAGAACACCCGTTTTGGTGTATCTGACAATATAATACCGTCTGAAAGCCTGCCCTGATGAAAAAGGGATTGCGACAACATAGGCTTGTAAAGTTAAATTTTTACCAGAAGTATTTAGTCTGAAAGCCTGCCCTGATGAAAAAGGGATTGCGACTAGATATGACGATTTTGTCTAACTCGTCGTCGACCCATTCTCGTCTGAAAGCCTGCCCTGATGAAAAAGGGATTGCGACAGTATCCGACATAAGGATTCTGATCTCCAGAATTGATTTTTAGTCTGAAAGCCTGCCCTGATGAAAAAGGGATGTAGTAAACGCGAAATGCTGAACGCGGAACGCGAAAGTTTTTGGTTCCGCATTTCGCATTTGCACTTTCGACTTTGAAAAACCCTGATGAAAAAGGGATGATTGACGCTTAACGCTGAACGCTTGACGCTAAACGCTAAGGCGTAAAGCGTAAATTACTCTTGACCCTAAATAGCGCACACTTTATAATGCTAAATGTCGGAAATATACTCTTTTGAAAAATTAGAAGTTTGGCGATTAGCCGTAGATTTAATAAAAAGAATCTATAAAATCAGCCTTAACCTTCCAAAATCTGAAAGTAATAATTTATCCAACCAAATGAAACGAGCCGCTGTTTCTGTTGCCTTAAATATCGCCGAAGGGAGAGCATCAGATAGTGATGCTGAATTTCGCAGATACTTGGGAATATCCTTAAAATCACTAATTGAAGTTATTGCTTGTATAAAAGTATGCCAATCGCTGAATTTTATTTCAGGCACAGAAGCTAATGAAATATGTAAATATTGTGATAAGGTCGAAGCCAAAATCAAAAGTTTTCGAAAAACCTTGCGTAAGGCGTAGGGCGTAAAGCGTGATGCGTAAGGCGTTTCTAAAAATTACATATCCGGCTTGCTAAAACCACCAGAAGGTAACTCTCTTTTCAACCTGAACCACTCCTAAATTCGTATTCTAAGCGCTTCTCTTGAAATCTTGTTAAAATACCTGCTAAACTATAATTTAATTGATACCTTAACAGATGTAATAATTGGTAAGATACTAAATATCCTAAAACCTGAAACCCTATGTAAAAATTACCACATTTTACTTCGCATAACCCACAGTGGAGGGAGCCATACCATCTTAATATGCCTATTTTTATTTATCACTTTTTAATTCAATAGGTTATATTAAATTTTTGCTCTTATTTTTTTATATATATATGTATATATTTTATGCTGCTTAGAAATATTAAAAATCTATGGTTAGAAATGCTCAATCGGGTGTAGGGATGAGCCAGGTCAGTTATCCAGTATGTGATTGAATCCGCAGTATAGCCGATAGTCTGGTTAATTGTCTATAGGACAATGGTTTAGATTATATTATCCGCAGTCCAGATGGTAGGCAGGGGGGCTAGCCCCTCGGCAATCCGGTCGGCAGCCCCTCGGCTTGTCCAGAGGACTACTCTTTAGACTACTGATTAGATTACCGAATATGCCAAGTTCTACACTCAAAATGTTTCAAGTTTTGCAAGTTAGCCGGATAAATTAATATCTACTTTACATCTTGTCACTTTGTCATCTTGGCACCTGTTCTTTCTTATCACTCTAACTTTCAATTCTGTCATCCTGAGTTCTCCTTCTCTCACTCTCTATCTCCTTTTGTCACCCTGAGTGAAACGAAGGGTCTTCAGGCGAATACTCATTAGTATTGGGATTCTTCGTCGCTTCGCTTCTCAGAATGACACTTCAGGTTGGTTATCATTCTGAGCGGATGTTCTTTGTATCAGGCGAAGAATCTCTATCCGAATACTTCTCACCATCTGGGATTCTTTGGCCAAAGGCCTCAGAATGACAGTATGGAGTATTCTGTCTCTAATTCTATCATCCTGAGTTTCCACTTTGTCACCCTGAGTGAAACGAAGGGTCTTCGGGCGAATACTCATTAGCATTGGGATTCTTCGGCCAAAGGCCTCAGAATGACAGGCAAGACAATTTGGATTTATCTTCGAAAGTTGGTAAAATAGTAGAAAATTTGCCCAATGATTATTTTACTAATAATAACAGGCAAGAGGATTTGTCTTTGACTTTTGTGATTTTATTCCCTGTGTCGTACTAAAATGATAAGAAAAAAGTTCATAATGAAATTATATCGGTACAGATTTTTTCAATGTTGCTACAAGTATTTATTGACATTAGTATAATACCGCTTAAAATTGAGTAATGTTTTCTTTAGTTTTAGCATTTATATTGGCTTTTAGTCCAGGTGAAAGGCTTTTGTATGATATACGATATGGTCCAATTTTAGTTGGTTCATTAGAATTACAAGTTAAGCCGAATATATTCTGGCAAGGTGAAAGTTGTTATCATTTTCAGGCAAATCTTAAATCCAATCCGAAATTACACCAGTTGTTTTCAATTGATGATGAACTTAATTCTTATGTTCGAAAATCTGATTTTGCCACACTTAAGTCAGAAAAATCTATTAAAGAAAGAAATTATCAGGCAACATCTCAAGCGATATTTGACTATCAACAGCAAAGGATTATTTATTCAGATAGCAGTACTTTTCCTTTACAATCCCAAGCCCGCGATCTACTTACTACTTGGTATTATTGTCGAACAATTGATTTGAAGTTTGGTAATGATTTTTCTATTCCAGTGCATATTGATAAAAAGAATTATCAAGTAAAATTACCCGTAACTGAAGTTAAGACGATAAACCTTGGAAATAAGAAATATCATTGTGCAATAATTGAACCGCATACAACACCCAAATCAAATATCGGTAGTATCTATCTGTCTTTAGACGAACATCGTTATCCAATAATAATTAAAAATAAGATATTTTTAGGCGAATTAACTGCAATCTTAAAAAGTATCACTACATCACAGGCTTTAAAAGATAGCAGTAAATCTAATATTAAAAGTCAATAGTAAGGAGTGAATTAATTATGAAACTTTATGCAGTTATTCTTGCTGGAGGTAAAGGAGAACGCTTCTGGCCTATGAGCCGCAAAGATTTTCCGAAACAATTTATTGCACTCTTTGGCAAAGACTCGTTACTCCAAATGACTTATAAACGCATCCGAAAAATTGTTCCCACTAAGAATCAATTCTTTGTAATTTCTCAAAGTCTGGCGAAGATATTGAAACAACAGATAACGATTCCGAGAAGTAATATTATCTATGAGCCGATTGGTAAAAATACTGCACCAGCAATTGCACTGGCCGCAATCTATTTACAAACAATTGACCCTGATGGCACAATGATTGTTTTGCCATCAGACCATTTAATTAAAAATGAACAAGACTTTTATCAGGATGTCAAATTTGCTTATGAAATTGCCCAGAAAGATTATCTTGTGACTTTTGGTATTCCGCCAACATCACCTGAGACTGGTTATGGTTATATCCATATTGGTAAGGAATTTAGCCATCAGAATAAACAGGTTAGTTATTTCGGTTTAAAGTTTGTTGAGAAACCTAATCTATCTTTGGCAAAAAAGTATTTGCGAGCCAAGACTTATCTCTGGAATAGTGGAATGTTTGTTTGGCGGATTTCAACTATTCTTCAAGCAATAAAAGAGCATCTTCCAGAATTTTATGAAAAATTAATCGATTTTCAAAAAACTATCAATACGCCTAAAGAAAAGAAATCTCTTGAAAAGTTATACCAACAAGCACCGGCAACTTCAATTGATTATGCGGTCTTAGAAAAATCTCAGAATATTGTTGTAGTCAAAGCCAATTTTATCTGGGATGATGTTGGTAGTTGGTTAGCATTAGAACGGCATTTTACTAAAGATAATGCTAATAATATTATATTGGGAAAGGTCTGTTATAAGGATACAGAAGACTCAATTATCGTGAGCAATAAAGACTTAATTGCGACGATGGGAGTTAAGAATCTTATTATCGTGCAAACAAATGATGCGCTTTTGGTCATCTCAAAAGAAAAAGCAGCCGAATTAAAAGATTTAATCAAGATAATAGGTCAAAATAAGGATGGAATACATTATTTGTAAAATTTGTCATCGCTTCCCACACAGCGGTTAAATAAAAAGATTTAGTAAAGTAATGATAAAACATAAAGATTGCTGGTGAGAAGAATAAAAAGATCAAAGACATGTTAAATAAAGAGATTCAGTAAAGCAACGATGAAACTGCTCATTGCTTCCCGAAATAGTGATAAGATAAAAGAGATTAAAATGATTATTAATCGTCTTGATTGGGAGATATTATCATTAAGTGAGATTGCGCCCGATTTAGAAATTATTGAAGATGGCAAAACGCTTGAAGAGAATGCCCGAAAAAAGGCTGAAATTGTAATGGCAAAGTTTGGGCTGATAACTTTAGGGGAAGATACCGGTTTAGAAGTTGATGCTCTACAAGGACAACCAGGTATTTATTCAGCAAGATTTGCCGGTGAAAAAGCAACCTATCAAGAAAATGTAAAAAAATTATTAGAACTATTAAATGGTATTAAAAATCGGACTGCCCGATTTCGTTGTGTCTGTGCTTTAGCCTTTCCCAATAACTTAAATATTCCGACGCAGATTTTTGAAGGTATCTGTCAAGGTGTTATTATTGAGACACCTAAAGGAAATAGTGGTTTTGGTTATGACCCGGTATTTATGCCTGAAGGCTATGAAAAAACATTTGCTGAATTACCGATTGAAGAAAAAAATAAGATTAGCCACCGAGCCAAAGCACTATTAAAAGTAAAAGAATTTCTGCAGAAAATTGATACCCAATTTCATAAAATTGGTTATTCAAAAGATTTGTCTTGACAAAATGTATTTTATGATATATTCTAAACTCGAATGTTTTATAAAATTTTAATGCAACTAATGGATTGGTGCCTGTTCTCAAATATATTGGGAACCCCCAAAAAATAAAAATTATTCCGGGCACTAATAAAAACATTAAATCCTTCTTAACATTATTAAGGAGGAAAAAACAATACACTATAAAAGAATTGGAGGAACCAATGTTTGCGAAAAGGGTGTTTATTGTCGTAGTCGCATTATTGATGATACTCGGATTATCCTGTAAAGAAAAAGAAACCGGTATCAAAGGTCGCTTAATCCTGCAAACCGGTCAGAGTGGAGATGTTCGCAATTCCCGAGTGCGATTATTTGTCAGTTCCGATTTGACGGGTAATCCAGTTAAAGAAGTTGCATCGGATGCAACCGGTGTTGACCAAACGAAATCCGAATTTGAATTTACTGAGGTAGTTGAAGGCTATTATTACATTTTAGCCTGGAAAGACTTAAATGGCAGTGGAGTAGTAGATAACAACGATATTGTTGGCGTTCACGGTGGTACATATCGACCTGGCTATGGTGGCACACAAGTCACTGTCACAAAAGGAAAAATGACTGATGTTGGTGATATTATAATGCTTATCTACAAAGAACTAATTCTGACGACACGATATGTGTGGGAACCGACTTTTCAACAACAACTTGCTTTTTATTATAAATTCAATGATGACTGCAATGTTACAAGTTGGAAATTAAAAGATCCAACTGGTTACGAAGTTACTGACGCTGACCAAAATGGAGCAAAAGTTGCTAATACTGAATACCGGTCACCGGCAAATACTTCTTACTGGTGGACATGGACTGGTGGTGCTCCAGTAGGAACTTATGTAATCACAATTACCGGTACTTGGAGTGGTAATAATTTTACGATTGCTGATACTTTCAATGTAACACATTAATTGAAAATCAAATTAGAAGCGGGGTAATTTACCCCGCTTCTTGTTTTACTGCAGATTACAAAATTTAACTTATTTAATTGCACGGTAAAAGAATTAAATGATAGATGTTTTTATAATGGAATTAAAAAGAGATATTGACCGTATTAAAAATATTAGTATTATAATAATAAATTGTTGAAGTATTGTAGGCTAAAATAAAGGCGAATGTAAATGTGCCGAAGTGACGGAACTGGGAGACGTAGCGGACTCAAAATCCGCCGCCCGCAAGGGCATGAGGGTTCAACTCCCTCCTTCGGCATTAACTACTCAAAAACATTCTGTCCTTCAAGATAAAATTTATTCTTTGATAAATCTTTCTATAATCTGTCGTGTTGACAGATAGTAAATGCATATTATGCTTTGTTATGAAAACTAAAATTATTCTATTATTAGTAATTCTCATTATCTCCTGCCGGAAATCTTCTGTTAGTTCTAATCCTCATAATATAGAACAATGGATGGGTATCTATATTAAACAAGAAAAAATCGGTTATTCGTTCTTGCGTTTAGAAAAAGTAAATGGGTATTATAAATTGACCAATCGAATAAAAATTAATCTCAAAATGATGGGGCAGGAAGAAGAAATTGTCTCAAGTTTCTCAGGTTTAGTTAATCCAGACTATGCGCTTAAAAACTTTGAGTTCAGTTTTAATTCCCGAGGAAGAGTATTTAGCGCAACTGGACAAGTTGAGAACGGATTATTAAATATTGAAGTTAACAGTGCCGGCACGGTAAAAAGAATACAATCGAATGCAAATTTTCCAATATACCCATCACCTGTTTTAGGCACAGTTGCAATCAAGAAAAGATTTCCCATTGGCAAAGAACAATCAGTAAAAACTTTTGATGCGACTACTTTATCAATCATTGATGCAAAAATTAAAATATTAGGTAAAGAACTAATTGCGCTCGGTGAGAAAAACTACAATTTATATAAAGTGGAAATAACGATGTTAGGTTTGAAAACAATTACCTGGGTCGATGAAAACGGCATCAGTAAGAAAGAATTATCTCCGCCAGAAATGGTGATGGTTGAAGAAACTTATGAACAGGCATTATCCCAAGAAAAATCTTTTGGTAAAATTGATATTTTATCGCTTTTTTCGATTGCTGTTGATACAGTAATTGCTAACCCCCGAGCTTTGAAATATCTCAAACTAAAACTTACCAATGCGGATTTAACTGGACTTGCAATTGCTGATGAAAATCAGCGTATAATCCAAGAGCAACCTTTAATTGTTGAGATTACTACGCCAGATATAACATTTGCGAAAAATCTTATGCTCCCGATAAGAGAACAACAAGGACTGCTAAAACCGTCAATTTATATTCAAAGTGATGATGCGATGATTAAGAAAACGGCTAATAAAATTATTGGCCAAGAGACTGATGTTCTTAAAATAACGAGAAATATAATGCAATGGGTTTATACCAATATTAAAAAACGAGCAACCGCATCATTGCCTTCAGCGGTTGATGTCTTGAAAAATTTAGAAGGTGATTGTAATGAACATGCGGTATTGTTTGCGGCGTTAAGTCGGACAGTAGGTATTCCTTGTCAGATTTGCGTTGGTTTGGTATATGCTGATGGAAGATTCGCTTATCATGCTTGGAATAAAGTTTATCTGGGAAAATGGATTATGGTTGACCCAACCTTTGGTCAATTGCCTGCTGATGCAACGCATATTAAATTGTCTGAAGGCGAATTGGAAGAACAAGCAAAGGTATTAAAAATTGTTGGCAAAGCCAAAATTGTGATTTTAGAATATTACTAAATTTTCCATTCAGTTAAATTTTAAGTCCGGCATTATCTTGAATGGGCATAACTGATAATTAGTAACCAATACATAACTATATTATTAGGTATTGGTATCGGATATGGACATTGAGATATTAAATCCATCTGCGGTGCAATCTGTGAAACTTTTTTTAAGTGTTTGTCTCATTAAGATTTCTGAAAAAGTGCACAGAAAATACCGAAGACACAGAAAAGCAGAAGAAAAATCAGTGATTCATCCGATACGGATTTTTATTTAATTTATTAAATAGAAAACGCTTCGGTTATCCGATACGGATTTTTATTTAATTTATTAAATAGAAAACACTTCGGTTATCCGATACGGATTTTTGTTTAATTTATTAAATAGAAAACACTTCGGTTATCCGATACGGATTTTTGTTTAATTTATTAAATAGAAAACACTTCGGTTATTAGCGAAAAATGAGTTGCGCAGTATATGACTTGACATTAAAAGAAAAGTTTGTATGCTAATTATAATAATTGTTGTTAACGCCGATATTAGGAATTGAATATGATTAAAAACTTTTCAGAAATGATTGAATTAGCAAGAAAACGCGGTATTAAAAGATGCGTCGTTGCCTGTGCTGAAGACCCACCGTCTATCGAAGCACTTTACGAAGGTAAAAAGGAAGGAATTGCTACAGGTGTTCTTTTTGGAAACAAAAACAATATTCTCAAGATATTAAATGAGTTAAATATTCCGGAAAATGAATTTGAAATCTACGACTGCGCAAATGAAAAAGAAGCAATTGCCCAAGCAGTTAAAGAAGTTGCCCAAAAAGGCGATTTCTTAATGAAAGGACAAGTAACAACTTCTAATTTTCTTAAAGGTGTATTGGATGAAAAATTAGGTTTAAGAGGTGAGCGGTTATTAAGTCATATTGCTCTATTAGAATTACCTAATTATCATAAAATTCTATTTATTTCTGATGGTGGCATTAATGTTGAACTTGACCTGAAGCGTAAAATTGATATTGTCCGAAATAGTATCTATCTTGCTAAATTTTTAGGTGTCTCAAAACCAAAAGTCGCATTACTCTCAGCAATTGAACGTATTAATCTAAATCTGCAAGAGACTCTGGACTGGGCAGTTATTACCCGAATGGGTGAACAAGGTGAATTTGGCGATGCTTTAATTGAAGGTCCTTTAGCCTTAGATGTTGCTTTTTCACCATATGCGGCTAAAGTGAAAAAAGTGAATACGAAAATCTCAGGCGATGTTGATATTATCATTGTGCCTAGTATTGCCACTGGTAATATTTTAGGTAAAGGGTTGCAATATTTAGGTAATGCCAAAATTTGCGGAATTATTATCGGTGCTAAACGGCCAGTGGTAATGTTATCTCGGGCTGATACCAAAGAGACAAAAATGTATTCATTAGCATTGGGCAATCTCGCTTCATAAAAGTGATTACCGATATAAAGTTATCAAGAAAATACTTCTGGATACTTATTAACCTCAATAGGAAAAAATCATTATGAAAAAAATTATTTATACCGAAAAAGCACCAAAACCAATTGGACTGTATAGTCAGGCAGTTCAAATTGGGAATTTAATTTACCTATCAGGTCAAATTGGCATTTCCCCGCAAACAGGCAATTTAGTCGAAGGCGGAATTATTGCGGAAACTAAACAGATTTTTGTCAATATTAAAGCAATCTTAGAAAGTACCAATTGCACATTAGATGATATTGTCAATGTAAACATTTATATGACGGACTTAAGTAAATTTGCTGAAATGAATGAAATTTACAATCAATATTTCAAAGAAAATTATCCTGCCCGAGCAACAGTTCAAGTTAGCGCACTTCCCAAAGGTGCTTGTATTGAGATTTCTGTAGTCGCTTTCAGTAAGAATGCCTGAATACAAAGATTTTAGAACTTCGAGAGTAATCTTACAAATCTAATTATTACGTATGAGCGTAGTCATCGTTGGTATTGGCAATCGACTCCGTTCTGATGATGCAATTGGAAGTTTAATTGCTGAAGAACTAAAATTTTATAATCTAAGCAATGTTACAATTTACGATGTGGGCATAACCCCGGAAAATTATATTGATAAGGTGGTAGCAGA
The DNA here is from genome assembly GCA_039801465.1 of Caldifarciminota bacterium. Lineage (GTDB taxonomy): Bacteria > Hydrothermota > Tepidihabitantia > Tepidihabitantales > CAIPLT01 > JAOABV01. The sequence goes on from JBDRUT010000004.1 coordinate 74,752, forward strand.
AAAACCTGAATGGGTAATTTTTATTGATGCGTGTAATTTTGATGCAAAGCCCGGTGAATATAAATTGTTTGAAGAAAACGAAATTCAGGATATTTCCTATGGTTTAATGTCAACCCATACTTTACCGTTAACTTTAACAATTGAATTAATTAAGAAACAACACAACTGCCGGATTTCATTGCTTGGCATCCAGCCGAAGTCGTTTACAATGAGTTCTGATCTAAGCACAGAGATTTTGAATGCAAAAAACAAAGTGATTGAATATATTAAATCAATTATAAAAAATCAGCCAACATAGAAATCTTAATATCAAAACTCTCTTCCTAATTAGTGCCCAAATTTCTTCGGACTTAAAAATCTCTTCCTGCTTGCCCAGAATATAGGGTAAAACTTATACTTTATGATATTATGATAAGTAAACTGAAGAGTAAAAAAATCGGATATTATACTGATACTTTTAACTCGCAAAATGCTCAAATTACAACAAGTATTTAATATCTATTCTGGACATTAGAGGAAACTAAAGAAATAGATATTATCAAGTAAGAATAAAAAAGAGTTCTGAGAAAGTGCTGTTGAAAACACGAAGGCACAAAAAAAAACAATAGAAAAATCAGAGATTTAACCGAATTGGATATATTTATTTATTAAATATAAGACCGTTTTGGTCATTAGTGAAAGATTGGCTTTCGCAGAGTTCTCGTAAAAGAGAACACTGAAAAAGTCTTGGTTGTGTGAATATTTTAGCATAACAGCGATAAAGCCATTGATTTTCAATAGTTGTACCTGTTTTTTGATCATTACAATCAGTGAAAGTGGCTTTTTCAAAACAACTGTTTGATAGAGCATTTATCATCTTTAACGGAATTAAAGCATTAATGCGAATTAATTAATAGTCTAAAGGCAATCTTGACTTTTAGCAGAAAATCAAGCATTATTATTTTATATAGGTAAATATTAAAAAGCGATACATTTGAAATAAAATGTCAATTATAAATATATTCTAGTAAGAACAAAAATGGTTGACACAGAAAACTTAAACATCACTATTATAATAAACCACTATTATAATAAAGGAAAAGACTATTAGGGTGGATACAGAAAACATATGAATTATTAAAAAGATAAATCTAAAATAGAATAAAAATATGCCTGAAGAGATTTTTATTTTTACTAAGGAGATGGCAGAACTATTAAAAAAGATGCGGTTACGCGCACATTTGTCGCAACAACAGGTTGCAGTGCGCTTAGGTTTATCTCCTAAATCAGGTAAAAAGTATATCTCATCATTAGAACGCGGTGAAATTAAAAATCCAACGATAGGTTCGATACTTCGTTATCTAAAAGTATGTGGTGCATCATGGTCGGAATTTTTTTCTGATTTGTCAGCAATCGATTCAGGCAGGCAAATTGAAAGACCCTTGGCAGTTTCAGAACTTAAACCGAAAATGTCCTATGATATCACAAAATATACGCCAAGTTTTAAGTATTTCCCTTATCATAGATATAAGTATGTTGATCTAATCAGATTGAAAAAGTTGGTTGACAATAAAATTTTAGAGCTGCTGGAAAAGAGCAAGGTGGAAAAAGAATTGATTCCCTATTATATGCTATTCGCTGATGAATTCTTTACTTCTTTAGAGGAGAAGTTGCTAAGAGCAGAGTTAAAGCCAGCCATACTATTAAATATAAAAAGAACCGTTCAGAAAATTCTCAATGCGGAACGCAAACGGATAATGGCGAAACCTCTAAAAAAAGAAAAAAGAGAACAGATGGCAATTGGATTTAGCGAACCCCAAGTGGCAATTGAACCAATCTTAAATGAAGTCCGAAAACAACTTAATCAAATTGCACCTGACATAACTCAAATTATGCTCTACGAAGATTTTGCCCAAGAAATTTGTCTCGCCTTAAATAAATATCAGAAGAATGACGACCTTTTAGAAAACGCATTGGATGAAATTATCAAAAGATGGGTTAAAAGGGGGATAAAAGAGTCTGATTTGCTAAAAGTTAAAGATGCTACAATTAATGCTTTTATTATATCAAAAAGTTAATTTTCCCTAATAAAAACATTAATTCTTATGATTTTGGGTCATTTATAGGTATAATGTTTCTCAAATATCCGGTTTCTAATAAGCCCAATACAATTAAAACAGATTTTTCTATTTCGCAGTATTGGGTAGCAGATAAACGCATCGTAAATTCTGATATGAGTATAATTGTAGCATTACTAATACTTTTCTCTACCATTTGCCAGGCTTCAACTTTTTTAGTTCCGCCTTTTGAACACACAATGGGCTTTAATCGAATAACAAAATTTCATCTTGAACTATATTTAGGAAGCGAGTTTAAACTTTCTGACCCCCAAGGGATTACCGGTGCTAAGATGGATGAAGAGAATGACCCGAAAACCTCCAGCGATGACAGGATTCTAACTCTTTTTGCAGTTAATTCAGGCACTTCGCAAATTATCTATAATGTAAAATTGAGCAAAATTAAAATTTATGGTGGCTTGGGTAAAGGTAAAGGAGAGTTTAATTCTCCTACCGGTATCGTGTGTAATGCTCAAGGTGAAGTCTATATTGCGGATACCGGTAACGACCGAATTGTTAAACTAATCTATACTAAAGGCTCTTTACATTTCGACCGAATCTTCGCAGAGTCAATCAGTGCACCAAAAGGAGTTGCAATGGACGCAGAAGGTAATTTATATGTCACGGATTATAAAAAATCCCAAATCAAAGTATACGACAAACAGGGCAAAGTAATTAGTACTTGGATTAGTAACTTAAATAATCCAACCGCAATATCAATTATTGACAAAAGTGAAATTTATAATTATTATAAAGATGATTTTGTAATTGTAATTGATAACGACAATAAGAGAATTCAAAAATTTAACCGATATGGACAATTGTTAGCTAGTACTAATGCTTATATGCTTGGTCTGTCTAATGCTGAATTTAATAGTTGTGCGATTGACTATAATGCTAATATCTATGTAACCGATATGATGAATAATCAGGTGCATAAATTTGACCGGTCCTTGAATTACATTACTTCAATTGGTGGAACTGGTTCTGGACCGTTAAGGTTTATTTCACCCCGTGGCATATTTGTTAATAAAAGATTTGGCCAGGTTTTCATTACAGATGCAGATGGTGGCTATTATTATTGGTTAGGGGTTGATGGTTATATTATTGGTTGTTATCCCCAGGTAATGACTGAATTTCATAAAGGAACTACGATTGCTTTATTTCTTACGGAATTATCCCAACTTAAAATTGATATTTACGACCAGACGAACAATTTAGTGCGGACTTTGATTCCTGAATATTTTAGTGAACCCGGTGAAGTCCTAATTGTTTGGGATGGAAGAAATAATAACAATCAAGAAGTTGGTCCTGGAGAATATGATATTCGGATAAGCATATTTCCGACATATGGTCTAGCAAGACGAATTTTTGCCAAACAATTAGAAACTAAAGTAAAAAAGAGTGATTAAATTATATAGTGCGCTAAATAAATATGAGAAAAACCAAATTATCCCATAATGCGGAAAGCAGACATCTTTTGCTTTGTATTTTGTTTGTCAAACAATTAGAAACTAAAGTAAAAAAGAGTGATTAAATTATATAATGCGCTAAATAAATATGAGAAAAACTAAATTATCCAATAATGCGAAAAGCGGAAATCTTTTGCTTTGTATTTAGTTTGTCAAACAATTAGAAACTAAAATAAAAAAAGTGATTAAATTATATAGTGCGCTAAACAAATATGAGAAAAACCAAATTATCCCGTAACGCGAAATGTGAAATGCGGAAATCTTTTGTATTTAGCATGAGCGCTTTAACACTTAAGAGTTATTTTATGCGAAAATTGAAGGTAGTATTTTTGATTATTCTGGAATCGTTAGCGATAATTTTATTATTTATTGTGCAAAAGATTCAAGCAACGCCTTATGCCGGTGCTTTTCAAAAATTGGGCGCTTCAGCTCGGGCTTTAGGTTTAGGTGGTGCTTATGTGGCTTGTGTTGCGGATGCTTCAGCCATCTATTATAACCCTTCGGCTGGAGTCTTATTAGACTCAGCACAACTGCTCTTTTTACAGTCAAGAATTTTTGCGGGAATTGTTCAGCATAATTTCTTTTCGTTCATTATGCCTTGGTCTAATAATCAAGCAATCGGTTCGGCAATTTTGTTTAATCGCATTCCGGATATAAAAATTACCAAGTTGCCCGATACTAATCAACCACCCAGTGAATATAACCGGCCAGAAATAGAACGCACGGTTAATGCGTCAGACTGGATATTTTATTTTAATTATGCACGAGCGATGTTTGATAATTTTTCTCTCGGAACAAATTTTAAGATTATCTACCGTTCAGTTGGAATTGGTTCTGGTTGGGGAATAGGATTAGATATTGGTGCAACAAAAATTTTACCTTGTAATTGGCGATTAGGTTTACACATTACTGATGCTACAAACTCAGCATTATTATGGAACAATAGAACTCGTGAATTAATCACCCCTGATTTATTTTTGGGTTTAAGCAAAACCTTTCAATTAAATAATTCCAGCATACTATTGACTTCAGAGTTAGAGGGCAATTTTGATGAGTTAACCTTTAATACAAATCTCGGTAGTGAATATCTCTACAAAAACATCTTGGCTTTTCGATTTGGTTTATATCACCAGAATTTCACCGTCGGTTTCGGACTGAACTCCAAAAGGGTGTTTATTGATTATGCTTATGTCAGAGAGTTTTATCAAGAAGGTTTAGGTTCAATTCAAAAATTTAGTGGAGGTATTCGATTCTAAGAAGCGAAATATCTAGAAAACTGGTTCATTTAATCGCATTATTGATACCAATTCTCTATTATTTCTTACCACGCAACATAAGTATCATAACTTTAGCCTTAGTCACATTCATATTTATTGTAATTGATTATATTCGTTTACATATCGGCTCAATTAAGAAAATGTTTCTACTATTATTCGGTCAACTTTTACGCAGAAGCGAATTATATTCATTGACAGGTGGAAGTTATTTACTGTTAGCTGCTTTGGTCGCTATCTTAATATTTCCGAATCCCGGGGTGTATATTGCTGCAATCTCATTTTTAGTTATTGGCGATACCGTTGCCGCTTTATTTGGTCTTAGATTTGGCAAGACGCGATTATTCCGCAAGACTCTTGCTGGCACATTTGCGTGTTTAATAAGTTGTTTGGCTATCGCATATATTCTATCTCAATTACCCAATAAAAGCTTATCTTTACCCATAGGTATTATCGGTGCTTTTACCGCAACTTTAGTTGAAGCATTACCAGTTGAAGTCAATGATAATGTAGTAATACCAATCTTATCTGGTGCGGTAATGCAATTATGCGCATTACTTTTAAGATGAATATTTTAATAATATCTTCTAATCGCAATCAGATGAATATTTTAATAATATCTTTTAATCATAATCAGATGTTTGATAAAACCAAAATATCAACTTTCTTTAATGAAAGTGGAGACTCAACATTTTTAAGACTCATTAACAGAGTCAGAAAGGAGCCATAATATGAAATATATAATAATCCCAATTATAATAATCTTTTCTTGGTTTTCTCTTAGTATCTGTGCTAAACACGTGACCGAACTTGATGAAATCTATATCTTGTATAGCAAAGGTGATTATTATCCTGCTGAACAGAAATTACTTTCTTTTTATCGTAATACGACTAATCCGCAACTTAAATTTCATTATGCGTTAGAATTAGGCGATCTTTATTTTGATAAATTAAATCGCATAAACCAAGCGGAAAGTATCTACCGAACACTCATTACTGAGTTTCCAAAACATAAAGATATTGGCGATATTTACTACCGTCTGGGTTTGGTCTATGAAAAACAGCAACGATATTTGGAATCCGCACAGATGTATGAACAAGTAGCGATAAAATATCGGAAATCCATTTATGCGCAAGATGCGCTTGATGCGATTGAACGGTGTTTTAAGAAAAATTACCAGGAACTGGTTGCCAAAATTGATGGATATCCGATTACCCGGGTAGAGTTTGATGAGCGGGTAGCAAGAAATCCAGTTCAATATGAAAAATTTGCCGAAAAGCAAAAATTACTTAATGATATGATTGATGAACATCTGATGTACCTTAAAGCGATTAATGAGGGATTAGACCAAACATCTGATTTTATCAAACGAATGGCTGATTATCGCAATGGCGCAATATTCCAATTATGGTACCAAAATGATATTGTAAATAAAATAACAATCAAAGAGCCTGATAAAAAAGCCTATTATAAAAAGCATCAATCCGAGTTTATTACGCCGGAACAAGTTCGGGCTCGGGAAATCTTAGTCAAAACTAAAGACAAAGCCGACTCAATTTATCAGTTGTTGACTGCCAAACAATTACCTTTTGATTCAATTGCTCAAGAAATATCATTAGCGCCAACGAAAAGCAATGGTGGTGATTTAGGTTATTTCCGACGCAATACCCATCCCAAAGAGATAGAAGATTTCGCTTTCAAGGCAAAAATTGGTGAGATTAGTCAGCCAATTTATTCTGAAACCAAAGCGGGTTATGTGATACTTAAGATTGAAGACAAAAGACCGAAAAAGATTAGAACTTATAAAGAAGTAAGCATGGAAATTGAAGGACGTTTGCGCAGTCAAAAGATTGAAGAGACCTACCGCAACTTTACAGAAAACCTAAAAAAGAATCATCGGATTATGATTGACGAACAAGCAATTAAAAATAACTTGGATACATTTGCAATGATTGATGATAAACCAATCTTAAAACAGGATATTGATGAACAGATTGCAAAGATACCGCCGTTCTATCGTTCTGATTTTGAAACACCAGAAGGAAAAAGACGGATGTTAGACCAATTAATATTAGAAAGGGTTCTTTTGACTTATTTTGAAAAACAGAAGTATTGGCTGCGCAATAATGTCTTTGCGCCCGTTGAAGAGACTAAAAAAGGGATGTTAATCAGAGATTTGCGTAAGCGAGAAGTATCTGATAAAGTGTTCGTATCCGAAAAGGAATTAAAAGATGATTACAAACAAACAATTAAAGAATATCAAGTGCCAAAACAAGTTCGGGCTCGAGAAATAACCGTAAGAGATGAAACCACTGCGATTAGATTAAGAAAATTAGTGATTGACAAAAAGGCAACATTTGATTCATTGGCACGAGCACATTCAATTGCATCTACTAAATGGAATGGTGGTGATATGGGATTCTTTACTGCTGGTTCTAAGCCGAAACCAATTGACGAGATTGCCTTTAAGTTATCTTCTGGTCAAATCAGCCAACCAATTAAAATTAACGATACGACTTACACTATCATCAAAGTTGAAGAAGTCAAATCCGCATACACTCGGCCCTTTGATGAAGTGAAGCAGAAAATTGAACGCAAACTTCGTCAACAAAAAGAAGATATCTTCTTTAAAAATTTCATTGAGGAACTGCGCCGGGCTCATTCTATCGAAACATTTCTTACTGAAGAACCTGTAGAAAAAGAAGAAAAATAGCATAAAAGATCACTATTACAGTAATTTAATATCTTATGCCTGAATTAAGAAAAGACCCGGTAGTCGGTCGTTGGATTATTATCGCATCTGAACGCGCGGCGCGACCATCAGACTATCAACCGAATCGCGAACCAATTAAAGAAAATAGCATCTGTCCTTTTTGTCCTGGTCATGAAGACAAGACACCACCGGAAATATTTGCGATTCGGCAAATCGGAACTAATCCTAATACGCCTGGTTGGAAAGTGCGAGTGATTCCCAACAAATTTCCTGCATTGATTATTCAAAATCCACTCAAACGACAAGGCGAAGGTATTTATGACCGAATGGCGGGTGTCGGTGCCCATGAAGTGATTATTGAAACACCTGAACACTCACTGAGTTTGGATAAATTTGACGAAAAATCAATTGCAGATTTTATTTTCGCTTACAAAGCTCGGGTAGTTGACTTAGCCAATGATAAACGATTTCGATATATTATGATTTTCAAAAACCACGGCGCATCAGCCGGTGCATCTTTAAGTCATCCACACTCACAGTTGATTGCGATGCCAATTATTCCTAAACATGTTAAGGAAGAGATTGATGGCGCACGACAATATTATGATTTTAAGGAACGTTGTATATTTTGCGACATTATCAAACAAGAGTTAGAAGACAATAAACGGCTTGTGAGAGAAACCAACGATTTTATCTCGTTTGAACCGTTTGCCGCACGATTTCCTTTTGAAACCTGGATAATTTCCAAACGGCATTTTACATCATTTTTTGATATAACTGATAACGAAGTCTATAATTTGAGTGTCATTCTTAAAGACCTGGTAACAAGAGTTAATAAAGTTCTATCTTCGCCGGATTACAATTTCTTTATTCATACCGCACCTTTAGATTCACCATGTTTAGAACACTATCATTTCCATATAGAATTTATTCCGAAATTGACCAAAATCGCAGGTTTTGAAGTTGGAAGTGGATTTTATATTAATACAACACCGCCAGAAGATGCCGCCCGATATCTAAAAGAATGTGAATGCGTTAATTAGTTACCATTTTTAGAAAATGAATTTGAAGTAAATGATTATATCATTTGTCGTATCAGAAGTTACACCGTTTTCTAAGACCGGCGGCTTAGCAGATGTCGTAGGTGCTTTACCTAAAGTACTTTCTCAAATTGATAACAAACTTCAGATAATTGTTTTTTCGCCATATTATCAAATGGTCAAAACATCTGAGCAATTAAAACCGGAGATACAATTATCAGTTAATCTGGGTAATGAATCCAAACCCATTAATCTCTATTCTAAACAGATTAATAACCAAATTAAGTTTATGTTTATTGGCTGTGATGAGTATTTTGATCGGCCATGCCTTTATGGTGATGAAAAAGGAGATTATCCAGATAATGCCCAACGCTTTATTTTATTTTCTAAAGCAGTGTTAACATCTCTTGTTAATTTACAAATAAAACCAGAAATACTTCATTGTCATGATTGGCAATCAGCATTAATTCCTTTATTTCTTAAGACCATTTATGCTCACCAATTTCCAACGACCAAATCGGTTTTTACAATTCATAATCTCGGTTATCAAGGAATTTTTTCGGCTGATGTTTTCCCTTTGATGGAGATACCCAATGACATTTTTTCGCCTCAAGGTATTGAATATTATGGAAAAATCAATTTTCTAAAGGCGGGTATTATTTATGCTGACTTTGTCACTACAGTCAGTATAACTTATGCTCAAGAAATCCAAACTCCAGATAAAGGATTTGGTCTTGATGGCGTTTTACGAGAAAAAAATAATAAATTAATGGGTATTCTTAATGGTATTGATTATGAAATCTGGGATCCTGAATCGGATAAATTGATTAGTCCTAATTTCAATATTTCCAATATCAGCCGCAAGTCAATAGTTAAGCAAAAACTGTATTCTGAATTGAACTTAAAAGATGCATCCCGACCATTGGCTGGTGTAATAACTCGTTTAGCCCAACAAAAAGGAATTGATTTGATTATTGATGCAATTGAACCAATGATTGCATTCGGCATTAATGTTATTATTTTAGGTAAAGGTGATGCACAATATGAGCAAAGACTCTTAGAACTAAAAACAAAATTTCCTGACAACGTAAGTGTGATTTTAGCATTTGATGAACCATTAGCGCACAAAATCTACGCAGGCTCTGATTTTTTCTTAATTCCATCACAATATGAACCTTGTGGATTAACCCAAATGATTGCCCTGAGATATGGTGCAATTCCGATTGGATTTAGAACCGGTGGCTTAAATGATACGATTAGGGATATAAGCGAAAACCCAGAAAACGGCAACGGCTTCTTATTCAAAGAGTATAATACACAAGCATTTTTAGAAAAAATCAAACAAGCAATTACACTGTTCCACAATAAACGAAAATGGAATAAAATTGTGCGCCAGGGGATGCAGGAAGATTTTTCGTGGACCCGTTCAGCTCAAAAATATTTAGACTTATACCAAAAATTAATTAGTTAAATATTTGCTTTTTCAGAATGCAATTTATTATGGTTTGTCAAACACGGAATGTCACAAAAAGATTTGCGACAATCGGTTCTCTAATTAAACGCAAAAGGTGGAAATCTTTTCTTTTATATTTGCATTTTAACATTTAAGAATGATTACAACAATTATCCGATACGGATTTTTATTTAGTTTATTAAATAGAAAACTGCTAATGAGTCAATGGTGTTATCGCTTGTGTTGCTAAAGTATCCGTGTAATCATGTCTCTGCCTGATGTCTCTTTATTGGAAATCTATGTGATGGTCAATTTTTTCCTAATAAGTCACGGGTTTTCTTTTGTTCTTCTATGGAGTTCTGTGTTTTCAGAATTCTTTTTCCAATATTCTTGTTAAAACGAACTGTTGACATTTATGGAAATTATTATTATTATGATTCTCATTGTAGATACATAATTATTCGTCCTAAAAGTGGCGATGTTTTTTTTGATTTTTATTTTTAGAATCAGATAAATAGAAGGTGGCATATTGAAGTTATGATGATTAAAGTGAAAGTTGGCGAAAGGATTTTGTCTGTGCCTGCAGGTAAAACTGCTTCTGAAATTATCACCGACCCTAAGGCATTGGCGGTAAAGGTTGATAATAGTATTGTTGATTTGTCGTTTCCACTTGAATCAGATTGTGAAATTAGTCCGGTTTATTTTGATTCGGCTGAAGGCAAAGCGATTTTTTGGCATTCTTCCGCACATTTAATGGCACATGCGGTAAAATTGTTATATCCGGATGTAAAATTAGCAATCGGACCAGCAATTGACCAAGGATTCTATTATGATTTTGATGCTCAGTTTACTTTTACTGAACAGGATTTGCTAAAGATTGAACAAAAGATGAAGGAACTGGTTGATATGCATCTTGTTATTAAACATAATTTTCTGTCTCGGTCTGAAGCCATAAAATATTTTCAAGAACATAATGAACCTTATAAACTGGAAATTCTTAATGAAGTCACTGACGATAAAATTTCGGTTTATGACCAGAATGGTTTTCGGGATTTATGTTTAGGACCACATTTGCCAAATACTGGTCTGATACGAGCATTTAAGTTGTTATCAGTTGCTGGTGCCTATTGGAAAGGCGATGAAAAAAATCCGATGCTACAACGAATCTATGGTATTTCTTTTCCAACTCAAGAAGAACTTGATAATTATTTAGCAAGACTGGAAGATGCAAAACGACGAGACCACCGAAAGTTAGGTCCGCAATTGGGCTATTTCCTTTTTTCTGAAGAACTCGGTCCTGGTCTGATGCTTTGGCAACCAAAAGGCGGTATGCTTCGTCGAATTATTGAAGAATATTGGATTGATTTGCATCTGAAATCCGGTTATCAAATAGTTTATACTCCACATATTGCTCGTGGACATCTTTGGGAAACATCCGGACATTTTGCATATTATAAAGAAAATATGTTTACGCTGATGGTTGAGAAAGAAGAATATGCTTTGAAACCAATGAACTGTCCGGGTCATATCTTAATTTATCAGTCACATGTTCGGAGTTATCGCGAATTACCAATTCGTTATGCGGAATTAGGCACGGTTTATCGGAATGAACGGTCTGGGGTGATGCATGGCGCTTTACGGGTAAGAGGTTTTACCCAAGATGACGCGCATATTTTCTGTACACCGGAACAAATAGAAGATGAAATCTATTCAACACTACAACTTGCCTTAAAGATTATGGGTGATTTTGGATTCAGGGATTTTAATATTGATTTATCCCTTCGCGACCCAAAACATATAGAAAAATATGTTGGCACGGATGAACAATGGCATATGGCAGAACAGGCATTGATAAAAGCCTTAGATAAATCTGGTCTCAGTTATACTAAAAAAGAAGGCGAAGCAACTTTCTACGCGCCGAAAATTGATATTAAATTGTTAGATAGTTTAGGTCGAGAATGGCAGTGTCCGACAATCCAATTTGATTTTAATCTTCCCACCAGATTTAATCTTTATTTTATGGGCGCAGATGGTCACCATCATACTCCATTTATGATTCATCGGGCTATTTTAGGTGCATTAGAACGCTTTTTGGGAATTTTAATTGAACATTATGCCGGTGCATTGCCGGTGTGGCTTAGTCCTTATCAAGTCTCAGTACTTACCATTACAGAAAAAGAAGTTGATTATGCCCAAGAAGTTGTGCGCCAATTAAAAGAAAATAATATTAGAGTTATTTGTAATTATCAAAACGAAAAGATAAGTTATAAAATCGGTGAAGCCGAGCGTGAAAAAATTCCGTATATCCTTATTATCGGTAAACGCGAAGTTGAAAATAACACGGTCTCATTACGTAAACGACATCAAGGTGATTTAGGCAGTAGTAATTTAGAAAATATCATTCTACAAATTAAACAAGATGTTCAGATGAAAAGATGATGGCACTAAAGCACAAAGCAACAAATTTAACACAATCTTGAATTGAAGCAATGATTACTAAGAAACAATATAATGCCGATTTAGTAAAAATCTGTGAAAACAATAATTTCAAAAAACTTAAATAAAATTTATTAGCGAGGTGATTTATTCGAGATAATATACCAAGAGCCAATGAAAAAATTCGTGCCCATTTTGTTCGGGTAATTGGTGCAGATAAAAAAATGATTGGCATATTACCGTTACAAGAGGCTTTACGATTGGCACGAGCCCAGGGATTAGATTTAGTCGAACTGCAACCAAATGCGGACCCGCCAGTTTGTGGTATTATGGATTTGGGCAAATATCTGTATGAATTGAAAACCAAAGCAAAAGAAATTAAGAAAAAACAGCACACGACTAATGTTAGAGAAATGAGATTTTCAATGAAAATTAATGAGAATGATTATCAGGTAAAATTAAAAAAAATTAAAGAATTTCTTGCAGAACGCACCCGGGTGAGAGTTCTATTGCCATTACGTGGTCGAGAGGTTCTCCATAAGAATCTAGCAATGAATGTTATTCAACGATTAGTTGAAGATTTGAAGGATTATGCAACTACTGAAGGTGCACCTAAAGTTTCAGGTGAAGGGCGACAAATTATTCAAATAATGTTAATACCCAAATAAGGATTTTCTAATTCTATGCGATGTGCGCTTGACTGTCACCTAAAATTAAATGAGAGAAATGAGTTATTCTAATAATAGTTACTGGATTATACTTTAGAGTAGGAGAAGATATGAAATTAAAGACTTTAAGTTCGTTAAAAAAAAGAGTAAAAATTACTGCTAAAGGGAAAATAAGTAGGCGGAAATCCGGTAAAAGCCATCTGCTAAGTTCCAAATCAAGAAAACGCAAACGGATACTTTCTAAGGCATCAATTGTTGATAAATCTTATGAAAAGAAATTGAAGCGACTTCTGCCTTATGCCTGAAACTCAAATTTATGATTTTAGCATAGAGAGGTAAAAGTCTGTGAATTATCTAAGATATGTATTTTTAAAATTAATAAATATTTTTGATAAAGAGTCAAAACAATCGCGGTCAATGCGACCAAGGAGTAGAATATGCCAAGAGTAACAACTGGTCCAGCAACACGAAAGCGTAGAAAAAAATGGCTCAAACGGGCTAAGGGCTACTGGGGCGCAAAATCAAAACTCTATAAAACCGCCCGATTGCAAGTGATGAAAGCATTGCAATCAGCATATCGAGAACGTAAACGTAAAAAGAGAACCTTTCGGTCTCTGTGGATTGTAAGAATTAATGCAGCTCTAAAACCACACAATCTAAGTTATAGTAAATTCATTAACGGCTTAAAATTAGCCGGTATCGAGCTTAATCGTAAATCGCTTTCCGAAATAGCAGTGCGAAGCCCGGAAGAATTTAACCAAATCGTCGCTCTGGTAAAATCACAAATCGAAAAGACTAAAACTTCATAATCCTGATATGAATTTCTTAAGATTGTTGACACATAAAAAATAAAAATTCTTGTGCTAACTCGATAATCAAAAATATTATATGGACCTTGAGAAGATTAAACAATCTGCTGAACAAGCTCTGCAAGATGTTAAATCACTTGCTGACTTAGAACAAATTCGTATAAAATACTTAGGACGGAAAGGTATAATTACACTTTTTCTGCGAGAACTCGGACAATTACCAATTGAAGAACGCCGAATTAAAGGTGAATTGGCTAATCGGATTAAACAAGAATTAACTCAACTAATTGATGATAAAAAAACTGAACTACAAATTCAGGAAGAGATTAAGAAATCTCAAAAACGCATTGATTTAACATTACCGGGTAAAAAGACATTTTTAGGGTATAAACATCCGATTACCAAAGTATTAGAAGAAATTATCCAGATCTTCGTCGGCATGGGATTTGAGGAAAAACTCGGTCCAGAAGTAGAAACAGAATGGTATAATTATACTGCTTTAAATTTTCCCGAAGAGCATCCTGCTCGCGATCAGATTGCTTGTTTCTACTTAATTGAGAATTATCTTTTACGAAGTCATACTTCACCGGTTCAAATTCGGGTAATGGAAAAAGCGACGCCACCAATAAGAATTATTGCACCTGGTAGAGTTTTTCGACCGGATGATTTTGATGCTTCGCATTCGCCGGTCTTCCATCAAGTAGAAGGTCTATTTGTTGATGAAAATGTTAGTATCGCAGAGTTAAAAGGCACTTTAGAAAAGTTCTGTCAAAAAATGTTCGGTTCGGATATTAAAGTAAGATTTACTCCTTCGTATTTTCCGTTTACTGAGCCGAGTGCTGAAGTTGCCATCTCGTGCGTGATTTGTGATGGACAAGGTTGTAAAACCTGTAAGAACACCGGCTGGCTGGAAATTCTTGGTGCCGGTATGGTGCATCCGGCAGTATTTTCTGCAGTCGGTTATGACCCATTAAAATATACCGGTTATGCATTTGGTATGGGTGTAGAACGCATTGCAATGATAAAATATCGGATTGACGACCTCAGACTATTTTACGAGAATGACATTCGTTTCATTAGTCAATTCTAATCTCATTCGGTATTAATTATTAGTCACAGATGAATAATTTTCTAAAATCACTTTCACAACAGATTATTCATTACGCAGTTTTAATCATATCTTTGTTTATTTAGTTAGCGTACAAGGACTAATCCTATGGAGTTTCTAAAATCAATTTTTACACCGAATCAAAAGAAAATTTTATTAATTGTCATTGATGGATTAGGTGGACTACCAATCCAAGACAAGACCGAACTGGAAACGGCTAAGACGCCCAATCTTAATAAGTTGGCTAAAAATAGTAGTTTAGGTTTAACTATTCCGGTTGATTATGGCATCACACCAGGTAGTGGACCAGCACATTTAGCACTGTTTGGTTATGACCCAATTAAATATCAGATTGGTCGTGGTATTTTAGAAGCATTAGGAGTTGGTTTGGAAATCGGACCAGATGATTTGTGCGTTCGAGCAAATTTTGCTACAATCCAAAACGGAGTTATTGTTGACCGACGAGCCGGAAGAATTTCTACAGAAGAGAACCAAAGAATCTGCGTAAAATTATCTGAAAAAATTAAAAAGATTGAAGATGTTGAAATTATCATTCGACCGGGTAAAGAACACCGATTAGTTGTTGTATTTCGTGGAAAAGATTTAAGTTCAGACTTAAGTGAATCTGACCCGCAGAAAGAAGGTAAGGCACCCTTAAAAATTTCTGCGATTTCACCCCAAGCAAGCCGAAGCGAAAAAATTGTTAATCTTTTTATCCACCAAGTTGCCGAGTTGCTAAAAGATGAACCTAAAGCCAATTATATGTTATTACGGGGTTTTGCGCATAATCCCAATCTTGAACCGATGGGTAGTCTTTATCCAATTACACCCGCAGCAATTGCCACTTATCCAATGTATAAAGGTATTGCCAGATTGGTTGGAATGAAAGTATTAGCATCAGGTGAGACCTGGGAATCAGAAATTGAAACTTTGAGCAAAAACTTCAATGAGTTTGATTTCTTTTATCTCCATTTCAAAGAAGTCGATATGAAAGGCGAAGATGGTGACTTTGACGGCAAAGTTAAATTGATAGAAAAATTTGATACGCTGTTACCTTCAATTCTAAAACACAACTTTGATGTTATTGCCATAACCTCTGACCATTCAACACCAGCAGTACTTAAAGGGCATTCTTGGCATCCGAATCCGTTCTTGCTTTATTCCGAGAATTCTCGCAAAGACGATTATGATAAATTTTCTGAGAAGAATTGTGCTAAAGGTAGTCTTGGAATATTCCCCCAAACCAAAGTAATGCCATTATTATTAGCTCATAGCCTAAAACTAAAAAAATTCGGTGCTTAAGTGATACTGAACCTAAAGAATTAGCAATGAAAAGATGAGTCGTAGAAACTATCCTAAAAAATTTGATTCTCAAAATATAGACCGCGGTTCGCTTTTCGCTTTCCGGTTTTATGCGGTTTTTAATTAAGAGCAGGATATTTTATATATGAAAACATCTAATCCATATCAAAAAAGGGCTATTATAAGTGTTTGGGATAAAGAAGGTGTTATCGATTTAGCAAAAGTCTTGGCTGAATTTAACATTGAGATAATTGCAACCGGTAAAACCGCTGCGTTATTAAGAAGAGAAAAAATAAAAGTTACTGAGGTATCTGAATATACTAGTTCACCTGAAATCTTGGGTGGTCGAGTAAAAACGTTACATCCGAAAATTGCTGGTGGAATCCTTTCTTATCGTCAAGAAAAAGACATTGAACCGATTGATATGGTGGTTTGTAATCTTTATCCCTTTGAAGAATCGCTTAAGAAAAATCTGACAGATGAACAGATGATAGAAATGATTGATATCGGTGGTGTGACTCTTCTACGCGCTGGCGCCAAAAACTATCAATATGTTACGGTGGTGCCAGATAAAAAGTTTTATCCGATGGTTATAAAGGAATTGAAAGAGACAAAAGAGATTTCTTTGGCAACACGCAAACTTTTAGCCCTGAAAACATTTGAAATTATTGCTCATTATGACAGTGTGATTCAAGAATATTTCTACAATCAATTTCCAGCAATAAACTTTGCCGAGTATTATACTAAAACCTATATCAAATCCTTAGTCTTACGCTATGGCGAAAATCCCCATCAGAAAGCATTTTATTATCAAGACCCTTTTACTAATTTTCAAATAAAACAGATACAAGGCAAAGAACTATCTTATAATAATCTATTAGATTTAGATGCCGTAATATCAATCGTCAAAGATTTTTCTAAAAACACTTGTGCAATTGTAAAACATAATATTCCTTGTGGCGTTGCAACCCGAGACAATCCCCAAGATGCCTTCTTAAATGCGTTAGAATCAGACTCCAAGTCAGCATTTGGTGGTATTGTAGGATTTAATTGTGGAGTTGACGAAGATACAGCAAAAGAGATGACGAAGATATTTTTAGAAGTCATCACCGCACCATCATTTACCCAAGAAGCATTAGCAATTCTAAAAACCAAGAAGAATTTACGGGTTATAGAGTATGTCGGTGAGATGTCTAAGATGGTAGTTCGTAACTGTTTGGGTGGGGTTTTAGTTCAAGAAAAAGATATTTTGGTTGAAAATGTTAAAGACTGGAAAATCGTATCCGACCGGAAGCCAACACCGGAAGAGTTCTCCGAACTGGAATTTGCCTGGAAAGTTGTTAAGTTTGTTAAATCTAATGGAATTGTTCTTACAAAAAATAAAGCGACAATTGGGATTGGAGCCGGACAAACTTCAAGGATTGATGCAGTAGAAATTGCGATTAAAAAAGCCCAAGAAAAATTAACTGGTGCGGTAATGGCATCAGATGGTTTTTTCCCATTTCGCGATTCTATTGACATTGCAGCGCAAAATAATATTAAAGCAATTATTGAACCAGGTGGTTCAGTTAATGATAAAGAAGTAATTGGAGCCGCAAATCAGCATAATATTGCATTAATATTTACTGGCATTCGGCACTTCCGACATTAAGCCAAAATCTCCAAAGTCTCTATGGCAATATTCATAGGGCTCTTCTTTATTTAGAGGACAATGTTAAGACCGAAACTTTCCGAGTGAAGAGATATATTACTGCACATTTAATGACACATCACGGAGCGAGCCAATAAATCGTACTTAAGACTGGACACCAAAACTTGGAAATCCAGTTCATTCATCAGAGGTTGATTTGGTTTGGTTAGACTTACAGCCATCTCAAATTTATCCCTGGAGACTTGATGTTGTCTATATGCGATTAAGTCCGGTAAGCCTTGGAAGCGAAGAGAATAAACCATCAACAATTTCTTCTGTCTCCCTAATAATCCTTGAGACATATCCGAATCCAGCAAAATCCGCAATGCGTATCCGTTATTCATTGTCTGCTGAGGGAAAAGTCTTGCTCCAACTTTATGATATTTCAGGAAGACTTATTAAAACATTAGTTAATGAAGAAAAGAAACCCGGCAATTACGCATTAACTTTCAACACAAAGACTCTTAGTTATGGTGTCTATTTTCTCTCATTGCAGACTGAAGATAAAAGAATAATTGAAAGATTAGTGGTTGTGAAATAAAGATTTTTTCTTATAGACAATATTATTTAAAAAATATGATAAGATAAAGAGAAGAATAAAATGAGAGTTGAAAAAGTGACAGAAAAGCAGAATTGAGATTCCGAAACAAGTTCGGAATCACCGATAGAAAATTGTGGTAGACAAAAAGCAACACCTTATGTCACCCTGAACTTGATTCAGGATAAGGTTTAGCATGACAGAAGAAGACAGAAATTCACTTTTGCAGAGTTCTATGACTTTACCGTTTGTCACCTGAATTTATTTCAGGGTCTTTTGAGATGCTGAATCAAGTTCAGCATGACGGAAGAAGAGAACAGCATGATAGACAAAGACCGGAATTGACTCTCGCATAGTTCTCTAAAATAAAAAAAACAAAAATTAAATACCAAAAATAAAAAATCAAAATATTAAGGCAGAAATATATAGCCTAAACATAATTTAACTTTGAAGAGATATCTGGATGTAAGATTTCAAACAAATTACCTGTTTGAGTTTCTCTTGTACCATTTCAAAAGTAATCTCATAAATAAAGAATGATATGTCTTAAAAAGAGTTTTCAAACTATTTGTCTTTTATAGATTTAGAAAGAGACTTCAAGAGATTATATTGGAAGATTTGGGCTAACTGATAAGCGACCTTGTATGCGGTATATCAGGTAACCAACCGCTTTCATTAGTCTGGGAATTGGTTAGCCCAGGGCTAGCCCCACCCTAGCCCCTGTCATTTTTGTAATCATTATTGCTGGTAAGTGTAATTTTCGTTGGCAAAAATAATATTAAACAAATCAATATTTTGAACAAAAGCACTGCTTAAATTTTGTTAAAATAGCATTTAACTTTATAGAATTGAGAATTCAGCGAAAGTTAATTTCTACCATTGACCTAAACGGTCTTCGAACTATTAAATAGAAATCTGCTTCGGATAACTTTATAGAATTGAGAACTCAGCAAAAATTAATTTCTACCATTGACCGAAGTGGTCTTCGAACTATTAAATAGAAATCTGTTTCAGATGAATCATCAAATTTTCTTTTGGTTTCTGTATCTTTAGAACTTTCTTTTATAGAGTTTTGACAAATATTTCTTACAAGAGACCTCAAACTAGTCTTGATTACATAGATATTTTATTGGTACCAACGATAAAACTATTGATTTTTCGTTGTCGTAATTATGCTTTTAATTGCTAGAATCAATAAAAACAACTTTTTTCAGAAGTTTCTTATAAAAATCGGTATTATCTTCTCGAACACCATATAAACTACATAGTCTTAAACCTTATTTAGTGTAATTAATAATCTCAAATTAGATTCAATGCTTCTATATGTAGTATATTTAACTTCAAAACACTACATATAGACTAATAACATTAAATATCTAATGATTTCTATTGACATCTGGGTTATTTTTTGTATAATTTACGCGTGGTAAAGTATTCAATTATTGTTCCGGCTTTTAATGAAGAGGAAAATATTGTTCCGTTGATTGAGAAGTTATCGCAAGTTATCACGCCTGAATATGAGGTTGTTTTGGTTGATGATGGAAGTGTGGATAATACTTATAGGAAAGCCATTGAACTTGTATCAAAGTATAAGTTTTTACTAGTCAAACGGCATAATCGCAATTTAGGAAAGACTGAGGCAATTTTAACTGGTGCTCGTTCTGCCAAAGGTGACTATTTGATTATTTTTGATGCGGATTTACAATATGCGCCAACTGATATTCCAAGATTTGTTGCTGAGTTAGAAAAAGGTGCTGATATGTGTGTGGGATGGAAACAAGGTAAATATGAGAAACGAGGTGTGTCTAATATTTATAATTTCTTGGCTCGAAAAATATTCGGATTAAAAATTCATGACTTAAATGCGATGAAGGCATTTCGTAAAGAATTATTATGGGATGTTGTATCACTTCGTAAAGATTGGCATCGTTATCTTGTGCCATTAGCTCAGGACAAAGGATATGAGATTCGAGAAATAAAAGTTCAAATTTTTCCCCGTTACGCTGGTAAACCAAAATATCAAAGTCTGTTTCGGGTTTTTATTGGGTTATTTGATTTATTGGCAGTTGGATTTCAAATTCGTATTATGCGTAAGCCAATGTTTTATTTAGGAATGTTCGGATTTATCACAATGATGCTGGGAGTTTTAGTTGGAATTATTGCTTTAATTTTAAGATTTTTCGGACATGGGTTTAGACCATTATTATATTTGGTAATCTTATTAATTTTGGCAGGTTTATTAATCTTCGGATTTGGATTTATCGGCGAAGCAGTTGCTCATATTTCTGAGCGTTTGGAACGGATTGAAAAAGAGATTCAACAATCAAGATTTTCTGAGCGCAATCGTTCGGAGAAGATGTAAGCCTGAGCTGTGCTGATAAGAAGATTATAATTTTATAATGCTGACCAATATCAATTTGAGACATAAACGTAGATGAAAAAAAGACTGTTCTCATTATTGCAAATAATTATTACAATCATTTTGCTTTTTTATTTGATTCGAAAAGTAAATATAAAAGACGCTTATGAAATAATGAAACAAGTTAATATTGTCTATTATCTGTTCAGCGTTTTTTTATGTTTTATCTTTTTAGTTCTCAGTAACTGGCGATGGAAAATTTTACTTGATGCGCGTAATCTAAAGTTTTCATTTGGCTATCTCTTAAAAGTCTATTTTGCATCGTGGTTTTTTAATAATATTTTACCAACTGCAATTGGCGGAGATATAATTCGAATCGCTTATACTATCCAAAAAGATTCAGAAACTGGCCGACATCGAACTTCACCAGCACTTGCTGCAGCCTTTGTTGACCGGTTTATCGGATTTATTGGTATTTTCTTTTTTGCCTCATTAGCATCCGGTGTGCTTTTTTTAGCGAAAATGGGCAGTAATCGCTATTTGCTTTTAGAATTAGTCGGTTTTATATTTTTAATGTTAGTATTGTTGGCGATGTTTTCGGATAAAGTGCATCGGATTTTTTCGCAAATATTTTCTCGTATTAAAGTCTTACGGCTAGGTGAACGATTCGAACATGCCTATCAAGAAATAAAAGAATATCGACAGATTAAAGATAAACTCGTATGGAGCTTTCTGCTTTCACTATTGGTACAAGGTACAATTGCAATGGTCTGGTGGTTGATTGGGCTAGGAATTTCCGTTAAAAAGTCAATCTTATATTACTTTTTATATATTCCGGCAATTGGCGTAATCACGATGATTCCAATATCTGTGGGTGGCTTAGGAATTAGAGAAAATAGTTTTGTCTATATGTTTCATACTTTTGTTGGTGTTGCTAAAGAAAAAGCAACTGCAATAAGTGCGCTCTTTTTGGTTATTAATTTAATGTTTGCATTTATTGGCGGTGTTGTATTTTTATTTATGAAACGGCAAGCCCAAACTGACTCGGGTCGCTTTTCAACAACATGTAATAGAATTGCGCAAAATAATGAGAAGCGAACCGCAGATAAGGAAAAGCAGATTTTTGTTATTAAAGAAAATAAAACTAAGGAGGAAGAGAATGAGTTTTTTACCAAGACCTAATATTGCGGCAATAAAACCCTATAAGCCCGGTAAACCAATTGAAGAGGTTGCTCGGGAATTGAACTTAGTAGGTAAGATTATCAAATTGGCATCAAATGAAAATCCCTTGGGAACTTCACCTAAAGCCCTAAATGCGATGAAAAAATATCTTACAGAAATGCATCTCTATCCGGATGACAATGGATATTATCTGAAACAAAAACTGGCTGAAAAACATAATGTCAGCATTGACAATATCATTTTAGGAAATGGTTCAGTTGAACTTATCTATTTTGCTTGTCTTACTTTCTTAAATCCTTATGAGCGATTAATGCGCAGTAATGGTTCTTTCTTAATGGCGAAAATCGGCGCAGAAGTAGTTGGTAGTATGACTCAAGATATTCCACTTAAAGAATATCGGCATGATTTGTCAAGAATGTTATCAGAAATTACCGCTCAAACTAAAATCATCTATATTGATAACCCAATTAATCCGCTCGGAACTTGTATATGGGCTAATGAACTTGATGAATTTATGGATAAGGTACCTAATTTTGTCTTGGTGATTATTGATGAAGCCTATTATGATTATATTACGGAAAAAGAATATCCGGATTCTATGAAATATCTACAGGAAGGCAAGAATGTCTTGATTTTAAGAACTTTTTCTAAGATTTATGGTTTAGCCGGATTAAGAATTGGTTACGGAATTGCAAAACCAGAGATTATTAATAGTATGATGAAAGTGCGCACACCATTTAATGTTAATCGTTTAGCCCAGGTTGCGGCAATTGCTGCTTTAGATGATACGAGCCATATTAAACGGAGCCGACGGATTAATGAACAGGGTAAAAAGTATTTATATCGGGAATTTGCCAAACTAAAAATCTTTTATTTGCCGACTTATGCTAATTTTGTCTTTACTAATTTTGCGACTGATTCCAAAGATATTTTTGAAGCACTCCAACAACGCCGAGTGATTACTCGAATGATAAAAGAATATGGTTTTCCTAATGCTTTACGCATCAGTATTGGAACACGAGCGGAAAATAGAAAATTGATAAAAGAATTAACGGAAGTTCTTAGGTCATAATATATAATTTGGGTAGATAAATTAGGAGGGGTTATGAAACATTCGTCTGTTGCGATAAAGGATAAAGAATTAGTGGCGATTGCGCTCAACTCAGCTAAGATGAAAGGAGCGAGTTATGTCGATGTGCGATTGATTCGCAAACAGGAGGAATATATTTTTGTAAAAAACGGCCGATGTGAAGTATTGAAACGGGATGAAGATGCCGGTATCGGTGTTCGTGTAATTGCTCATGGTTGCTGGGGATTTGCGGCAACTGCGAAATTAAATAAAGACGAAATCGCTAAAACTGCAGGGTTAGCTGTGCGCGTGGCGAAGGCATCATCAACCTTAAAGTCAAAAGACGTGCTTTTAGATGCAAAAGAAAAAACTGTTGGTTCTTACAAAACTAAAATTGTTAAAGACCCGTTTATGATTTCTTTGGAAGATAAGTTGTCATTACTTTCAACAGTGTATGAAATAATGCGGAAGGTAAAAGGCATATCTTTGGTAGAAAGTGAACTCTCTTTTAATAAGAAATTTCAAATCTTCGCTGCCTCTGATGATTCTTATATTGAACAATGGATTTATCAGTCAGGTGGATTTATTGCCGCGACCGCAGTTAAAGGTAGTATTACGGGCGAACGCTCTTATCCCGGAATGCATGGTCATTATAAAACTGCTGGTTATGAGTTTATCGAATCGCAGAAGTTTTTAGAAAATGCTCAGCGAGTAGCAGAAGAAGCAGTTGCGCTGACTACTGCGCGGGAATGTCCGGAAATGACCACCACTGTTATCTGTGATGGTTCAATGACCGCAATTCAAATTCACGAGACCATTGGCCATCCGACCGAACTTGACCGCGTGTTAGGAACTGAAGTCAGTTTAGCCGGTAAAAGCCATTTAACTATTGATAAACTTTATAAATTTCAGATGGGTTCACCAATTGTTAATATCACGGCAGATGCGACAATTGAAGGTGGTCTCGGTTCTTTTGGTTTTGATGACGAAGGAGTGCCAGCACAAAAAACCTATTTGATAAAAGATGGAATTTTTAATGGTTATTTAACATCCCGAGAAACAGCACCGGTTATCAATCAATCTTCAAATGGAGCAATGCGTGCAGATTCCTGGGCATCGATTCCGCTTATCCGGATGACCAATATCAATCTTTTACCTGGTACCTGGACCTTGGAAGATTTAATTGCGGATACAGAAGACGGCATTTATCTTGAGTCTGCAGGTTCTCCAAGTATTGATGATATGCGACTTAATTATCATATCTCATCAGAAATTGGTTGGTTGATTAAAAATGGGAAAAAGACTGAGATGATTAGAAGACCTTCTTATTCAGGTATCTCTTACGAGATTTGGCGTAATTGCGATGCGATTTGTAATGAGAATTATTGGGAAGTTTGGGGTGTGCCGAATTGTGGTAAAGGTGACCCAATGCAAACAATGACCGTTGGTCATGGTGCGGCACCAACACGATTTAGAAATATTAAGTTGGGAAAATAAGAAAATGCTGCGGAAAACACTGAAAGCAAAATCTCAACGCAGACAGCCATTGTTAAATGAACATATCGAATCTTGGAGACAATTAAAATCTAACCCTGGAAATAGATTTTTGTTAATAAACCTACCTATAGACAGTTTTGAAAAATCCAAGAAACTTCAGTGTTTTCTTGAGCAATATTAAAAAAAGAGGAGAAATTTATGATTGATAAAAATAGAACCCGAGAATTACTTTCTGCAGGATTAGCTCCTTTAGATATGAGCGAAGTCGGAATATTTTCAGTTCAGCGGGGAACGACTCGTTTTGCAAATTCAATAATTCACCAGAACATAACAGTGGAAAACCCTTATCTTTGGATCCGTGTAATTATTGATTCGGCCGAAGGGAAAAAAATTGGCGGGCTTTCCACTCGTAATCTGACACCATCCGGAATAAAAATGGCTGTGTGTAAGGCAGCCGAATTGGCAATGCACGCGACGCCGGATAAAGATTTTGTTAGTCTTCCTAAGCCGACCAAATCAGAAAAATCAAAACTCCCAAAAGAACCGGTTGAGTTCATTACACCGGAACAACGAGCAGTTGCAGTAAGAAAAATTGTTAAAACCGCTAAAAAGTACAATTTAGATGTTGCAGGAGTAATACATACGAGTACTTACAGTTTGGGTGTAAAAAACAGTTTTGGTATTGATAAATATGCGCAAGGCACTGATACTTATGTCTCAGTTACCGCAATGACTGAAAACAGTTCAGGATTTGCTTCTGCTGCAGATAAGAAATTTAGCAATATTGATTGGGAAAGATTGGCTGAGATTGCATCGGAAAAAGCTTTGTTAAGCCGAAATCCTAAAGAAGTTGCACCAGGAGCCTATACAGTATTATTAGAACCATTTGCCGTTGCTGAAATTATTATGTTCCTTGGATGGTTGGAATTTGGCGCAAAAGCATTTGCGGAAAAACGTTCAGTAATCTCCCAAAAATTAGGAAAGTTAATAACCGGTGAGAATATAACGATAATTGATGATTATACCCATCCAAAATCTTTAGCCTTTCCTTTTGATTTTGAAGGTGCAGACCGCAAGAAAGTTGTATTAATTGATAAAGGCATTGCGAAAGGAGTTGTTTTCGATTCCTTCTATGCTCATAAACTAAAAAAAGACAACACTGGTCATGCTTTACCACAGCCGAATCCATATGGACCTTATCCAGCAAATTTAGTCGTGAAACCAGGAACAAAATCAATGGATGAGATGCTCAAGATGCTTGATAAGGGTATTCTGATTACAAGGTTCTGGTATACAAGGGTCGTTGACCCAGATCGAACTTTAATCACTGGTTTAACCCGAGATGGAACTTTTTGGGTAGAAAGAGGGAAAATCCAGTATGGGATAAAGAATCTCCGTTATACAATAAATATTTATGAAACACTAAAAAAGGTCATTGCCATCTCCAAAGAGACTTTTCTTACTGGTGAAAACGCTTCAGTAGTTGCACCTGCACTTTTAATTAAAGATTTTAATTTTACGGGTAAAACTCAATACTAAGAATTAACTGGTGGCATAGGACAATTTCATAATCTATGCCACCAACACTTTAAGCGAAAATTAGAAATGGAAGAACGACCATTATCGGAACAAGTCGTCCACGAAACTATAATTAATCTTATTAAAAAGAGTTTATATAATTATCCTAATCCGAGTCAACCACATCTAATGACATTTGTCAACCATCCGTTGCGCAATAAAGTTGTGACGGATTTTGAAGGAAATGAATATTATCCGGATATTGTTATTGTCAATACCTTAAACAATAAGATTGTAATGATTGGTGAAGTTGAGACATTTAGTAGTATTAATGAAGAAGAAGCAAAACAATGGCAAACATTTGCCAATTTAGGTCCGGTCTTCTATCTATTCTATCCCAGAGGACTTTATGAAAAGGTAAAGGCACTGACCAAAAATATTAAAGTGAGCGGACTGTTTGAATATCAAAAAACCAATGACCACTATACGATTACTCGACACTGGCCTTATCCATCCTAATGTCGATATACTTGAAGCAGATTGTGATAATGAGTAATTAACCTTTAGTTTAATATGGATAAGAGTTTTCTACAAAACCCCAATGTTTTTAGCTTGACAAAAAGGTTTTTGGGGATTAAATTAAATCAATCGTAAATTCATTATAAGAAAGAGCATAATGAAACGATATTGGCCGATTATAATATTAATTCTATTTATTACCTGCAAGAGAAATAAAGCGCCAGATACTCCGGTAACACCTTTTGGACCTTCTGTTGGTTATCAATATGGAGAATATAATTTTTCTACTAAAACTACTGACCCGAATGGAGACGATATTGCTTATCAATTTTATTGGGGAGATGGCGATAGTTCAGAGTGGAGTGATTTTATGCGAAGCGGTGATTCAATCATTATGTCAAAGTCTTGGTCAACTGCTAACTCATATACAATTAAAGCCCGAGCAATGGATACTAAAGGAAAAATTTCCAGTTGGTCAAATGGACACTTAATTACTATTCGGCAGAATTTGTTACCTAATATTCCTTCTATGCCAAGTGGTCCGTTATCGGCAAGAATTGATGCGCTTTGTAGTTTTAGCACATCAACGACTGACCCGGATAATGATAGTATTGCTTATCAATTTGATTGGGGAGATGGAACTTTTTCAAATTGGTCCAATTTTATACTCGGCGGCGTAACTTGCACAATGTCTCATCATTGGTCTTCCGAAGGAACTTACTTAGTTAAGGCAAGAGCAAAAGATATTAAAGGTGCAGTTACTAATTGGTCAAATGCTCACGCAATTACAATTTCCAATGCTTTAATCTGGACTAGGATATTTGGTTCAGATGATGACGATATCGGATTTTTAGGCCAACCAACATCTGATGGAGGATATATTATTGTGGGTACAACATCTTCATACGGTAGTTCTGATATTTGGTTGATTAAGACAGATTCATTAGGTCTTGAACAATGGAATAAAACCTTTGGTGGAACTGGTGATGATTATGGTTATTCTATGCAACAAACATCAGATGGTGGGTATATTATTATTGGCACAACAGAGTCATATGGAGCCGGCGGTTCTGATATTTGGCTTATCAAAACCGATTCTTTAGGTAATGAGCAATGGCAAAAGACTTTTGGGGGAACTAGCGACGATTTTGGTAAATCAGTCCAACAGACTCCGGATGGCGGATATATTCTAGTCGGAAGTATTGAAACTGGAGGAACAAACGGAATTGATGTTTTGTTAATTAAAACCAACTCTTTAGGCACGATGCAATGGAACAAAAACTTTCACAAAAATGAAGAAGATTATGGTGAAGAGGTGAAAAGAACTATTGATGGCGGATACATTATTGTCGGTTGGACTTATTTCTGGGATGCTGAAAATATTGATGTTTGGCTAATTAAGACTGACGCTAATGGAAATATGCAATGGAACAAAACTTTTAACAACGCAGATGAGGATTACGGTTTTTCCGTGCAACAGACAACAGATGGTGGATATATTATTACTGGTGCCACTTATTCTTATGATTTAGATAATATTGATGTCTGGTTAATCAAAACCTCAACCACTGGTAGTCGGCAATGGGACAAGACTTTTCACAAAAACGATGAAGATTGCGGATACTCAGTTCAGCAGACAACAGATGGTGGTTATATTATTACTGGATATACATTTTCTGACAATGCTGATGTTTGGTTAATCAAGACCAATTCAACTGGTACAATGCAATGGAATAAGACTATTGGCGGAGTCGATGACGATTTTGGGTATTCAGTTCGACAGACTGCAGATGCAGGATATATTATAACTGGTGCAACGGACTCATATGGTACAGGTTATTTAGATGTTTTGTTAATTAAGACTGACCGAGCTGGTAATTTTGTATTGCCCAATGCTAAGTATAGGCGTAACGAAAGCAAACCAATAGTTTCTCTCAAACTAACAAAATCTCGTTTTTCAATCCCGCGTCAGTTGCCATCTCTTCAACACGATCTGCAACGAACCAAACTAAATCCTAAAAACAATTGAACGAAAATTAAAAATTAGTTCATGTAACTTACTTTCGCAAGTGGTAGAGTGAACAATGAGATGCCTAACCTAATAAATATCTTCTTGAGAGATTATGTTAAAGACAAGGCAAAACACTTTGAAATTATTCAGGATTCAGATCGGAATGTTACACCAGAATCGAATGGGAAAATAGTCGGTCTAATAGAATGAAAAAGTAATAAAATAATTGAAGAACCGATAAAGATAATAAATAACCGCAAAAGTCGTGAAGAGAATTATACTTTCTCTTTATCAGACTTTAATTTATTGTTTATAAAATGGTTTGAGCAAAATATTGGTTGCTTTTAAGTATACATTTGGCAGATAGTGAAATTAGTTTTCAGGAAAATATAAATTGAG
This sequence comes from Caldifarciminota bacterium, assembly GCA_039801465.1. Classification (GTDB taxonomy): domain Bacteria; phylum Hydrothermota; class Tepidihabitantia; order Tepidihabitantales; family CAIPLT01; genus JAOABV01. The sequence goes on from JBDRUT010000004.1 coordinate 103,906, forward strand.
CAAAAGCAAATACTACTATTTATAAGGAGGTCTGATGGATGTAATTGAAGCAATTAATAAGCGCAGGGCATATCGGTCTTTAGACCCAGTGGAAATAACACACGAATTAATTGAGGATTTAGCAAAGTCAGCACAACTCGCACCATCGTGTTTTAATAATCAACCCTGGCGCTTTGTGTTTATTTACGACAAAGAAATGCTGGAAAAGATGAAGACGACTCTGTCTAAAGGCAATGAATGGGCGTATGATGCCTCAATGATAATTGCGGTCTTTAGCAAAAAAGAGTTTGACTGTATTATTAAAGACAGGGAATATTATCTTTTAGGTTGTGGAATGGCGGTAGGGTTCTTAATGTTAAGAGCGACTGAGCTTGGATTAATTGCTCATCCAATTGCTGGATATAGTCCTAAAAAAGTTAAAGAAGTGCTCGGAATTCCTGAAGAGATGAATGTGATAACCTTAATTATTGTCGGAAAGCATTCAGAAATAATTAAACCCGTTTTAACTGAGAAACAGGCAAAAGATGAAAAAGAGCGCCCAGCAAGATTTCCTTTAGAAAAATTTGTCTACCACAATAAATATAGTGAGATAGAATAAGCGAATCAGATTTTTCGAAACTGGTTGATTGCTCTTTGGCGAGCAAATTGATGTTCAACGATTGGTCTTGGGTAATTTTTTACTTTTAATTTAGCTATATTATGAATTTGATGACTTGTCAGAAGTTGTAGCTCGGGCAACCACTGTTTTACATAAACACAATCCGGATCGAATTTTTCTTGTTGTCGCCAAGGATTAAAAACACGAAAATAAGGTTGGGCATCATATCCAATTGAGGCAACCCATTGCCAATTTCCATTATTTACTGCAGGGTCATAATCAACTAATTTTTGAGCGAAATATTTCTCGCCCCAACGCCAGTCAATAAATAAATCTTTAACCAGAAAAGAAGCAGTAATTAACCGGGATCGATTAGGAATATAACCTGTCTGATTTAACTGTCTCATACCTGCATCAACAATTGGAATTCCGGTTTTTCCTTGACACCATTGCTCAAACTGATTTTTATCATGTCTCCATTTGAGTTTATTATATTTTACATTTCCAGGATTTTCTAAAAGATTTGGGAAATGATACACTAGATATGTGAAGAAATCTCGCCAATAGAGTTCTCTTATTAATTCATGGTTTTGGTTAAAAAATGACAAAATAGTATGATAGACCTCACGAATTGAAACTGTGCCAAATTTGTTATGCGGAGATAAAAGAGTCGTTCTGTTTAACGAAGGAAAGTTTCGCTCCCGATGATAATTATTCAAATTTTCAATCCGACTGAGTAGTTTTAATGCTTCTGTTCGTCCGCCTCGGAAATAGAGGTTTTGATTTGTTTTGGGTGTAATTTGTCTTACGAATTCAAAGTTTTTAGCAAAGGCAATTTTTTTATTGTAATAATTTTTATACGAATTTGATTGTGGTTTTGAAACAGGGATTCGTTTTGCTTTATTAAAGAAATGCGTAAAAATAGTATAGGGTTGAAAATTTTGTTTTAAGATTCGTTCTGGTTCAGTTAGTAATAAGTCATGATGGCTTAAAAAATCGACTCTATATTTACTGCATACTGATTCGATCAATCTGTCTCGTCTTCTGCTAAATGGTGTATAATCACGATTAATAGAAACTAAATCTATCCTTAGGACTTTAATTAATTGTTCAACAATATTATGAGGGTGACCGTAAAATAGATATAACCGACCGCCTCTATTTTTTAGTTGGTGATTTAAATCGAATAAACAATCAATCATAAATTGTAAAGCATAATCAGACCGATAAGGATTATTTTCTATCTGGTCAGGGTCTAAAATAAAACAAGGAATAACTTTTTCTGCATTTTTTAATGAATAAGTTAAGGATGTATTATCAAATATTCGGAGGTCACGACGAAAAATGTGTAAGGCAAGCCGGTATCTCATACTATCATAGTATAGCATTGAAGTATTATGTCAATAAGTTTCTATTAAAGGCCTACTGTAAAAATTAATTTTCTGCTTTGATGATTCTTAACTCCAAGATTTTTCTATATCCTGTGTTCTTGACGAATTCAGTGTTTTTTGGGGTCTTTTATGACCAAACAGTTTCGCGAAAATTCCGGTTGACAAGTTATGAGCATATGCTTATAATTATTACATGCCGAGACCGTTTTGTTATCGAAGAATTGGTTTTTTGCCAGGGTACAATTATTTTAAGCCTCGAGGAATACCCGCGGAGCAATTACAGGAAATTGATTTGACTTTAGATGAATTGGAAGCAGTCAGATTGGCGGACTTGAATGGAATGTATCAAGAGCAGGCAGCGCAATGTATGAATATTTCACGAGCAACTTTTGGTCGAATTCTGGAATCGGCTCATCGCAAAATTGCTGAGGCATTAATAATGGGTAAGGTTTTAAGGTTTCAAAAAGGAATTGTAGAAATAACAGATACCAAGAAATATAGATGTTATGATTGTAAATTTGAAATAGATGTGCCATATCAGGCACCTAATATAATTCATTGTCCTCAATGCGGTGGAAAAGAGATTCAGCTAATTACTCGTCGTCATCGTAAAGGACATTGGAAAGGAGGACCGCCATGGTTAAAATGAATACTTATGGAATGGGACCGAGTGGATTTTGCATCTGCGTAAAATGTGGTTTTAGAAAACCACATCAACCAGGTGTTCCTTGTCAAGAAGAAACCTGTCCCAAATGCGGTGCAAAATTAATTAGAGAAGGTTCTATACATCATCAAAAAATTATCAAGAAGAAAGGAGGTGATTAAAATGTTTGGCTATGGACGAAGACAGTTCGGTTGGCGCCGAACACCAGTTGCGCCTCGCGGTTATATTTATATTGGTCCTTGTCGCTGTGGCACTGGTCCGCACGCTTTTTATCAAGATGCTCAAGGTAGGTTCATTCCGGCACATCATCTTCACTGGCAGTGCCCTTCGTATCAACCGACTAAAGAAGACCTGAAAGCCGAACTGGAAGCGCTAAAACATGAAAAAGCGGAATTAGAAAAACTTATTGCAGAGTTAGAAGAGCAAACTAAAGAATAAAAGGAGAAGAAATATTATGAAGATAGCTATCGTTTCCGATGATGAGAAGACTATTGCTTCTCATTTTGGCGAGCCCGAGGCTTTCTCATTGTGAGGTTGATAAAAAAGAGATAAAAAAATCAGGAATATCGTTTGAATACATTTACAGGTCATGCCCGAGGATTAGAAAATAGTGGCCATCATATTGATCGACACGGACTAATTCTTGAAGCATTAAAGGATTGCAAGGTTGTTATTTCTCACGGAATGGGAATGAGAATTTATAATGACCTAAAGAATGCGGGAATTGAGGTTTTTATTACGGATTTTACTGATATCAAACAAGCACTTGATAATTATCTGAAAGGAACGCTGATTGATAAACCTGAATTAGGTTGCGAACATAAACACGATAAAGAATGTGAATCGTGAGACAGAAATTTAGAGTCTAATAATTAAATACATTAATTAATTAGGAGACAATATGGAAAATATAAAAGAAAAGAAAAATATGCCACTTTTGGGTGATAAATTCCCAGAAATGAAAGTGCAAACGACTCACGGTGAGATGGATTTACCCAAAGCGTTTGCGGGAAAATGGTTTGTTCTATTTAGCCACCCAGCGGATTTTACCCCGGTTTGTACAACTGAGTTTGTCGCCTTTCAGAAAAGATACAATAAATTCAAAGCATTAAACTGCGAGTTAATCGGTCTGTCAGTTGACCAGGTTTTTTCCCATATTAAATGGGAAGAATGGATTAAAGAAAAACTCGGCGTCGAGATTGAGTTTCCGATAATTGCTGATACTGGCAAAGTTGCTGAGATTCTGGGGCTAATTCATCCGGGTAAAGGTACTAATACCGTTCGAGCAGTTTTTGTTGTTGATGACCAAGGTATTATTCGTATTATTCTTTATTATCCTCAAGAACTGGGTAGAAATATTGATGAAATCTTACGAGCAGTTGAGGCAATGCAGATTTCGGATAAATACCGTGTTGCGATGCCGGCAAACTGGCCCAATAACGAAATTATGAATGACCATGTAATAATCCCCCCGGCTAAAGATGTGAAAACTGCTAAAGAACGGTTTGCCAAAGCCAAAGCCGGTGAGTTTGAATGTATTGACTGGTGGCTTTGTCATAAAAAGTTACCCAAATAGCCAGTAGAGAAAAATCTTAAAAAGAAAGGAGCCGATATGGCAAGCAAAGAATTAATGGAAATGATGAATAAAGCAATTGCCCGAGAATTACAGGTGGCAATTCAATATATGTGGCAACATGTTCAATGGAAGGGCGTTAAAGCATTTGCGGTTAAAGATGAACTGAAAAAGATTGCAATCACTGAAATGAAACATGCAGAAGCAATTGCCGAAAGACTTAATTATCTAGGCGGAATTCCAACAACAAAACCCGAACCTATCTTTGTCGGCACAGACCTAAAAGAGATGATTGTCCAAGACAAAAAAGACGAAGAAGGTGCGATAAAATTATATAAAGAGATAATTAAACTTGCGGGTAAAGAAGAGGACCACACGACCAAAAGATTATTCAAGTCAATCTTATCTGATGAGGAAGAACATCATGATATATTTACTGGATTATTAGAAGAGATATGATTAAATATATGAAATTAGAGAGCGCGGAAAAAATACTACTGAAAATATTGAAGACACAGAAAACAAAAGAAAATTTAATGATTCCTAGTTTTACTGAATTCTCAAATTAATTTTTTAGACAATGAAAACTAAAATATATAGATAGGAGCATTAAATGACAGCATTATCACAAATTTATAAATGTAAAATATGTGGTAATATTGTAGAAGTTTTACATACTGGTGCGGGTACTTTAGTTTGTTGTGGTGAACCGATGGAACTTTTACAAGAAAAGACTGCAGACGTTGGTATGGAAAAACATGTGCCAGTTATTGAAAAAACGGAAAAAGGTATAAAAGTTAAAATCGGCTCAGTACCTCATCCGATGGAAGAGAAGCATTATATTGAGTGGATTCAAATTATTGCTGATGGTAAAAGTTATCGAAAATTCTTAAAACCAGGTGATGCACCTGAGGCTGAATTTTATATTCAAGCGGAAAATATTACTGCGCGCGAATATTGCAATATCCACGGGCTGTGGAGAGCGTAATTGATATAAAATAAAATAAAAATTAAAAAGTAAATATAATAAATTTAAAAATTAATCATTATATCCCTTGTTTCGTGTGATTAAAATCAAACAAGGGGTATATTTTTTTGATATTCGATATGAGCTATAAGGACCCGGTTTGTGGAATGGAAGTTACAGAACAGGCTGAAGCAGGAAGATATGAATATCAGGGTACAACATATCATTTTTGCAGTGTGTCCTGCTTAAAAAAATTCAAAGCCGACCCGGAGAAATTCCTTGCTTCCCAGAAACTTTTCGTCCCAGTTCCGTACGCAATGAGAAAAAATGATGGCACTGAAACAGTAACAATTCCAATAAAAGGTATGACTTGCGCGGGTTGCGCGATAACTATTGAAAATGCATTAAGAAAACTCCCTGGGATTGATGATGTCGGCGTTAATTTAGCATCCGAAAATGCAACCATTAAATTTGACCAGAACCGTATTAGCCTAAAGCAAATCAAGGAGACTATTAAAGCTGTTGGCTATGAAGTACCTGAAGAAAAAAAGATTGAAGATGCTTCACTGAAATTTTGGCAAAAAGCCAAATTGAGATTGTTTATCGTCTGGTTAATTACAATTCCACTTGTTGTCCTGATGCTTTTGCATATGCTCTTTAAGATTCATATCGTTTACATTGATTACATTATGCTGATTTTAGGAGGATTAGCGGTTTTCGTTCCAGGATTTCATACCTTAAAAGCAGGTGCTAATTCTATTAGACATGGCTCAGCGTCAATGGATGTTCTAATTGGAATCGGTACAATCACAGCTTTAATAACCGGTGTCTTAAAAATCTTTAATTTACCGATTGAAAATTATGCTGGTATTGCCGGAATGATAATGGCAATTCACCTGACAGGTCGGTATATTGAAGCGATGTCTAAAGGTAAAGCATCAAGCGCAATTAAACGATTATTACAACTAAGTGCCAAAACAGTCAGAATCTTAGTAAATAATCAAGAGCAGGAGATTCCAATTGAGCAACTAAAAGTTAATGATATAATGGTAGTGCGACCTGGAGAAAAAATTCCTACGGATGGCGAGGTAATCTGGGGTACTTCAAGCGTTGATGAGTCGATGGTTACCGGCGAATCATTGCCGGTCAAGAAAGAAATCGGTGATTCGGTTATTGGTGCGACAATTAATCAAAATGGATTGCTCCATGTCAGAGTAACCAAGATTGGTAATGATACGTTCTTAGCCCAGATTATAAAACTAATTGAAGAGTGCCAAAGTTCTAAAGTGCCGATTCAAGAGTTTGCTGACAAAGTAACTGCAATGTTTGTGCCAACAATTATCATAATCGCAATTGTAACATTTTTCATCTGGTTATTTTTCGCATCTTATTTAAGAAATATTCTATTCTGGGCAAATAGTTTTTTACCTTGGGTCAATCCATCATTAGGTCGAATTTCTTTGGCAATATTTGCTGGAATTGCAGTCTTAGTTATTGCTTGTCCCTGTGCTTTAGGTCTTGCAACCCCAACTGCTTTAATGGTCGGCTCAGGTATTAGTGCAGAAAAAGGTATTTTGTTTAGATCTGGTGAAGCAATTCAGACTCTTCAACAAGTAAAAGCATTAGTATTTGATAAGACTGGCACAATCACTAAAGGAAGACCAGGAGTTACTGATGTCGTTACCACTGATAACATTACCGAAATAGAGTTGTTGACATTAGCCGGTAGTTTGGAATCGGGTTCCGAACATCCTTTGGCCAAGGCGGTGATTGAATCGGCTCAAAATCATGGAGTTAAAATTATTAAACCAACAGAATTTAATGCCTTATCGGGAAAAGGGATTATTGGAAAAATAAATGATAAAAATGTAGTGATTGGTAATAAAATTCTTTTTGATGAATTAAAGATTGACTATTCAATATTTAACGACAAGATAACTGAATTGGAAAACGAAGCTAAAACTGTGATTTTGATTGCATATGATAATAAATTCGCCGGACTAATTGCAATTGCCGATACACTGAAAGATGATGCTCGATCAGCAATCGATGAACTTAAGAAGATGGGATTAAGTTTGATTATACTTACCGGTGATAATGAGCGAACTGCAAAAGCAATCGGTACAAAAGTGGGTATTGAAAAGATTATTGCTAATGTCTTGCCCCAAGATAAACAGAAAGCAGTCGTAGAACTTCAAAAAGAATATGGAATGGTAGCCATGGTTGGCGACGGTATTAATGATGCACCAGCATTGACTCAAGCCAATGTTGGCATTGCAATTGGTACTGGTACTGATATTGCAATTGAGGCATCAGATGTGACATTAGTCAGTGGAAGTTTGATTGGAGTTGTAACGGCAATTAGACTTTCACGGGCAACTTTTCGTAAAATCAAACAGAATCTTTTCTGGGCGTTCTTTTATAATATAATCGCGATTCCATTAGCAATTTTAGGATTACTCCATCCAGTGATTGCGGAAATTGCTATGGCACTGAGTTCAATCAATGTTGTCACTAATTCATTGCGATTGAGGAAAGAAACAAGAAATTACAGATAATATGTGAGAATGAAGATAAGGGGAAAATATGAAGTCAGATATTGAGATTGCTCAAAGCGCAAAATTAATCCCAATCGACGTGCTTGCGGAAGAGATGGGTATTGACGAAAATTTCATTCTTCCCTGCGGTAAATATAAAGCAAAAATCTCCCTTCAGTTTTTTGAAAAGATTAAATCCAATGCTGATGGTAAGTTAATCTTAGTCACCGCTATTACACCAACTGCATTAGGTGAAGGAAAGACAACAGTTGCAATCGGTCTGAGTATGGCATTTAATAAACTTGGTATGAAATCAATTGTAACGCTTCGGGAACCATCTTTAGGTCCGGTATTTGGTATTAAAGGCGGTGCTGCTGGAGGTGGTTATGCTCAAGTTCTACCAATGGAAGATATAAATTTACATTTTACCGGTGATATTCATGCAGTTAGTTCAGCACATAATCTCTTATGCGCGGTTTTAGATAATCATATCCATTTCGGTAATAAGTTGCAGATTGACGAAAGAGAAATTATGATTAAACGAACAATTGATATGAATGATCGGAGTTTGCGGAATATCGTTGTCGGATTAGGCGGTAAAACTAATGGACCGGCAAGAGAAGATGGCTTTATCATCACCGCAGCAAGCGAAATAATGGCGATTTTGGGTTTATCCAGTTCGCTCCAGGAATTAAAAGAGCGTTTGTGCCGAGTTTTAGTTGCTTTTGATATGCATAATAATCCGATAACCGCTGGAAATTTAGGCGTATGTGGTTCAATGGCAGTTTTATTAAAAGATGCACTCAAACCAAATTTGGTGCAGACGATTGAACATACACCAGCATTTATTCATACCGGTCCATTTGCGAATATTGCGCATGGCACAAGTAGTGTGATTGCAACTAAAATGGCATTAAAACTTTCTGATTATGTTGTTACCGAAGCCGGTTTTGGTTCTGATTTAGGCGCAGAAAAATTTATTGATATTGTATCCCGAATTGCAGATTTTAAGGTAGATTTAGCAGTGATTGTGGCAACAATCAGGGCTTTGAAATTACATGGTGGCGCCATTGAAAAAGACTTAAAATCAGGAACAATTGAACATCTGAAAAAAGGATTTTCTAATCTGGCAAAACATATTGAGAATGTAAGAAAACTGGGAATGTCTTCAGTTGTTGCATTAAATATATTTTCTGATGATACAAAAGATGAAATTAGAGTTGTAAAAGAGTTTTGTGCCCAAAATAAAGTTCCTTGCGTTGAGGTCTATAGCTTTCAATCAGGCGGTGAAGGTGCAATCGAATTAGCCAAGACCATAATCAAGACCGTAGAACAAACTCCGTCCAATCCACATCTAATATATGAATTACAAGATTCAATTGAGACCAAAATAGAAAAAGTTGCGACTGAAATTTACGGCGCCAATCGGGTGGTTTACACCCCCAAAGCAGAAAAAGATATTGCTCGGATTGTAAAATTAGGTTATGACAAACTTCCTATCTGTATTGCTAAGACCAATCGCTCATTGAGTGATGATCCAACCCTTTATGGTAGACCGGAAAACTTTAAGATTACAATAACTGATATTAATATTTCCGCTGGCGCAGGATTTCTTGTGCCGTTAGCCGGTGAGATAACACTTATGCCTGGACTTGCTAAAACACCTAATGCGATGAAAATTGATATTGATGAAAACGGGAAGATAATCGGCTTATCATAAAGACGAAGAATCATTCCAATATTTAGTGATATTAGATTGCTGGATTTAGAGGTTGTCATCTTTGTAGTAATTTTGTTAAATTAAATATAAGGAGATTCTTTTTCTTCATTTATCAATGATTCGACCTATAAGGGCGAAGAATCATTCTATTATCAGTAATATTAGATTGTTCGATAGGAGATTATAGTCAATTTTTGTGAGAATTTTGCTAAATTAAAGATTGGATGATTACTCTTCTTCCGTTTTTTAATTTGACATCCTAATAGTTTTTTCTATATGTGGAACAAAAATATGGACACCCTTACCGAGATGCTCAGTAGGCCGATAGGCAAGCCGGTCGGCAAGCCAGGGGGGCAAGCCGAGGGGCATACCGGTCGGCAACCCACCGGCTTACCCATCTGTCCGCTAAATCTACAAATTTTTAGACTGCCCACCTGACTGCTGAGTAATCTAACCAATAGACTATCAACAAGATAGCAGAATATATTGTCTGACCGACTATCTATCAAGCCAAACTGGCCGACTGCTAAAGATATTGTTAAGCTATTTTACCTGAAGGATTAGTGTTGGTAATATTTTATTTAAAATGTAAGATAGGCATATGTCAATTTTAAATTTGATACAATTTCCACAAACATTTGAAAATATCGCCACTTTACTAATATTATCAGCAATAAAACATTCTGTCAAAGAAAAATTTTTAACGTCTTTTTTAACAAACAGATATATATAATTTATTTTGATTGTGTTTTTGTTTTCTTTTTCTTACAGGAGGAGTAATTTGAGGGGACCAAAGTATTTAGCAAACCTGAAATAAGTTCGCTCAAATTGAAAATATCAAATATTATATCGAGAGTTAAGTTGTCCATAAATGGACGCCGAACTCATATTCTCTTTTTTTCCGCAAAATCAATCTTTAATTGTTGGGTTAGTACTAGTTCTATTTTTTCTTTAATAACTTATAAATAATTAAATCAAACTCTATAGTACTTCTTCGACACATTGCATTTTCAGAGTTCTGAAAAAGTTTCATTGAAAACACTGACCGCGCAAAAAACAAAGAGGAAGTCAATGATTTCAATAGCGAAAATTGACTTCCGCAGAGATTTCCATTTTGTTTTCTTGACAATTTGGTTAATAAAGATATAATCTATTTGTATTGCAAATATCTAATTAAAGAATAGCAATAGAAAGGAGCCAATATGGCAAGCAAACAATTAATGGATATGTTAAATAAAGCAATTGCACGTGAATTACAGGTTGCAATCCAATATATGTGGCAACATGTGCAGTGGAAAGGCGTTAAAGCATTTGCGGTTAAAGATGAACTGAGAGCAATCGCAATTACTGAGATGAAACATGCAGAAGCAATTGCCGAAAGACTTAATTATTTAGGCGGAATTCCAACAACAAAACCCGAACCTATCTTTGTCGGCACAACCTTAAAACAGATGATTACTCAAGACAAGAAAGATGAAGAAGGTGCAGTAAAACTATATAAAGAGATAATTGCAATGGCAGAAAAAGAAGGCGACATTACAACGAAAAAGATGTTTGAAGGCATTTTAGCCGATGAAGAAGAACATCTTGATACCTTCATTGGATTGTTAGAAGAAATATAATATAAATTTGATAAAAATCAATCAGGAGTAATAATGCAAAAGAAAAAGATCAAAAAGGAAACAAAAACGAAAAAAGGCAACAAGTATACCTGTCAAGAATGCGGTTTAGTTGTCACAATAGATAAACCCTGTGGATGCGTTGAAGAATGTGATATTATCTGTTGTGGACAACCAATGAAGCCAAAAAAGAAATAGGTTTTCTTTGGCAATTTTTATTAAACCAATATGACCTAATTTTGAAATTAGGCAATTACAGGGTCAAGATATATATGAATCTAAAGATATATAGTCTAAAGGATTTACTTGTCACTGCGCTAAAAAGTGAGGTTGAAAGTAGAAATATCTATGCCCAATTAGCAGAAAGCGTAGAGAATTTCCTGTTGAAAGACCGGTTTAATTTTCTTGCCAGTGAAGAAGAAAAACATCGAGCATTCTTTGAAAATCTGTTTAAGCAGAAATTCCCTAAAAAGGAAATTACTTTACCTAAGAAGAGTCCGGTTCCTTTACCGCAAATAAAATTTAATGCAAAAAATTTTGTGATTAGTGAAATTCTGCTAAGCGCTATGAAAGCAGAGAAAGCTGCATTTGACTTTTACACTAAACTGACAAAAAGATTTAAAGAAAATCCGGAGGTCCAAAAGATGCTTCATTATATCGCTTCAATGGAAATGGGACATTATCGGATATTGGAATTGGAAAAAGAGAATGCGGAAAAATTTGAGAGCCACGATATCGAATGGCCATTAATGCATGTCGGACCTTAATTAGTCATAGATGTTAGTTTTTTAGTTATTATTTAGGAGTTAAAAATATGAAAAAATGGCGTTGCACAGTTTGTGGATATATTCATATTGGTAATGAGCCACCCGAAAAATGTCCGAACTGTCAAGCACCGAAAGAAAAGTTTGTAGAAGTTCCCGCTGATTTTGAACAAATTCATATTCACCATGCGCAAAAAATAACTTATGGTACTGAAGTCGAAATCAATCCGTTTTTTGGTGATTATGCTTCGCTTGCTCCGTATATTTACAATTTACCTGTAGGTAAAAAAGTTGGTTTGCATAAGCATCCAACGACAGACGAACTGTTTTTTATCATTAAAGGGAAAATTAAGTTTCGGGTTGGTCAAAAAGAATTTATCGCCGTGCCAGGCGATGTTGTCCAGGGCAAAATGGATATTCCTCATTCTTTTGAAAATATCGGAGATGAGCCAGCGGCATTTCTCTCAGTTAAAGGACCAAAACCAGTGGATTTGGTAATGTTAGAATAAGAGAAACATAACCATCAGAAAATATCCGAATGAAATTAAATCATATTGAAGGTAAAAATAAAGGCAAAATTGTTTTATATGCTTTAAGCACTTGTGGATGGTGTAAAAAGACTAAACTCCTCTTAAAAGAACTCGGCGTTGCTTATGATTATATTGATGTTGACTTACTTACCGGAGAAGAAAGAGAAGAGGTGATAGCCGAAATAAAGAAATGGAATCCACAACTTTCGTTTCCCACAGTTGTTATTCGTGATAAAGAATGTATTGTCGGCTTTGAAGAAACTAAAATCAAGAAAGCATTAACAAGTGACTGAAATAAATATTACCGAGGCTGAACTTCAAGCATTATACGAAAAGTTAATTAAAGAAAGCAAAGCATCAGGGTATTATCTTAATCCAGATACAGAATTCGTAAAAGATTTGATAAGAGGGCTTCTTATTAATGAAAAAAGATATGGTTATCAGTCTTGTCCTTGTCGAATTGCTTCAGGAATTAAAGAAGAAGATTTAGATATTATCTGTCCATGTGATTATCGAGATGCGGATTTAAATGACTTTGGTGCTTGTTATTGTGCTCTATATGTTACTCGTGAAGTTGTTGAAGGCAAAAGAAAAGTTAGTTCAATTCCTGAACGAAGACTACCCTTAGAAATGAGAAAAAATAAGCGTGCACAAAGTGCTAAAGAGGGTTTTGCATTGTCTTTGCCGGTTTGGCGGTGTAAAGTTTGTGGTTATCTTTGCGCTCGGGAAAAACCACCGGACATTTGTCCAATTTGTAAAGTCAGCAGCGATAGGTTTGAAAGATTTATTTGAGATTTTTTATTATAATAAAGTAAAATGATAGAATTATCTCTCTTTTATAGAATTAGGAGTCGGATATTAATTTATCATTCGTGTTCTTTGAAGATTGTTCCGGAAAAGATATAAATTTCAGTTTCTTTATCCTGCCAAGCATCTTCTGGTAAACCAGCCTTCCAACAAGTATGCTTTAAGAAAGTCTTGCGGTCCCAGCCTTCTTCAGTTGCAACTTGCGGTAATAGCAATCCCTGATAATAGCCTCGCTTTATCACTAAGCCATGTTTGCCAACCTGTATTTCATTGATATTTTTGATTCTTTTCAATGGGGTCATCACGGTGATTTCAATTGTGATATCTTTTAATTCATTAGCAGTTACTCGGGGAAATCTGGGGTCTTCAGTAGATGCGGCAATCGCCATATCTGAAACTGCTTGATATAACGGTTTTATTCCTTGAACATAACCAATACATCCTCTTAGTTGGCCTTTCTTTTTTAGCGTAACAAAAACGCCATAATGTTCTTTTAATTTTTCTGTTATTGGTTTAAATTCAGGAATTTTTTTACCGGTGATATGATGTTCAATAGTCGTGCGTGCAATTTTTAGGAGTTCTTTTTTCTCTTGTTCAGTCAATTGGATTGTATCACTTTGGTTAATATCAGAACTTTTTATTTCATTATGTTTTGAATGGGGTTCAGTTTTATAGAATACGGCTGAAGCATAGCCAACACAGTAACCACCTCTTTCACCCAAAACATCATTAGAATTGGTTCGATGTAAGATTTGCGAATGATTTGCACCTAATAGTTTACTGGTAAGCATTGCAATAACAATTGGGTATCCACCACACGCTTGGGCTTTATCTTGTTTTAAGGCATTATATAAACCCTCAGGGTCGAACTTCTCAAGATAACTTAAAGTCAAGGCATCGGTCTTTTTACAAGCATCATAGGAGTAACCATGATATAAATCAGAAGATGCTAAGATTAATATTTTCTTATCCTTAACTGCATTAGCAATTGCTTGAGCAATAGTTTGACATTCTTCAAATGTTGGTTCTAAGCACATAATCGGCACAATCTTAAAATCCTTAAGACTTCTTTGTAGAAATGGGATTTGAACTTCTAATGAATGTTCTTCAGAATGAGCTTCAGGAAGATTTTTAATTTTATCACTCTGCTTGATGATAGTTTGTGCGATTGATTCATCGATTGCTACTCTTCCTAAAGGAGTTTCCCAACTTCCCTGTCCATATACTGCAAACCCCTGAATATATACGCGATGCGTTGGACCGAGCATAATTACAGTTTGAATATCATTTTCTGCAATCAATTTATATGCATATGCCGCAGTTGGACCAGAATAAGGATAACCAGCATGTGGTACAACAATCCCAATAATTTTACCTGGGATTTTGGTTCGTGAAGTTTTAGTTAATAAGTCATCAACGGTTTTCTGAAGCAATTTTTTATCCCCGGGATAAAATTGACCAGCAACAACTGCTTCTCTTATCATCTTTGCCTCCACAGGCGATATAAAAAATATACCAATTAATAATATTAACTGTAATAAATTTTTCATATTTCTTTTGATTTTAATTTTTGCATTCTAACTCTTTTACATCTCGGACAAACCCATTTCCGTTGTTTGTGAAAAGTCCGTTTGATTTCGGTCATCTTTACTTTGCATCGAGGACAGTACATTAGAAATTTTATATTTTATCTATTTCGAAATACGCTCCAAATGTTCAGCGGCTTCTTTAAGTTGTGGGTCGAGTTGGAGTGCTTTGCGATATACTTCTTGTGCTTGTGGAATTTGGTTGGTTGCTTCGTAAGCCAATCCCAATTGAAAATAAACTTTGGCATCAGGTTGAAGCCTCAAAGCAGACTTAAATTGTTTTATCGCTTCTGAATACTTCTGATTTAATAGATAAAATTGGCCAAGTTCAATATAGTCTTGAGTAGTTATCGGTTTTTTGGGCATAAGATTCAATATATATTAAAAGAATTAGAGCCGTTCAATTTTTTCTAGGTCTTCATACTTACCAAGTATAGTCAAAATATCACCTTCAGAAATCTCATCGTCAGCTCCGGGACCAATGATGACTTCTTCTTTGAAATCCGGTGTTCCTTTTTCAGTGAGAATCGGAATCTTCCGTTTAATAGCAATGACCGTGACATTATATTTTTCTCGAAGACCGATTTGTTTTAAGGTTTTGCCGATAAACTGTTTGGGTGCTGCTATTTCAATTATACTATGAATTGGTGAGAGTTCAATGTAATCAAAGATTTTAGTTGAAAAGAAACTTTCTGCAAGTCGTGTAGCAACTTCTCGTTCTGGGTATATTACCTTATCTGCACCAATGCGCTGCAAGATTTTCCCATGACGGTCATTAACCGCCTTGACAATTACTTGTTTGACACCTAGCTCTTTAAGGATTAAAGTAATAAGAATACTGGTATCAATGTTCTGTCCAACACTGACAATGGCAACATCAATGTCGGCAACACCGATATCTTTCAGGGCGCGTTCATCAGTTGCATCTAAGACAAAACTATGGGTTACCAGTTCAGCAAATTCGCGGACTTCATTTTCATCCGAATCGATCACCATTACTTCAAAACCTTTTTCCGCCAAGGCACGAGCGATGCTTGAGCCAAAACGGCCTAAACCAATTACAACGAAACTTTTAGCCAACTAAAATCACCCCCTCAGGATATGAATATGAGATAATTTTTTTTCTAATTAATGCAGTAGCCAAGGTTAGAATTCCGACCCGGCCAATGAGCATTGTCAAAATGATGACTAATTTTCCTAAAAGCGTAAAGTCATAGGATGCAGAAAGATTAGCCATTATTTCAGAACCACGCGATAAGCCAACTGTGCCAAACGCCGAAAATAGCTCAAAAAGACATGTTAGTATATCCATATTTGGTTTATTAAAGATTAAAAGTAAAATCAGAGATGTCAAGAGCCAAGATACAGCTAAGCCGATAATTAAAAAAGCCTTAAAAACTTGTTCTTGAGTAATCCTTCGCCGAAAGAGAAAAATATCTGTCTGACCGGTTAATAGTGCTCTAATTTGGAGCAAAATAAGACTGAAAGTTGTTGTCTTGACGCCTCCACCAGTTCCTCCAGGAGATGCACCGATAAACATTAGAACAATTATGCATAATAGCGTTGCTGGATGAAAAATTTTTAGACTAAGGGTATTAAAACCAGCAGTGCGAGCAGTTACTGCATGAAAATAAGCATTCAGAATCTTTAAGGATGTTGGAAAAATCTTAAGAGAATTACCCCATTCTAATAATAGGATAATTATTGTACCAATGATAATAAGAATTGTTGTTGTTGTTAGCACTGCTTTGGTATGCAATGAAAGTCGGTTATTAGTCTTTTTGACATAAGTTTTATATAAATCAGAAATGACAACAAAGCCAATTCCACCGCAAATAAAAAGGAAAGAGATCGTCAGTAACACAAAATAGTTGGTCGAGTAGTTAGTAAGATTTTCCGAAAATGTGGAAAAGCCAGCATTACAGAAAGCTGAAACTGAGTGAAATATTGCATGACCTAAAGCATAACTAATCTTCATAGGTGTGTAGTTCAAAAAATAGATAAAAAGAGCAATTGCACCTAATGCTTCGAAGACCAAAGTAACTCTTAAGACAGTAAAGCCAAATCGCTTGAGATTATCATAAGTAAAAACATTGAATGATTCTTTAGCAACTAGTCGGTCGCGTAGACTTAATTTTTGTCTTAAGAAAAAGAAAAAAGTTGTTGAAAGGGTCATATAACCTAAACCACCAATCTGGATTAATAATAACAAGATAATTTTCCCAAATAGAGTAAAATCAGTAGCGGTATCTTTTACAATCAATCCAGTGACACAAACTGCAGAAGTTGCAGTGTAAAAGGCGTCAATCAGGTTGATATTTTTAGATGATATTGGCAGATATAATAGTAATGCACCAACAATGATGATAGTAAGATAACCGAAAACCAGTAATCTTCCGGGATTTACTTGGGTTGTGAGATGTGCCATTTTGTTAAAGATTCCAAACAATTTTTTATAATATCTTCGATTTTTTGCTTATTGGTATCGTAGATGATGACATCATAACGAGATTTCAACTCTTTTAGAAATGGTATATCCGATATAGGAATCGTGGCAATAATGGCTTGGCGACTCACGCGGTTAAATATTTCTTGAATCGCTGACTTAAAGTTATCGCTCATCAATTCCATTTTACCGATTTCATCAATGATAATCAAATCTTTTTCTTTTAATGCTCGATAAAGACTATTAATACCAATTGTTTCTAAATCAGTAAGATTAACCCTGTATTTTGATATACGAAGTGGACCTTTATAATTCTGGTGTGCCAAAATTCCCTGTTCACCAAATGTAGTGATAATCTTAAAGCCGACTCTTACGCCATTTTCTTGTATTTCTTCTGTAAAAAAGCCACCATAAGATATATTAGGCAATGTGGAGATAATTTTTTTAACCAGGCTCGTTTTACCTGAACGCGGTTTACCGGTTATTAAGATTTTCATTATCTGAATATCACAAATGGATGAGTTCTCTGAATGTTTGATATAAGTTGAAAAGGAATTTTAATACTTACTTTTAGGTATGAATTTGTCATCATTTTAACAGCCTTGGTGACCAAGTTGGTGAAAAGGCACCGCCAACATTAGTAATTTGGCGCTGACCTGAGCCATTCCAATGCATCGTCCAAATTTCGTAAGTTCCAGTTCGATTAGAACTAAAAGCAATATGCAAGCCGTCAGGTGACCAAGATGGTTCTTCGTTATTTCTTAAATTGGTTAGACGCATTCGGTTATCACCGGTCAAATCCGTAATAAAAATCTGATTCGTGCCATCATCGATTCGAGAAACATAAGCGATTAAATCACCTCGTGGTGACCAAGCAGGTGATGTGTTATACGAGCCTTCATAGGTTAGTCTGCGCATATTAGTACCATCGACATTGATTATATAAATTTGAGGTGTGCCAGTGCGGTCTGAGACGAATGCTAATTCGCGGCCTGAAGGTGACCAAGTAGGTGAAATATCAATTGAATGACCATAAGTCAGTCTGCGAAGATTTTTGCCATCAGCATTCATTAGATAAATGTCAGGTGTGCCCTCAATGCTTAAACTTACTGCTATGGTTTTACCATCCGGTGAATAGGACGGAGTAGTATTTAAACCATCTTTAGCCAAAAGGATATCAATTTTGTCTTTGTTGGTGTCGTAAGTGTAAATATTAAGATTGTTCTTAGCATAACTACAAAAGGCAATCTTATTGGCTGAAGGTGACCAATCAGGAAAAAGTTTGAGACCGCCACCTTTTGTTAACTGTTGTAAGTTATAGCCATCATAATCAACTTTTGCCAGTTCTTTATCTTTTCCGCTTTTTAATGAGAAAGCAATTTGAGTTTGATTAATACCGTCTTCGCCAGTTAATAATCTGATAATATCATCGGCAATCTTATGAGCCACCCAACGGTAATTTTCAGGAATTTCATAACCTTTAGTTCCAATAAGTTTTCGAGCGTATAAATCATAAAGTCTAATATTCAATATATTTCGTTTCTTAATTTGAATATCGCCAGCCAGAAGCACTTGAGCACCAATTTTCGACCATTTATTAAAGTCAATCTTTTTTTCCTGAGTACTAAGTGTTGAATCTTGCGGCTGAGGAATGATTTCAAAATATAGCGAATAGGCTAAATCATCAGATAGCACTTGTTTAATGTTTTTACTGACAGTAGTTAATAATTCCGGTGTATTGGTCGGAATGAGAAAATCAGTAATAACAATACTGATCTTCTTTCTGGTTGCACCAGCAGTAATCTTTGCCCAAATTTCTTGTTGAGCAAAGAGTGTTTGGCTCAGCGATAGAAAAACAGCGAGGATGGTAATAAGTATTTTATGCTTCACGTCTTCGTTTTAGTCTTTTTTCAATAAATAAGGGTGGACCACCGGTTATAGTTTCTGCAGTGATAATACATTCGGTGATATTCTTTTTTGAGGGCAAATCAAACATAATATCTAATAGCGCATTTTCCAGAATTGACCGGAGACCACGGGCACCAGTATTACGGGCTAAAGCTAATTCAGCGACTTTTTCTAAAGCAGAGGGCTCAAAAGTTAATTTAACATTTTCTAAATCAAAATAATGCTGATACTGTTTGATTAAGGCATTACGGGGTTTTGTAAGAATGTCGAGTAAGGCTTGGTGAGATAAACTGTGTAATGAGACAACGATTGGTAGCCTACCGACTAATTCCGGTATCAGTCCGAACTTTATTAAATCGTCAGGTTCGACAAACTTCAAAAGCTCGTCTTTATCTCGATTATTAGATATAATATCAGCTTGGAAACCCATTCCGGATTTTTTTAACCGATTTTCAATTATCTTTTCTAAGCCAAAAAAAGTGCCGCCACAGATAAAAAGAATATTTTTGGTATTAATTTGGATATATTCTTGTTCTGGATGTTTTCTACCACCTTGAGGTGGAACATTAGCAATTGTGCCTTCAAGGATTTTTAATAGGGCTTGTTGGACACCTTCACCTGAAACATCGCGAGTAATTGAAGGTGAGTCACTTTTACGACCGATTTTATCAATCTCGTCAATATAAACAATGCCAATAGATGCTAAATCTAAATCCCAATTAGCGGCTTGAATAAGTCGTAATAAGATATTTTCTACATCTTCACCGACATAACCGGCTTCTGTTAGGGGAGTAGCATCAGAAATGGAAAAGGGCACATTTAAGAATTTTGCCAAGGTCTCAGCTAATAAGGTTTTACCAACACCAGTTGGACCAATCAGTAAAATATTACTTTTCTCAACTTCAACTTTTGGTCTTGGAGAAAATACTCGTTTATAATGGTTATAGACTGCGACCGATAAAACTTTTTTTGCCCGGTCCTGACCAATAACATATTCATCTAAAAAAGATTTAATTTCTGAAGGCGGCGGTAGAGTATGGAGTGTAGCAAAAAAGCGATGTTTCTCTTTATCCTGTAAAAGATTCCAGGTTAATCGAACACAATCATCACAAATATTGGCGCCATGTCCACCAAAAAGCATTCGGACTCTGTTTTCAGGTCGATTACAAAATGAACAATAGCGGGTCTTCATAATGTCCCAAAATTCTCAGAAAAACGAAAAAGACAATTTAGTAAAAAATAATTGGGCTGATTCAATCATTTTCGTTTTTCAATCACTTCATCGATAATACCATATTCTTTAGCTTCTTGGGCTGACATAAAGTAGTTGCGGTCAGAATCAGCAAGAATCTTTTCAATTGTTTGATTAGTGTGTTTGGCTAAAAGTTCAGCAAGTTGCTGTTTTAATCGTAGAATTTCTTTAGCATGAATCTCAATATCTGTTGCTTGCCCAGAAAGACCTGAGACTTCAGGTTGGTGTATCATAATTCTTGAATGAGGTAGAGCAAACCGTTTATTCTTTTCACCGGCAGCTAAAAGTAAGGCAGCAAGACTTGCCGCCATACCCATACAAATTGTGGAAACTTTGGGACGAATATATTGGATTGTATCGTAGATGGCTAAACCAGATGAAACAATACCTCCGGGCGAATTAATGTATAAAGATATATCTTTGTCCGGATCTTCGGCTTCTAAGAATAATAATTGAGCAATTACCAGATTGGCGACATTATCATCGATTGGCATGCCGATAAATATAATGCGTTCTTTTAAGAGTCGAGAATAGATATCATAAGCCCGTTCGCCTCGGCCGGTTTGCTCAATAACAATTGGAATATACATAATGCCTCCGTTAAAATTTTAAATATCTACAAATAGACTCAAGCCCTTTTTATAACTTTTGAGAAATAATACTGAGTTATTTAGAAAAAATTCATTAGATATAGGATGTAATGTATAGTAGCGAGCTTTCATAATGCCACGGTTTAAGTTTTTTCAATAGCAAAAACTTTAGATTTAGTCATTATTCAGATATTTCGGCTTTTTGTAAAAGATACTCAAGAGTTTTTTCTTGTTGAATTGCAAAAATAAATTTAGGACTGGAACGAAGATTTTGAATTTGTTCTTCACTGATACCCAAATTGATATATTTTTGGACTTCGTTTTCAATTTCTTCAGAAGTAACGCTGATATTTTCTTTTTCTGCGATCCGAGATAGGATAATCTCAAATTTGGCTTTATCTATCGCCAAAGGTAAAAGTTTACTGCGGTTTTCTTCGTTGTCGGACATCCGATAACGATTAAGAATCTCTTGATAGGCAGATTCAACTAACGATTGTGGCGGTTCAAAGTCATAGTCAGAGACTAAATTGCGATATATCTGATTTTTTAGGTCTTCTTCAATAATCTTTGCTCGTTCTTGTAAAATTTCTTCATTGATTTGGGAGCGCATATCATCTAAGTCTTTAAATCCTAGACTAGTTGCCAATTTATCATCTATTTCAGGTAATTGCCGAATTTTGACATCGCGGATATAAAATTTATAGGTTAAGGTCTTTCCTCGTAAGAGTTCTTCAGGATGGTCAGTATCAAAAGTTAAATTAACACTTTTTTCTTCACCAGCACTACAACCAATTAACGCCTGATTAATATCAGGATGATTTCGTTCACTGCCGAGTTGGAGCATAATGCCAGATTGTTTTTTCTCAATTAAAGTTTCGTTTTCGTAGATTTCGTAGTCAACTAAGATGAAATCACCGGTTTCCGCGCGTCGGTTAGCAGTGATAAAAGTTGCACATTGTTCTTGAATAGTTTTAATGCGGCGTTCAAATTCAGCATCAAAGCCAATCGGTTCTTGTTTTTTTAATTTTAGTCCAAGATAATTCTTCAATTCGAAGTCCGGTATAACTTCAAAAGAAAGGTCAAATTTCAGAGTTTTATCATCAGAAAGCAAGTAATCACTAACTTTGGCTTGAGTAATTGGTTTTAAGTTATATTCACTGACGATTTCTTTATAGATCTCATCAAATAGTTCATCAAGGGCTATCGCCTCAAAAGATGTGCCATATCTTTTTTGTAAAATAGGCCTTGGAACCTTACCTTTTCTAAAACCAGCGACTTGAACCTTATGTGCATAGGAAGCAGTGACATCTTCAATCTTCTTTTTTACGCGTTCAGGTTCAACTGTGACTTCAATCTCTCGTTGCCAAGATTTCGGCTCTTTAATCTTAATTTCCATATATATTTATTTTCATCCTTCCTACTGTGATAAAAACCAGTTTTTATGCGAGGAGGGGGAGTTGAACCCCCACGCCTGAAAGGCACTGGATCCTAAATCCAGAGCGTCTGCCAAATTCCGCCATCCTCGCAAAAATATCAGTTCATTCTAATTATTTATCGCTATGCTTTTTGTAATTTGCGATACATTAGTATAAATCCGAGTTAATAATCTGTCAAGCAGGGTAATGAATGGGGGTAATGTATAATATTTTGTGTAAATTTAGAATTGAAATGTTTAAAATAAAGGTGTATCCTCCTATGATGTTTAAACTAAATAATAAATAATAAGAAAGGAGAACACACCTATGAGACCATATAACT
>JBDRUT010000005.1:0-97757 GCA_039801465.1 Caldifarciminota bacterium
ATAAGTATTAGATACATGATGAGCGAATTTAAAGATTCGTCCGTCTTGATGTAAAGCGGCAAAGGTTGAATAGTTTTTATGAATATCAACGCCTAAATAAACATCAGCCATATTAACTCCTTTCCTAATACATCATAAACATCATAATATTACCAAAGTTATTCTTATTTTCTATTTTCATTTTATCCTTGACATTCTCTATTTATGTTATATAATCTAACTATAATAATTTTGTTATACTTTTAATAACAAATTTTATGAGTGATATTAATTATTTTGAAGAATTATTAGAAGAATGTATCCGTCGGAATGCATCCGACCTCCACTTAACTGTTGGTCGTCCACCAACTTTAAGAATCGATGGTATTCTCCATACATTAGAAGGAAAAGAAGTTTTGACTCCAGAAATTACGGAACGATTTAAAGATATTACCATAAAAAATGCTCCACAATTAAAAGACATAATCTCTGAAGACGGCGGTGCTGATTTTGCTTTAAATTATAAAGATCTTGCCCGATTTCGGGTTGCGATTTATCGTCAAAAAGGATTTTATGGTTTAGCGCTTCGGTTGATTCCCAATAAAATTCTACCATTTGAAGAGATTGGTTTTTTACCTCACCAAATTCCGCGAATAAAAGCATTGCTCGACCGTCCTCACGGTTTAATTTTGGTAACTGGTCCTACAGGTTCTGGTAAAACCACAACCCAAGCGACTTTTGTTGATTACATCTTAGAAAGTCCGCGACATGTCCTTACAATTGAAGACCCGATTGAATTCATTCATCATCATAAAAAAGGTCTTGTCACACAAAGAGAAGTTGGCGTTGATGTTCCTTCTTTTCGCGAAGCCATTATGAAAGGACTGCGTTCCAATCCTAATGTAATTTTAGTTGCTGAAATTAGAGATGTTGCTACCGCTGAAGCCACAATTTGGGCAGCAGAATCTGGTCATTTAGTCATCGGAACCCTTCACACAACAAATGCAGCTGAAACCGTTACACGATTTATTGATGTTTTCCCTCCAGAAATCCGTGACCAGATTCGAATTCAATTTTCAATCTCAATCTTAGCAATATTTGCCCAGCGGTTATTACCTCGCGCCACTGGTCGTGGCCGAATTGGAACATTTGAGATTATGGTCGCCACTCCCGCAGTAAGAAATCTCATCCGGGAACGAAAAATCGAACACCTCCAATCCGCAATCCATTCTAGTATCTCCGAAGGTAGTTGTACATTTGATATGGCACTTGCTGAACATTATCGCTCTGGAAAAATTACTTTTGATACCGCCTTAGCCAATGCATTTGACCCACGCGCTTTACGAGAAATGGTCGAGTTTGGTATCAAAAGCCGAAAGACCTAATTCATCTCTTTTCTCAAATCTATATTCAAAAGAACATCTAACATTAATGTTTTTATATTATAAAAATACAATTCTCTAAAAAAATATTGATTATATCACATTTAATTCCTAAAACAACTGATAAAATTTCTTTGCTCACTAACAAACATTTATAAAAATTCAGTTTCAGATAATCTCGCATAAACTCCATTATCCTGATTAATTTTGTTAAGTCTATTTGCTTTCTTGCTCGATTCTCTTGTAACAAGTTTACAAATGCAATTGATGTTTTCCTTATTACAAAATATGATTTAAACAGTACCTATGAAATCTCTAAAAGTGATTCTTTTTACACCAATCTAATATTACACAGGCCGTTTCTTTAAACTTCACTCAAAATATTTATTGACAAACATTATTGTTTTAATTATTCTAAGTTATACTACGGATTATTAAATGATATTTAAGATTTGTAATTAAATACATCTTTGAAATTAGTGAATGTGTAATGCATCTAATTATTCTCTTTCCTATTAGTAATAATAATTTTCTTGTATATTTTGCTTCAATAGTCATTGGTTATTTAATTGGTAGTATTCCTTTTGGATTTCTTATTAGTCGTTTGAGAAAAATTGATATCCGTAATTACGGTAGTAAAAATATTGGTTTTACTAATGTTTACCGCACATTAGGCCCTTTATATGCAATTCCAGTTTTAATTTTAGATGTCGCAAAAGGATTTTTACCGACCTTTTTCGCTAGTAATTTAGAATTGACACCTTCTATTGTCGGTGTAGGTGCAATCTTAGGACATATTTTCACTCCCTTCTTGCATTTCAGAGGCGGAAAAGGTGTTGCAACGACAATCGGCGCTCTGCTTGCCTTAACTCCAATGGTATTATTAGTCGGTATCGGTATTTTTACGATTGTTTTGGCATTATTTTCCTATGTTTCATTAGCGTCAATCTGTTTGGCTATATCTTTGCCAATAATATCATTAATCTTCTACCCTAATAATCTAAAACTTTGGTTGAGTATTATTATTATCTCTTTATTGATTATCATTAGCCATCGGTCTAATATTAAGCGACTGCTCGATAAAACTGAACCAAAATTTTCGCTGCGCAAGAAAATAAAACAATGAACATATCATTTATTGGCGCCGGCCGTTGGGCAACAACCTTGGCTTTAATCTTAAATCGTAAAAATCACAAAATTGTAATGTGGGAAGGATTAGCCGAACGCTATGAAAAAATTACCAACCAGAAGACTATAGCTGAGCTGCCAGATAACATTACCCTACCATCAACTATTACAATAACTAATAATTTAGAATTGGCTTTAGAATCACCGGAAATTATTGTTCTGGCAATTCCTTCTCAGGTATTACGCAGTGTTCTAACTAAATTCTTTTCATTTCGCATCGACACCCGAGTTATCTGGGTAAGTGCAATTAAAGGTATTGAAAATAAAACTTATAAGCGGATGTCGGAAATAATTAAAGAGTTTTTCCCTGATGCAAAAATTGCAGTTCTAACTGGTCCTGGTATTCCTTATGAAATAGCATTAGGATTACCGGCTTCATTAGTAGTTGCATCAGCCCATCAAGATGTTGCTTATAGAATTCAGCATCTATTGTCTTATGATAACTTACGTGTTTATGCTCAATCAGATGTAGTTGGTGCTGAATTAGGTGGTGCAATTAAAAATGTCATTGCTATTGCTGGAGGAATCTGTGATGGCTTACAATTAGGCGATAATGCCAAAGCAGCTCTTTTGACTCGCGGTTTAGCAGAAATAACTCGATTGGGCATTGCAATGAATGCTAATCCGATGACATTTGCTGGGCTTGCGGGAATTGGTGATTTAATCGTGACTTCATATTCCCGTTATTCTCGCAATCGATATATCGGTGAAAAACTCGCTCAAGGAATTCCAATCTCTTCACTTCTTACCACTCTAAATGGTGTTGCTGAAGGAATTACCACCGCAATCTCAGTAAAAAACTTATCTGATAAGATGCGCTTAGAACTTCCGGTTATCAATGAGATATGTACAATCCTATCTCAATCAACTATAGATAAACCTATTGAGACTGTCATCAAAGAAAGTGTTGCGCGCTTGATGAGTCGCCCACTGAAATCAGAATCTGAATAATTGTAACGAAACAAAAAGCCGTGAACCAAAAATATCATAAAAAGGGTTGGTTGTGACTATTTAACTTTGGGCTCAAGGAGCTTTTATGAATTTAGAGAAAAAATATTATACTTTCAAACAAGTATCAAATCGCACTAAGGTCTCAGTTCCGACCTTAAAATTTTGGGTTAAACAATTTAAGATTCAATTACCGAAAAATTCAGCCGGCCGACGTATCTTTTCTGAAGCGGACATTGAAAAAATTTTGTTGATAAAGCACTTTCGTAACCAGGAAAAACTCACCCTCACTGGTATTAAACGCAAATTAGCCGCACGCACTGGACCTGAGCCGAAAAGGAAAATTCATGAAACACTCTTCTGGGTCCAAAAAGAACTATTGTTTATCAAAAATATTTTAGAACAATCTTAAAACTATCCTTTCATTAAAGAAACGAAAAATTTAGTAATTGACAAGGATTAGTAAATATATTACAATTTTATTGTAACCAACAAATAATTTAATAAGATAGGAGTCAAAAATGTATTCAATTATTGTTTTAGTAATTATTATCTTAATCATTATCTCTTCAATGATAAAAATCTTACGCGAATATGAACGCGGTGTTATCTTTCGTTTAGGACGACTGGTCGGTGTCAAAGGTCCGGGATTAATTATTCTGATTCCTTTTATTGACCGAATGGTGAAAATTAGTTTGCGAGTTATAACTTTAGATGTTCCACCGCAAGATGTTGTTACTCGGGACAATGTTTCTGTAAGCGTCAATGCTGTGGCTTATTTTCGGGTATTTGATCCGGCGAAGGCGGTTGTTGAAGTTGAAGACTACAAATATGCCACATCCCAAATTGCCCAAACAACACTTCGTAGTGTTTTAGGTGAATACGAATTAGACGACCTATTAAGCAAGCGGGAGATGATTAATCATCGCTTACAAAAAATCATTGATGAACAGACTGACCCTTGGGGTGTAAAAGTTTCTATGGTCGAAGTAAAACATGTTGATATTCCAGAAACGATGCGTCGTGCTATTGCCCGACAGGCTGAAGCCGAACGCGAGCGTCGCGCAAAAATTATTCATGCTGATGGCGAATTTCAAGCTGCAGAAAAGTTACAAGAAGCAGCTAATGTTTTAGCCAAAACACCGGTCTCAGTGCAACTCCGATTTCTCCAAACCTTAACCGAAATCGCAACCGAAAAAAACTCCACGATTATCTTTCCGATTCCTATTGATTTATTGATACCTTTTATCAAAAAAGAAAATTAACCCAATTCTTTATTCTAATTTATTTGCTGGAAAATTTAATATTTTCAGTTTGATATTCTCTTTAAGTAGTACATCTTGATATCCTCTACTATTCCACAGGTAAGCCGGTCCGCAAGCCGGGAGGCAAGCCGGTGCGCAAGCGGGTGGGCTGCCGATAAGCTTACCTATCTAACTACTAAATATATAAATTCCCAAATTACTAATGTGTTGGACCAGTAAATTAACAGATAGATTATCAATAAGATAGCAGATAGAATCGCTTGACCCTCTACCTGTTGAGCCAGGCAGACCGGATGTTAAACCCATTTCTCATTAATGTCTTTTTTTAATCAAAATCATTCATTTGATAACAGCAGGTCGCACCTGCTATTAATTTATGCAAAGATGTCTCTGGTACATTCAAAATACAAAAACAGGGGAAATATAGTAATTACATCCGATCCGGATATTTATTAATTAAAAAACAGCTTCGGCGAGTAGCGATAATTGACTTTTGCACATTGCACTTTTTTTCTTGACAAAAGACTGAATATCATCTAATCTTCTTATTAGTTATGTTTGCAGTAATTGTCTGCTTAAACTAATGAAAATTAAAAGACAGATTGATTATTATGATTACTTATTGGGACATAGGTGGGGCACAAGTCCAATGATTATCCCAATAGAAAAATGATAATAGAAAAAAGGCTTACTTGGAATGACAAAAGATTTTAATTGTAAATATTAAACTTGAAGATATCAGGTGTGATAAATAGCATGGAATTGTTTACTACTATCAAGAATGTATGCAAAAATGAAAAAGAAATCGAAAAGTGTTTTCCGATTGTAAAATACTATTAAATAATATTATTGAAACTAAATGAAAAATATTATTCTTATATCAATATCATTGATTTTGGCGCTGATTTTTATTGTCAGCGGCTTTTTATTTAGTAGTAAAGATTATGCCATAAACATATTGGCTGAACTAGCTGGTCTGTTTATTAGCATTATTGTTGCCATTTTACTAGTTGATCGATTAACCGAAAATCAGCGGAGAAAACGCTGGGCACGAGTTCGTGAATTAACTCATCGTACAATTGCTCATCATCTTAATAATATAATATTGGAGCTTTTTAACCATTTTCCATTACCCGACTATCGTGCTATAACAACCATTGTAAAGAGTTGTGACCAACCGAATCCCAAAATAATTGATGTGTTAAATACTACAATTAGATGGATAAAAGATTTATTAGAAAGAAACAAAATACCGACTTCGTCGGCGGCTGATTACTACAATGCAATCAAATGGGATGTGAATCAAATTCGATTTGATTTGATTCCGAGAGTAATGCAGAGTTCAGATAACCAAAACTTAATCGATGCTTTAGTTGAATTTGATGATACGATGCAAGATATCCAAACCGCTGTAGTTATGCAGAAGCAATTTAAGGATACGAACATTCTGTATCATATAATTCCTTTAATAGAAACAATTCAAAATATTTATAAATATTTATAAATGACAAAAATCCATATTCTCGGTCTGATCGGTAGTCCGCGCAAAGGGAAAAATACTGATAGTTTAGTCCAAAGCGTATTGGACGGTGTAAAAGATGCAGGTGCCACGACAACTAAAATTTACTTAAACGACTTAACTATTAAACCTTGCCAAGCATGTATTAAACATCCATTTCCCAAATATTGTTTTTACCGAGACGGTATGACGAAATTATATAAACTTTTTGAAACTGTTGATGGTATTGTTTTAGGAACGCCGGCTTATTACGAAACTATCTCCAGTCAAACTAAATTAATGATTGACCGATGTAATTGTTTATCTATAATAGAAAAAACGCCTTTCGGAAAATTAAATTTTACTCGACGTATTCAAAAATCTAAAAAGGGTATCTTTATTTGGGTAGCGGATTGTTCCAAAGACATAAGGCCAGCGTTAGTATCAATTAAATTTTGGTGTCACGATATTAATCTTAAACTCATCAAAATAATCAAAATGGTTCATGCTGACCGTCCGGATGCAAATAAAGAAAAATTATTAAAACAAGCATATAATGCTGGAAAATTATTGGTTGAGTGTATAAAAATGAGATAACAAGCACACTTATCTTTATTGGCATAAATCGCCAGAAAATTTAAAGGAGGCAATATGCCGACATATATTTTATTAACCAAATTATCTCCTGAACTAACAAAAAAGGTTAAAGACCGATTTGAGATTGGCCGAACTTGGCTAAAACAAATTAAAGAAAAATGTCCGAAAGTAAAATTTATTGCCCATTATGCGTTATTAGGACCATATGATTTCTTGGATATTTACGAAGCACCGACTGAAGAGGATGCGGCAAAAGTTGCAATGATTAGTCTTGCTTCAGGTGCAGTGCAATCTGAATCCTGGACTGCAATCCCTTATAAACGTTTTTTGGAATTAACTAAAGAAATCTAATCTTAATAAGTTCAGTCAAAAGGTCTGATAATTAAGAAAATCGGAAGATGTTTAGATACCATGATATTATTTGTTGACTAAAGAAAACTGCGATTACTGAACCAAGAGCAAGAAACGCACCAAATGGAATATATTCTTTTCGCGACTTAACCTTAAATAATATAAGCATTGACCAAATAACAACACCGAAACAAACTCCTAAAAACAAAGCCAAAAGTCCTGGTCTAATTCCCAAAAATGCGCCAATCATACCCGCCATTTTTACATCTCCCCATCCCATCATCTCTTGTTTTTTAATCCAAAGTCCAGTTTTTCGAAATACCCACAGAATACCTGCTCCAATTAATATTCCGATAAAGGCATCAATTAGAGATGGGATACTAAAAAGTAAACCGGCTGCAATTCCCGGTAAAGAAATTACATTAGGAATAATTTGATGGGATAAATCCGTAAAAGTTGTAATGATTAGCAGACAAACAAAAACAATAAATTTTAGTAATAAAAACGAAATTCCAAATTTCAAAAAGAGAAAAACAAATAAACACGCAGTAAGAAATTCAACTAAAGGATATTGCCAAGATATCGGTTTTTTGCAATGCCGGCACTTACCACCTAATAAAATATAACTTAAAATTGGAATATTATCATAAGGTTTTATTGGCCTATGACAATAAGGACAAAATGACCGTGGTCTTATAATTGATTTATGCCTGGGAATCCGATAAATACATACATTTAGAAAACTTCCAATTATAGCCCCAATGAGAAAAAAAATTATAATCAAATCTAAAGAATAAATCGTGTTTTACGCTTTTTTATTTACTTCCCTATCAGACTTCTTATATTAATTTTCTTTAAGTCTTAACAATTTGCGGAATAATAAAAATTATTAGTTCGCTCTTTTGCTTTGTCACCTGTGTGCGGCTGAATAACAATTTACCTAAAATAGGAATGTCCCCTAAAATTGGAACTTTGCTTCGCACTTTTGACTCTTCATCTTTTATTAAACCACCTAAAACGACAACTTCACCATCTTTTACTGCGACTTGAGTCTTAGCTTCTCGGCGTGTAATTATTGGCCTACGGTCTTCGGGAGTTCCTTCATAACCAATGATCGCTTCAACTTTTGGTTCAATAGTCATATTTATCATACCATCGCTAGTGGTATGCGGAGTGACTTTCAGCGCAATCGGAATAAACCTTTCTGACCAGACATAAAATCGTTCTCTTGTTTCTGGGTCAACCCTCAAAGACCGAACCGGCACTGAAACTCCCATATTTATCTCTGCTGTTTGATTATCCAATGTAATTGTTCTCGGATTAGCAATTAATTTTGACTTTCCTTCGCTTTGCATAATTTCTAATGCCAGCGAAAGTTGACTCAAAGAAAGTTTACCGATAACTAATTCATAAAACCTTACCGGTATTGCCATCTCACCTACTTTGGGAACATCTGGTGTCACTGCTGTTCTCAAGGACCAATCAATACCATACATATTATCAGAACTCATTGTTGTCTCAATAAACTTTGCCTCGATTGCAATTTGCGGTAATGGTTGATCCAATTGCGCAATCACCGCTGCTGCCTTTTCCAGATATTCGGGATAATCTGTTACCAAGATTGCTGCAGTTCTTTTAGAGCCACCACCGTCTGCAACTCGTCGATAGATAATTTCAGAAGTTCCGCGGTCAGATAATATTGGTTTGAGTACATCTTTAATATCTGATGCTTCGGCGTAATCCAATTCAAATATTCTTGAGTCAAACTCACCAGGGACCGGTCGTCCTTTAGGCTTTACTAACATAATACCAGATTCATACATCACATAATTACAACCTGCGGCTTTGACTAAAGCATCAATTGCACTCATTACTGGCACGCTGTCCAAACGAACTGTTATTGAAGATTTCACATCTGGCGATACTACAATATTTATATTAAATTGAGTGCCAATCATCCGCAATAAATCAACAATATCAGCATCTTTCACATACATTGAAACCTTTTTCTCTGTTTCCACAATTGGTTGCTCTACAATTCGCTGTCTTTTTATATCAACATCAACCACAATCATATTTTTTTCTCGCAGTAGATTATATTCGGCTTTATTATCCAATTCGATTGTCACCCGAGTAATCGTTGAAGTTCCTTGCCATTGAGTAACACTAACCTTCCGAACCGGAAAAATATTCACGGTTTGGTCCTGAATTTCGGAAACCGCTCTCGTATTTAACAAATCAACAATAATTCGCTCGGGCTCTTCTAAGGTAAAATGTGAAACTGAAGGTGTCGCGTCACACACTAAGGTAATTCGGACTTTTTCTAAAAGCAATTCATAATTTATCGATTTTAATATTAATGGATTAGTTGCTTCCGAAGCCTCCGGATTTTGTCCGAAACATAGTTCCCCTGCAAATAACAAAAATATTCCTAATAAGACAAATGCTTTCTTATTCATTTAAACTCCTTCCCGTAATATTAGCAAAATTCTTTGACCTATCATTATATTAAATTTTATCCTATAATTCATTGTTAATAAAATCGTTATTCTCCTAAAATTAACGTAAAGGTTCTGCCACTTTGTTCTAAAATCACCCGGTCTTTTTCAATTGCAATAATTCTTTTACCTGCAATCATTTCACCGGCTTCTAATATTTGGTCATTAATCAGCGCGTAGGCTTTATTTCCACTCTGAGTAATTGCTCTTAATCGTAAGTCACTAATTTCTGTACCTAGCATCCAACCGCGAGCGAAGGGATCTGTTCCCCATTTACCTTTTTCTGCTTCTGTTTCGACTACCGTAGATTCAGGTTTGGTAAAGAGTGGCGGAATAACTTTTTTCACGGCTTCAGTGGTGGCTTTAGCCTTACTTTTAACCGCCGCTACCTTCTCTTGAGTTTGGGCTCTCGCTTTCGCTGTTGCTCGGGCGACAGTCGGATTCGGCCTGCGAAATATAAATGTATATAGTGCTATTAATATTACGACACCTAAAATAATTAATAATATTCTCTGTCTCAAGGTGCTCCTTTCTAATTATTCAAGAATTTATTTATCAAATTGAAAAATATCATTTTATTCCACTATCTTCGTCGTTTTTGAGTTAAAACCGAAGGTAATAACGACTCCCCAATTCTGACTTCGCGTCTTCGACCAAATTCTTCGATTACAATTCGGTCATCGCCAATTTCCACAACCCTGCGTCCTGAAATCTCCTCGCCGATAGCCATACGTCTACTATCGATTAGAGCAAATTTTTCCGAGTCAATTTTCATTATTGCTTTTAAGACATAAATTTGCTTTGCCCTTTTCGACCGAGTTTTTCTTTTTCTTCGACTCAACCGGCGTAATCTTTCTAATTCTCGTTGTCTGCGTCGTAGTTCTCTTCGGCGCGCTCTTTCTTCTCTTTGTGCGCGTCTACGTTCCTCACGAAGTTCTTCTTTGGTTTTCGTCTTAATTTGTCCAGCAGTTTTCCCCTTACGAGTTTTAATTGCCAAAGTGTCAGACGATTTTTTCCGTGTACCTGCTGTTGCTTGTGGTTTAGGCCGAGAAAATAATCTTGTAAAAGCGAAAACAACCAAAACACCAAGGATAATGAAAAGAATTATTCGTCTCATAATTTGCTCGCTGTAATTAAACTCGAGGCATAAAGATTAACTAAAATTTTTGCTTCTACCATTGGCCGAATTTCATCTTTTCCAATAATTTCAAATTCAGGAGTTCGAAGGTAATAAGGAAAATCTCTGAGTTTTTCTAAAAACCGGCCAATTTCAATATAACGTCCTTGAACTGTAATAATAAATGGTACCGGCGAAACCGGGGCCTCAGGTCGTTCGTTATAGTTTAGAGTATCCAAACCTGGAGGGTGAATTTCGACAAATACTAATTGGTGAGGTTCAGCTAACTTAATCAACTGACGCACTATTGTTAG
Organism: Caldifarciminota bacterium; assembly: GCA_039801465.1. Lineage (GTDB taxonomy): Bacteria > Hydrothermota > Tepidihabitantia > Tepidihabitantales > CAIPLT01 > JAOABV01. Next base: position 11,138 of record JBDRUT010000005.1, read on the forward strand.
AAGTTCAGCCCGCGGTGCAACTTTGGACATAAATTCTGTACGGGCATCTTCTAAACTTATTACTTGTTTACGTAATCGGTCAATATCCTTTACCATTGCTTCATATTCCTTCAATTGTTTTTTAAGTTCAGAAACTTGGTCTTCGATTTTTGCGCGTTGAGCAAATTGCGGTCGATACAAAAATATCACAAAAAATATTATAATAACTATCAAAATTGCGCTACCGATTATTAAAACTCGCCGTTGCAAAATTTCCATTATCCCTCCCTGAATGTCTCGGATTTGATTTTACTCATATAATTATTGGGGCAGACAATTTATTTCAAAATCTAAAACTGTTTCGCCTTGCAGTAGCGTTCGTGATTTACTGACCAGCTTAACATTTTTGAAATAGGGCGAAGCTTCTAATTGAATCATAAACTGTGTCAAATCCAAATCTAACAAGAATGGTTGTCCAGAAACTGTCCCGGTAAAATTTATACCTTTTTGTGCAGTAAGCGATAGCGTCTTCAATTGAATATTTTCCGGAACGAGATAACTCAATTGTCGCAAAACTGGAACCGCTTTACTCTCACCACCAACCACAGCTTGTAATGACTTATGCTTTGCTTCTAATTCTGCGACATCGGCTTTCAACTCGAGATATTCGGTATTAACCATTTCAAATGCCTTTAACTTCCTTTTATAATATTCAATATTTCTCTTTTTAGTCGTAGTTTGCAAAGCAAAAATGATATTAAGGATAATAAGGAGTGGAATGATTAATAAAAACAAACCTGCGACAATTTTTGCATCCCGACGTTGAATCCGGCGAGTTTTAATTTCTGATGGTAAAAGTTCTATTGCCGGATATTCGAAAATTAAACCTAATGCCGCAACTAATTTTACCCCGAGGCCTTCCGTAAAAGGACGATTACGCAAATATAGATTGTGACTCCGAAATGGGTCAAAGACCTCAGTTGGAAGCCCTAGATTAGATTCGAGATATTTATCTAAATTTTTAAGTAAGGCGCCACCGCCACAAATTAGTAAACGGTCTATTTTAGCCACAGCAAATTCCCGACGATAGTAATCGATACTTCTAAGCACTTCTGCACGAAATCTCTCTAAAACCGGTTTTTGCAGCGTCAATAGATGTTTTATGCCGATTCCTGAAGGCAATTTTTCTGTAGAATCTTCGGACGGGATACCATACTGTTTTTTAATCTCTTCAGCTTCACTAATACCTAACGACAATTCGCCGTCTTCAGTCATAATTGCCACGGTCATCGCTTCAGTGATTGCATTGCCGGCGATTGTCAGCGACCGCGCAAAATCTAATTTTTGATTACGGATGAAAATAATATTACTAAACTGGGCGCCGATATCAATAACCATCACGGTTTCATTGGGCCGTAATCGACCAAATCTTCGAACCGCACTGGCTAAAGCAAATGGTATCACCGAAATTGCGGTTGGCTCTAAACCGGCTTTTCGGAATGTCGCAATATGTTCTGAGATAACATCGCGTCGTACTGAAACCACCATCACATTATCTTTGACAACACCAGCTTCTTTAATGTCAGAAAGAACCCTAAAATCTAAAATTGACTCTTCGAGGGTGAATGGTGAATACTTTTCCAGTCTTAATAAAATTGCATCTTTTAACTCTTTGGCTGACATTCGCGGAAAAGTTGCTTGACGAATACTTACTGCCGGGCCGGAAACAAAGCTATATACTTGAGAAGGTATTGTTTCCTTGGTTAATTCTTTTAAAATTGAGGGAATGTCAAATATCTCGGCAATATCTTTAGCGCCGTAATCAAAAATTCGTCCTTTTATTGATTTAACATATTTTACGGCGGAAGAGCCGATATCGATAGCTAAAATTTCATTACTACCTGAAGCTAATAAATTCTTAATATCCAATTTTTGCCCCCGATCTCATTAAATTATCATTAAAGATAATTGATATAATTCTATTCTCACTTGTTAGTTTCATCCACCGGATAGTCTTCTTGACTTCTCGTAAATAACTTACATCTGATCTAAAAGACATATTTGTTTTAAAACGTTCCCTTTGGGGGGTATCTGTATTATCACGATTCATAATAGCCTTTTGAGAAATTTATCATAATATTACTATATTGTATAAATTTACTAGATAAATTCAATAGTTGATTCATTGTTTAAATATACTGCAATTTTTATATGTCATAATCTAAACCTAATAATCAAATCGGCGCTCAATTTTAATATGTTCATGGTACAAACTCAACGATTGAGCCGTCACTAAACTTGATTACTACCTTTATCCCTGACATTGCTACAGTTGAAGCATATGTGTTAATTGGGTGATCCTTAAAATTCATTAAATCAAAGCGCACGACACTATTAGAATTAATTGTTGGTGCAGGATTTAATACAACAACATCATTTTCACCGGCTCGCCGCAAAGGTAGACTTGACGCATAATTCCAAACTTCGCTTCCTTGAAAATTAACACTTTCGTAGAATCCAATAGTATCTAATCGAATAATCACCAATGAATCGATAGTAACATCCTCTCCGCTGTTAAAAACACTAAAACCGATACAATTTAATGAATCACCCCAAGCACTAGCACTACCTTCAACATATTTCAAATTATCCCGAAATCCTGAAGCAAATCGAAAGTCAGCAACAATCTTAGAGCGCGGTGGAACCGAAACCATTCTGATAATGCTATCCAGAGTACCAAATTCTTTCTTGACAACCATCAAATGATAACCAATCGGAACCGCAAAAAATTCATAAAATCCGTCTCGCCTTGGTCGGGTTGTCTCTGCGACTAAAATACCATCTCGAGGAACCATAAGTCGGATAAGTATTTTGCTTGCTAATTCAACAGGTGGTCCGCCAGTAATATCGGTAATCACACCGCTGATATAATTATTAAACAAATCATTAGTATCATCAATAATTTTGGCGGTTAGAGTTTGTCTACCTCCTGTACTTCGAATCAAAAGATTCTCTTTGTCATATTCGTAAGGCTGTCCCCAGGCATCAGTTAACCAACCTTGTCGGTCTTCTCTAAATCGGCCTGTTATATAAGGTCCTTTCCAATTATCGCCTTCGGGTAAAAACAATGCGGACAAACTATCCGGTAATCGACCCATATCACCAACATAGCCGAAATTAATTCTAACACCATCAGATAATAAATCTGGATTGCCAACAATACCTTTAACTAATTCTAACATCTCTTTTTTTGTTGCCTCAAATCGTGATTGATTAGTTGTGGCATCAATTGTGCGCAATGCGACTGCACCCAATAGGCCGATGATCAAAATCACTACTAGTAACTCCATCAGCGTAACACCTTTATTCGAGTTCAATATCCGATAAATGTTTCGATTTAATCGTTTATGATATAGTGAATTCATATTCTAAAATCCAACTGTCAATCGAAAATTTACCTCATTAATTACACCGGGATAAATACAACCATATTTTTCTACATAATCTGTTGTATCTGGTAAACTTGGCGTAGTGTCATATAAACAAAACATTAGATGATTTCCTTGTGGAATATCGGTCAAAATGTAATTACCTTGTGCATTGGGGTGCCGGATTTGAGTTGCCATTGAAGTACCATTATTTACAGGATAGATAATTCCTACAGTAAGAAAGAGCGTATCAATCCCAGCCCCCGGTGGATTATTTAATAAATCAGTAACTCTTCCTTGGACAATATTCCTTATAAGACTGATTGAATCCCGGGCAAATCTTTTAGTTATCCAGGTGTTGGGTGTTAAAATTGTTCCTCCACCATAACTTCGGATATAGAGACTTTCTCGGCTATAGATATAATAATCTCCCCATGCATCTTTCAAATAATCTTCGAAATCTTCATTAAATTTTACTTTTACATACGGACCGCGCCAACTAATTGCACCACTGGGCGCTCGGACTAAATCGGCTAAACTATCTGGTAAACTTCCCATATCACCCACATAGCCAAAATCCGTTCTTTTTCCTTCAGTATAAAGATTGGGATTACCAACAATTGCCATTGATAATTCATCAAGTTCTTTTACAGTTTGATTAAATCTTGTCTGTTGAATTGTCACATCCCAGGTCTTGACTGCACCGGCAATAAGAAGCCCCATAATCATAATCACAAATAATAATTCAAGCAGAATTATACCTCGTTCACACCTAAAATTGCTCATATATTATATTTACTCTTCCATAATTTTTAATTTTACAGAAGGTTAAAATAAAACCTTGATATCGTCGCCAACCGTGCCTGGTGCATCCCATTCACCATCAATGCCTGGACTTTTTAAGCCGATCGTGTCGCCCGCAGGGTCTATAAGAAATTCATAGAACTCACCCCAAGCATCCTTCATAAATCCTTGTTGACCATCGTCGCGCATATACGGACCTTTCCAACCACGTTTAGTCCACGGATCCCAAATCGGCAAAGATTCTTTATTAGGATAATTGAATAAAGTTGTATCAGGTCTGCGCGTTGCAAGCTCAATTAAATGACGGGGCAGTCTTCCTATATCACCTTTAAATCCGACATCAGTAAGTTCACCCCCACTAACTAAATCAGGATTTCCTACAATGGCTTTTCTAATCTGCTCCATTTCTTGACGCGTAGCACTTACTCGAGCATTATTGCCAATTCGGGAAGTCACTCTTGGAATAAAGAAAGAAAGAAACACACCAATAATAAATATTACTACTAAAAGCTCAATAATTGTAATACCCTTGACGTTACAATATTGTTTTGTGTTAATAGCCATCTTTCCCCTATTAAACGGAAAAATCGCATCTCGCCTAATTATATCCTGCTTTTGTGTATTTTGCATGATTATATTTCTCTGAAACTTCAAATTATTAATGTTTGACATTAATACTATAATAAATTATACATATAAAAAAACATATGTCAAGAAAATAATCACAGGTTAAACGCATTAAATAACTCTCTGAAGAGAAAAACCTCAATACATGCTTAAAACCTAAATGGTCGGCATTTTTTCCTGCATAATTTGGGCTGGTTATAAAACCAATACAAAACTAAAGATGCAGAACAGGAAATCAGGTTTAAAAACTAAGAAAATTAAATCCACTAATAACTCATAATTGTGCAATCCCAACCAACAATAAAAATCCAACCCAAAATTAAGATAAATCAAGTGTTTAATTCTGAGAGTTACGCTTAACCTAATTTATTTTGAATTTTATTGTAGTTTTTAAAATAACCTAACTTTCTAAAAAAGAACGAAAAGTTTATTCAGTTAAGCACTTCCTAAATCAACCAGATGAACTGAGCAAGAGATACAAGGGTCATAGGACCGAACAATCATCGCTAAAATCAATTCCAATTCGTGCTTCTTTTCTTTCTGAGTGATATTGCCAATTAAATTCTGGGCTGCAACTCGAAGATGATTTTCAATTGCATCTAAGTTTTGGGTAGTTGGTATAACCATATTAGCATTAGTAACAAAACCGCGGGTAACTTCATAATAATGATAAAGAGTTCCCCGAGGTGCTTCAACTGCGCCAACATCTTTACCGGTTTTTATCGATGGTTCTTTAATGGTTGTTTCGGTCTTTAATATATGTTCTCGCTTTATCAGTTCATCTACTATTTGGGGTATTTCTTCTAAACAGAATAAAATTTCAATTGCCTGGGCTAAATTGGCATACAAGGGATTACGAATCCAACTTAGACTATAACAGCGCTTAAAACAATTTGCCGCTTTTCCGTGAAGTCGTTCACCCAGAAGATTCATTCTTGCTAAGGCGCCGACAACAAAAGGTTTATCATTATATCGACATCTTTTTGCTGTAGAATGTGCAACAATGCGCTCATTAGTTAATTCCTTATATTTCTCAATCGGATGTTCTTCGCCTGTAGAAATCAATACCGAATTGCCAACAAATCCATATTTTTCAGTTGGTGGTTTTAAGCACATAAAGACCATTCCGTCTTCCATTGAAGTTGGATAATGGAGATTTCGCATTACTTCTACTAGTTCTTCAGCATCAGAAATTAATTCTTCACTTTGTTTCTTAAGGGCTATCAATTCCTGATGTGAAGGAATCGCACCGAATCCACCAACAGTCGGATTTTCACCGTGTGTCCAACGACCAGTCACAACCTGCATAACTTCGTTACCGAATTTTTTCAGTTTTAATGCCTTTAGAACTTGGGGCGCAAATTTATCGACCATTGCGATCGCTGATGGGTATCCTAAGAAATCCGGCAAAGCCAAAACAAATGCGTGTAAGGAATGGCTCTCAATCATTTCGCCATAATGCATCAGGGTTCTCAATAAGTGTGTGCCTTTACTCTCATTAATATTTAATGCTCGTTCTAATGCACGGATTGCCGCATAGCGATGGGATACAGAACAAATCGCACAAATTCGAGGAACAATATTAACAACTTCCGATGGTGTCTTATTGATAACTAAAGTTTCAAATAGTCTTGGTCCTTCAGGAATGTTTAATTTTACATTTTTTAGTTTGCCTCTCTGAACTTCGACTAAAACATTTCCGTGCCCTTCAACTCGAGCCACGGCTGGAATTCGAATTTGATTTGTCTTAATGTTTTTTTCCATGTTAAAACTATCTTAATGAATTGATTTTGAGACTAATTTAGCCTTAAGGTTTTTAATAAATTTAGTGCCGCCAAAAATCCGTAATTTCCGTTCAATATCTGAAGCATTAAAACTTTTTTCTTTGAGCAGATTAAATTCTGAAGTCAGATTACCTTCATCCGCTGGACCAAAACAACCAACACAAGGCAAATTTACTGAAGGACAACGCGCTTTACAGCCGGAAGCGGTAATTGGACCTAAGCACATAATATCTTTTAGGAGTAAACATTCATTTTCACGCCATTTACACTCAATACATACCGGTGTTTTCGGAAAATCGACCGGCAGTCCTTTAAGTAACCGAGCATAATTATAGAGAAACAAATCAGCATCAATCGGACAACCTGGAATATAAAAATCGACTGGCACAAATGCATCAGCTGGTTGCGATTCAAACGCTTGCACCACGGTAAATGGCTTTGTGCCGTAAACTTTTTGGAATCGTTTTTGCCAATTACCTTTACCAAATTCCATTGCCTGAAGACCACCGTAACAAGAACAAGTACCTAAACAGACAATTTTTTGGGTTCGGGCTCTTAATTCTTTAAGAAACTCCTCTTGTTCATTAGTGGTTATTGAGCCATCAATAAAAGCAATATCTAACTTTTCTTCAATATTATCGCTTTTCGCCATCAAAAATGAAACAACATCTGCAGAGTTAAAGATGTCGAGCAAATTGTCCTCGCAATTGATGATTGTCAACAGACAACCTGCACATCCAGAGAAATTATAAAATCCAACTTTTAATTTATCCATAATTTTATTATTTTAGATTAAATCTTTCATATGTAATACATCCCAATAGGAAAAGACCGGACCATCAACGCAGGTATAGATTGAACCGATTACGCAATGTCCGCATTTACCAACACCACAATGCATTCTTCTTTCCAAGGTCATAAGAATCTGATGTTTTGGAATGCCAAGTTTAATAATTTCGTTAATCACAAATTTATACATTACCGGAGGCCCACAGACTGTGGCATAAGTATTTTCCGGGTCAATATCTTTTAAGTATTTAAATAATGTTGTCACGACGCCAATATGTTCAGTCCATCTACCAGTATCGTCTTTATCAACAGTTAATAAGCAATTAAGGTCATCGCGTGCTTTTAATTCCATAAACTCACGACGAAATAGCATTTCCGCAGGTCGTCTTGCGCCGTATAAAAAGTAAATTTTGCCGAACCGGTCACGATTATCCAATGTATACAGCAGTAACGACCTCAGCGGAACTGCGCCTAAACCGCCAACCACAATAATTAAATCTTTATTTTCAAATTTATCAATAGGAAAACCATTGCCAAAAGGTCCTCTCACACCGATAATTTCATTTTCTTTGAGTTTAAATAATTGTTCAGTAATAATACCAACTTTCCGGATACCAAATTCTAAAAGCCCGGGTCTGGATGGTGTTGATGAGATTGAAAATGGTGCTTCACCGACACCAGCCAAAGAAATCATCATAAATTGACCTGGCAGATAGTTTAAATGCAGAGCGCGTTCCATTTCCAATGGTCTGACCTGGAAAAACCGAACATCTTCAATAAGATTATACCGACGAACAATTCGCATCGGTTCCGGCAAATAGATGTTTTGATTCATAAAAATAAATTTTTATTATTCATTTTCTTTAGTACTTATGAATGTCTTCGGAGTTGTGAAGCGACCTTTCAATTCTTTAACTACAGTCTTAACATTAATATCAACCGGACAGGTATCAATACAGCGGCCACAACCAACACAAGCGGCTTTGCCGAATTCGGTAATAAATGCTTTCAATTTATGAGTATACCAAAGCCGAACCCGTTGTGAGCGGTCTTCACGAAAATTATGACCGCCTGCGACTAAAGCAAATGGCTTAAACATACAAGAATCCCAACTGCGCATCCGACGACCGTTTTTCTGGTTTGGTCGTATTTGGTCAGAGACATTATAACATGGACAAGTCGGACATACCATTGAACAAGCACCACAGGACAAACATTTTTCACCCAGTTTGTTCCAGATTGGACTTTCATAATTCAATTCCATAATATCCGGCATCGCAGTTAAATCTAAATTAAGTTTATATTGGGCATCACGCCAAGCACGCCATTCCATATATCGTCTTAAATCTTTTTCTTTAATATCCTCATCAAACAAATCTAATCGCAATCGCACCAAATCATCACCTAAAGATGAACCAACCCAGACTAAATAGAAGTCATCCAAATCATTAAATGCCAAATCAAATCCGGATTCTACATAATGAGTATTAGTTGATTTTGCAAAACACTTATCATCTGGCACACACGATAAACCTAAAATTGCGGTTTTGCGTCGGCGTTCTTGATAGAACGGGTCAGGAAACCTTTCTAAAAAGAATTTGTCTAAAATCAACAACCCGTGAATTTCGCACGGATGAACTCCAAATACAACCCGACGAGGTATATTTTCTAATTCCGGTTTATAATTATTATCTTCAAAACTAAAAGTATCAAGCTGAGGTGGCACTAAGAACTTTTTTACTGGCAGGATAGTTCGCACCATTCTTAAGTCCAGTTTATCTAAGTCATCTAAAAGACCGTAGATAAACTTTTCGCTCTTACGCACTGGTCCATAAATTTCACCAAACTGGCGTAAGGACTGAAGGTAGCTATGTAAATTTTTCTTTTGTAATTTTAATACTTTCATTAAATTTCCTATAAAAAATTAATTTTCAATCGGACACATCTTAACAGAAAATTAGAGAAATGTCAAGTCTTTTGTAGTGAGTTCTGAAAAAGTGCTCTGAGAAAACACTAAAGATAAAGAAAACAGGACAAAATTCAGTGTTTTCCGTAGCAAAAATTGACTTTCGCAGGGTTCTCTGGCAGAAAAAGAAAAGTACCGCGGAAAACACTGAAAACAGAATTAAGGCTCGAATTGACAAGGTTCAAAGGTGGAAAGGTTTAAAAGTTCAAAAGCTTAAGTATTCAAAGGTTTTTGCATTTTGAATTTATGTTCATTATGACAAAATGGCGGTCTATTTTTTAGCCACTAAAGGCACAGAAAACAAAAGAAAATTTAATGATTCATACGATACGAATATTTATTTATTAATAGAAGACCGCCTCGGTTATCCGATACGGATATTTATTCATTAATAAATAGAAGACCGCTTCCGTCAATGGCGAAATTTGCCTTGCGGATTTACTAGTAAAGTAGTAAAAGTAAGTTTGAAAAAGCACTTAAATCTTATTAAAGAATCTGGTAAAAATAATATAAAAAAATTTAGTATTTTCAGGACCAATATTAACTTCTCTTCGGTCTCGAACATCTTGACATTTTACGGAAATTAAGTATATTCTTAGTATTGATTATTCTTATTGTTATTTATATTTAATTTAATAGATTTTTTATTTAACTAATTACTTTATTTGTTAATATTTTATTATGGCTATGAAAGAAAACCGAGAAGATATTGTTAAAGTATATATTGAAGATGAAGTAAAGCGGTCATATTTAGACTATGCAATGTCTGTCATTATTGGTCGAGCATTACCTGATGTCCGAGACGGACTTAAACCTGCTCAAAGGCGCATTCTTTATGCAATGAACGAACTAGGTTTAGCCCACAACCGACCATTCAAAAAGTCTGCTACTGTCGTTGGTGAAGTATTAGGTAAATATCATCCGCACGGCGATTTAGCAGTTTACGAAACATTAGTACGCATGGCTCAAGACTTCTCTTTACGCTATCCTTTGATTGAAGGACAAGGCAACTTTGGTTCAATTGATGGTGATGCACCCGCAGCTTACCGTTATACTGAAGCTCGGCTGTCTGAGCTTGCTGAAGAGTTACTTCGGGATTTAGAAAAAGATACGGTTGATTTCGTTCCTAATTTTGACGGACGGCTCAAAGAGCCCAAAGTATTACCTGCAGCATTTCCTAATCTGTTAGCTAATGGTGCTTCGGGCATTGCAGTTGGTATGGCAACTAATATTCCACCACACAATCTATCAGAACTGATTGATGGTTTAGTCGCTTTGATTGATGACCCAGAACTGAATAGTGAAGATTTAATGAAATATATTCAAGGTCCGGATTTTCCTACTGGTGGTGTGATTGTGGGTAAAGAAGGTATTACTGAAGCATATAAGACCGGCCGGGGTAAAATTGTTGTGCGCGGTAAAGTCCGCATTGAGGAAGGCAAAGGAGGCAAAGATAAGATCATCATTACTGAAATACCCTATCAAGTCAATAAAACTGCTTTGATTGAACGCATTGCCCTATTAGTCCGCGAAAAGAAAATTTCCGATGTCTCCGATTTACGAGATGAATCTGACCGCGATGGTATGAGAATTGTCTTAGAACTAAAACGTGATGCCAATCCAGAAATTGTTATTAACCAATTATACAAATTCACTCCATTGCAGGAGACTTTTGGTGTCATTCTTTTAGTGTTAGTAGATAATGTGCCCAAGACATTAAACCTTAAGGAGCTATGCCAGCAATTTTTAGATTTTCGCTATGAAGTTGTCCAAAGAAGAACCAGATTTGAACTGAAGCAAGCTGAAGACCGAGCGCATATTTTAGAAGGACTCAAGATTGCCTTAAAACATATTGATAAGATTATTGCTCTTATAAAGTCAGCAAAAGACCCAGAAATTGCCAAACAAGAATTAATGCGTCGATTTAAACTTACTGAGATTCAAGCCCAAGCAATCTTAGATATGAAACTGGCACGCCTGACTAATCTTGAACAGAAAAAGATTAATGAAGAATATCTTGATCTGATTAAGACAATTGCTCGTCTTAAAAATATTTTGGCTTCTAAACGAGCAACAATGGCATTAATTAAAGAAGAACTGCTAGCATTAAAAAAACGATTTGGCGATGCAAGAAAAACCGATATCACCAAAGGCAAAGTAGAAGAACTAAATATTGAAGATTTGATTGCCGAAGAAGATGTTTGTGTCATTATCACCCATCGGGGATATATCAAACGGATGCCGATTTCTGCTTATCGTCGGCAAAATCGTGGTGGCGTTGGCCGCACTGGTGTTGAAGTTTCAGAAACCGATTTTGTTGAAGGAATTATTACTGCCAAAACCTTAGATTACATTCTTTTCTTTACTAATAAAGGTAAATGTTATTGGCTAAAAGTGTTTGAAATTCCTGAAGGCACTTATCAAGCCAAAGGTCGACCAATTGTCAATCTTTTAGAACTGGAAAAAGATGAACGGATAACTTCTTATGTTCCTGTTCGGGAATTTAATAAAAAGCAGAATATCTTTATGGTGACGGAAAAAGGAACAGTCAAAAAGACCTCTTTAGAAGAATTTTCTAATCCACGGAAAAAGGGTATCATTGCAATTAATTTAGAAGAAAGCGACCAGTTGATTGATACTTTTATCACTTCGGGCAAAGATGAGATTATGCTTGTGACGAGAAATGGTCAAGCCTTGAAATTCTCCGAAAAAGATGTTCGGCAGATGGGAAGAAATGCTGCTGGTGTCCGCGGTATAAAACTGGATAAAAAAGATGCGGTAATTGACGGCAGTACAGTAAATCAAGACCAATCGCTTTTAATTGTTACAACTAAAGGTTATGGCAAACGGTGTGATTACAAAGCATTTCCAATTCGACGACGCGGTGGCAAAGGTGTCATTGCTGGTAAGATTACTGAAAAATCTGGAGAACTGGTTTGTGCTAAGGCAGTATCAGAAAAAGACGAAGCAATTGTCATTACTAAGAATGGAACGGTTTTACGACTCAAATTGGCAGATGTCCGTGAACAAGGTAGAGCAACAATTGGTGTTAAATTAATTCAGATTAAAGAAGACGATTATGTGGTTGATGTTGCTCCAATTCCTACTGAATAATCCCTACCGATGTGATTTTTCCCTGCCAGAAACTAAAATGAAGAAAAAAGAAAATAACTTATCTTTCATCTTCTTCTTTTTCAATCAGGGTTAATACAATATACGAGAAAATAATATGAAGCGAAAAGAGCACAAGAACCAAATTCATTTAAAACCCAACCAAGAAGCATCTCGGCTTTCTTGGGACGAGTATTTTCTCAAGATTGCAGATACAGTTGCTGAACGGTCAACCTGTTTACGCCGAAAAGTTGGCGCGGTCTTAGTTTCCGACAAAAGAATTTTAGCCACTGGTTACAATGGTGCACCAAGAGGTTTAACTCATTGTTCCGAAATTGGCTGTTTACGCAAGCAGTTAAAAATTAAACCCGCAGAACGCATTGAAATCTGCCGGGGCATTCATGCAGAACAGAATGCATTAGTGCAAGCAGCCTATTTTGGTATATCGGTGGCTGGTGCTACGGTCTATTCAACCCATTTTCCTTGTATTACTTGTGCTAAAATGTTAATCAATGCCGGCGTAAAAAGGATTGTTGTGAGAAAATTATATCCTGATAAATTAGCCCAAGAGATGTTATCTGAAGCAAATGTTGTTGTGGATGTTAAATAAGAAAATCGAGCAGAGAAAGCAAATTTTTATCTTAAAGAGATTTTAGATTATTAAGTAAACCAATCAAGTAGTCTCAGTTTTCACGCGTTCCAGGTATTTTTCGGTTTCAACATCAATTCGAATGATATCACCTGATTTAATAAATTGCGGAACTAAAACTTCCATCCCATTCTCCAATTGCGCTGGTTTGTATGCTGCATCAGTTTCACCTTTAACTCCTGAACCTGTAGAAATTACTCTTAAATCAACGGTCTTAGGAATTACGACATGCACAGGTTGTTCTTCATAAAACTCAATCTTTAATTTTATGCCCGGCGTGATAAACTTAATAAAATTACCTAATAAAGACTTACTAACTGGATATTGTTCATAACTTGTTGGATGCATAAAATAATAATCGTCACCATCTTGATAGATAAATTCCATTGGCGTTGATTCTAACTCAACATCTTCAATACGGTCTTCAGGATGGAATCTTCTTTCCGTAAAACTACCTGTGGTAATATTTTTGAGTTTCAGATGCACCAAACTTCCCATTTTTGCTGTGCCTGCCTTATATTCTGCAGTAATAACTTTATACAAGACTCCTTCTAATCTTATTGTCATCCCATTACGAATATCCGATGCAATAACCATAATAATTAAGATACTGATAAAATTGATAATGTCAAGAATCAACTTTTAGTTGGTCATACCGACAATCTTAACATAGTGAGAAACGAGCGGCAAGAAGCAAAAATCTAAGGCATAAGGTCATAAAGCAGAATAAGAAATAAAGGACTAATAGAAACTGATAGAAATTATTATAGGGATTAAATTGAAACTAATAGAAATTGATAGAGATTAATGGAAATTGATAGAAACTAAATAGAAACAAACAGAATTTAGTCAAAAGCGGTTATAAATTTTTACAAGTGAGAGGGGTGAGGAGCCTAGTCGGTTATCCAATAGATAATTGAGTCCGCAATCGAGCTGATAATCCGATTAATTGTTTAGAAGACAAAGGGTTAGTTCATCTTATCCGTAGTCCAGACGGTAAGCAGGGGGGCAAGCCTATCGGCAAGCCGGTCGGCAGCCCATCGGCTTGCCCAGGGGGCTGCTCTTTAGATTGCGGACTAGATTACCGAGTCGGCCAAATCCTGTGTTCAGAATGTTTGCTAAGAGATATACAAAAACTAAATCTTTTCTCTCCATATTGTAATAGTTAAAGTGCATCTGGTATACTTTGGAATTATTTTAATTATATGATTATACTTTTCGTTCTTAATTTTGTACAACCTCCAATATATTTTTATAGGGATACGACATTCATATATTTCTAATCTTTACATTACATTAATATCTTGTTTTAACCTATTCCAATTTTTATACAATTGTCTTACACAACATCCCCAAAATCAGATAAACCATTCATTAATAGGTCTCTAAATATAAGAAAATTAGCGAATCAATAAAAACCTTTAAAATAAATTTATGTAGCTCTTCTCGGACCGAAAATTGCCGTGCCAATTCTAATCATATTAGAACCTTCTTCAATACCGACTTCGAAATCTGAACTCATTCCCATTGAGAGATAAGGTAATTTTATCTTAAACTCCTGCTCAACTTTTTGTTTGAGTTCATACAGTAATCTAAAACACGGCCGGGATTTCTCTTTGTCTTCTACTGCCAAGCCCGGTCCTAAGGTCATTAAACCCAAGATGTTCAAATGCTTTAAGGATAAAATCTGATTAATGAGTATAAATAAATCTTCTGGTTTGATTCCAAATTTGGATGGTTCTTGTGAAGTATTAACTTCAATTAAGACCGGCATTACTTTAGAAATACTGCAAGCACGCTTTTCAATTTCTTGGGCTAAATGGAACGAATCAAGACTTTGTATCATTGAGAATATCTCTAAGGCTTTTTTCACTTTGTTAGTTTGCAAATGTCCAATCAAATGCCATTCAACTTTGCGTTGGATTTTCGGATATTTCTCTAATGCTTCTTGAACTCGATTTTCTCCAATTATATTTATCGGAACCGCATTGGGATCTTCTTTACTAATATCAATTGCTATCTCAATTAATTCTTCGGGAACATTTTTTGTTACCGCAACTAAGATAATATCACTAATTTGCCGTTTACTTTTAGTACAGGCTAATTCAATTTTTGACCTTATATTTCTAAGGTTTTCTAATATCACTGATTCCATTTTAATATCGCAAAAATCCGATTCTTATTTTAAGTATACCAACAAATATTATACACTCAATAATGAATTGCAAAAATCCCGAATAAATATTATATGAGAACTCTGCCAAAGTCATTTTTCGCTAATGACTGAAGGGGTCTTTCTATTTGACGAATAAATATCCGTATCGGATGACCGAAGCGGTCTTCTATTAATAAATAAATATCCGTATCGGATGCATCATTAAATTTTCTTTTGTCTTCTGTGCCTTCAGCGGCTAAAACAGACTGCCATTTTTTCATATTGTGCATAAATTCAAGATGCAAAAACCTTTGAACCCTTTAACTTTTGAACTTTTAAACCCTTCCACCTTTGAACTTTGTCACTTCTAAATATTATTTCTGTCTTCAGTATTTTCCGTAACACTTTTCTTGACCTCTATATAATTTCTTTGTTAATTAAACTTGCGACCGAACAAGTCAATTTATTGGTAAGTTCGGCAAATGAACTATTTTCTTCCGGATAGATTGGTCTGCCAATAATAAAATCTTTTTTATGAAAAAAACTCTTGATTATTTTCCATAGGTTCCAAGATGGAAAAACTTCCTCTTTAGTCTTAATACCAATCGGCACAATTGGAACTTTGGTTTTCAAACTCAAGAATGCTGGACCTAAGTGAAATCTTTTTAGTCGATTGGGCATGCGGTCCCGATTAGGGAAAATACCAACTGGCATTCCCTGCCTTAAAAATTTTTGTGCCTGGATAAGTCCGTGTTTTGTGCCCGGAAACATTCCTAACACTTTGGTAAAACCCGCAAACAACACAATTACTTTTCGATTTGTCAAAAACATTGGCTTTTTGCCATATTTTTTCAGATAGTCATATAATTGAAGAACGACTAAAATCGGGTCATATGGACTAACATGATTTGCCGCAATGATGCACGGCGGCGGCGGTAAATTTTCTAATCCTGAAACTGAACCCAATTGATGTCCAAAAATCAATTTAGAAATATACTCTAAACCGTAATAAAGCATCTTAAGTGAAATTAATTAAAGATCATCCTTGGGGCAAAAAAAATTGTTCTTTTGTATCCCATTAGTGGATTTCATAGCGCAGAAAAGAAAATTACTACTGTAACGCAAAACATATACAACAAAACTTAAAAACAAACTCTTGCTTCTTTTGGGCTGATAAGAAATTGTGAAAAGCGGTAAGCGGTCAGGGGATTCTTACCATCGGTAATGTGCGAATGCCCGGTTGGCCTCAGCCATCTTATGCGTATCTTCTTTCTTCTTAATTGCTGCACCCTGATTTTTAGAGGCATCAATAATTTCATTGGCTAAGCGTTCTGCCATACGATATTCTGACCGTTCTCGTGCTGCTCGAATAATCCATTTAATCGCTAATGTCTCCTGTCGATTAGGAGGCACTTCCATTGGAATTTGATAAGTCGCACCGCCAACTCGTCTCGGGCGAACTTCTAATACCGGTTTCACATTATTTAAGGCTTTCTGAAACAGAGCAAAACCATCTTCTTTCGTTTTCTGCTCAATTATTGCCATTGCCTCATAGAAGATTTTATAGCCAACGGTCTTCTTGCCATCCCAAAATAAATTATTAACAAATCTAGTCACCAAAACCGAATTGTATTTCGGGTCAGGTTTTAAGGGTCTTGCTATCGATTTCTTCTTTCGTCCCATATTTATGCTCCTGTTTGTCCTGAAGTTTTAGGTCTTTTCGCACCGTATAATGAGCGTCCCTGTCTTCTATTTTCTACACCGGCTGTATCAAGCACACCACGAATTACATGATATCGAACACCTGGTAAGTCTTTCACCCGTCCACCACGAACTAAAACAATCGAATGTTCTTGAAGATTGTGACCTTCGCCTGGTATATAGACCGTGATTTCATGTCCATTGGTTAAACGAACTTTACAAACTTTTCGTAGAGCCGAATTAGGTTTTTTCGGTGTCGTCGTATAAACCCGAGTGCATACGCCTCGTTTTTGGGGATTACCTTCTAAAGCCGGAGACTTCGACAATTTTTTAACCGGTTTTCGCTTTTTACGAATCAATTGATTTATAGTTGGCATTTACTTTGTTTCCTCCTGCAAAATTATATTTGTTAAATAACACTTATTATTTCCATCCATAAATTCTAAATTCCTATTGATTTTCCATTCTACGTTCATTACACTGCCTCTTGTTTCTGTTCTTTCTCTTCAGCTTGGACAACTTCTCGGACAAATTTTCTAAAACCAGTTCCCGCTGGAATTAATCGTCCAACAATGACATTCTCTTTCAAACCAACTAACCGGTCTTTACGACCTTGAATTGATGCTTCAGCAAGAATCCGCGTCGTTTCCTGGAATGAAGCTGCGGATAAGAAACTCTCAGTAAGCAATGCGGCACGGGTAATGCCCAATAGAATCGGATGATAATTTGCTGGTCTTAAATTTTCTTTAGAAAGACGAGCGTTTTCTTCATAAACTTGGCGACGTTCTACAATCTCGCCTTCAATGAAATTAGAATCACCCGGGTCTTCAATTTTAACTTTACGCAGCATTTGACGCACAATTACTGAAATATGCTTATCATTAATTTTGACTTTTTGTAGTCGGTAGACTGCTTGAATTTGGTTGGTCAAGAATTCTTGTGCCGCAAGCCAACCTTTAACGCGCAAAATATCGTGCGGGTCAATTTCACCTTCGCACAATTTATCACCGGCTTTTACTTCATCGCCCTGACTCACTAACAAATATTTTCCATACGGTATGTCATATTCTTTTACTGAACCGCCCTCAGAAATAACTCGCACTTTTCTGATTCCTTTTTCCGGTGGACTGATTTCAACTCTGCCGTCAATATCTGAAATAACTGCTGCATCTTTAATCCGCTTGGCTTCAAACAAATCCGCTACTTTTGGTAGTCCGCCCGTAATATCTTTTGTTTTCGCAATTTCCTTTAATAATTTTGCCAGCTGGTCACCAGGTAGTACTTCATCATTATCGTTTACGATGAGATAAGCATCTTTGGGTAGTTCATGTTCTTCTAACTTATGACCTTTCTCATCAACAATCAGCAATTTCGGATGTAATTTGCGTTCGCTATCTTCAATAATTTTGCGCTCACGGCGTTCCGAACGTTCATCAATGTCTTCACTTAAAGTTACTCCGGGTTTAATATCAACATATTTAACTTTACCCTTCTTTGTTGCGGAAATGATAATTGAATGTGGTTCCCATTCAAATAAAGTCTCGCCGGCAGAAACAAAAGATTTATCCGCAACTCTAATCACTGCATCTTTTGGAACATCAAAAGATAAAACCCTGCCATCACTTTGAAGCATCAGTTTACCTGGAGTTAATGTTACGGTTTCACCGTCACTGCGTTTAGTCAATTTCAAACCTTCAAGTTTGATTTTGCCATCAAATTTAGCAGATGCTTTAGTCTGCTCACCAATACGAGTCGCAATACCACCAATATGGAATGTTTTTAAGGTCAATTGAGTTCCGGGTTCACCTATAGACTGAGCAGCAATCACACCGACTGCTTCACCAATTTCTACCAATCGACCTGTGGCTAAATTTCTACCATAACACTTAACACAAAGGCCATCTGGCGCTTCACAAGTTAAAACTGACCGAACCGACACTGATTCAATACCAGCATTTTCAATCTCTTCAGCCAACTCATCCGTAATCTCTTCACCGGACCGAACAATGACTTCATTGGTCAACGGATTGATAATATCATTTAACGCGATTCGTCCCTGAATGCGTTCTGCTAGCGATTCGATAACTTCTCCACCTTCACGTAACGCTGAAACCACTTGACCTAAAATTGTGCCGCAATCTTCCATTGTAATAATGACACTCTGCGCTACATCCACTAATCTTCGGGTTAAATATCCTGCCTCAGCAGTTTTCAGCGCGGTATCTGTAAGTCCCTTTCTTGCACCATGGGTTGAGATAAAATATTCCCAAACTGAAAGACCATCCCGAAATGAACTTTTAATTGGAGTCTCAATTACTTCCTCGCCCAGTCCGCCTCTTTGGGGTTTTGCCATCAGACCTCGCATACCGCCAATCTGAGATGCTTGAGTTCGAGAACCACGCGCACCAGAATCGATTAACATATAAATCGGATTAAATCCGTCTTGATCTAAAGACAACTTTCGCATCAATGCATCTTCAACTTCTGCGGTCGCCAATGTCCAAATATTAACCACCAAATTATACTTTTCGCTTTCGGTAATATACCCGCGTTTGTAATTATTATAAACTTTCCGCAGTTCCTCTTCGCTCTTTTTGAGAATCTGGCTTTTTACTTCAGGCGTAACAATATCACTAATACCAATAGAAAGACCAGAAATTGTCGAAACTTCAAAACCAAGATTTTTAATCGTGTCCAGCAGTTCTGCTGTTCGCAAGGTGCCGTATTTACGATAACAGCGGTCAATTAATTTAACCAGTTTTTCTTTATTAAAGACTTCATTCACAAAGCGTAAGTCTTCAGGGAGTGCTTCATTAAAAATCACTCGTCCAACTGTCGTATTAATTTTCTCTTGTTTATATCGGAATTGAATCGGGGTATGAAGACTAATCTCACCAAGTCGCCAAGCCGTATGCACTTCCTTAAAATCATCAAAAACCTTTTTCGGATTTACTGATGCGTCAAAATTAGGATAAGTTTTAGTTAGATAATAGATACCGGCAACAATATCCTGAGATGGCGCCATCAACGGAAATCCATGCGCTGGCGACAAAATATTATTCATTGATAACATTAAAATTGCCGATTCTAATATTGCTTCCGGTGTCAAAGGAACATGAACTGACATCGTATCACCGTCAAAATCGGCATTAAATGGCGGGCAAACTAACGGATGAATACCAATCGCCCGATGTTCAGAAAGCACCGGAAAGAACGCTTGAATCGAAATCCGATGTAATGTCGGAGCCCGGTTTAATAAAACCGGATGCTCTTTGGTCACTTCTTCCAAAACTTCCCATACCTCTGGTGCTTCTCGCTTATATAATAATTTCGCGGTCTTTTCACCTTGTGCAATATTCTTTTCTTCTAATTTCCGAAGAATTATCGGCTTAAATAGTTCCAGCGCCATTTCTTTAGGAATACTACATTGAGTTAATTGTAGATTCGGGTCAACTACAATTACCGACCGGCCGGAATAATCGACGCGTTTTCCAAGTAGATTATGCCTAAATCTACCTTGCTTACCTCTTAAAACTTCACATAACGATTTCAGCGGTCGGTTCCCTTTACCTCGAATTGGTCTTGGTCTTCGTTCATTGTTAAATAGAGCATCAACCGCATCCTGAAGCATTCGCTTTTCATTTTTCAATATTATATCAGGCGTTTTAATTGCTAACAGATGTTTAAGTCGGTTATTGCGAACAATTACCCGTTTATACAAATCATTCAAATCTGAGGTGGCATAGCGTCCACCTTCTAGCGGCACTAATGGTCTTAAATCAGGTGGAATTACTGGTAACACTCTTAATATCATCCATTCCGGCTTAGCACCAGAATTACGAAACGACTCAACAACTTTCAATCTTCTCAGCAATGCAAAACGGCGTGAGGTTTCATGTTTGATTTGAGTCCGTAACTCGGCGGATAAGTCATCTAAATCAATTCGACTCAAAAGATACTCTAAACTTTCTGCACCGGTCGCAGCAACAAAACCTTCATATTCATTTTTGATTCTCAGATAGTCTTCATCCGATATCAAATCCGGAGCTTTTTTACCAGGTTCAACTTTTCTATAAGATGAATTACCCGGCTCTAAAACAACATAGACTTCATAATTCAAAATACTCTCTACTTCATTGGTCGTCAAATCCAGCATTAGAGCAATTTTCGAAGGCGGTACCTGATAAAATAAAGGATGTGCAATTGGAACCACCAATTCGATATGTCCCATTCGTTCTCTTCGTACTGAAGATGTGGTAACTTCTACGCCACATCGATCACAGACAATTCCTTTATAGCGAATTTTCTTATACTTACCGCAATTACATTCGTAGTCGTTAACCGGACCAAAAATCCGTTCGCAGAAGAGTCCATCACGCTCGGGTTTTTGTGTACGATAATTAATTGTTTCGGCTTTGGTCACTTCCCCATACGACCAACTCCGTATTGTCTCTGGTGAACAGATTCTTAATCTTAATGCATCAAAATCTAAAAAATCTTTATCGGTCATTGTTATTATTGCACATTATTTATTATATTTAAAATAAATTTTTCCATAAATTATTTCTTTTTCTTAGTTTCAGTAGCTTTTGAAGTCTCATCTTTTTCTTTTTCCGGGATTAATTCTAATCCTAGACCTGCCAATTCTTTAACCAGAACCGAGAATGATGCTGGGATCTTAGGTGAAGGAGGATTTTCGCCCCGAATCAAAGCATTATAGAGAGCACTGCGTCCTTCAACATCATCTGATTTGATTGTTAACATCTCTTGCAAAGCATGCGCTGCACCGTAGGCTTCTAATGCCCATACTTCCATTTCACCAAATCGCTGACCACCAAATTGAGCCTTACCACCTAATGGCTGTTGCGTTATTAATGAGTAGTTGCCGGTCGAGCGCGCGTGGATTTTATCATCTACCATATGTACTAATTTCATCATATAGATATAACCAACAACAACTTTTTTATCAAATGGCAAACCAGTTCTACCATCATATAAAGTAACTTTTCCATCTTCCGGTAGACCAGCAAGTTTCAGTTCGTTTTTAATATCTTCAATTGATGGTCCTTCAAAAACCGGACAGACCGCTTGATAACCCAGTATCTTTGCTGCCCAACCAAGATGACATTCCAAGATTTGGCCAATATTCATTCGGGAAGGAACACCAAGAGGATTAAGCACAATTTCTACTGGAGTTCCATCTTCTAAGTATGGCATGTCTTCTCGAGGTAAAATCTTACTCACCACACCTTTGTTACCATGACGGCCAGCCATTTTATCACCTACTGAAAGTCTTCGTTTTTGAGCAATAAATATTGTTACTGATTTTAGAACTCCGCGTGGCAATTCATCACCATGAGATACCCGTTCAATCTCTTCTTTTTCATTCTTGTCAAATAAATTCTTCATCTTATTAAATTCAGAGAGAATTTGCTCAATCTCGGCAAGTTTTTTCTCATCGGATATTACCTTTTGTAAATTCTTAATCTTTATTGGCCGGAATTTACTGAAAAATTCTTCAGTAAACTTCTCACCGCTTTTAAGAATAATATTGTCTTTATTATCCCGAACATTAGTCTCAGCTTTTTCATTAATTAAAATTGACTTAATCTTTTCATCAAATTGTTCTGAGAGAAATGCTTTTCTCATCTCATATTTTTGCTTAATTTCTACAATTTTTTCTGCTTCGAGCCGGCGAGTTAAAGGTTCATTATCATGACGGGATAATATTTTTCTGTCAATAACAACTCCTGAAACACCGGGCTCAACTCGTAATGAAGTATCCCTAACATTTGCAGCTTTTTCACCAAAAATTGCTCGCAACAATTTTTCTTCTGGAGTAAATTCGGTCTCACCTTTAGGCGTGATCCGACCAACAAGAATGTCACCTGGAGTTACCTCAGCACCGACACGGATAATTCCAAACTCATCAAGATTCTGAAGTTCTTTTTCCGTAACCCCTGGTATATCCCGAGTAATTTCTTCTGGTCCAAGTTTTGTCTCTCGCGCTTGAATTTCAAACTCTAGAATCTGAATTGAGGTAAATTTATCTTCTTTTATCAAGTCTTCTGATATAACAATTGCATCTTCATAATTATAACCACGCCAAGGAATATATGCGACAAGCACATTTCTACCCAATCCCAATTGCCCTTCATCAGTAGATGGTCCATCAGCTAATAAATCACCTTTTTTAACCTTCTGACCCAATTTCACCACTGGTCTTTGATTAAAGCAAGTGTACTGATTAGTTTTCATAAACTTTTTCAACCGATATTCTTTGAGACCACCTTCTGTTCTCAATACAATACTTGCTGCATCAACTTTCATTACCTTGCCATCTTCTTGAGCACAAACTACTGCACCAGACTCTACAGCAAATTTTGCCTCAACACCAGTAGCGACAACTGGTTTTTCCGGCACTAATAATGGCACGGCTTGCCTCTGCATATTTGCTCCCATCAAAGCACGATCCGCATCATCATGTTCAAGAAAAGGAATTAAGACTGTTGAAGGTGCAAATAATTGTTTGGGCGAGATATCCATATACTGAACACTTTCTGGATTCATGGTAATAATATCGCCCTGATGCCGACAAATTACTTCTTTACCAACAATTCTTCTTTCTTCATCAACTGGTGCATTGGCTTGCGCAATTACTGCTGATTCTTCTTCTTGAGGATTAAGATAGACCACCTGTTTGGTTACTATACCATCTTTAACTTTCCAATATGGCGTCGTTAAAAATCCATATTCATCAATTTGCGCATAAGTAGCAATTGTCGTAATTAAACCGATATTCGGTCCCTCCGGAGTTTCAATCGGACAGATTCTACCATAATGAGAATAATGGACATCTCGAACTTCAAATCCGGCGGTCTCCTTAGTTAAACCACCAGGCCCTAATGCGGAAATTCTTCTTTTATGCGTCAGTTCAGCTAAAGGATTGGTCTGCTCCATAAATTGCGATAGCGGGTTCTGTGAGAAAAACTTACTTATCGCATTAGCAACAACTTTACTATTAATCAATTCATTAGGCGTAATTTTTCTTGAATCCAAATAGGAACTGCGTTCCTTAATATTTTGTACTAATTGCAGAAGGGCATTGCGAAATTGATTCTCTAAAAGCTCGCCAACTCTTCGAACCCGACGATTTGCTAAATGGTCAATGTCATCAGACAGTTTTCGCATAACTTTGAAGTCAAGTAAACTATCAATTACAAGAAAGATATCTTCTGGCGTAAAAGCTTCTGAATCAGTAATCCGCTTGTTACTTTTAGTTTGTTCTTGTCCATAGGAAGCAATTCGTTCGTTAAGTTTATATCGACCAACTTTGCCTAAATCAAATCGTTTTTGGTCGAAAAGCATACCTAAAATTGTCGTTCTAGCAACTTCAAGAGAATGGGGAACTATCCCGCGTAGTCGTGTGTATATCTTTTTTACCGCATCATCCGAAGCCATTATCTTATCATTTTCAAAAGTATTAATTAAAATTGTTAATTTTTCCTTAATCTGATTATTGTTTTCAGGAATATTGACGACATATGCTTTATTAATACCTTTAGCATTCAAAAACCCAATCAACTGTTCAGACACTTCTTCACCAATATGAGCCAAAAGCGGTCTTTCGCTTAGATGTTCGCTAGCGGATTCTTTGTCACTTGCAGAACTACTTGCATTCTGTTCTCTATTTTTTCGCTTTATTGTCTGTGATTCAGAAGCAATTTTGTTTTCTATATCACCATAAATAGATTTAGCAATTATTTGTCCAACTCTTAAAGGTTTTTCCTCAACCGGAAATAACCTGGCGATTACATCTTCATATGAGTATCCGATGGCTTGTAGAAATGTCCCCAGACCGATTCGTCGTCTTCGGTCCAACAAAATCGCCATCGTATTATTCTTATCAATAACAAATTCTACCCAGACACCTCGCAAAGGAATAAGAAGTGCTGAATGTTCGTCCTCTTGACGCGAGAAATATAATCCTGGTGAGCGGTGAAGTTGACTAATGACAACACGCTCAATACCATTAATAATAAAAGTACCGTTCTCCGTCATATTGGGCAACTCGCATAAAAACACCTCTTCTTCAATAACATCCTTCACTCGGCCCGAATCAGCTTCTTTCTTCACCAAGCGGAAAATCACTTTTAAGGGAATTGTATAAGAAACTTTCTTTTCAACTGCTTCTTCAGGTGTGTATTTGGGTCGATCTAAAATATATCCGACATATTCCAATTGAAAATTCTTTCGCGGCTCAGCAATGTTCAACGTTTCCCGAAACAAGGCTTCTAAACCTTCATTCTTTCTCTCATTCCATGGAGTATCAATCTGTAAAAAAGACCGAAACGATTCCTGTTGGATTGCTAACAGATTAGGTATTTCCAAAAAAGTTTGCCTTTTCGAAAAGTCTTTGATCATATTATTACATTTTATTACATTTTTAATGTTTCTACAAAGGCATCAATATTTTTATCATTGATGTGCACAGTTGAACTTAAAACTCACTTTCTAAAAATTTGTGGATTTGTATCAAATACATCTTTTTAGTAACAAAGTGATTTTTTATTTTATTTCGACCTTTGCTCCAACTGTTTCTAGTTTTGATTTTATTTTTTCTGCTTCTTCTTTTGTTACGCCTTCTTTGATTACCGACGGCGCATTATCAATTACATCTTTGGCTTCTTTTAATCCAAGATTAGTCAATGCGCGGAGTTCTTTCAGCACTTGAATTTTCTTATCGCCTACGGAAACCAAAGTTACGGTAAAATCTGTTTTGACTTCCTCTGCTGGCGCTTCGGCAGTTGCGGTCGGTGCAGTCGCTTGCGGTGCACTTGGTGCATAGGCAATATTTGTTATACCGAATTTTTCCTTAAGGGCTGAAACTAAGTTAGCCAATTCGGTAACAGTTAAAGATTCAATTGACTCAATAATTGTTTCTATTGATTTCTTTTCTGTCTCTTTTTTTGCTGTTGTCATATTTTCCTCCAAATTTACTAATATTCATTTTCATTTAAAAGTATAACACTTGGCCAAGTATATAATGTTACTTGTGGAAACTCTCTTAGCCATAAGTGACCAGCCACCCTATTTGATACCAGGCGTGACAAAAAATTGATTTTTTCAATATTTATTAAAAGTGATACAAAACTTACCATTTTTAGTTCTTATTGTCTAGTAGATTTCTGGTCTGTGTTTTCAGTTTGATTTGACGACGGTGATTCTGATGCAGTAGTAGCTCGCAGCTGCGACAATGCTTCTATACTACCGATTAGCTGTCTTAACAAACTTTCCAGAATAAATACTAATTCTTGCACTGGTTGTGTCAGAATTAAAACGATCTGTGTCTGTAGTTCCGATTTAGTCGGTAAGCTGGCAAGAAAATCGAATTTTTCCATCGGATAGACATCGTTCTCAACATACGCACCTTTAACCTTCAAATCACTATTTTTCTTTATGAAGTCTTTTAGTACCTTGGCTGGGACTAAGGCATCTTGATAAGAAAGAATTAGTGCAGTTGGTCCAATTAAAAACTCATCAACCCCTTTAATTCCTATTTCACTAAGAGCTCTCAGTGCTAATCGGTTTTTAACTACTTTAAGGGTCATCTGCATAGAATTTAGTTTCTTACGAAGTTGCGTAATGTCGGACGCTTTTAATCTGCTACAATCAGCAAAATAGATACCTTTTGCTTCGTAAACTACTTTTTTAAGACCTTCTACTTTTAATATTTTTTCCTGTGACGGCATATCTAAGATTCCTTTCGGCTCAATTCAATAATTTCTTTAGTCTCAATCTTAAGTGCAGTGTTTATTTTTATCGGCAAACCTCTTGCGCGCATAATTAAACTTCTTTTCGTGCCAATTCGACAACTTCTTTAGTATCAATCTTAAATGCCGGGCCCATCGTAGCAGAAATAGTTATTGAGCGGAAGTACTGACCTTTAGCGGATGCTGGCTTAACTTTCTGTAATTCCGAAATAACCGCCAGAATATTTTTTTCTAATTTTTCTGGTTCAAAGGAGGCTTTTCCTACTATTGTATGAATATTGCCAGTTTTGTCTACTTTAAATTGAATCCGTCCGGCTTTCAGACTCTTTACTGCACTCGCAACATCAAATGTCACGGTTCCCGATTTCGGTGACGGCATCAATCCTTTTGTGCCTAAAATCTTACCTAATTTACCAACTTCGGACATAACATCTGGAGTTGCCACGACGACATCAAAATCGAGCCAACCTTCTTTAATTTTATTAATATATTCTTCTAAACCGACATAATCTGCACCAGCATCTTTGGCTTCTTTTTCTTTTTCCCCACGTGTCAGAACTAATACTTTAACACTCTTTCCCGTACCAAAAGGTAAAACAACATTACCGCGTACCATCTGGTCTTGTCGTTTGGGATCAATTCCGAGATTAATTGCTAAGTCGACTGTCTCGTCGAATTTAGTATTTGCTGATTCCTTCACTTTCTGAATTGCTTCAGTCAATGAATAAACCGGTTTCTTTTCGATTTTATTAAGCAGGTTTCGATATCGTTTACTACGTCGTTTCATTTATCCTCCACTACAGTTAAGCCCATCTGCCTAGCAGTACCTTCAATTATCTTCATTGCTGATTCAATATCATTTGCATTCAAATCTGGCATTTTTTTGAGCGCAATTTCCCGGATGGCGCTACGCGTCACAGTCCCAACTTTTGTTCGATTTGGTTCACCTGACCCTTTAGCTAGACCCGCTGCCTGTTTTAATAAAACTGAAGCCGGTGGAGTCTTAACTACAAAAGTAAAACTTCGATCTGAATAAACTGTTAAAAGCACCGGTGTAATAATCCCCGGTGGTTGATTTTTTGTCGCCGCATTAAACGCTTTGCAGAACTCCATAATATTGATACCATGTTGTCCCAAAGCAGGACCAACCGGAGGTGCCGGTGTAGCTTGTCCCGCTGGAACCTGAAGTCTAACTACAGCAACGACTTTTTTCGCCATATTATGCTCCTAAACAATTAAAATCTTTAATCTCTATTCCGGAAAAACATTTTCTCATTATCACTATCACTCTAAATATAGAATATCGGCTAAAATCAAATGCCAAATGAGCCGTTAGCTTTTTATTTTTAATCTCTAATACTATTGTAGACATCATATTGCTTGCACTTCAAAAAAATCTAAATCGATTGGTGTTGGTCTTCCAAAAATAGTGACAATGACTTTAATCCGGCGCCGGTCAGGAAAAATTTCCTCAACGCTTCCGGAAAATCCAGCAAAAGGACCACTGATGACTTTAACCATTTCCCCTTTACTAAACGGAATTTCCTGTCGGGTTTTCTTAACACCACTTTCAACTTGTTGTAGAATTTCTTCAACTTCCTTTTCATCTAAAGGTGTTGGTTTTGTTTTTGTTCCTAAAAGATGCGTAACTCCTGGAATCGAATTTACCAACTTAAATGTTTCTTCAGATGGTTCCATTTCAACAATAATATAACCAGGATACAATTTTCGTTCTTCTTCTTCAGGCATTGATTTACCTTTTTTAAATCTGGTAATATGTTCAACCGGCACAATAATTTTACCGAATTGATCTTTTAGGTTTTGGGTTTCAATTGCTTTTTCAATCATCGCTTTCACTTTTTTCTCTTGACCTGTAGTAGTATGAACAACAAAAAATTTCATCGAATCTAAATTTAGTTATTAGTGACTAATTCAAACCACAAAGTGGATAGGGTGATAAACCTGGTCTCAAAAATTTCTTTTTGTATCTTATACCAAAAAACTACAGGCATTGACATATATTCCAATCTTCATCTTAAAATAAGGTGGAGTAATCGAGAAAACAACAAATCAAAAATCATTACAAAAAGAGCCATGATCAAAGAGAGCACAATAACAACCACTGTTGTCGAAAACAGTTCTCGTGGCTTTGCCCAGGTTACTTTTTTTAATTCACTTATAACATTAAGCAAGTATTCTTTAATCTTTTTAAGTAGATTCATTATTTAATCGAGTTTATTTTCAAATTTTACAGGCCTGGAGGGATTTGAACCCCCACCCCCCTGATTTGGAGTCAGGTGCTCTAGCCGTTGGAGCTACAGGCCTAATTTACACTTAATATTGTAACGCATTCATATAAATCTAACATTTGATATAACACCATCTAAGCTTCTATTTTACTTCGCGGTGCACAGTATGCTTTCGGCAGTAGGGACAATACTTATTAAGTTCAAGCCGCTCTTGGCTCTTTTTATTTTTAGTCGTCGTATAATTTCGATTCTTACATTCTTTACACGAAAGCGTAATTAAAATTCGCATTGTTAAAAACCTTCTTACTTACTTATATTGCACAAAAGGAGATTAGAAATTTTCCAAATTAGCAACTACTGTTATTCGATAACTTTAGTTACAACACCTGCGCCGACCGTTCTTCCACCTTCCCGAATTGCAAATCGTGAACCGGCTTCCAAAGCGATGCTGGTTATTAACTCAACTTCAAGATTTACATTATCACCCGGCATCACCATTTCAACACCTTCAGGTAATTTGACCGTTCCGGTGACATCTGTGGTTCGGATATAAAATTGTGGTCGATAACCGGCAAAAAATGGTGAATGACGACCACCTTCTTCTTTTGTTAAAACATAAACCTGACCGGTAAACTTTTTATGAGGTTTAATTGAACCCGGCGCCGCAACAACCATTCCACGCATTACCTCGTCTTTTTCGATACCACGTAAGAGAATCCCGATATTATCACCAGCAATTCCTTCATCTAAAATCTTACGGAACATTTCTACTGAAGTAGCAACAGTTTTATGATATTTATCAAAACCGATAATTTCAACTTCAGTACCAGGTTTAATCCTTCCGCGTTCAACTTTACCCGTAACGACTGTTCCTCGACCAGTAATTGAGAAGATATCCTCAATTGGCATTAAGAAAGGTTTATCGACTTCACGGACCGGTTCCGGAATAAACTCATCAAGGGCTTTAACCAATTCAAGAATAGAGTTACAATCAGGACAAGTGCCGCAAGCACATTTAAGAGCTTTTAACGCACTACCGCGAATAATAGGCGTTTTATCCCCAGGAAATTCGTACTTGTTCAAAATATCGCGGATTTCTAATTCTACGAGGTCAATCAATTCTGGATCAGAAACCAAATCGACCTTATTGATATACACAACAATTGCCGGCACATTAACCTGTCGGGCCAAGAGCACGTGTTCTTTTGTTTGGGGCATCGGGCCATCTGCTGCAGAAACAACCAGAATTGCACCATCCATCTGGGCTGCACCGGTAATCATATTTTTAATATAATCTGCATGTCCTGGACAATCGATATGCGCGTAGTGTCGCTTTTCGCTTTCATATTCAACGTGGGATACAGCAATCGTTAAAATCTTAGTCTCATCCCGACGTCCTTGAGAGATACTTGCTTTTGCAACTTCATCATAACTTTTGTACTCTGCCAGTCCCTTTTGAGAAAGCACTTTGGTAATTGCAGAAGTCAAAACCGTTTTGCCATGGTCGACATGCCCTATCGTACCAACATTAACATGAGGCTTTTTTCTTTCAAACTTTGCTTTTGCCATTAGTTCCTCCTGAATTAGAGTTATCGACTAATTCTTAGTCGAAAACAACCAGAAATATTATTTTTTATCTTCATTTTTAATTAGTACTTCACTAAATTTTAATCAGCCCACGGCCGGAATTGAACCGGCGACCACATCCTTACCAAGGATGTGCTCTACCGACTGAGCTACATGGGCAAAGGTATAATTTTAAATTATACTATTTTTAAACCAATTTGTCAACATTAATTTTTTATGCCGGTTTGATTTTAATTGAACCCGTAATTTATTATTTTTTATATTGCAATATGAAAGAAATCTTTTATTTTTTATAAAAATTTACTGAATAATCTTCTTCAATTCTTAGTGAAGATCTTATTCAACTTAAATTATACTAAATTTTTATCAAAATGCAATAGAAAATTTTAAGAGCGGAGAACGGGACTCGAACCCGCAGCCTTCTGCTTGGAAGGCAGAAGCTCTACCATTGAGCTATCTCCGCAGATTTTTACTCTATTTTTTTACGACCATTAATGGGCAGGGAAGGATTCGAACCTCCGAAGGCAATCGCCAGCAGATTTACAGTCTGCCCCCGTTGTCCACTTGGGTACCTGCCCAATTGTCAAATATCTAATACACGTACTCTCAATTACCAATTTAAGCCGACAGAGGGATTCGAACCCCCGACCTGAGGTTTACAAAACCACTGCTCTACCAACTGAGCTATGTCGGCAATTTCTGTATATTTACAATACTATCGAAAAAATTGCCTTTAGTCAAGAATATTTTTTTTCTAATAAAAAGTATAATTTGCACAATTCTTACCAACACCGTTCTATTTACCAAACATTCGAATCTTAAATTGTACTGGTATGTAGCAATTGTCAATAAAACAATTAAAAAAAATAAATTGTTAACAAAAAAGTTATAGAAATTGACTACAAACACCGTAGAAACTCTAATAAAAATTTGTCAACAATTTAACAAATGCTTATTAGTTAGTTTTTTTGCTTAAACAAGGTAATATTATCGAAACTAACAATTTTTTACCGAAAACAAAAAAATCTCATACTCGAAATTCAGATGGGTTTATTATTAAATTACTGGTCTCAATTCCCTTGTTGTCCAGTCGATTGTGCCGAAGAGATTTTCGTTCCGAGTCTAAAATAGAATTTTTCCTACTCAATTTATGCTCTATTGAGCGTGACCTCATAATCTATTTAGGACTTAAAAGGAAACTCGTGTATTTTTTCATAAATTGGTCCATCTGGTGTTAGGATACTTTTAAATAATGTTATTGAATTAACCAGAAATACTCCACTATTATACTGAGTTGTGAAAATTATATCATTATCAATTCTTTTTTTAACTCGTCCAATTGTTAAATGAGGATGAAAACGTCGCTCTTCGGGCTTATATCCTATCTCAGCCATTGTCGATTCAATTTTTGCTTGTAAATCGATTAATTCATTACCACCCTTTTCCACACCAATCCAAATTACTCGAGGCGAACGCAGACTGGGAAATGCCCCAAAATTTTTCAAAGACAATTCGAATGATTTTTGAGTTGTAACGATGGCTGATAATTTATCAGTGGCTTTGTGTAAAAAATCTTTAGAAACATTACCTAAAAAACATAGTGTTAGATGCAGATTTTCATATTTAACCCACCGGACATCATAATCTTGTTGTTGAAATTTACCGACGAATTCCATAATCTTATCTCGTATTTTTTCTGGAATCTCGATAGCAATAAAAGAACGAATCCTTTCCATAAACTTATCTCCAAATTCAAATTAAAACATTACTAAATTTGTTTTTTCTTTTATAGATGATCAAAGATTTTCAACCGTGCGGCGTAGTAAATCCAATGCCGCCATCGCCGATTTTTCTTTTATCATCCTTCTTGTTCCCGTAAAATGATATTCTTCGTAAGTCTGTCCTTTTTTTGTAGCAATACCGATATAAACTAATCCAATTGGTTTTTGTGGCGTCTGTCCTGATGGACCAGCAATTCCTGATACACCGATACCAATGTCTGCGCCAAAATTTTCTTTAATGCCTTTAGCCATTTCTAAAACTGTCTCTTTGCTAACCGCACCGAACTTTTTTAATGTTTCATTGCTTACTTTACAAACCAAGTTCTTCAGTTTATTGCTGTAGACGACCGCACCGCCGATAAAATATTCTGAACTACCCGGAACATTTGTAATTCGGTCCGAGATTAAACCACCGGTACAAGATTCAGCTACACTTATTAAAAGTTTCTTTTTTCGTAAAAGATTTCCGACTACTTCTTCAATAGTTTCCTCGCCAAAT
Source organism: Caldifarciminota bacterium (assembly GCA_039801465.1). Taxonomy (GTDB): domain Bacteria; phylum Hydrothermota; class Tepidihabitantia; order Tepidihabitantales; family CAIPLT01; genus JAOABV01. Next base: position 44,020 of record JBDRUT010000005.1, read on the forward strand.
CCGTAAATCCAAGGTCTTAGGCGCGTTGATAATTCACGGGTCAAATCCGATAAATGTCTTTTTTCTCTGATATTAGCAATTTTTACATCTACACCAGTGATTGACGGCAAATATGCTACAGTAACATCTTTATATTTTTTTAAAACATCCGATATTTTCTCCACAATGGCAGTTTCCGAAATGTTGGTAGTCCTAACAACAAACTCAACCAATGATTGCAAAGCATAAGTATCAGTAAGATAAGGCACAACACTGGTTTCAAATATTTTCTGTAATTCAATTGGAACACCGGGCAGAAGAATAACTGATTTTTTACCTGATTTTATAATTATTCCTGGAGCAGTTCCTACTGGATTATTTAAGATAATTGCTGATTGTGGAACTAATGCTTGTCTTGTTGCCGATTCGGGCATTGAAATCCCTTGGTTTTGGAAATGCTTTTCAATCTTGGTTAATATCGATTCATCTAAAATTAATCTTCGTTTAAAAATTTTTGCGACACTGACAACAGTTTGGTCATCTGGGGTTGGACCTAGTCCACCTGAAACTAAAACAATATCTTCGCTATCAGCTGCAGAAGATACTGTTTTTTCGATCGTTGACTTATCATCGCCGATAACTGTAATCCGGTTTACTATAATACCTAAACTTTGCAATCGCTTAGCAAGGAAATTAGAGTTAGTATCAAGTGTTCTACCAGATAAAACCTCATTACCGATAATAATGATTTGTGCTCTTAACATAATCTCCTTATTTTATCAACTGGAACATTAAAAGCAAAGCTCTTAAGATAATATTACTATAAATACCGGAAATGATGTCATCTAACATTATACCAACACCTCCAGAAATTTTTTCAGAAGCTCGAATATATAATGGCTTACTAATATCAAAAATTCTAAAAAGAATAAATCCTATTACCAATAACAACCAATTAATTCGACCAGTTTCAGCAATTCTTATCGGTAAATAAAAAAAAGTTATCATTATTCCAGCACATTCATCAATTGTAATCCGGCGTGCATCTTTCGACCAGACCTTTTCCAATGTATCAGCAATGATTGCACCCAAAACAACAATGCCAACCAAAACCACGGTGTAAATTAAATTATTCTTAGATAAAAATATCACGAGGATGAGTGAAAAAAAACTTGAAACTGTTGCCGGTGCGAGCGGAAAATATCCAGTAAAGAAAATTGTCCCAATAATTATGCATAGCCAATGCCAAATCGTTGAGCGTTTGTCTTGAGTGGTATACATAAGAGTATATTTATTATCAAATATCCGATTATTAGTCGCAAGTAAAGCAATCAACAATTGTTGCTTTTGTCAATTAAAAATAATTAAGAGCCCCCGAAAAATGCCACTGAAAGCACTGAAGCCATAGAAAACAAAAGAAAATTTAATGATTCAATAGCAGAAATTGGCTTTCTTAGAATTAGCATGATTATTATCGTCGTCGACGAGAAGGAAAACGAATTTCCCATTCTGCAACTAATGGCGCACCAATGAATAATGCGGAATATGTTCCAATAATAATACCAAAACAGATAACTTTAGCAAAATCTTTAATTGCGGCTGCTCCAAACAACCATAATACAAAAGCAACTATAAAAGTGGTAAAAGCAGTTAAAATTGTTCGATTTAAAGTTTGATTAATGCTGGTATTAATAATTGTGCTAAATTCAGCCTTTAACATTCGACGCAAATTTTCTCTAACTCGGTCTGAAATGACAATAGAATTATTAACTGAATAACCGATAATAGTTAATAAAGCTGCAATTATGGGAATTGATATTTCAGTATTAGTTATCGAAATAAAACCGATAGTGGTAAAGACATCATGAAATAAAGCAATAACTGCAGCCGTACCAAATCGAAAATCGAATCGAATGCTAACATAAATTAATATGCCAATCATACCAATTAAAACAGCAATCAGAGCGTTCCTCTGTAATTCTCGGCCAATACGCGGTCCGACCATTTCAATCCTCACTAATTCAGCTTGGTTATCAGGAATTTCATTTTGTAGGAATTGCATAATATTCGCAGCGGTACTCTCAGCGGATTCAGATTTAACCTGTGACTCGAATCTAATAATAAAATCGGCTCCTTCTCCTAGGTTTTGAATTGTAACATTGCCCGTAGCAAATTTTGAAAAAGTGTTTCGTAATGTTTGCGTTTCAATCGGCTTTGTAAAATGGACTTCTAAAAGTGTGCCACCAGTAAAATCAACACCATATTTTAATCCCTTATGGGCAATTACTGAAATGATTGTTATTATGGTCAATAGAATGGAAATACCGAATGTAATATACCTTCGAGGTACGATTTTGAAATCTGGATTTTTAAATATCTGTAACATTATTATCCTCCAATTTTGACTTGTCGAGAGATATTGCATTGCCGTTAGCCGAGGAAAATTTACTTTGTCTTAATGCTATATAAACAACTATAAATATATTATTCATTATATCCTCAATCTTTCTACTGCAAATTGAGTAGTAATCCAATCCATAATAAATCGGCTAACATATACTGCGGTAATAATATTAAGCACTAGACCGATAATTAAAGTGACTGCAAAACCGCGAATTGGACCGGTACCAAAAAAGTATAGTGCAACTGTAGTAATAATTGTTGTAATATTCGCATCAAAAATTGTAACTGCTGCGCGGGAATAACCAGATGCAATTGCAGCCCTAACAGTTTTCCCTGCCCTTAATTCTTCTCGGATGCGCTCAAAAATCAGAATATTAGCATCTACCGCCATTCCAATGGTCAAGGCAATACCAGCAATACCGGGTAAAGTGAGAGTTGCTTTCAGACCTGCCAGCACGACAATGATAAAGAAAATGTTTAAGATTAATACAATATCCGCAATGGCGCCTGCCATCGAATAATAAATAATCATAAATATGATCACTAATAACGCACCAATTAAACCGGCGCTAACTCCTTTGCGAATAGAATCTAAACCTAATGCTGGGCCAACTGAACGTTCTTCATCAATGCGAACTGGTGCCGGTAAAGCGCCACTGCGTAAAACAATCGCCAAATCTCGGGCTTTATCTGGATTCACATCACCTGTTGTAATCATTGCTTCACCACCAGCAATGCGTTCTTTAATTACCGGAGCTGTGCGCACAATGTTATCCAATACGATCGCCAATCGTTTTCCGACATTACGGCCCGTGATACTTGCGAACTTTCCTGCATCCTTACGCGATAATTTCAAACTGACAATCCAAGTGTTTGCAAGGTTTGCATCGCCCCCTTGATATGGACTAGGATGTGCGTCGCTAATACTTGAACCGGTCATTTCACTCTCTTTTTTTACTAAATAGAACCGGCGCATTCTACGGCCGCGATAAGATTCTTGTGGTCCGAATAAAATCTGATAATCTGCAGGAATTATCGATTCCGCTTGCTGTAGCATCGTAGTAAAATTCATAAAATCGGCTTCTTCCACGCCATAATCAGATTGACCAAGATTTATAACATAACTCAAAAATCTTCCTTGTTCGCTGATTAAAGTATCTTCTTGATTGAGCCGTCGAAAATAGTTATCAATTGTTCTTAAGACATCTTCAGTTTTTCGCTCATCAGCAACTAGACGAAACTCCAATAATGCAATTTGTCCGATTAAAGATTTAGCTCTTTCTCGGTCTATTCCTGGCAGTTGAACTAAAATTCGGTCGCCGCCAATTTTTTGAATTACCGGTTCATACACGCCAAGTTGGTCAATACGATTTTGAATTACTGCTAAAGCCCGGTCAGTAGCATCTCTCGCTTCTTCTTTAGTAAGTTTTGTCTTATCTACTTCTAAAACCAAATGCATACCGCCAACTAAGTCCAAACCCAAATGGAGTGCTCTCTTATGCAAACTCGCTTCTCTTTCCGCAAGTTCTTGTAGTTGACTAATAACCCGGGCTGAATCATTAGATGTCATCGCATTTTGCAATTCCTGCAAAAGCACTTTGCGTCGCTTGGGAACGCTTTGATAAAGTTCAAATGTTGGCCAGAGTGTCCAAATTCCCAAAGCAACTGCAACAATGATTATTGCAAACTTTATTTTACCATATTTCATTCTTTCTCCTTGTTAATTATAAACTCGGGAAATAATAGATTTCATTTCTGACACTGCTTCTTTTAATCCAACCATTACTGCACGGGCAATAATGGCGAAACCGATACTAAAACCAGTAATTTCTTTAATATTCAACAAAGGATAGATATTTTGATAATCAATACTATGTCCACAATGTACATTTATCTTACGGGATTTACAAAATTTAACAACTGACTCTATCTTATTTAAGATATGAAGCCGATTTAATTTATCTTTAGCATACTGATTAGTATTAATTTCAATTTGATTTGCATTCAGCAATATTGCTTTCTTTACTTGCTCTATTTCTGCTTCAATAAAAAAACTTAGATTAATACCGACACGCACAATCTTGTATGCAATTGGTTTTATTTTGCTCCAATTGCGGATAAGGTCTAAACCGCCTTCGGTTGTCACTTCTTCTGGACGTTCTGGAACCAATGTTACTGTATCGGGCTTAACTTTCAATGCGATATTTAACATCTCTTCGGTTGCTGCCATTTCTAAATTTAGTTCGGTTTTGATTGTTTTTCGTAAAAGCTCTAAATCCCGATCATTGATGTGCCGCCGGTCCTGTCTTAAATGAACTGTAATTCCATCAGCGCCGCCAAGTTCACATAAAACCGCAGCCTGGACCGGGTCAGGAAAAGTCTCTTTGCGTGCTTGGCGCAAAGTTGCAATATGGTCAATATTAACTAATAACTTACGCATTCTAAAGGAAAACTTATTATAATTTTTTTACTAACTTGTAAGACATTTTATTGGAAAATAGTAGTTTGTCAACACTTGTTAATCGTAAGATTTAAGAAAGTATCTTTTGTCATATAAATCTGAGTAAAATTAATTACCGAAAAAATAGTAATACGTTCTATTTTTAATTTGCACAAAAAAAATTGGGCTGGGAATATCATTTCCCAGCCCAGTCCCAATTTGTTTTTTTATTAATGCACAAAAATCAGTTTTCTGGTTGAACTGTAGTTGTCGGTTTTTAGCGTATAGAAGTAAATGCCTTCTGATACCTTGCGGTTAGATTCATCTTTACCATTCCAGATATGAGAATAGGTTCCGGTATTCAGATTGGAATTAACTAAAGTCTTAATTAATCTACCTGATGCATCATAGATTGATAGATTAACATTACCAGGTTCGGCTAATGTGAAAGAAATTTTGGCTAAGCCATTGATTACAGGATTAGGTTTCACTGGATTAAGAATAGTAACGACTTTAGAATGATTTGAATTTTCATCGGTTGCTTGTTGTAAATTAAATGTTAGCCTGATATTAGGTCGGTTATAAGTCTGAGTTAATGTAGTTGGCATAGAAGCATCACTCTGTGATTGCCGTGTTCTGTAAGTTGGTGAAGTTGTCGTATATCGCCAATAAGGACAGACTGTTGTTGAAATATACGGTTGATAACCTTTAAGAATCAAAATACCGAGATTGTCAGTATTATTATATTGGAATGGTGGATTCAATTGAACTTCTAACCAACCAGATTGAATATCATTAGGATATTGACCTTCATAGACCAATGTATATCCGGTTGTTGACCAGGCGCCAGATGTTAAAGTCTGGTCAGGAGTATGTTTCATATAGATTTTAACTGAATCAATCGGATCAAGGTTAGTTCCGTGGTCTTTGTAATAGGCAATATGAGTAATTTGACCTACAGTGTTAATTTCTGATTGCAGGTAGATTACTTCGTGAGCCGAATAATTATAAAAGCGATTCATTGGTCCGGAATAAGAGTTAGTCGTTGCATTACCAATTTCTACATAAGCAATATAGCCCACAATACAGGTTGAAGTTATCCGGTCATTATCTGGATTCTCATCGCCTGCCAGCATCGTCCGCATAATTACGGTTAGTTGCTCAAGTACAGTTGGTGTCCACGAATTGAAACTGACAACAGTATCTTGATTTGGTGCTAATGAGATTATTTTGGTATCAGTGTACCGAGTTGTGCCAGTTTGATTTACAATAGAACAGACAACCGCAAAATTGGTTTGTGCTGCAGTGCCAAAATTCTTAAATCTTCCTTGCGGAGTCATTTGTGTGTTTGGAAGATGTGAACTACCCGGACTCACGATTGCCATAACACCAACATCATTGGCAAGTAAAACATCATCTAACATCTCATGGACGGTTAAATATGTTGAACCATTATAGCCAACAGGGAAATAAAGTTTACCGGCTGGATCTGCTGCCCAACCATACACATTAGAAACCGCGGTTGGTTTATTAGGTAGTTGAGTCCAGGTATTAGTTGCTGGGTCATATTTATAAGCAGCATTAGAAACACCTGAAGTTAAATTTCCACCGCAAACATAAAGATAACCTTGCGCAACACCACAGTTCGCACGATACACTGCTGAACCAGGCATCGTAGCACCTGTAGTCCAAGTTATTTGAGTTGGGTTATCCGGATTAATTGTTCCGATTTGGACAATATTGCTTCCTGCACCAGAAACATAACCAGTAGCCATAACGATTTTGTTACCGATGATACCACAACAAGGTGTTCCCATTGCTGTTGGCATAGGTGTCGCTGATGACCAGACACCGGTGACAGTATTTAGGACATAAACCGCATTTGTTGGTGGAGATGAAGTACTCCAGTTTCCACCACCGCAGACATAGATAAAAGTATCTTTATAAACACCTGCACCAAAATCATGATTTCCAACAGGCATTGATGGACCTGTAGTCCAAGTATTGGTCTCCGGGTCATAAATTTCAACTGTGGTTAGACCTGTACCAAAAGAAACACAACCACCTATAACATATATCTTACCGCCAACCAAACACGCTCTGCCAATACCACGAGCAGTTGGCATCGGTGCTTTGAGCGTCCAAGTATTGGTTTCAGTATTGTATTCGTAATTATCATTGGTATAAGCACCACCAGAAACTGTTGGTCCGCCAAAAACATAATATTTCTTTACACCGCCAACTGTAAATACTGGAGATACCATACAATGGGCACGAGTTGTTGGAAAGGGTGCTTTTGTCACCCAGCCGACATCAGAAACAGGTGATTCAACAGGTTCGGTCATAATTGTTCCAGGTGCATAATCCGGTGAAATTTCAGCATAACTCAGACCTATAACTAATAGTATAAAACTAATCACTAATAATATATTACGCATAGTTCCTCCATTTTTAGGAATTTTTTATTTTACTATTTGTTTTTATTTGGTGTCCTCCTTTCTAATTCTAATAAAAGATTTATATTTTTATTATAAGGCATTAACCACAGGAATGGTAATGGAATGTGGATATGCATTTTATTATTAAATGCTACCATATACTTATATATTAAAGAAAAATTCAAAATTGTCAAGCAGAAATATAATGAGATGCGTTAATGAAGTTACTTGATAATCCAAATTTAATTAAATAAAAAATAGAAACCATTCTGAAAAGCGCGCCTACAAATTGATGAGAGCACATAAAAATTAGAAACATTCAGCAATTTCATTTTGTTCAGTGACAAAAATTTCTATAAAATTATTATGAAAGAGATTCATACGGAATAAGTTTTATGCGGTGAGTAACAAAATTATTGACAAATTTATTCTATTCTGGTATAATTTTTGGCCTTTTATTTATTTTATGATGTTGAATTCAAATCTTTTTAAGGAATTAAGTCAAAAGGAAAGAGTTGATGTTTTACGAAATTATGCCTAATGCTGAGCATTGAAATTACTTCAACCTTTACTAATTTTTGGACCCTTTGCTTTTGTTCAATTTAGAAAGGATAAAATATGAAAGCAAAACTTTATTTTTGCATTTTATGTCTGACAATATCGTCAATAGTTATTGCTCAATCTAACCATATCTTTAACAACAGTATCTCTGACTTAAGTGCTAATTCACATACGCAACCTAATGTATTGAATGAAGAACTTGGCATTGCTCCGCTAACGATAAGTAAAGAAAAGGTTATCTATCCAATCTTAGAAAACATTAAATCACCCGTACGTTTTGATACAACACGGATTTTGCCGCCACCATTACCAGTTGGCACATTACGTGATATTGCGGTGGGAACAAAGTTCAAAGGTAGTGCTGATGATACGGTTCGGTTTTTTGCGGTAATGTCTTCAGAACCACGCCATGCTTTATTGATAAATGATACAACATCTGTGCCACCAATTAAGGTTGCAACCAGTGGTTGGCAAAAGCACGGTGCCAATGGTCGTTGGATAGATTCAGCCGGTGTCGGCTTTTTTAGTGCCGCAGTCGGTGATATTAATAATGATGGCATTACCGATATGGTATATGGACGGTATGGCGGAACTTCAGAAATTTCTCGTTTGTATCGGGCTTGGTGGGATGGCACAACTTGGCAAAGAGAATCATTACCCAATAACAGTGCGCCACGCACTTTTCGCACAGGCACATTTGGTATAACTGATATTGCGATTGGTGATGTTGATGGTAATGGAATTAACGAAGTATTTTTTACTGCGGGAAAAGCATTATTTAGAATGTATTGGACTGGCTCAACCTTTGTATTTGATTCATTTCCTTGGGGTGATGGTTCATATTTAAATGGAGTTGCAATTGGTGATTTTGACCCAAGTTATCCAGGTAAAGAAGTTGCGGTTGTTTCTCATTTTGGTGCATTATTTAGATTAAGATATTCATCTCCTTACTGGTACTGGACACCATTATTACAACCAACATCTAATATGGTTTGTTTTTATGATGTTGCAATTGGCGATGTTGACCCGAATTATCCTGGTAGTGAAGTTGTAATCTATAATGGCTTAAATTTTCAAACTTATGGCAATATATTTATATTACGAAATACAGGTAGTTCCTGGTCACTTTTGCAACTGGGTGCTTACAACCAATGGGGAACTTTCGGTGAAGTCGCGATTGGCGATGTCTATGACTTACATCAGGGAAATGAAATCATTGCGTCTGCTGGTAGTGCTACTGGTATTGGCAATCAAACAATTGTTTTGTGGAATGCCGGTGATAATTGGTATTATCGCTTGATGCCTTCAACTGGTGGACCTACTTATGGCGTTGCGGTCGGTAATTTCAATAAGTATCGTCCATCAACTGAACTCCAAGCAACTGACGAGATGATAATTGCCGGTAATAACAAAATCTTAGAATGTGAACAACGTCAACTTTATGATAATGATATGGTGTTGGACAAAATCAACTTTGCTCCTGCAGTTGTAATTCCTGGAGAAACGATCTCTGTTACTATTCGGCTTAAAAATTACGGCTATAATACTCAGGATACAATCCGTGTTTTCTATCGGGTGGCAGGAAGTACTACAGTTCAAGAAACTTGTTTTGCTAACTTAGGAGTTGGCGATTCTATCAATTATACTTTTAATACAAAATATATTTGTCCGAGTCCGGGGATTAAGGCAGTCAAATGCTCAGTAGCAATTAAAGGCGAACAGTATTTTGCTGATGATACCTTGAGAAGTAGTTTTAAGGTTTATGATACACTCTTTGGTATTAAGTTAGTCGGTATTGGTGGTGATTTACCCCGATTGGCTTCAGCATGTAGTCTGTGGAATAATTCAGTAATAACTGGTAACGTCGTATTTAAATTGACTGACACAACTTATCTCAATGAAATTTTTCCAATTGTGCTTACTGCGCCTGCCGGCTATCGCCGGGGCAATTGGACTTTAACAATTAAGCCCAATGGATATTTCATACCATTAGTCCAGGGTAATAGTGGTACAACGATTATTGATTTGAAAAGTATAAATGGTGTAACTTTAGATAGCCTAACAATTTCTAACTTATCTACAACTGGTTCTGCTGTGCGTTTGTATAATGGTGCTTCTAATAATGTGATTAAGAATTGCTGGCTGAAAAGTAATATTTTATCTTCTACTGCCGGAGTTTTAAGTTTTATTGTTGATGATAGTTTGGCAACAGGAAATAATAATAATCTGATAGAAAACTGTAACATTACCGGCACAAATATTACTTCGGCTAATTATGGAATCTACTTTAGCGGTGTAAATACGCCCTTAGATAATTCTAATAATGTTATACGCAAGTGTCGAATCTATGATTTTAGTAATACTGGCATCTATTTTGCCAACAATACTTATAATACTCTGATATCAGAGTGCGATATCTATACCCAAACCCAACAAACAACAAGTCTATTACAAGGTATTTATCTTCATGATTACAGTGTCGTTAAGACAAAAATATCGCGTAACAAGATTCGTGATTTTTGGACTGCGGGTCAATATCCAACTTTTAGAGGAATATATCTTTATTATAGTTCAGTATCAGAAACGACAGTAATCGATAATAATTTTATTTACTTGGATGCAATGCGAACTCATCAAGGTGCAACCATTTACGGTATACATGAAGATTCCTATGACAATGTCCTTTGGGATATCTATTATAATTCAATTTACATTGGTGGTAATGGATTGACAAGTAATACCCATTCCTATGGAATTTATCGTAATAAACCGAGTATTATTAATTTCAAAAATAATATTGTATTTAACAACCGAAGCCAAACTTCAGGAACCGGAAAACATTATGCAATATATTGTGCTAATACCAGTGCAGGATTTAATTCTGATTATAATGATTTATATGTCTCAACTCCGGGTCAAAATGGTCAATTAATCGGTTATTGGTCATTACCATGCACAACTTTACAGCAATGGCGAAGCCGTTCTTCTAAAGACTTACATAGCATCAGCCGAAATCCTGGATTTATCGCGCTCAGCGATCTACATATTAACCCTAATTGTGCCAATCCAGACAGAAAAGGCGTGCCGATTTCAAGTATCAATTATGACTTTGATAATCAACCAAGAGATTTGTCGCATCCTGATGTTGGTGCTGATGAGTATACACCGAATCCGCCGTTTCCATTTAATTTAATCAGTCCAGCCGATAGCGCGGTCAATCAGCCAATAAATGGTAATTTGATATGGAACAGTTCAATTGCTGCTGACTACTATGATGTATTTCTGGATACTTCCTATCCACCAACACAAAAAGTCAGTGCCCTTCAAAGTGAAACCGTATTCAGTTATGTTGATATCAAACCAAGAAGTAAGTATTATTGGCAAATTCGGGCTTATAATGATACCAACCCAGGACCAAATGAGTTTTCAATAAAAAGTAGGAAGTCTTCTCTTTATAAAGAAGATGTCGATAATTCTTTCTCTAATAGTATCAGTTCACAAATATGGCGATTCTTTACAGTCCCAATCCCAATTCCACCTTCTAATTTAACTTTATCCAATGTGTTAGCAAATAGTATCGTATTGAGTTGGAATGATAATTCCACTGATGAAACTGGTTTTTATATTCGCAGAGATACATCTCTATCTGGTTCTTTTCCAATCATCGATTCAGTTGAGTCTAATATTAGTAGTTATGTCTGCCAGAACCTATTGCCCAATACTCACTACTATTTTCGTGTTTCCGCATATAATCAGTTCGGTGAAAGTAAATTTTCTGCAAAAGATACTGTAACACTTGCTCAGGTTCCTAATGTGCCGAATCTATCTGATGTAAGTCATCTAAGTCTTAAAGTAAAGATTGCACCGGCTAATAATCCAAATTATACCCAATATGCGATTCGAATTAGAGACGATGCTAAAACGACAAAGTATTTACATCTCAGCGGAGCATTAGTTGATACTGTAGTTTGGGCAACTTACAGCCAATGGGGTGGTGCTAATGGTTTAAAAATAGTCAATCTTATACCCAATGTTGCCTATACAGTTGATTGTAAAAGCCGTAATCAATTGAAAATCGAAACAGGATTCTCTCCCTCAGTAACACAAACTACTTTACCGTCATTAGAAATTCCTTATGCCGAATCATTTGAAAGTGATACTTTTGAACCATTCGGCTGGGAACAGCAAGTAATTGTTTCTGGTGGCAACAATTGGAGCCGCGTCTTAAATGGCACTAATCCAACACAAACGCCTTATGATGGAATCGGACAAGCATGTTATAATGTATTCAATGCACCCAGCGGAGCCCATAGCCGTTTAATTACACCACCATTTGATTTACGATATGTTGATGGCGCAAGGCTAAACTTCTATATGTATCATGATAATCTAAGTGCTAATCCTGATAGTTTAGTTATTGAACTGTCCACTAATTATGGTGGAAATTGGCAAAGACTCAATAAATTTGAAAGATATGCATCAACTACTGGCTGGCAAAGACATTCTGTCCAGTTAGATTCAGGTATCGGTAATATTGTGCTTATTGCTTTCCACGCTTTTGCTCAAGGTGGCAATAATATATTTATTGATAGTGTTGGCATTGAACTCTGTGCAGATGTGATGGTTTCTGCAATTAGCCGGCCGAATTTAATTGAATGGAAACGCATTGAATTTACTCCTCAGATAGTTGTAACTAATAATAGTAATCAACCCCAAGACATTCCAGTTATTGGTGAAATTTATCGACCAGTGAGTGGTTTTTATGAAGGGTTTGAAGGAACAACTTTCCCCCCAACAAATTGGGTAATTTATAATAATGACGGCGGAACAAAAAGATGGCAGCGAATAACAACACCGGCTCACAGTGGCTCAGCCGCGATAAAATGTGAATCAGAAGGTTCGGTATTAAGAAACAACGATTGGCTAATAACGCCAAAAATAGATATTCAAGGCGGCAATTTAAGATTTTGGTATCGGTCAGCCGCAATCGCTAACGACTCTTTAGAGATCTGGCTCTCAACAACTAATAATGACATTAATAGTTTTGGAATCTTACTTAATGCCTTCAGCATTCGGACAACAAGTTGGACCGAAAAAATAATTCCCCTCAGTTCTTATGCTGGTAAATCAGTCTATATTGCATTCGTTAATAAAGGGCTGAATCAAAGCACGATTTATCTTGATGATATATCAATTAATTATTCCGCAGCGGTTTTACTTTATACTGATAAAGATACTGCATACAGCATTTCGCCAAGCCAATCCTCCACTATTAGTTTTATGCCATGGCGGTCAATGGAACAAGGAAACTTTCTATTTAGGGCATATACAACTCTACCTACCGATTTTAATCCAGGTAATAATCTCTTACAAAGATATTTCTCAGTCAATCCGATTCCAATAAGTTTACAATCACCGAACAATGGATTAATAACTAATGACAATACACCATATTTCAATTGGACGGATGTTGAGAGCGCAGGAAGTTATCGGATTCAGGTCGCAGTTGATATTGAATTTCAAAACTGCGTGATTGACACAATCACCAACTTTTCTGAATGGCAAGTTCCGGATGATAATCCCTTATCTGATAGTCTCTACTACTGGCGAGTTCGGGTTGAAAGTCCTGGACCCTCAGACCCGTGGAGTGAAATTAGAACTTTGACTATTGATACCCGAAGTCCTTCAGCACCAATACTTGTTTTACCACCGAATATGAGTGTTAGTAATAATCAACAACCAAGGTTCGTTTGGCGCAAAGTTTCAGATGCAGTCTTGTATAATCTGGTAGTAGATATGGAAACAAAAGAGGACAATAAATTGGAAGATATTGAAACTACCGAGCAAAGAACAAGAACTAATTCTTTGAGTGCAATTGAAAATATTAGCCCCAATAAGTACATTAAAGAACTATACTCCCAGACGATTAGCAATGAAAAATCTATTGAAGTGATTAATGTAAATATTTCGGATACGGCTTATACACACAACTTGAGTCTTTTTAACGGAAGTTATCGATGGAAGGTCAGGTGTAAAGATATTGCTGGTAACTGGAGTGATTTTACCAATGAGTGGCAATTTACCATTGATATTATACCACCGACAATTCCCAGTATGATTTCACCACTTAATGGCGATACATTCTTTACACCGGTTCAGCATTTTGTTTGGCATTCAGCCGATGAACCTGGTGTTGTCTATAATTTTGTTGCCGGCTTACTCGGTTCCGGCACCGTTAACCGAATTGTCACTGATACTTTTACCAGCACTGAATTTACTACTGGTGTATATAATTGGAAAATACGCGTTCGAGATAGTGTTGGTAATTGGTCAGATTTCTCCCCGGCATGCACATTTTATGTTTTCACCGCAGCCTGGATACCAAGAGAACCAATGCCAACCAATGTTCCTGGTAAATATGTTAAGGATGGCGGCGCATTAGTTGGTGTTAACTCATCACTCTATGCTATCCGTGGTAATAAATCAAATGAATTCTATAAATACGAATCAGGCGTTTGGTCAGCAAAAGAGACAATTGGTTTCGGTCCTAAACCTCCACCAGATAATGATAAAATTAACAAGAAAAAGCCCGGTAAAGGAGCATCTTTATGTTTTGATGGAAACCACACAATCTGGGCAACTAAAGGTGCAGGAACAAAAGAGATTTGGGCATATGATATTAATACTAATCAATGGACATTTAAGACCTGGATACCGTCATTAAAAGGACTAAAAGGCGGAACTTCAATATGGTATAAAGAGACCCTGCTCTATGTATTGGCTGGTGGACAACCTGCTTATGCACATAACTTCTTTGCTTATGCTCCAAATAATGATACCTGGTATTTGAAAGCCAAAGCAAAACTGGGTGCCTATGGTAAACCCTGGAAAGACGGTAGCGCGATTGTTGGTATTCGGGACACAATCTATGCGCTCAAAGGCAGTGATAAATATAACGCTTTCTATCTCTATGATATTAAACGCGACACTTGGATTGAAAAAGAATCCTGTCCTCAAAGACATCCTCAATTGGGCAAGAAGAATAAAGCTGGTGACGGCGGCGCAATGACAACCGACGGCACAATGCTCTATATGATAAAGGGCAAAGGCAAACAAGATTTTTGGCGATATACCCCAGGAACACCTGGAACTTGGACCCCACTAGAAATAATTCCAAAACTTAACAATGATAATAAGAGTGTTCCTAAAACTGGCGCTGGACTGGCTTATGCCGAAGGTAAAATCTATCTTCTGAAAGGTAATAATACTGCGGAATTGTGGCGTTTCAATCCTAATAAAGACGCTACCCATTTAATTGAAATAAAAGATTCTGAAACGACCAACATTAAAAATAGTATTAATTCCGACAAGACAACAACTAACATTGTATCGTTACAAGTAAACTCTCAGACCCAGATGAATAATATCACAATTTCTTATACAGTTCCAATTGCGTGTAGAGTTACGGTCAAACTATTTGATGCTTCTGGCAGATTAGTTGAAAATCTGGTCGATGAACATCTGAATCCAGGTTCATATAACACAACAATTTCTTCAAATAACTTATCCCAAGGAATTTATTTCCTAAGATATATTATCGCCAATACTCAGATTGAAAAGAAACTCGTTGTGTATTAACCAAATTCACACAGCAAATTGAGAAATTTTGCCAATCTTCGGGCAAATTCTGCGAATAGACTTGACCATCTTTTGATTAGCAACAGGATAAGCGTAATCTTTAGTAGGCTAAGATGTTACTTACTATTAGCCTTAATAAATGACCTCTTAAATTTAATATTAAACGCACTTTAAACCCCTTATTTAGAAGTTCTTTTAAGAAACACATTAGCCACAGTTTTAAACAACTAAATTGAAAAGAAACTAAAAGTTCTTTTTCCTCAGCTCTCAGATGCGATACGCGGTATACCCCACTATACCCCTTTTGAAAAGATGTTTTATGTTAATTATTGATTATTAGTGGATTAGATAAAAATTACCGCTAATTTTTATTTTAGATATAACTCAAAATTTCTAAGAGGTTAATAAGATAAAAGCACTGAAAATTTGGGAGATTGAAATCAGGGCGGTCCAGTAGAATTAATGCTAAGATTAGAGAAAATAAAAATTATAGCAATTGACCTAAATCAGAAGCGATTCAGTAAAATCAACGCTAAGATTATAAAAAGAATTGTTAATCCTGTAATTGAAAACATTAAGCCAAATGTTAAGTTTATAAATTTAAGATTAATTGTAAATTGGGGAATACCAATCTCAATTGTCTTAAAAAAAAGATTATAGACCGGTCCAGGGGGAAATAATGCTGATAAAAAATAAGATAATACTGAGCCTATAATAGCGCTGATAATAACTATGAAAATTATTAACCCAACACTACGACGCATAAGTTAGTAAAATTTAATTTGGGGTTTATTGTATTTATTGAAATTTTCCATAAATAAAATAGCCACACCGTTTGCACTGACTGTCTTCTATACCAACAATTTTAGCAGTAAAATAGTCCCGGTCAATAAGTAAGTTTTTACAGTTCGGACAGTAGGTATTATTATCAAAACCCAAAATATTACCAACATAGACATAATCTAATTTTTCTTTAGCAATCAGCAATGCTTGTTTCAGTTTTTCTGCTGGTGTCATTGGAATATCCAGTTGATAATTGGGAAAATATCGCGAAAAATGGAGCACAGTATCTTTCCCCAAACTAGCAACATAATTGACTAAATTTTCCAGAGATTCTTTTGAGTCGTTTTTTGTTGGAATAATAAGATTAGTCAATTCTGTATGACAATGTTTCTTTGCCAATTCAATTGTTTTCTTTACTGCTGACAAATTACCTTTAACGAATTCTTGATAAAATGATTCGTCACTTGACTTTAAGTCAATATTTAAGGCATCAATCCAAGGTAAAAGTTCTTGAAATGGTTCAGGATTAATCATCCCATTAGTCACCAGAACATTCTTTAATCCGTGCTTGCGTGCCAATTTAGTTACATCAAGTAAATATTCAAACCAAATTAAAGGTTCAGTATAAGTGTAAGCGATGCCAACTGTCGGATACTCTTGAGCAATTTTAATCAATTGCTGTGGTGAAATATATCTACCATCGATTCTTTGTTGTGAGATTTCCCAATTTTGACAAAAGGGACATCTTAAATTGCAACCATAAGTTGCCACAGAAAATATTTGACTACCCGGAAAATAGTGGTATAACGGTTTTTTTTCAATCGGGTCTAATGCCATTGAAATTACTTCGCCATAATTTATCGCATAGAGTTTACCTTCAATATTTTTTCTGCCCAAACATAGACCAACTTTACCTTCAGCAATTATGCAGAAATTGGGACAAAGTTCACATTGGATTAGTTCTTTTTCTGCCCTCTTTATTTTTTTATAATATTTTGCCTCGGTCAATTGATTCATCATTATCGGATATTAGAAAGGTAATAAGCACATCATCTATTGAAGATATTAAAAACCGATTTCAATCATCTTACCGGTTTTAGTAATCAAAATCCCTTGCATTCCTAACGAAGAAATCAGTTCTGCACCTCGTTCGGCACCTAAAACAAAGACTGCAGTTGCATAAGCATCCGCATCAACCGTTTTATCGGCAATAACCGTAACGCTTACAAGATTGTCAATCGTATCAGCAATGGGTTGACCCGTCTTGGGATTAATGATATGAGTATATTTTTTGTTACCTTTTTGAATGAATTTTTCGTAACTGCCCGAAGTAGAAATTGATTGATTTTTTATCTTGACCGCCCTAATTGCTCCTTTGCCAAATGGATTTCTAATGCCAATCTTGTAAGTTCGGTTGCCAAAACAAACGATATCACCACCGGCATCAATTAGCCCTGATTTAACCCCTGAATTTTTCGCGACTTCGCAAGCCTTATCAACCGCATAACCAACAGCAAGACCGCCTAAATCGAGCTCCATTCCAGGTTGTAAGTATATTGAGTCATCAACAATACGAATTTTTTTATAATTTATTAGACTAACAAGTGAACTATCAAAGTTTTTCTCTGCAATTGGACTTTGCTTGGTATCAAGACTATCAAATCCCCAAGATATCATTGCCGGCCTTACTGTAATATCAAAGGCACCAGCGGATTTTTCTGACACCTCGATTGCTTTTATTATCAATTCTTTCAGTTCTGGTGACATTTTAGCCGAGCCTTTTTTATTGAGTTGGTAAATTTCGCTCTCTTTGATATAAACTGATGCTACTGTATCTATATGACGAAGTGTTTGAATTATTTTTCTAATTGACCTTTTGGCTTGAATTGAATCAGAAGCAAAAATTTTAATTGTTACATAACTACCAAAAATAAAATCATTATATTGAAAAAAACTCTCTTGGGTTTTGGAACAGAACAGCGCTAAACATATAAAAAAAATAAAAATTAGTTTTGATTTCATTAACTAATGTTAGAGATAATTTCAATCCGTGTCAAGTTCTTTACTACGAGAACTCTGCGAAATCATTTTTTGCTAATAACCGAAAGGTCTTCTGTTTAATAAATAAATATTCACATCGGACGAATCACTGATTTTTCTCCTGTTTTTCTGTGTCTTCCGTGTTTTCAGTAGCACTTTTCAAAACGCTCTATCTTATTATAAACCGACGATTAATCTTTCTTAATTCTTTATAATTGGCTCGGGTTGTATTTTGCACAGTATCTTTTATCCTTAAACAAATGTTGGAAATTAACCATTGCTAATTTAAGAACTTGTTTCATATACTTATACTTATTATTATCTGTAAAGTATATCTTGGGGGATTTGTTTTGAAAATACTTAATGACAATTTTAATCTATTTTGATTTAACTTAGTATACTTCTAAAAAGAAACACCGCAGATACTCACTTTCCGGCATATTTAATAGAACCGGATGGTCAGGTCCTTGAGTTGTGCGGTCAATTATCTTAAAAGTCTTACCAGTATCTTGTGCCGCTTGGGATAACACATCCAGTAAATCCTGCCAGAAAAGATAATGGGAACAAGTGCAACTTACTAAAATTCCACCTTCAGCCAGAAGTTTCATTGCTTGGAGATTAATATCTTTATAACCTTTTATGCCTTGCGGTTTTTCTGAAAGTTTCTTAAAGAATGGTGGTGGGTCGAGCACAATAATATCAAATTTTCTTTTTTCTTGATTTAATTCTCTTAAAACAATGAAGGCATCACCTTTTATGAATTTACAGACATTATGCACTTTATTAAGTTTAGCATTTTCTCGTGCTAATTCTAATGCTGCTTCTGAAGCATCAATTCCGAGTACTTCTTTAGCACCACCCTTTGCCGCATTTAAAGAAAACCCGCCAGTGTAACAGAAGACATCCAAGACCGATTTTCCTTTACTCATTGCCTGAACTTTTTGACGAGTTATCCTTTGGTCATAGAAAAAACCGGTCTTTTGGCCAGCTTGAATATTGACGATATACTTTACGCCGTTTTCCGAAATTATTACCGGCGCTAAAAGGTCGCCGTAGAGCAAACTCTCGCGCCGAGGTAAATTTTCTGCGTCGCGTAAGCGAAAGTCGTTCTTTTCGAAAACTGCAGTCGGATTAAAGATATTTTTCAGAGCAGAAACAATTAAATCCTGCCGCATATCCATACCCGCGGAATAAGTTTGGAGCACAAAAGTATTGGCATACTTATCGATTACAACTCCAGGTAACCCATCACTTTCGCCATAGACCAATCGGAAATCATTTTCATTTGGCAGTATTGTCTTTCGATAGGCATAGGCTTTCCTGATTCGATTCTCAAAAAAATTAACATTTAGCGGTTCTTTTTTATCGGAATAGAGTCGAATTCTAATTAGCGAATTTTTATTATAAAGACCGCTACCAATAAAATGATTGTGTTCATAAACAAAGACAACATCACCGGTCTCAGGATTGCCTTCTACTTTTTTAACTTCATTCGAAAAAATCCAGAAATGGCGTTGGCGAGTCTTTTTTCTGATAACATGTACTTTTTTAGGCATACTCGTTGTTAAAAATCAAAGTCCCAAACTACAACCACTATAATGTTCGGTTACTAATAAGTTTAATATGTGGTGGCTAAATCTAATATCGTAATCTCTAAGTTGTCATCAAAGGTATATAGAATATCATAGGTATTACCTGACGGATTTACCGGAAGATTTGGTGCGCATTCAAGTTTTAATTCAGGTTTTTTCCAATAGATGATTTTCCCATCTTCTTTAGTTAAATTTGTTTTTGGACTAATTAGAACCGGCGTTGGGTTTGCTTCACCAAAAGGTGCGAGTTTTTTAAACTCCTCAGTGATCTCATCTAATGGTAAAATCATCTCAGCAATAAGTTTATTTTCTTTAATGATATTTCCAGCAAAATTCTCTTTAGCATACTTTTTAGCCGACTTAATAAAATTCTTTAATTTCTGTTTCGGCAGAGTAAATCCACAGGCTTTTTTATGACCACCAAAATCAGTAAAATAGGAACTATGGGCTTTAAGCAGTTCAATCAAATCAACACCATTAATACCTCGGCATTCACCAACCCAGTCATCGTTTCTTAGTCCCATAACAATTGTTGGTAGTTGGTATATATCTTTAAGTCTGCCTGCGCAATGTCCTAATGCTTTTAAGGATAACCGCTCGTCATAGACTAAAATTATACCTTCGCCCACATCCTTAACTTGTTCGGCAATATAGCAATTATGCTTTGCGGATTCGCGCCATTCTTGACTCAGTTTATATAGTTCTTGTGCCCACTGATAACAAGCATCATAGTTTTGGTTAAGAAAATAATCGCATGCTTGATTACCATTTGCCGAACTAAAAAGCGGAATTATTTCTCCAAAGAACTTTTCTGTAGTCAAATTGTCTCGGCTCATTCCGACGACATCAAATACCGCTTTGACCGCATTATTTTTAATATTAATTAGTTCTTTTAACCCCAATTTTGCAAAGATTCGATTTTCGTCAATTAAGGGAACTCGGTCAGCAATTGTGCCTAAAGCAGTTATGGGTAATAAATCCGGTAAAAGTGAGAAGTATTCCTCAGGACTAACTTTTAAGTGTTTTTCAACTAATGCCAAAGAAACCTTTAAAGCAACACCTACACCTGAAAGAAAAGAGAAAGGATATTTTGAATCAGTACGTTTAGGATTGACATTAGCCACAGAGTTGGGCAATTTGTCTAAAACTTCATGATGGTCAGTAACAATAACATCAACACCGTTTTTTTGGATGATATCAATTTCTTGATTATTCGTAATACCGCAATCAACTGTAATGATTAATTTAACACCCGAATCTTGGAACTCTTTTACTTTATCTGGGCTCAATCCATGACGCTCTTTACCTTTTTGGGGTATATAAAACAAGGGTTGACCTTTGATTGCTTTCAGTGTCTGATATAAAACAACGATTGCGGTAATACCATCTAAGTCTTCATGCCCCCAGATAAGTATTGGTTCTCTATTGGCAATTGCTTTTTGGATTCGGGTTATTGCCGGGTCAATATCTGGTAATAAAGAATTAGGATGGAGATATTTAATTTCCGGATTAAGAAACTTGATAACATCTGGAATGGTTCTAATGTTTCTTAGATATAACAATTGAGCCAAGCCGGGATTAAGATTGACCTTGCCCTGTAATTCGGAATAAAAATTATGCCAATCCGATAAAGGTAATTGTTTTATTTGCCACATAAAAAAATATGTTTATTGCCTAAAGTTTTAACAATAATTATAGAATAGAGTATTTGCCACATAAAAAATATATTTATTGCTAAAGTTTAACAATAATTATAAAACAGAGTAATGCCAAAGTCAACAAGTATAGTAGAATTTGGATTATGAACTGGATATTATGTCTTGGCATCGCATCAAGTTCGCCTTTAGCAGCGTCATCTTCTATATATTGACTTTAAGTCTATTTTCAGTAATCTAAGATATTATGATTTATATTTATGAAGATGAATATTTTCGAAATTTTTTGCCTTTAGTCTATTTTCGGTCAGTGGCTGATTTATATTGTGGTCGTTTTACACTTTTGGAGAAATATCAGAAACTCTACCCTCAAGAAAAATTTGGGTTGTTAGTCCGACCAATTCTTAGTACACTGCTACAAGAAAAATATCCGCAGATCGCAGTCAATAATTTAGTATCAGATAATAATCTATCACTATTTCTATCCAGCCGAGCCCGACTTAAACAACCGATTGATATTAAAGGTGACGAAGAAATTTTTGTCGATATTCACCAAGATATTGTTGGTTTAAGAGTTAAAAATTCAAGAATAAAAAAAATTCCGCTTAAGACTAAGGAGATTCGCAAATTAAAATTACCCCATAAAGAGATTTCCGCACTCAGTATGAAATATCCTTGGGAATTGATTGCCTATAATCATCAGGAACTAATTGATGATTTTAGTGATTCAGGGATTTTCGGGCAGATGAGTCAGCAGGCAATTATTTTAGGTAATACCAACAAACTCTATATTGGGCAAGGAGCAGAGATTGAGCCCGGCGTAGTCATTGATTTACGCGATGGGCCGGTTTATATTGATAACAATGCCAAAATCTTGACTTTATCCAAAATCAGTGGTCCGGCATATATTGGCAAAAATACTATTATTGACCAAGGAAAAATTAGTAATGGCACTACCATCGGGGAAAATTGTCGAGTTTCTGGAGAAGTTGAAGCGTCTATTCTGCAAGGTTTTGTCAACAAACACCACTATGGTTTTCTTGGCCATTCTTATATTGCTGAATGGGTCAATCTTGGTGCCGGGACTACTAATTCTGATTTGAAGAATAACTATTCAACTGTAAAAGTTAAAATTGGAAAAAAATTAATTGATACCCATCAGTTGAAAATCGGTTGTTTTATTGGTGACCATACTAAAACCGCGATTGGCACAATGATTCCTACAGGTGCGGTTTTTGGTGTATTTGCCAATGTCTTAGCCCCGACAAAATCAATTCCTAATTTTTATTGGGAAAAAGGTAAACGCTGGCAATTGGAAAAAGCGATTACAACAGCCAAAACAGTGATGGCGCGACGGAATATTGTTTTGAGCAAAAACTACGAAGAACTAATGCGTAAAATATATAAAGAAAGCTCGGGAAAAAATCGCTTTCATTGATTACAGCAAGTAAAAGAATGATTATCACAATTGATAAATCAAAGATATTATCACTGATGTCGCAAATTCTCTATACAATCAAGATTTTGCCGGAAATCTCTTATAAAACATGGATAAAAAACCTTATGCAGCAGTGTAGTAAGTCGCATAGAGAATAACGCAGTGCTTGAGATTCTCTAAAAATCAACCTGGCTTATGCTCACCCGACCCTAGCCCAGGGCTAGCCCCCATAAAGCAAAATCTATATCTTTTAAGTTTACAAGTACTTATTGAAATAGTTGCGAACAAAACTATTTACACTTACTCTATAATAACCACCAACTTATATGGATGGCCACTTTTAATTTTCACTTCTATAAACTCACCTGCTTTTAGATTATTTATCTAAAACAGCCAAAAGCTTGTATGGCTGGGCATCTTTAATTTTCACTGCAACAAAATCACCAGGTTTTAGATTCTTTCCTTTTATCTCAACAACTGCATCAATCTCTGGTGCATCAAATTCAGTTCGTGCTAATGTTTTATGATAAGTAGTGTTATCAACTATTACTTTTATTCTTTTACCGATAAAACTTTGCATACGGGCTAGGGAAATCCGTTGCTGGGTTTTCATTATTAAATCCCTTCGTTCTTTTTTTACTTTTTCTGGAATTTGATTAGGCAGGTCATATGCAATTGTACCGGGCTCCCGAGAATAAGTAAAACATCCCAGATGAGCGAATTTTTGTTCTTGTACAAATTTTAGCAGTTGTTCAAAGTCCTTTTCTGTTTCACATGGGAACCCGACAATTAAACTTGTGCGAATTGCCATATTGGGTATTTTTCTTAATTTATTAATAAGTTGTTCAACCTGTTTCCGAGTATAAGGTCGGTTCATTAACTTTAATATCTTATCTGAGATATGTTGTAATGGCAAATCAACATAACGACAAATCCTAAAGTTATTTTGATACACTTGAATCAACTTATCAGTCCAATGAGCCGGATGAGTATAAAGCACTCTTAGCCATTTGATATCTTTTATCTTCACAAGATTTATTAGTAATTTTGCCAGCGATAATTCGCCATAAATATCTTTGCCATATAAGGTTGTGTCTTGAGCAACTAAGATTATTTCTTTAATTCCGATTTGGCTAAGATTTTTTGATTCCTCCACAATATCTTTTATTTTACGACTACGAAAACGGCCTCGTATTGATGGAATTAAACAGTAAGTACAAAAATTATCACAGCCGTCAGCAATTTTTAAGTAGGCATAGTGATTAGTACTAATCAATCTCGGTGTCTGATAATTACATAAATAGGTTGGTTTATCCAGAACTTTTACCAATCGATTTTTGTCCGAAGCGGATAAATCAGTAATTACTTTGACAATTTCGGTTAAACTATCAAGACCAATTACGCCATCAATCTCAGGAAATTTATCTATTAAAGTATCTTTATATCTTTGAGACAGACAACCAGCAATAATAACTTTTTTTATCTTACTTTTTTTCTTATAAGTGATTACTTTCTGAATCCATTGTTCTGCTTCTTTAACTGCAGATTTAAGAAACGCACAAGTATTGATAATACAAATATCCGAGTTTTGCCAATCTAAAGTTAATGTATAATTATTCTGTGCTAAATAACCTAAGATAATTTCAGAATCAACAAGATTTTTGGGACAGCCTAAAGAAATAACAGAAACAATCACTGGTTAGCCCGGACCATTTTAGCGCTGGCAGTGGCAATTAATGTTCCTTCTTGGTCTTTGATATAAGCCGAACCTAAAAGAAGTTTTCCCCGATTTTTTTCAATTATGCCAATAATCGTTACTGACTTGTTTGTCAGTAAAGGCTTTTTATATCGGACGGTCAATTCTCCGGTTACCGCATCAACTCCACAAGTTCGACATGCCCAGGCAATTGCTTCGTCTAATAAAGTCGCAACAATTCCTCCATGGATAATATCTTGAAAACCCTCATATTCTTTACTCGGTGTAAATGTTGTTTGAACACCATTAGGAATTGGAGTAAACTTTAGTTTTAATCCTATTGGGTTATCTTTGCCACAGGCAAAACAGGCGTCACTATTTTTTACAATCATTTAATTACTTCAACTCCTTTAGGAATTGTAAAAGTAAAAAGTTTTGAAGAGAGTTTTTTATTGATTATTAGATTTTGCAATTGAAATTCGATTTCATTTTTCGAGGCATCACTAAATAAGAAACGTTCAATTAAATTAGATTTTTTATTGACATAAAATTTTAAGTCCGTAAAAAGGGTTGATTGATGAGAGGTATCTCGAGATAATTCCCATACCCAAAAATCCGATTTTTCCGACAATTTAAATTTCAAAGAATCTTCTAATAAAGCATCAAAAATCTTAAAGAAATTAACCGACAAATTTTGCGGCTGAATATAAACCGTCTTTTTTTGTGGAAGATAGATATAGAGATTGATGCTATCTAAAACAATTATCTGTGGTTCTGGGCTTATAACTTCTAAGCGACTAAAGCAGGGGCGGGCAATAAAAAATTTACCTTCAAATTGTCGACAAGTACCTTCAAATTCAGAACAAACCGTTTGAATAAATTTACCTTGCATAGTTTTAATCTGAGAATAATTGTTTTTCAATTTATTAAATAATTCTCCCTGTTTAGGATAAACTAATCCTATGAAGAAAATTACTGAAGTTATAACCAAAAACAATTTTCGCATATTCAAACCTTTAATTCTAAAAATTTACTTTCAGTTTTGTAATCTACAAGTTTAAGTCATTATAAATTCTATTCTACAACTCGTCAATATACAAATTACAATATGCCCAGATCAGTTACAATGAATATATGAGATATGTCAAATAGACTGTTGTTGATACATTTTTTAATGTTCTTTTAATAGATAATAAAAATTATTTGCAGTATGTAATTATTTTGGGAGCCAGAAATAAAAGAGTTTTTTGAGGAACTTTTGTTAAGAAAATATTAGATTGACAAGACGAAATTTAATAATAGTATTATATAATATGCCAAGCAAGATAAAAGAAAACGAAATCAAATTAAGTCTTGGAATTGTTGGTGCTACTGGTTTGGTTGGCGAAAAACTGATTCGAGTTTTAGAACAGAGGAATTTTCCTATAAAGACTCTTTCTCTTTTCTCATCGGAAAAGAGTAAAGGTATAAAGATTAGATTTCGTTGTGAAGAAATTGAAGTCCAACCGTTATCAAAATATGGTTTTAAGAATCTTGACCTTGTCTTTTTTGCTTTAGAAGAAAGTTTAGCCAAAGAATGGATTCCAATCGCTCGAAAAGAATGTTTAGTAATTGATAAATCATCAGCATTTCGTCTTGATGACGATGTGCCGTTGATTGTGCCGGAAGTAAACTCAGAAAAAATTAAAGACCACAAAAATCTTATTGCCAATCCAAATTGCACTACAATTCCTTTGGTTATCGTTTTAGCACCTTTACATAAAGCATTTGGACTAAAAAGAGTCATTGTTTCAACTTATCAATCAGTAAGCGGGGCTGGTAAAGATGCTTTAAATGAGTTTTTATATGAGACTGAAGTTTTAGCAGTTGGTGAATGTATTACCAAAGATGCTGACAGCATATTTTCTGCACCAATTGTTAGTAATGTAATTCCCCATATCGGTACTTTTGACAAACAAGGTTATTCGGCAGAAGAGAAAAAGGTTATTCAAGAAACGAGAAAAATTCTTGAATTACCTGACCTGGCGATTAGTGCAACTTGTGTGCGCGTGCCAGTAAAAATTGGTCACAGCGAATCAGTTAATATTGAATTGGAAGAAGAAGTCGAGCCTGATAAAGTAATTAAAATCTTAAAATCCACACCAGGCATAAAGGTGTTTGAAGAGGATAAATATCCGATGCCGATTGATGTTGAAGATAAAGATGAGGTGTATGTTGGCAGAATCAGAAAAGATACTGCTTTTGAAAATGGTATTGCATTATGGCTGACTTGTGATAATTTACGCAAAGGCGCAGCAACTAATGCAGTCCAAATCGCTGAGGAATTATTAAAGATGTTCGCTTTAACTAAGGAGGCGAATGGTTAAATACATTTTAGTTTTGGGTTGTTTTTTTAATTTGGTCTTTTCTTATATTCCTGATACAACCAAGAAATTTAATTTTTATCATCATAAATTTACTTTATCTCCGGTTCAATCTAATGATATCAGGGCGGAGTCAACGCATAGTTATGATGTTCGGCATTATCAACTTAATTTAAGTCTGCCAATGACATCGGGTGCTTATGATGGCCATGAAGTAATAAAAATCGTTCCCCGAGAGCATAATTTTGACACCTTTAACCTTCATTTTGTCAATTTGGTTTGTGATTCAGTAAAACGCGCAGGAACGCACCTATTATTTTTATCTGATAATGGTCGATTAAAAATTACTTTAGACCGTCCTTTTAGTATTGGAGAAACTTGCAAAATTGATATTTTTTATCGCCGTCTATCCGGCACGGCTAATCGGGGATTTTATTTCTATCCCAATTCCCAAACCGGTTACCACAATCTCGCTTATACCACCTATTCGCCTTATGACGCCCGATACTGGTTTGCTTGTTTTGATGAATTGTGGGATAAAGCCGAAGAAGGCTGTGAGATTAATGTCACGGTTCCGGATTCTTTTACAGTTTGTTCTAATGGTTTATTAGATAGCGTAAAAACTGCTAATGGATATAAGACATTTTACTGGCGACATTGCTATCCGATTGCAACTTATCTTATGACATTCACTGCAACCATTTATGCACATTGGAGCCACTGGTATCATTCCAATCCAACCGAATCAATCGAAATTAAATATTATATTTGGCGCAATGATTCTGGACTTTCTGTAACCGCATTTCAAAATGTTCTTGATATGATGAATTTTTATGTTGGATTGTATGGACAGTATCCATTTGAAAAATATGGTATGAATGCAGTCTATCCATTTATGTGGGGTGGAATGGAAAATCAGACAATGACAATGATTCACCGTAACTGGTTAATTGGCAATGATGATGGCATTGCTCATGAACTTTCCCATATGTGGTTTGGTGATAAGGTTACTTGTTTTGGTTGGCAGCATGTTTGGCTGAATGAAGGTTTTGCTACTTACTGCGATGCTCTTTATATGAAACATCTTTTAGGTCAAGCATCATTTATCAGTCTTATGAATCAACGTGCAAATAGTTATTTTAATGAAGATAATACCATACGCTTTCCACTTTATAATCCACCATTTAATTATATTTTCTCTTGGGGACATGAATATTGTAAAGGTTCTTGGATTCTTCATATGTTAAGATATTTAGAGGGTGATACTACAGACATGCCGGGTATCTTTTTCCAAGCAATGCGGGTCTATCTTGATTCTTTTGCATATAAGAATGCTACAACTGATGATTACAAAAGAATTCACGAGCAAGTTACTGGTCTTGATTTAGATTGGTTCTTTTCCGAATGGATTTATCAAGCCGGTTATCCAAAATACTATTACAGTTGGCAGATTGTGCCAACCTCAATTCCTGAAGTATATTTTGTAATCGTCCAGATTAACCAGAATAATGGTTCAAATGCACCGGCTATTTTTCATATGCCTTTGCAAATCAGATTTACCGGAACAAATTTAGATACAACTATAACTATTCCTGTAACTTCAAATCCCCAAGTTGATACTTTTGAGTTTGCCTTTAACCGTCTTCCTTCATCTGTTACCCTTGACCCGAATAACTGGATTCTGAAAAGAACTTATTTAGTAGGAGTAGATGAGATAGTTGAAAATAATATTCCGAATAGAATATATAAAATTTATCCTAATCCCAGCAGAAGTCAAATAAAGATTGATTATAATTGTTCTCAGAATGGCAAGATTGATATCTCAATTTATAATTATGCGGGTCAGATAGTAAAAAAGATTATTCCGAGTAGAGTTTCTGAACAAAAATATTTCATATGGGATGGTTCGGATAATAATGGTAGAAAACTCGCTCCAGGAGTTTATTTTGTTACCCTTACTGGTTTTAATATAAATTATACTGAGAAAATCGTTTTGCTCCCATAGAATTACTGGTCTCAATATATGCTATCCCGAGAAATCATTTTATTTCCATTTGAATTGGCCGTCCCATTAATAAGATATGTTTAATGTTATAATTTTAGACTCAATATCTTATTAAAGAAATTTGCTAATGCAAATGACAACGACCATTAATAAGATAAGATATGTTTAATGTTATAATTTTAGGTCTCGCCAGTCTTTTGACCGACATTTCAACAGAAATGGTTTATCCAATTATTCCATTTTTTCTTACAAGTCTTGGTGCCGGTCCGGCAGTTTTAGGATTAATTGAGGGTATCGCAGAAAGTCTTGCCAGTCTGTTAAAAGTATTTTCTGGATATTTTTCGGATAAGCTCAGAAAACGAAAACCACTGGCTATTTTGGGTTATAGTTCATCTGCAATTGGTAAATTGTTTTTATATTTATCAACATCTTGGGGATTAGTATTTTTAGGTCGACTAATCGACCGTTTTGGTAAAGGAATAAGAACTGCACCACGCGATGCTTTGATTGCGGACAGCACTGCTCAAGATAAACGTGGCCGCGCTTATGGTTTACATCGGGCAATGGATACATTGGGTGCAGCAATCGGTGTGCTTTTAGCCTATTATTTCTTAAAGACAGATGTCACAAATTATTATCAAATTTTCTTATGGTCTTTAATTCCTGCTGCGCTTGGTGTTATGATGCTCTTTTTAGCCCGTGAAAAGATTAAATCTTTTTGGCAAGAAAAAGATAAACTCAGATTCCAATGGCGAAGACTTCCTAAGCGATTGAGATTATTCTTAATCTTCATCTTTATTTTCGCCTTAGGAAATTCATCTAACCAATTTCTGATACTTCGCGCAAAGAATCTTGGATATACCGTAACAATGGTCTTGTTATTATATTTGTTTTATAATATTACTTACGGCATGCTCTCTTTTCCTATCGGTCGACTTTCGGATAAAATTGGCAGAAAAAAGATACTGATAATCGGGTATCTGATTTATGGTTTGGTCTATTTGGGATTCGCTGTTATAGTTAGCCCTTCTTTGCTATGGTTGTTGTTCGGTATTTACGGGTTTTACAGCGCATTCACTGAAGGAATTGAAAAGGCATTTGTTTCTGACATTGCGCAACCAGAATTAAGGGGCACAATAATTGGATTACACTCAACTTTAGTCGGAATTGGTCTATTACCCGCATCATTAATCGCAGGCGCACTTTGGCAAGCATTTGGCGCTTCCGCACCTTTCTTTTTTGGTGGTGCATTAGGAATTATCTCCGCAGTCGGATTAATTTTTATAATATAGAAAAGAACTTTGGAAAATAGCACTATAAGCACAGAAGATATTAAAAACAGAAGAGTGGTTCAAAAGTAAAAAGGTTTAAAAGTTCAAGGATAGCAAAGTTCGAAAGTAAAAATATATTATTCTCTTTGAATTTTGGTTTTTCATTTTGACTTTTGAGTTTTGCTTTTTGAATTTATGTGTAATATGACAAAATAGCATTCTATATTTTAGCCACTGAAGGTCTAAAAGATAAAAGAAATATAATGAGCAATAACCGAAAATTGACTTTTGCCGATTTCTCAAACCGAGAAAATGGCATTGTGATTTGTCATCTGATAGGCAATTTCTATGATTTAAACATAGGCGAAATAGGGGGAAAGTTAAGTGTTAACTTGAATGGCTGAACAATAGCCTTAAAATGAGACGGAAATCTTAGCAAAAACATAAATCTAATAATAAACGACAATTTCGCCATCATAATAGACACAATTTTTAACTTCATAGACCGCTCAGAGAATGATACCCGTTCAGCATCCATTCAGCACCCACACCGCATCCAGACACTTTGACTTTTGACTTATCACCTTCGAAACATAAAATATCAAAATACCTATAAATAGTTGATACCTGTTTGCTCAGTATCTCTATCATTC
Organism: Caldifarciminota bacterium; assembly: GCA_039801465.1. Lineage (GTDB taxonomy): Bacteria > Hydrothermota > Tepidihabitantia > Tepidihabitantales > CAIPLT01 > JAOABV01. The sequence continues at coordinate 74,975 of JBDRUT010000005.1, forward strand.
TTAAAAAACCAAACAAAATTATGCATTTTGCTTTAAATGTCTTGATGCCATTACTAACCAGAGTCATTATCCACAACAAAGCAAATTTCACACCATTCAGCACATCGCTTTTTAAAAATATAAACCCTTCAACATAACGAAGATTATAATATCTCAAATCGCCCACATGCTGTTTTGTTCAGTAATTATTAAATTGTCCTATCAACTCTTTCCAAATCACAAGCCGATTAAAGTCTAATATATTGGCAACCATACAAAGATGACAGATTATATTCTTACGCAAATTTTTCAGACTGCATTATCGCATTGGTCACAAACATTGCCGACAAAACTTTATTAATACATATACACATATTTGCATATATTATACTAAAAAATCAAATCAAGTCAAGCTTTAATTTTAAATGGTTTAAAAAGTGTCGAAGGGACAGAAGACAAAAGAAAATTATATGGTTCATCCGAAACGGATTTTATTTAATAGTTCGAAAAGTGCTTCGGTCAATGTTAAAATTTGACTTTCGTAGGGTTCTAGTAAAATATTTATTGACATATTTAATTTGAAATACTATAATTATTTTATGTATAAGGGTTTAATAATTTGTTATAGATTAATCCAATTCGGAAGGAGGTGGTAATTAACAAAAAATGTCTATAAAACTAAATAACTTATTAGGAGGAACAATGAAAAAAGTGTTTGTTTTATTTGGAACATTAGTCGTAGTTATTGGTCTTTATGCTAAATCACCTTTTGGCATTGAATTGGATGGCAGATATACTATCACTACTGAAACTGGTCAACCAGATTACTTTTCTCTGGAAACGAGTGTTTTAATGCATATATATAAAAATTTTTACGCACGAACCGGCTTTCTCAATGTGTCATTTTTCTCCGGTAATACATATATCAACTTTGGCACGGGTGTTCCTTTAGGTTCATTCCTAACTCCTAGACCAGGTTTTGATATATTGATGTTTTTTGAGGCTCCAAAAACAATACCCTTTGCATTATCCGGTTTCAGCTTATCTACGGGTGGAGGTATAAGAGCGATAAATTTTAGATTAGGTGGTGGTGCAGAATTTATAATTAAAGAAGAGATGGCAATGCGGCCATTTGTCGAAGTCTTAATAGATATACTAAATACATCAAACGCTTCATCACATACAGAAAATGTTATAACATTAAAAAGCGGAACAAGAATAAAATAAAAACAGCCATAGAAGATTAAAATTACTATAAATAATATTTCCTAAATCTAATAATCTAACTTTTAACTTTAAGTTTTTATTGGTTACGGTAATAGTTAAATAATCTATTCTTGACATATTCTAAATCCTATGTTAAAATTATTTTATAACAAATATTTGGAGGCATTATGAGAAAACGATTGGCTTATTATGTAGTGATAATGATATTAGTATCGGTAATTATTAATATTTCCTGTAACCGCACTTCACCTAATTCCTTAAAAATTATAAGCATTAATAATGGTGAAGCAAAAAGAGTTGATATTATTGACCGTTTTGTTGATGATTATGGTGAAGAGCACGAGTTAATTTCAGACCAGCATGTAAGTGTTGAAGTTGGCTATATTGAAAGAGGCATCGGATTACCGACTTATCCAACAAACTATACTGCCCGAGTTACGGATTATCGCGTAAAATTTAAACGAATCAAAGTCAGACCAACTGATAATGACAAATGGTCGCTTCAGGATGTGACCGGGAACACTAATATTGTTATCCCGGCTGACCCGGAACTCCGTAATACAGTGAAAGCCTCCATCAAAATTATTCCTTGGCAATGGATTGTGCTTTATCGGGATAGTTTTGGAGAATTTGGGGGAGAAGAAGGCGCTCGTCTCAAGGCAACTATTATCTTAAATGGTTATGAGGAATTGACCAATACTCCGCTCTCGGATACCGGTTGGTTGGATATTAATATTGCTGATTATTGGGATGACCCACGCACGATTGGCGGTGTAAAGTAAGAGTTATTTAACTGAAATAATTTTATTAGATTTTTGGGGAGTGCTTTGAAAAAAGTTCTGCTATGTGGTATATTGTTATTTGTTGGCTTTAGTCAATCCGCACCATGCATATGGGGTGGTCGGGGACTTTTCAAAGTGGAAGATGCAATAACAGAGCAGACCGGCTTATTATCGCTTTCGTCTTATCTTTTTACGCATAAGAGTTCAAGTGAAACAATTTTTGGAGATTTGTTTATTCCAACAATAACCTATGACTTAGCGAGTTTTCTGCAAATATTTTTTAGTTCCGAGCAGATTGTAAAGAGTGATGTAGTATTTCCACAAATACGGCAAAGTAAGTTCAAAGGTTTTACCCGCGATATCATTGTTGGCAGTAAATTAGGAATTGATTTAATTCCGGTATTCAAAATTGGTGCTAGGGCATCTTATGCTTGGCTTTTAAATAATATGTTAGGTTCAGTCATAGAAAAATCAGATGAATTAAATTGGATTGGATTAGTCTCTCTACGCTTTAGTGAAGTTTATACGCCTCTACCTAATATCATTTTCAACTATGGGGAAGATAAAAATTTAAGAAATTATCGAGCCGGCATTGAGATTGGTAGCGGTAGTGCAATCTTTGTTGAGGCAGTTAGTCATACACCAAAGACAACAAAAATTTTCCAAAATTTTCTTGATAATTTGACAATTACCCCTGGCATTCGACTAAAAATCGGATCTAATTCTTATCTGTCTTCAGGATTATTGATTGATGTAAAAAATCGACCGGATTTTCCTGACTACACAGTAATTTTAGGGTTGAGCATTGGTAGTAAAATATTAGCACCAACGGCTCCTAATTACGGAACATTAACCGGCACAGTTACTAATATGAAAACTGGAGAACCATTATCCGCTCAAATCAGTTTTCCCGATTATCCTAAAATTAAACCGGTACAAAGTTTTAGTCAAACCGGTGTGTTTAAAGTCGAGAAATTACCTGCCAAAGTTATTTATGTGGAAGTTAATTGTAAAGGCTATCAAAAACAGATAGTTCCGGTGACGATTGAACCTAATAAAGTAGTAGCGTATGATTTTCGATTAAAACCATTAATTAGTTACGGCGTGGTTGCGGGTAGTGTTTATGATGCATCTTCGAAAAGACCTTTATCCGCTGAAATTTCTCTTCTGACACCAGAATTTTTTCCAATAGTCTCGGATTCATCGACCGGTGCTTTTCGCATTGATAAAGTACCTACTGGCATTACCACGCTTCAAGTGAAAAAAGATGGTTATTTTCCTAAAGAACTTACGATTTTAGTTGAAGAAGATAAGATTAATTATTTAGATATTGCGCTGGTCTCGTCAGTTTCTTTAGGCATACTTACAGGAAAAATTAGTGACAAGATCACACAACAACCGTTATTAGCCGAGATAACTTTTTCGCCAGAGATCGTCAGCACAGTGAAATCGGATAGTTTGACTGGAATTTATCGGGTTGATTTACCAGTAGGAACTTATACAATTGCGGTCAATGCCGAAGGATATATCCCAACAACTAAGGTTGCCTTAATCGAAAACAACAAACTAACCGAACTTAATTTTCAATTAATGCCAAAGACTCATCGGACGATATTCACAGGTAAAATCACTGATAAAAAGACCAGTAATGGTCTTAAAGCAACGATTTCTTTTTTGAATACCGACCTTCCTCCGATAACCACGGATTCTATTTCTGGTATTTTCTATGCTGAGATTCCAATTGGTGCTTATCTCATTGAAGTAAAGTGTGAAGACTATGTTTCGCAAAACGCAGTGTTGGTTTTAGAAAAAGAAAAACCTTTAGAAAGAAATTTTGAGTTAGTAAAAAAAGGTATGGCAATAACATTAAAAGGTATCTATTTTGAGTTAAACAAAGCAACAATCAAACCAGAATCTTATCCGGCATTACAAGAAGCAGCAAGGATATTGATTGATAATCCCAATATAAAAGTAGAAATCCAAGGGCATACCGATAATATTGGCTCAGAGAAATATAATCAGGACTTATCAGAAAAACGTGCTTATGCGGTTATGAACTATTTAGTAAAAAATCATGGCATTTCTCCAGACCGATTAGTTGCTAAGGGGTATGGTTCAGCAAAGCCGATCGCAGATAATACCACAGAACAAGGCAGAGCGCTTAATCGCCGAGTTGAATTTGTTATCTTAAGCGAAGAAAAGTAGTTATTATTGGGAAACCTTATCCTTTATTTAATAAATAAAGAGAGAACAGGGACCAAGGGCTTAAAATATAATTTTACAATTCTTTTTCATAGATTAACGCATCTTCGCCATCTGGATAATATTTTCGGCGCTGATAGACTTTTTTAAACCCAAACTTTTCATAGAATTTCTGGGCAATAACATTAGAAAGTCTTACTTCTAAAAGTACCCTTTTGCAATTTTTCTGCTGTGCAATTTCAATGATTTTTGATAAAAGTTTACTTGCAATTCCTTGCTGTCGGAAATCTTTATCGACTGCAATATTTGCCAGATGGACTTCATCGCTAATAAACCATGCGTCAACATAACCGATAACTCTATCTTTTTCTTTAGCGACAAAACATTGTGCTTCTTTTCGACATATATCGTATTCAAAAAAACTTCGTTTCCACGGTGTAGCAAACGAAGTTTGCTCAATAGTCATCACCTGATCTAAATCTTCAAGTGTCATCGGCTCAATCCTCATAGTGATTTTTCACAGATACAACAATTCAAGAATATGGAGTAGATTTCGTCTAATTTATTGAAAAAAGAAGAGAATTAATTTATTCTATAGGTGTCTTCAATTTATCTTGCTAATACATTATATCAAATGTGAAAAATGTTTAGTAAATTACGATTTCTTTTTGATTGGAAACTGAATTTCGGTCTTAAGCGATTCAGCCGGAATTTTAGATGGGTCGTTTAAGTAAACTTCTCTTACCGGTCCGACGACCATGTAATTATTTTTTTCAAGCCAGGACATAAAATTAACATAGGTCGGACCAATTTTGTCATATGGACCAACATAAATTGTAGAAGCAACTTCGGTTGTTGGTATTTTTTTGACTTTTACCAGTTTATCTTCTTTTACGGCTGGCGTAATCGGAACGCAGACTTCATAGCGGGTAGACTCGGGAACAACTTTGTTAGGGTCGTCATAATAAATAGCGAAAGGTAATCCAGTCACCCGCACTTTGTTTGATATTGCCCAACCCATCAATTCACCAAATGCTTTACTGACTTCTGCGTACGGTCCTTTTTTCTCAAGAGATATTACAGTCATTGAATCAACTACTTTGGTAATCGCAATAAACTCAGATTGAACCGGCGTGGTCGGCTTTTGTGGTGTTTCTTTTTTGGGACCAGCACAACTTAATATTAACAAGACTACTAAACTAAATACTAACAATTTATTCATAAACGCTCCTTTTGCTACTCTCATTAATTTTATTTGTTAACAATTAAAAAGCATAATAGAAAAAAGATAATTGTCAATATATAAAAATGCAATGTGCCCCAAAGAGACTATATAGTTTATGAGGTTTAATTATAATGGTTATGCGAAAAAGCCCTTAAATTAGCAAAGATAAACTTCTGAAATTTGTCTACTTTCTGTAGTTCGAAGATTAATAAAAATTATGTGGGATTGAGGATATTTGTCAGATACGGGAAGGTCTTTGTTTTTAATTCATCAGGCATAATCTCATAATGAGAAAATTGTAAAGAGTGAGTGGCTCGCCCTTGGGTCAAAGACCTTAAAGAAGTCGTATAACCGAATGTCTCAGCTAAAGGCACTAGGCCGTGAATTATCTTATGACCTTTTAATGATTCAACTGAAACAATTTTACCTCTGCGGGCGTTCAAATCAGCAATAATACTGCCAAGATAGGCATCCGGTGTAACTATTTCTAAATCCATTATCGGTTCTAAAAAGGTTGGATTGGCTTTAAGAAATGCATCACGGAAAGCCATTGTTGCCGCAATTTTGAACGATAATTCTGACGAGTCAACCTCATGATAAGAACCATCGATAATATGAACTGCAATATTAGTAATTGGATAACCAGCCAAAACTCCAGTATTAATGCTGTCATGAATACCGGCTTCAATTGCTGGAATAAACTCTTTTGGTATAACACCTTCTCTTATTTCGTTAATTATATAAACCCCACTTTCTGTAGGTTCTAATTTTAATGTCACAACGCCATATTGACCTTTCCCTCCGGTCTGTCGGATAAATCTTCCTTCTGCGGTAGAAGGTTTTGTTACAGTTTCCCGATAAGACACTTGTGGTTTCCCAATATGACAAGATACACCAAATTCTCTTTTTAACCGTTCAAGTGTAACCTCTAAATGTAATTCTCCCATTCCTGACAGAATGGTTTCTTCAGTTTCCGGATTTACTTTGATTTTGAGAGTTGGGTCTTCAATCGTTAAGGTGTTGAGCGCTTCAGACAATTTTGCCGCATCGGCTTTGGTTTTTGGCTCAATTGCTAAGAAGACAACTGGTTCAGGAAATTCCATTGGTTCAAAAGCAATTGGATGTAAAATATTAGAAAGAGTATATCCGGTTTTGATTTCCTTTATACCCACAACTGCGCCAATCTCACCGGCTTGAAGTTTTTCTACTTCCTGTTTATAATTAGCGTGCATAACCAGAAGTTTTGATATCCGTACTTTTTCCATTGTGGGAACGACTAAGACCTGACTTTTTTCTTCGATTTTACCTGAATAGACTCGGATATAAGACAAATAACCGCGATGTGGGTCATTAGCAATTTTGAAGACCAATGCGGAAAAAGGTGCTTTCGGGTCTGCCGGTCTTGTTTCTTCGCTTTTTGTGTTCGGATTAATTCCTTTCATCGGTGGAATATCTAATGGCGACGGTAAAAAATCGACAATTGCATCTAAGAGTTTTTGAACGCCTTTGTTTTTCAAGGCGCTACCACATAAGACCGGGACAATTTTTAAGTCAATAGTCAATTTTCTCAAACTCTTAAGTAAATCTTCAGCAGTAATTTTATTGCCGGATAAATACTTTTCCAAAATATTTTCATCGTAGTGACTCAAAATATCTATAATCTTTTCTCGGTATTCTTTCACTAAATCTTTTTCGCTTTCCGAAATCGGAATTTCTCGGAATTCAGCACCAAGCGTTTCGTCCAGCCAGACAAATGCTTTTTCATAGATTAGGTCAATACAACCCTGAAAATCACTTTCACTGCCAATGGGTAATTGAATTGCCACAGGAATTAATGAGAATTTCTCTTTCATCATATTCAAAACCCGAAAGAAATCAGAACCGATACGATCCAGTTTATTGATAAAGGCAATTCGAGGAACTTTGTATTTGTCGGCTTGTCGCCAGACGGTTTCTGATTGTGGCTCAACTCCGCCAACACCACAAAATACAACAACAACACCATCTAAAACTTTTAATGACCGCTCAACTTCAATCGTAAAATCAACATGGCCAGGTGTGTCAATTATATTAATTTGATGATTGCGCCAAAAACAAGTCGTCGCAGCAGCAGTAATGGTGATGCCGCGCTCTTTTTCCTGGTCCATCCAGTCCATAGTTGCTGAACCATCATCAACTTCGCCCATTCGATAGATCTTGCCCGTATAAAATAAGATGCGTTCGGTTGTCGTAGTTTTGCCAGCATCAATATGTGCGGCAATCCCAATATTTCTTATCTTAGTCAAATAGTCCATACAATAAAATATACCTGTTCTAATTATCTCATCAATTTAAAGTATAAAAAACTACTTTTGGTTTTAAAGAGTTGATTATAAGTTATTATTATAATTTATGTTTTATATAAGTCAAGCAAATCCCTTTTCGCTCTTGATTTATGGCTAATTTTAGATAAAATATTGTATGCTAATTAAGTTGAGAGATGAAGTTCGTAACTTAAATTCTTATAAAAAATCAATATTTCATAAACAGTATGATAACAGATAAATCAGAACAAAAACATACAATGGTCGATGCAACCAAGTACGATGCATCGCAGATTCATGTCTTAAAAGGTTTAGAGGCAGTTCGTCGTCGACCAGCAATGTATATTGGCGATGTCGGCGTCCGTGGCTTACATCATCTTATTTACGAAGTTGTTGATAACGGTATTGATGAAGCACTTGCCGGCTATTGCGATAAGATAACCGTCGTATTAAAAAAGGATGGTTCAGTTTCAGTTGAAGATAATGGTCGTGGGATTCCGGTTGATATGCATCCGACTGAAAAAAAACCCGCTTTAGAAGTTGTCTTAACCGTACTCCATAGCGGTGCAAAGTTTGAAGATAAGGTCTATCAAATCTCAGGCGGACTACACGGTGTCGGTGTCTCGGTAGTTAATGCCCTATCAGAATATTTGGAAGCCGAGGTCTATCGCGATGGCAAAATCTATTTTCAGCGATATGAGCGTGGAGAAACTAAATCAAAACTTGAAATTAAAGGCAAAACTACTAAGACCGGTACAAAGATAACATTCAAACCCGATAAAAAGATATTTAAGAAGACTGATTTTGATTTCGATACTGTTGCTAATCGGCTAAGAGAACTGGCGTATCTTAATAAAAACTTGAAGATTGAATTGATTGATGAAATTAGTGGCAAAAAGGAGAGTTACCATTTTACCGGTGGAATTATCGATTTCGTCAGTTATTTGGATGAAGGTAGAAACAGATTACACAAACCGATTTATATTTCCGATAAACGTAATGGTATTGAAGTTGAATTAGCGTTCCAATACAATGATAGCTTTTTAGAGAATATCTTTTCTTTTGTTAATACCATAAATACCCACGAGGGTGGAACACATTTAGCCGGATTTAAATCAGCATTAACTCGGTCAATAACTGAGTATGCGAGAAAGACCCAGGCAATTAAAGACAATATTGAAATCACCGGTGAAGATTGTCGAGAGGGATTGACTGCGGTGCTTTCAATCAAAATACCAAATCCGCAATTTGAGGGTCAGACGAAAACGAAATTAGGTAACAGTGAGGCTAAAGGTATTGTGGAATCGATTGTCTCAGAAAAACTCAGTGTCTATTTTGAAGAAAATCCCCGGGTCATCAATCTGATTTTAGCCAAAGTTGTTGCTGCAGCAAAGTCTCGCGAAGCCGCCAAAAAAGCCCGGGAACTTGCACGCCGAAGGTCATTGTTAGAATCAGATACTTTACCTGGGAAACTTGCTGATTGTTCTGAAGAAGACCCAAGTAAATCTGAATTATATATTGTTGAAGGTGACTCTGCTGGTGGTTCAGCAAAACAAGGTCGGGACCGTAGGTTTCAAGCAATCTTGCCATTGCGGGGAAAGATTCTGAATGTCGAAAAATCAGCATTAAATAAGATACTGGCTAATCCAGAAATTCGCAGTATTATTTCAACAATCGGTGCGGGTATATCTGAAGACGATTTTGACCCAGAAAAAGCTCGGTATCATAAGATTATTATTATGACCGATGCTGATGTTGATGGTTCACACATTCGGACTTTGCTTTTAACATTCTTCTATCGATTTATGCGACCTTTAATTGAAGCCGGCTACATCTATATTGCGCAACCTCCACTTTATCGATTCAAGTCTCAAAAACAGGAAACATATCTTTATTCCGATGAAGAGTTGGAAAGTATGATTAAGAAATCTAAAGGTGAGAAATACGAGATTCAGCGATATAAAGGATTAGGCGAAATGAACCCAGAACAACTCTGGCAAACAACAATGAACCCTGAGCAAAGAGTGCTTAAACAAGTGACCTTAGAAGATGCAGCTGAAGCCGACCGACTCTTTTCAATTCTGATGGGCGAAGTAGTTGAACCAAGACGCCAATTCATTGAGGCTAATGCCCAATACGTTGAAAATCTCGATGTTTGATAATTGCGGAGATAATATCACACAGCCAAATTTCAAACATCAAATTTTTAGATTTTGATTTTTCTCTTCTAAATCTTAAAACCGGCTTGTGGATACACATCTTTTAAGAAAAGTATCAACTGAATTTAATCGCTACCGGTTCCCGGAATGTAAAGCCAAAACACTACTTAACAAAAGAGACATTCTCAAGGTAAAATTTTCCGGAACCAAAGCGAATTTTGCTTGTTGTTTTGATGAAAACTTTCAGGACTTTAAGTATTATCTTAATGACATTGCTAATTGTTCATTTATAATTACAAATATTGTAAAAACTAAAAATAATAATTTTGTTGTAACTTATCGGAGGCAAAAATGAGAAAAATGACAGAAAAGGCATTGTCTGAAGCATTTGCCGGTGAGTCAATGGCACATATGAAATATTTAATTTTTGCGGAAATTGCAGAAAAAGAAGGCTATCCCAATGTCGCGCGACTCTTTAAGGCAATTGCGTTTGCTGAATTTGCTCATGCAAGAAACCATGCAAGAAATTTAGGATATATTAAACAGACTGACGGTAATTTAGAGACCGGGATCCAGGGTGAAAACTTTGAAGTTGAAGAAATGTATCCTGCATATTTAGCAACCGCAGTTTTACAGAACGAGAAAGGCGCTGAACTCGCAATCAATTACGCTTTAGCCGCAGAAAAGATTCATAGCCAACTTTACCAACAAGCAAAAGAATCAGTGCAAAAGGGTCAAGACCTAAAACTTGAAGAAATCTATATCTGTCCAATTTGTGGCTATACGCATATTGGTACTCCACCGGAAAAATGTCCAGTGTGTAATGCAACTAAGGATAAATTTAGTAAATTTTAATAGGGAAAGTCAAAAAATAGTCTTTAACCTTTAGGCTAACGACTAAGGACTAAAAAAGGAGACATAATGGTGAGCATTGTAATGGGAAGTAAATCAGATTTACCGATAATGGAAGAGACAGCAAACAAATTAAGAGAATTAGGTATTAATTACGAAATAAAAATTATGTCAGCTCATCGAACGCCAGAAACTGTGCGCACATTTGCTAAGTCTTTAGAAAAAAGAAATATTGAGGTTGTTATTGCTGGTGCTGGTGGCGCCGCAGTATTACCTGGAGTCATTGCTGCTTTTACTCAGATACCAGTAATTGGAGTTCCAATAAAATCTGAATTAAATGGTCTTGACTCTTTACTCTCAATTGCCCAAATGCCCAAAGGTGTTCCTGTGGCGACAATGGCAATAGGTGTTGCTGGAGCGGTCAATGCCGCTATCTTTGCCGCAGAAATTCTATCGCTAAAATATCCCAAAATAAAAGCAAAATTATCAAAATTTAAGAGGAGTTTAAGTGCGCTTAAATAAAAAGATTATAATTTACTTAATATTGTGTTTAACCCTTGTCGTGGGAAATACCAAGGAGGCGAGAATGAAATTGCCAAAACCCCGGTTCTCAAGTTCAGTCAGTGTTGAAGAAGCAATGCTGAAACGACGCTCAATTCGCAATTATAAAGACGAAGCCCTAACCTTAGAAGAAGTATCCCAAATACTCTGGGCTTGCCAAGGTAAAACTGCTGACTGGGGTGGAAGAACCGTGCCTTCGGCTGGTGCAACTTATCCTTTAGAAATTTATTTAGTTGCGGCAAAAGTTAAAGGACTGGAAACAGGCGTCTATCATTATTTAAGCGAAAATCATGAGTTGGAAAAACTGAACAGTAGAGATGTGCGTAAAGAACTAACCAGTGCTGCACTAGAGCAAGAATATATCAATAATGCTCCAATAACTATTGTGATTGCTGCTAAATACGAACGAACGACAAAACGATATGGCGAGCGTGGTATTCGTTATGTTGATAATGAAATTGGTCATTGTGGTCAAAATGTCCATCTACAATGCGAAGCACTCGGATTGGGAACAGTGGTAATTGGTGCTTTTCGGGATGAGCAAGTGAAAAAAATCTTGGGCATCAAAGAAGAGCCCCGGTATATTATGCCAATTGGTAAAAAGGTCAGATAGACTGTCACCCTGACCATTAACATCATGAAGGTGAAAGGTCTTCTGCCGTATCGGGCGAAAGGTCTCAATTGTCTGTCATTCTGAGCGGATGCAAAGAATCTCAAGGCGAACACTCTTTAGCATTTGATATTCCTCATCGCTTCACTCCTCAGAATGACACTTCAGATTATCTCATCCCGTATTTGAGATTCTACTGAGATGATACCGACAGTTATCAATACTAACTTTTCTGAACTTAAATTATACAAAAAAGGAAAAGTGCGTGATGTCTACGATTTAAGCGATAAATTACTTATCATCGCTACAGACCGCATTTCAGCATTTGATGTTGTCTTGAATGACGGTATCCCTAATAAAGGGATTGTCTTAAATGAACTATCCTGCTTCTGGTTTAATTTTACTAAAGACATTATTAAAAATCACTTAATAACAAATGATGTTAGCTCATATCCAACTGAACTTAATAAATATGCTGAAATTTTAAGAAGTCGCTCAATGCTCGTAAAAAAGACAAAACCTTTGCCTGTTGAATGTATTGTGCGTGGCTATATTTCTGGCTCTGCCTGGAAAGAATATCTTAAAGATGGTTCAGTTAGTGGTACAAGATTACCCAAAGGACTTAAAGAATCAGAAAAATTACCTGAACCAATTTTTACTCCTTCAACCAAAGCGGAAACTGGACATGATGAAAATATTTCAGAACAACAAATGATAGATATTGTTGGCAAAGAGACAACCAATATAATTAAAGAAGCATGTCTAAAAATTTATCAAAAAGCATCACAATATGCAGAGTCCAGAGGAATTATCATTGCCGATACGAAAATGGAATTTGGGTTATTTGATGATAAAATTATTTTAATAGACGAGTTATTGACTCCAGACTCGTCGCGATTTTGGGATATGGCCGAATATCAACCAGGAAGAAGTCAAAATAGTTTTGATAAGCAGTATATTCGGGATTATTTAGAAAGCATTAATTGGGATAAAAATCCGCCGGCGCCAAGATTACCCGCAGAAGTAATTGCCAAAACCGCAGAGAAATATCAAATTGCTTATAAAAAGATTTTAGGCAAGTAATAAAAACATTCGAAATGAATTTTTCAACGGTCTATAATTTTATTTTCGTTTATTTTGAGAATTTCTGCCAATACTATGATAAATAAAACCAAGTTTATGCATCTTTTCCGGCTCAAAAATGTTCCTACCATCAAAGATAATTGGTCTTTTCAATAATTTTTTGATTTTCTTTAAATCTAATTTCTGAAATTCTTGCCATTCAGTTAAAATTACTAAACAATCACTATCTTCTGCTACTTCATAAGGATTATTACAATATTCAATATCCGGGATAACCTTTTTTGCTTGAGACATTGCTTTGGGGTCATATGCTTTAATCTTAGCACCTGCTAATTTCAATCTCTTAATAATCTCAATTGAAGGTGCGGAACGCACGTCATCAGTATTAGGCTTAAAAGATAATCCTAAAACTCCTATTTGTCTTCCTTTTAATTTAAGTTGACGGATAATCTTTTTGATAAATCGTTCTCGTTGTTCAATATTAATGCGTTCCACTTCTTTAAGCAATCGGAAATTATAGCCTATCTTTTTTGCTTGATGGACAAATGCTTTAAGGTCTTTAGGAATACAAAAGCCGCCAAAACCGATACCCGCATTGAGAAAATAAGACCCAATCCTTTTGTCTAAGCCAAGACCATAAGCAACTTTTTTAATATCAGCATTGGTAAGTTCGCAGATATTTGCAACCGCATTGATAAAAGAAATTTTAGTTGCTAAAAAGGCATTTGCCGAATGTTTAATAAGTTCAGCACTACGGATATCCGTAACTAATTTGGGTGCTTTAATTTGCTGGTAAATCTTCAAAAGCAACTTTTTTGCTTTTTCCGTCTCGACACCTAAAACAATTCGGTCAGGATTAAGAAAATCTGAAACTGCACTACCTTCGCGTAAAAATTCAGGATTATATGCAATATCAAACTTAATATCTTTTTGCAAATATTGATTGAGAGTTTTCTTAATCCAATCGCAAGTCGTGACTGGAACAGTTGATTTTTCAACAATGAGTTTATATCTATCCATTGCTGAGCCGATTGCTTTTAGGGCATTCTTAATATAAGTTAGATTGGGTTCACCATTGTATTTAGTTGGTGTTCCAACAGCAATAAATATTACCGAAGACACTTGGACAGCATCTTTTATTTTGGTTGAAAAAATTAACCGACCCACTTTGCAATTCATCTTTACTAATTGAGATAAACCTGGTTCATAAAATGGAATTGTGTTATTATAGAGTGCCGCGATTTTCATCTGGTCAGTATCAACACAAATTACACTATGTCCCAAATGTGCCAAACACGCAGCAGTCGTTAACCCAACTGGTCCAGCGCCAATAACACAAATTTTTAGTTTTGTTCCGCTACGCAGGGAGAAGTCTTTTTCTACTGATTTCAATTTATTTGTTAGCATATGGTGATTATAGGATAATTTTCTCTATTGTCAATTTATCTGTCAAAGGTATTATGAGAAGATTTCTAAAAAGTGAAAAGGTTCAAAAATAAAATGTATTATTCTCTTTGAATTTTGGTTTGTCATTTTGACTTTTGAGTTTTGCATTTTGAATTTATGTGCAAGGTGACAAGATGACGGTCTATATTTTAAGCCACTGAAGGTATGAAAGCCAAAAGAAATATAATGAGTAATAACCGAAAATTGATTTTCACATAGTTTCCAAACCAAGAAAATGGCATTGTGATTTGTCATCTGATAGGCAATTTCTATGATTTAAACACAGGCGATATAGGGGGAAAGTTAAGTGTTAACTTGAATAGCTGAACAATAGCCTTAAAATGATATAAAAATCTTAGCAAAAACATAATTTTAACAATAAACGACAATTTTGCTATCATAATAGACACAATTTTTGACTCGATAGACCGCGCAGAGAATGGTATCAGTTCAGTGTCCATTCAGCACCCACACTGCGACCAGACACTTTTGCTTTTGATTTATAACTTTTCAAAACACAGGATATCAAAATCCGCATATATAGTTAACGCCTACTTGCTCTATACACATATTATTCCTAAAAACTAACCAAATTAAGCATTTTGCTCTAAATGCCTTGATGCCATTATTAAACAAGAGTCATTATCCACAATAAAGCAAATCACATACCATTCAGCACATCGCTTTTCAAAAAACATAAACCTTTCAACACAACCATGCTTAGATTATCTCAAATTGCTCACATGCTGTTTTTATTCAGTAGTTATTAAATTGTTCTATCAACTCTTTCCTACCTATAGCCGATTAAAGTCTAATATACTAACAATGTTACAAAGATAACAGACTACATTCTTACATAATTTGTCCGCCTGCATCACTACATTAGTCATAAACATCTTCAGTATCAATTTATTTATAATACATATACACATATTTGCATATATTATACTAAAAAATCAAGTTAAGTCAAGCTTTAATTTTAAATGGTACAAAAAGTGTCGCTAAAAGATAGAAACAGGGTTCAAAAGTGAAAAAGTTCAATGTTCAAAGGTGAATCTGAAACGGGTATTTATTTAAATATAAGACCGCATCGGTCAATAGTAAAAAATGACTCTCACGGCGTTCAGCAATGTTTTTACTTTTTATTTTCTTTTTGAGTTTGTTTAAATAAAAATCCTATCAACACACGAATTAAAACTTAAGATTGACTTTATCTAATGGTTTCTTATAATACGATAGAAGTATATTATGAAATTTCTGAGTTCCAGTGCAAAATTCTGGACAAAATTACTTTTATTTTATATTGAAGTAAAATTTTCTAATTGCGCGTTTGAATTGGAATGTGCTGATATTAATATAATAAAATGGAAAATTTATCAATTTGTTTTTGAAAAGTACTAAACGAACAATTATGAAATATTATACAAAAAATATTTTTAATTTTATGATTGGTGTTATAGTCTTACTCAGCATTTGCTTTTGCACTTGCACAAAACAGCATCAAAATATAATTGCTCGAGTTAATGACGAACCGATTACAGAACAAGAGTTTGTTTCTGCATTACCTAAAGGTTTTGCTTCAGATTCGATTGAAATTAATTATCGCCGGTCTTTGATTGATAATCTGATTGTTAAAAAATTATTTATTCAAGAGGCAAAAAAACTTGAACTTGAACCCCAAGTAGAAGCACAGATAGAATATGAAAAAAAGCACCGATTAATTCAAGCACTGTATGATGATGTTGTGACTAAGAATATAAAAATTACATCTAAAGAAATAAACGAGATGGCAAAACAGATTGGCACTGAAGTACATTTGAAAGTGATTGTCGTGCCGGAAGAGTCAATCGCACAAATTGTCAGCATCGAGTTAAAAAAAGGAGTACCCTTTGAATCTTTAGCCGTAAAATATTCTCAAGATGAAAGTGCGGCTGATGGCGGTGATATTGGTTTTCTGCCATGCTATTATTTAGAAGAATCTTTGCGCAATACGGTGATGAAGATGAAAGTTAATGAGATTAGTAAGCCAATTTTAGGTGCAAAAGATTATAAAATTGTCAAACTGGTTGAGAAAAAAATGAGTGATGAATCGCCGACAACTCTTAAAGCCAATGCCCGACAACTCGTAGAACAGGAAAAAAGCCGGAAATTAGCAGAAGCGTATTTACAGAAGTTATCTCAACGACTTGAGTATAATCCTGAAGGTCTGCAATTGTTTTATAAACATCCAGATTCTTTTACTGCCGAAGAACGAGAAATGTGGGTAGTCAAAAAAGATAATCGGAAAGTTGTTTATGCCAAAAATCTCTTACATATTGCTCGGGAATTTCCCCGGGTGATTGATACCGCACTTAAATCTTATGCAATTCGGCGTGCAATTGAAGAAGATGTTATGTATGAAGATGCCTTGAATCGCAAATTGGACCGACTGCCACAAATCCAAAAAGAATTCGCTGATAGAAAACAGACTCTACTCTACCAAAAACTCTATGCAATGCAAATCAGCCAGCAGTTAAATGTTTCCGATAAAGAGATTGAAGACTACTATAATGCCCATAAGGATAAATATCTTCCGAACAAATTACCAGAGATTGCACCAATCATTAAAAATGAACTTTTAGAACAAAAACGTCAGGAGCGATATATTAGTTATGTCCAAGAATTAAAAGCAAAAAGTAAAATTGAAATCGACGAAAACAAAATAATGAATGCCGGCAAAAAATCTAAGCATAAAAGTTAGTTAATGAAAGCAATGATTAAATACGAAAAGGAGCAAGAAGTGATACAAATAAAGAGTAATGAATGCCGGCAAAAAGCCCAAACGTAAAAGTTAATTAATGAAAGTATAGATTAACTAAGAAAAGGAGCAAAAGTGAAAAGAATACAATATAATAAACTTATAATGTTGGGAATATGTTTTATTATCTTATCAGGAATCGTTTTAAGCAACTCTTGTGATAAAAATGAAAAGGTCGTTGCGACTGTGGGTAATAGTAAATTGACTCAAAAAGAATTACTTGTTCAGATTCCACCGGAAATCCGATTAACCAAAGAAAATATCAACGCTTTAGTTGAAAAATGGATTAACACCGAACTTTTATATCAAGAAGCCTTAAGAAGAAGAATTGACCGCGATGAAACACTTAAGATTCAAATAAAACAATTAGCCAAAGAGTTAGTGGTTAACAATCTTTTAGAAAGAGAGATGGCTAAAATTTCTGTGAGCCGAAAAGAGATATTTGACTATTTTACCCAGTACAAAGATGAGTTTCTTTACGAAGTGAAGATTAGCCGAATTGTGCTCAGTGATGAAAGTTTAGCATATCGGACTTTAGCCGAATTAAGAGCCGGTGCTGATTTTACCAAATTAGCTCAGGATATATCCCAAGACCGGGTTTTAGCCAAAGGTGCGGAATCTAAATATTTTAGCCGAGGTGTTGGTGACCCACGTCTTGGCGGCGACCCGTTATTGGAAGAAGCAATTTTCCGACTTAAACCCGGTGAAATATCTGATGTCCTTAAATCCCAAGAAGGCTATCAGATTGTTAAATTGATTGATAAGAAAAAAGTAAAAAAAGATATCTCATTAGCCGAAGTTGAAGACTATATCAACTCAATTCTCCAATATAAGAAGAGCCGAGAGATGCTCGAAGCTTTACTTAATGATTTAAAGGCACGAACGAAAATTACCCAAAATACTGATGTCTTATTAAGATGAACCATTACTTACTTGGATTCAAATCCTAAATTTAGCCAACAGTTCAAGGTATAAGATGCTGCGAATTGCAATTTGTTTAGCGATTTTATTCATTAGCGGAAATCAATGTTTGTTGGCAAAAACTTCCGAAACGGATTCCAATTTAATAAAATCAAGACCGCATCGGTCAGCGGATAGAATAGTTGCCGTGGTTGGCGATGAAATAATTTTAGCCAGCGAAGTCTATGAAGCAGTTGAATTTATGAAGTTGATGACGCCGACAACTGAGAATGATTCGCAATTAGCCTATCAAGTTTTAGATGAGTTGATTAAAAGTCGATTGCTATTAGAAGAAGCCAAACGAGAGAGTGTGGAAGTGTCTCGCCAAGAGATTGATGAAGAAGTCGAACGCAATCTCCAAATCTTAAAACAGAGATTTGATAGCGAAATCGCATTTCAAGAAGCGTTAGAACGCGAAGGAATTACCGAACGAAAATTACGGGAAAGGTATCGGGAGGATATTAGAAAACGATTTTTGAGTCAACGATTATTAGCCAAAAAAGGGTTAACTAATATCAATATAACTCCAACTGAAGTTCAGAGTTTTTATCATCAATATCAAGATTCAATTGCTCGGAAACCAGGCAAAATTGAACTGGCGCATATTCTATTTATGATAAAACCTTCTCCATCCGCTGAACAAGCCTTACAGAACCGAGTTAGTGAAATCTATGATATTCTACTTCGGGGTGGAGATTTTGAGGAAGTTGCCCAGAGTTTTTCCGATGACAAAACAACAAAAAACCGCGGTGGCTATTTAGGAACTTTGACAATTGAGAATTTACAACCAGAAATTCAAGCAGTAGTAAAAAATTTAAAACCAAACGAAATCTCAATTCCTGCGCGCACTCGACATGGCTATGAAATATTTAAGTGTATCAGCCGAAGAGGCGATAAGGTTGAATTGAGACATATCTTAGTCGCAATTACTTTATCAAGAAATGATTCCTTACAAACCAAAAAATTAGCCGAAAAAGTACGCGCCTTAGCAATGAAAGGTGTTAGTTTTGATTCGTTAGCAAAAATCTATTCGGACGATCCAATGACAAAAGATAGCAGTGGCTATTTAGGTGAATTTCTTTTGTCCGGATTACAAGAACCATATCGGAGTGCGGTTGTAAAGTTAAAAATCGGCGATGTTTCTGAACCAGTGTTGTCAGAATATGGCTATCATCTGATAAAAGTCCTTAATAAAGAAGAAGAGCAAATTATGAGTTTAGAAGAAATGCAAGACCAAATCAGAAATTATCTTTTTGATGAAAGACTTAGACAAAAACTGGAAGAATATTTAAACAGAATTGCTGAACGCACCTATATTAAAAAGTATATTTAACCAATTAGTATTGCGGACACTCTCCATCCTTTCAGAAAATGATTCTGAAAGGGACTGCAAATTGATTGGCTAAGATAAAAAAACGAAGTAAAATCGCATTAACAACTGCATCACTAAGTGCATGCTTCTTAAAATTAACTTCTCTTTCCCAAAACCAATAAATTATATTTATTTTCTGTCATTATTAATATTCAATTTTGCTCGTGCTGTTCCTTGGCCAATTAGTCCAGTGGATTCAGTTCATCCATTAGGTAATAACTGGTGTAATTTCCAAGATTACGGTTCTACTGGTCCATATTTTCATACTGGTATTGATATTATCACACCCAATCAACAAGGTGCACCGGTTTATGCAGTTAGTCATGGTTGGGTAAAGGCTTGGTTAACATTAGGTGGTAATTTGTATTGGCGATTAGCCATTGCTGATTCTAATCTTTCGTATACGGATTCTTGCGAAGCCTGGCTTTATGCCCATATTGACTCATCGCGATATCATAAGAATGTCGGCGATGAAGTTCTCCCTGGTGATTTAATCGGTTATTTAGTTCCCTGGCCAGTAACTGGCTTTGACCATCTTCATTTTGCGCGCATCAAAGACCATGGTAGTATTTGGACGGTTGCTGACTGGGCATTTGTCCGAAATCCTTTATGCCTATTATCACCCAACACAGACACAGTTGCACCAGTTTTTGAGAATGCTTTGGGTAATAAAAGATTTGCTTTTTGTCAGAATAATAAAAGTATCTATCTTAATTCCGATAGTCTATATGGTGATGTTGATATTATTGCCAAAATCTATGACCGAATTGGCAAAAGCACAGGTAATACTATTTGGGACAAATTAGCCCCTTATCGGATTGAATATGCAATTCGCGGTAATCAGGATTCAGTGCCGACAACTCATTTTGTCCAATTTTCTGGAAGAATTTCACAAAATAATATTCGCGTGGTTTATAAACAAGACAGCGTTTGCCAGAGTCGCGGCGACTACGATTACCGAGATTATTATTTTATTGTGACCAATACTAATGGTGACACAATTTTAGAACCAGAAGATTCAATTGCCTGTTGGCATACAGCAAATTTTTCTGACGGTGCTTATTGGGTAAAAGTTACTGCTTATGATGTTTATGAAAATGCTAAAACCGAAAGTATGTTAGTAAGAGTAAAAAATCAAGGTTCGGGAATTGTTCAATCTGAAATGCCCAATCAGGATATCAAATTATTAATTAATCCCAATCCTGGACGTTCGTTATTAAATATTAGTTTTGCGCTTGAGCAAGATGAGAAGGTTAAATTAATAATATATAATAAGATCGGTCAAGCAGAACAAGAACTTTATAATAATCGACTTCTGAAAGGCAAACATAATTTCATCTATTATCCGAAACATTCAGGCATTTATTTTGTGATGCTAAAATTACCCAATCAAACAATTTCTAAAAAATTTGTCGTCAGCAAGTAAAATTTGGATATCATTTCAGTAGCATATTTTTGTTCTTGAGACATTTTCCAGTATTTAGCTAAGTTCTGTTATATTAAAAATTGTCATGTGATTGTTTAATTTTCAGAAAAATCAATAGATTCACATATTCATACAAAATTTCTCTTTAATTTAATATCAGACTCATCTTCCAACTAATTTAGATACATTTCTATTAATAAGTTCATAACCATAAATTGTAAAGATTTAAGAAATTAGATTAATTTATAAAAATTTGTGCAGTCCGTTATTTTAACAATAGAAGATTAAGGCTAACCAGTATGCGACCTGGTATGCGGAGTATCAGGTAAGATATTGTATGCATTATGCTGGGATTGGGCTAGCATAGGGCTAGCCCCACCCTAGCCCTGCTTGAAAAGGTTAGCCCGTGACCTAAAAAACAGGGGAGCGAATTTCGCTCCCCTGGTCTGGGTCTGACACCTTCTGATGTCAGACAAATTCTACATTATTGGACAATGAGCTTGACTTCACTGGAGTTCTTCGCATCTTCATACTTCAAGAAGTAAATGCCACTTGCAAGTGACTTCGCAGTCAGTCTGGTGGTATAAGTGCCAGCAGTGAGATATTCGTCAGTTAAGGTTTCAATCAACCGACCAGTTGAGTTGTAGAGTTTAATTGTGACTTTACCGGAAACAGGCACTGTGTAGCGGATTGTCGTGAACTTATTGAATGGATTTGGATTGACACTGAAGTTGAAGTTGAGATTGGTGATTGAATTTTCCGTCATAACTGCAGAGTTAGTAGGCGGTTTAATTTCCGCTGTTGTCAATGCTTTGTGTGGACCATATTGCCAGAATTCAGGTGTCTTATTACCTTTGAGTAAGTAGACACGACCATTAGCATAAGCCAATGCAGCACCAGTTTTGGGTACAGATTTCTTTTGGAGAGGCGGAAGCCGAGGAATTGTTTCAATTGCAGACCAAATTCCTTTTTCGCTGGATGAATATTGCCAGAATTCGTGGGAACCACCACCTTTGATTGCGTAAATCACTGACCCATCGGTTGTCATTGCGCCGCCATCTTTGACTTTAGTCTTCTTATTTCCCATCATCGGATGATTGAGAGGAATCGTTTCTTTTTCGTGCCAAGTTGTACCATCAAATGCGCTAAAATAGTTATGCTTTCCACCACCTTTTAAGACATAGATATTATCGCCGAGTGCGACGATACAACTACCATCTTTATAAGGTTTGTTATCAGGTGTTGTTGGAGCACTTGGTAGCGTTGTCCAATATTTAGTTTCCGGGTTATAAATAAAGAAGTTATTATTTCCGATTTTCTGTCCGCCGAGTAAAACATAGAGTAGACCATCCTTGAAGAATAGTGAAGTACCGCCTTTGGCACCTTTGGTTGAAGGAATCCAAGACTCAAAGTACCAGTGGCCATCAGTCAGGTCATATTTCCAGAGTTCAAATGTGCCATTGCCTTTGGTCGCATAGATTGTGTGGTCGCCATCAAAACATAATGCTGCGCCTTTGCCGGGGAATTTCTTATTGTATTTGACAGAGTCAACTACTGGTGGAGGTCCGGGCTTATATTTGAAGCCGAAGGGAATTGTTTCCATATCAGTCCAAATACCAGGATTACCCATCGTATATTTTTTGAATTCTTTGGATTTGTTACCGCGGAATGCGAAGAGTGCCATTGTTTTGCCTTCAGTTGCAGCAGTGAGTGCGCCACCATCTTTGACATATTTGCCAGAAACATTGGTGGGCATTGATTCCAGTTGTGTCCAACCAGGCACACCAATGGTATTTACT